>CAZTSC010000006.1:0-96082 GCA_964616655.1 uncultured Faecalibacterium sp.
TTGAAAAATAATTAACTGGCGGTGGTCTTTCTCCACCGCTCCGCCTCATTTAAGGCTCGCCTGAAAGGAGAGCTGGCGGCGAAGCCGACTGAGAGGTCATAATCTTGAGTGGTCTTTTGGCAGACAGTTAACCAAGTTTGACACAAACACTTATACCTACAACGAAGACGGTATCAGAACAAGTAAAACTGTTAATACTGTAACAACAACCTATTACCTCGACGGCACAAACATCATTGAGCAGATAGACTGAACAGTTACACTTCACTTCTATTATGATAGCAGTGATGAAATTATAGGCTTTGCTTATAATGAAGCTGATTACTTCTATGTTAAAAACCAGCAAGGTGATATAATCGATATAACTAACGATGTTGGCGAAATAGTTGCAAGTTACACTTACGACCCTTGGGGAAAGGTAACATCTGTAACTGGCAATACCGCAATCGGAAATATAAACCCGTTCCGTTATAGGTCATATTACTATGATAGTGACATTGAAATGTACTATCTCCAGTCAAGATATTACGATCCGGAAGTAGGTAGGTTCATCAACTGTGATGATGTGAATTATATCGGTGTTACTGGGTCGGAAGTTTCATATAACCCCTTTGCTTATTGTGAGAATAATTCGGTGAATGGTTGGGATCCGGTAGGAAACATAGCCATAACAACAGTTTTAAAAACAGCAATAGGCGCTTTGCTAGGTGCAGCTGCTTATATTATCGAGTGGTTTGTTGATAAATACATTTTAAAAAACAATGTAACTTTTAAAGTTGGAAAATTACTGATAAATGTTGCATTAGGGGCAATAGATGGGTTGATATCGACAAAGAAAGTTAATGATATTATCTCTTTCGTAGTAACATTTACAAGTAATCTTATTACAACAATTTCTTCAGAATATTCAATATTGGAAGTATTCACCATAAGTTTGATAATATCATTAGTATCAACATTGATATCCAATAAAATTACTAAAGGGAGTATTTCACTCAAAAAAATTTCCAAGTATGACAAGCAAGTTTCTTCTGCTTGGAAAAAATCGATAAAGACAAATAATTTTAAAATTATTAGATTGACCATACATAAATATTTTAAGCGGATGAACGGTACATTTAATAAATATATAACTTCATCACTTCTCAGCTCTATGTTCGGGACAGCGTATATACCATTGCGAAACAAAATAAAGGGGGCAATTTCATGAAAAACAGACACAAAAAATTTAATAAGTTTGAATTGATGTTTGTATTGTCTGTTGCTATTTCTGTATGTGTATATTTCCTGTATCAAAAATTGTTGGGGCTATATTTTAAAATGCGATATGACGGATTCCTCTTTGCAAATTTAGATAAAGACTTAATAATAATTTTCTGCTGTTATATAGTTTTAGCTGTATCGTGTTTCTTTTCAAAAGAGCGTAAAATGAAACCGGTAAAATATTGGTCTGTTTTTTCAGGCATAGGTATAATTGTTTTTCTTTTTGTTTTCTATTTCAACACAAATGTGTGGGTAGCAACAACCGATAATATATTATACGCTCGATTATTCGCCGATGCACAAATATCTTACGATTACAGTGAGTTGAATAATGCGGTTTTATACTACAACAAATCTTCCGGTATAAAAATGAGAGGGATATCTCCCGAATATGATCTTTGTATGAGCGATGGTAAAAAAATAACATGGTGTTTGTTCGATGGATATTTTAAATCTTACGAAGATTTAATCGAATTCGATAAAGCAATAGCAGATAAACGAACAACAAACGGCGAGTTTATTTCGCTCCATACACCGAAAAAACTTAATGCATATTATGAAAGCATATTTTGAATCTCTTTAATAAAATTTTTTATATTCTGTACCGAAGATAACAAAGACACATTTAAGACTAACGGAACAACAGTTTTCGCAAAAACGACAGAAACAGACGAAGACGGCAACCTTTGGAAAGTGAACACCGCAAATGTTGTTTCAACGGAGTTCGGTTACAACGAAAAAGGCAATGTTTCAACGCTGAAAAACACGCTTAACGCACTTTCTCAAGTTTACGGCTACGGTTATGATAAAAACGGTAATATCACAACCGAAACCATCACAACAACATCAAAGGGCGATATATATAATGTAATGAAAGCATCTCTCGAATATGGAATAACGAGAGATGAGGCAAGCTTAAATATTTACAACATAAAATCAAATATAAAACAACTTCAGGATGAAGCTGAAGATTATATGATGAAGGCTGCTTGTACCGAGGGCGATAAAAGTAGATATTTGGATGAAGTCGAAAAGGTTTTTGCAAAAGTAAAGGTTTTGAGAGAACAACTTGAAGTATTGGATGTTTCGATAAACTCAACAGAAGCAAATGTCTATGAAAAAAACAGAATATCTGAACTTTTACGGAATCATGGGGTTGATATAATTGAATATGATGACATGTTAGTACGAAGACTTATCGAATGTATTAAAATCATGGCTAACAAAACAATAGTTGTTATTTTCAAAGGCGGCTTTGAAGTAACAGAGAGTTTAGAGGAATAAAATATATTACGTAGGGGCACAAAGTATTTTTATACTTGTTGCTCTTATTTATTTACATAATAAGTCTCTTATATGTGTTTCGTTGCTCGGTTCAAATTTTGACAAAAACAAGCTGTAAACACAAAAAATTCCGTTCACGAAAGTGGACGGAATTTTTGCATAAAATGGGTCACGTCTATTTAGATGCAGAGAATTAATCATCTTGACAAAGAGCCAAAAATATTGTAATATGTAAATGTAGTTTGAAGGATTTTGTATCCTTTGAATCCCCATTGATGTTGGTAGCGTCAATGGGGAATTTTTTTAATCTTGACCGAGCAACTCAGTTTCATTGTCCATTATAACACCACTAAAGGCAATACCTTCTATACAAGTGCTGTTTAATACATCCTCCATATCGGCAAATTCTTCAAGCAGGACATATTCTTTTTTTGATGTTGTATTGTTGTTTTTACGGTAAATCCCGAATATTGCTTCCTTACCGTTAGGTAAAATAGTGTTCTGTTCTTTATACATTGATCCTGTATTTAATCTGTACTCGATGCCGTTATAAGAAAAATCCAAGCCAAACCATTGCCCTTCTGAAGGCGCCCAAACTCCGGTATATTGGGATGTAAAATCCTCAAGAGAATTAAACTCATTTTTTCTCATCGTAAATGAAACTCCTTTTCAGCAATCAGCAATCAACCCACTCAATTTTCTTTTCGATTTCCCAAAATGATTTTCCATCAAATATTTTCGCTTGTTCAAATTCTGATACTGGGTAGTTTTTATCATTGGACAATGCACGCCATACAAAATCGCTGTCTGACGGTTCAAGGACATAAAGCTCTAACATCGGCTTTTTATTTTCAAAATAACCTTGAATAAAATACTTTTTTTCACCAAAGAGGAAAAAGCGTTCATCTCCATAGTGTAACCCTTCAATGAATTCTTTTGCATTTCCGTTTATCATGATAATTTAACTCCCTTCAAATACTTTTTATATCTCTTTATTTCCTCGTTCGTCATAAAACGTGGCGCTCTGTCTTTAAAATTATCTCGTTTGTATTCGTGAATATGCAAGACATTTTCTGATTTATTGCCGTTATTTATTTTCGGCTCCGGGTGATATGCGATCTCTTTAATGAGATAATGATCTTTATCGTAGATACGCATTTCATGAAAAGTACCATCGGGTTTTAATTTGATATATGCATCGCTTGAGTGTGATTCTTCTGGCAAACTATGTTTTCCATTCATGCCTTGCAAAATCTTTACATCATCAATATAGCCAACGGTTTCGTATGTATATGGAACCGGATTCCCTGCTGCAAATGTTCCTCTGCCACCCATATCAGTGCACCACCCTTCTTGACGATTGATAGTCAATTGGTATAATATTACCTTCCATTTCGGGAAAAGGAGTGCCGAATACAATAATTTTTTCAGGTTGCAAGCGTTCCAACATTTCGTTATAGCCACGCATAAAACCTAAGTGAGAATGTTTGCACCCAATCATGCCGACAGCGACGGTGCCGTTTCGTTCTATACCATCAAAACAAAACTCAAAACTGCGAGCATCACTCCAACTGACAGTTGGTATTACAGTCAAACCTTTGCTTTGCCAATATGCACCAACCCAGCGATTTTTGGCAACACTTTCAAGTTGTCGCCATAAATCCATATCGGCATAGGTTGAAAAATCCGGTGTTAGCAAAAAGGCATATTGAGAATAGCGTTCTAAAGAACGGTCGGGATTATTATAAATTCCGTTAAAACGATAATCATCAACAAAGAAGTGAACGCCTTTTTTCTTGTTTTCCTCGTTATCGTTTGCCTTTGTGTCAGAACAAGCTACCAACATAATGTTGTCATTAGGAAGTTCTTGCTTTTTGATAATCGGGATACCCCATTTGCCAATAGAATCAAAATTGTTACGCATAAATAGGGGATTATCCCTCATTAATTTACTTGTCATATTATGACACCTCCGAAAAAAATTTTAGTATTGTTGAAAAACGTGTTTTTTCAAATTTTTCTTGCGTTTATTTCCGAAGTGTGCTAATATGTATCTACCACAATACGAATGGCAACATTCGGAAATTAGCACTGTATTGATTATCCCAATAATCTTTACGGTGCTTTTTCTTTTATTAACTACAATCAAACACATCACCACCTTTATATTTTATTTATTGTCAAACAGATCAATAAGAGGCTTTTCATAATCAAATATTTTATAACCATACTTATCAATTCTGTTTTTAACACTATTTGAAACAAAACCTGCTATAGTTGCACTTACACCAAAAGTTGAAATTATTTCATTAACATCAGTGATTTTTTTCCAAACTAAATACGGTGTAGGACAAGCCATATAGCGAGCAAAATGCTCTGCCAAGTCGTCTTCGGAATCGTCTTCATCTTCGTCCACATAATGTTTTATTTCGTGAAGTATAGTCTGACGGGTATTTCCATAAACAGAATCATTGCCGTCATTATAAAAACTAACAGGATTTAGATGCGTTGCACCATAACTGAAAGATCCCTCGGTTGATTCTTTGTATAAAATATTTCTGCTTTCGCCTTCATACGCAGAATATGGAACTAAACTCATCCCCATTCTTTTGCAAAGTGATTTTTCATCAATAGGAAACTCATTCAAACCATAGTCAACATAAAGATCAATTGCTAATTTATCAATTCTTTCATATTCAAACGGTTGTCTATACATCTGTCTCCATTCCCGCAATCATAGCGATAAGTTTGTTTCTTTCTGTCGGTGTCAACTCTTTGCCTTTTCTTGCAATTGCAGTTGAAATTAGTGCAAAGGCATTATCGTTTAAATCATTATCATCTAATAAGAATTCCGGTTGAACATTTAATATTTTTGCAAAATTAACCACAATGTCAAGTCGTGGTCGTTTATCCGCTTTTAGATAACGAGACACAGAACTTTCGGCAATTTTGCATTCTTGTGCCAACTGTTTTTGAGATAAGCCTTTTTCTTTCATTAACATTAAAACCTTTTCGTTCCACTTCATTATGCGTACCTCCTTAATTATTCTCAACACAATTATAATTCCATATTTGGAACTTGTCAATAGTAAATACGGAATTTCTTAATTATATTTTCAATAAGGGTGGTTTTGAAATAATGGAATCGCTTGAAGATATAGCATAAAATCCTTTCAAATGTGGAGTGCAAAGTTGTAAAGCATTTTGTGTTTCTATTCTTTTGTATGTTTTTTAATAAAGATATGTGGATTTCTAATTCAGATTGCCGGCTCGAAAGTGAGACGTACCTCCAAAAAATTCCGTTCACGAAAGTGGGCGGAATTTTCTACTTATTCACTCTTCACTAAAAAGTGAACGGAATTTCACTTAATAAGTAAGAGTGAAGAGTGAAGAAGTATTGCGGCTCTCACAAAATATTAGTGAAAATTTTTGCCTGTTTTCATTTATTGAAAGCGAATATTATAATGCTTAAAAAAAGCTAAAGACAGCATTGGTCAACTCGTCAGAGTCTTACCAATGCTGTCAATTTCAATATCTATTTTTTCGGTGAGCTTACTCGCAGCGATATCTTCTCTTGCCTACGCTCTTTTTTCCGTACTCTATAGCCTCTGTAGGACAATAACATATGCAAGCCATACAGTGTGTGCAGTTATTGCCCCAATTAGGTTTGCCGTCTTTCAGTGTGATGTTGTTCAACGGACACAACTCAACACATTTTCCGCACCCGACACACCTGCTGTCGGCATCAAACTGCTTCGCCTTAACAAAAAAGCGGTAAAATATCGGATTGACAATGTCGCTCATAATCTTATCGTACGCATTGTTTCTCGGTACAGGAAAGTCATCATTGTTCGCAATAGTGGCAGCTGCCATATCGACAGATTTATCGGCGGCAGACACTATATTTCTGCTTTCAGTTTCATTCGGAACATCAAACATAGCGACATAGTTTTCCGGCATGACGATTTGAAACGTTCCCTTATAGATAAGACCTTTCCCCTCGCAGACAGTGCGATTATACTTAGGAGCGTTTCCGATCTCTCCACCGCAATCCATAACAAACCACATACTCTTTGCCCCTGAAAAAGAAGTTTTGCTTAACCATTCTTCAACTATCAAAGGCATACGCCACGCATAAGTCGGTGCGACAACGATCAATCTCTCATCTGTTTCTATAGTGCTGTTATCGTTTGTTTTAATTCGCTTGTTGATATTTATGACCTCATCACCGAGCAAATCAGCCAATCTTTCGGCTATATGACGGCTGTTGCCGGTTCCGGTGAAATATAGTATCATTTCATATTCCTCCCTCGACATTATCTGTTATCATTGTCTTTTCAAGACGTTCAATTTTGCTTTCAAGCTCATTTATCCGTGAATTCATTTGAACGTTAAGCTTCATAAGAACCCACACTATCACACCTAGGATTACAGAAACACCAATTTCCATCTTTATCGGATCGCCCGATTCAAAAAGTTTCCAGCCACCCACAAAAACATAGAGATATACTATAGCAAAGATGACAGCGATTGTTAATATAAGCGAAATGAGATCTTTGAGTTTCGATTTCATTGGGATTCTCTCCCCTTTCCTTGAAAAGTTGTTTTAGCCTTGCATACACCTTTAGTGATTTTCGGCTCTGAGAATTGGATAAAAACTAAGACACGCTATTGCGTGTCTTAGCTTTGGCGGAGAAGAGGAGACTCGAACTCCTGCGCCGGTTGCCCGACCTACGCCCTTAGCAGGGGCGCCTCGTCACCAACTTGAGTACTTCTCCGTGTGACGTTCTTCTCAAACTATTAAAATAAAAAATGGCGGAGAGAGTGGGATTCGAACCCACGGTACGCAGGGCGTACGACGGTTTTCAAGACCGTTCCGTTATAACCGCTTCGGTATCTCTCCGTTTATATCGCCCGAATATAATATCATACATTCAGGCGATTTGTCAACTGTTTTTCTTAAAATTTTAAATTTAAATTTTGCAATTTAATTTTTTCGGCTGAAACCGCTTGCAAAATTGCCAATTAGGAATATAATCCACATTATCTCTCAATTCTTACTTGATTGCATCGGCAATGCGATCCATCGCTTCCTTAAGCACTGAATTCGGACAGGCAACATTTATTCTGACGTGTCCTTCGGCATCGTGAACAAAGTCCTCATTTGAATATTCAATATAGACTCCTGCGGCGGCTATTTTCTTCTTAAGTTCTTCATCGGAGCCGTAAGCACTGAAATCTATCCACGCAAGATATGTTCCTTCCGGCAAACCAAATTTGGCAAGTGGGAGTTCTTTAGATAAAAATTCTTTTATGTACTCAAAGTTTTCATCTAAATATGCCTTAAGCTCCTCAAGCCAATCTTCGCACTCGTTATAAGCGGCGATACAGGCATCAATAGCGATCGGATTCGGCATACCGCAAAGATGAGATGAAAACCACTTCGCAGCTAATTCTTCATCGGGGATTATTATGTTTGAAAGCTGATTGCCCGCCAAGTTGAATGTCTTGCTCGGAGCAGTGCAAGCGATTATCTTTTTGCAATCGGGATAAAGCGAAAGTGTCGGAGTGTACTTCTTATCGCATCGGATAAGATCACCGTGAATTTCATCGCTTATGACAAAAACATCATGCTTTAAGCAGATATCGACCACCTTGCGTATTTCTTCCTCACTCCAAACTCTGCCTGTCGGGTTATGCGGATTGCAGAGAATGAAAAGCGTGTTTTCCTCCTTAGCGGCAAGTTCCTCTATTTCATCATAATTAAATGTGTAGTATTCGTTGTCGTTTATAAGTTTTGAAAAAACGGGTTTTCTTCCATTGTTGACCGCTGCATAATAAAACGGCGAATATGCCGGTGTACAGAAAATAACTCCGTCACCGGGTTTTGTCATCTGACTGACAATCACATTCAATGCCGTAACAATGCCACTTGAAAAAACCATGTTTTCCTTTTTGAAGCTCCAATTGCTTCTACGCTTATACCATGAGCGTACCGCATCAAAATATTCATCTGAATACGGCATACTGTATCCCAAAATGCGTTTGTCAATTCGTCTTTTCATTGCCCCAAGCACTGCATCGGGGCAAGCATAATCCATATCGGCTATCCAAAGCGGAATATGATCTTTTGCAAGTCCGTCAACATTTGCACCGGCCTCATATTTCATACTGTTTGTATTCTTTCTGTCGATTATTTCATCAAAATTATATTTACCCATGACAAGTCCTCCTTTATGTCTACTACATTTTAACGCTAAATTAAAGTTATATCAAGATATTTTGCAACTTATCTTTTTTATTTGTGAAATACAATCGAAAAAACACTAATTTTCAAGGAATGTGATATCGAAAATCTATCTTATTATGTAATAGTTCAAATAGGCTTATCTCTCCGCAATTAAGCACAATTTTTAAGCCTAAAAAATTTTTTGAAAAAATTTTAAAAAAACTATTGACTTTAGCGTATTAATGTGATATCATGCTATCACATTAAAAAACGGAGGTACAAAACCATGAACAAAAAAATTATCGCAGCGGTGTTAGCCGCACTCACACTTTTCACAGCAGTTATCTTCACAGCTTGCTCAGGCAACGGAAACGATGATTCAAAAAAGATATTCACTGTCGGACTTGATGCAACTTTCGCACCGTACGGTTATCAAGATGATAACGGAGAGATAGTCGGATTTGACATTGACCTTGCTAAAGAAGTTGCAAAGAGAAACAACTGGGAATTCAAAGCTCAGCCGATCGAATGGGCTGCTAAAGATACCGAGCTTAACGCAGGTACTATAGATTGTATCTGGAACGGCTTTACAATGAACGGCAGAGAAAACGACTACTTATGGTCAGAACCCTATGTTGATAACAGCCAGGTAGTTGTTGTTAAGGCTGACAGCGGCATCACCTCTTTTGCTGACCTCGCAGGAAAGACTCTCATCGCTCAACAGGAATCTTCAGCTGAAAAAGCTATTAAAGATGAAGAAAACGAGGACATGAAGAAGCTCTTATCTTCACTTAAGTCTCTCGATCTTGTCGGCGAATATGACCTTGCATTTACAAACCTTGATGCAGGTGCAGCAGATGCTATCGCAATGGATATCGGTGTTGCTCAGTATAAGATCAAGGCAAGAGGCGAGGACAAATACATAATCCTTGAGGAAAGAATCGCAGCTGAAGAATACGGTGTAGGTTTCAAACTCGGCAACACAGAACTTCGTGATCAGGTTCAAAAGGCTCTCGATGAAATGGTCGCTGACGGAACATTTGAATCTATCGCAAAAACATGGGGTCTTGAGCAGGCTATTATCACAAAATAAACAAGCTTAAAATCTGATGAAAAGGACTATCGTGCCGACTTCCTCGGTGCGACAGTCCTAATCCGTTTTAAATAAGGGGAACTCAAATGAACTTTTTAGTAATCACGGCACAGCAGATGCCCGAAATTTTTAAACAGCTCGGCGAAGGCATGGTGACAACGGTCGAAATTTTCGTTCTGACGCTTTTGTTTTCGTTGCCGTTGGGATTGCTCGTATCATTCGGAAGAATGAGCAAAAACCCTATTATAAGAACGATAACCAAGGTTTACATTTCAATAATGCGTGGTACACCGTTGATGCTGCAACTTTTAGTTGTCTATTTTGGGCCATACCTTATCTTCGGAATGCAGATCACGTCAGAATATCGTTTTCCGGCGACCATACTTGCTTTTGTGATAAACTATGCTGCTTATTTTGCTGAAATATACAGAGGCGGAATTGAATCAATGGAAAAAGGCCAATATGAGGCGGCTCAAATTCTCGGTTTCTCAAAATCACAAACGTTTATCAGGATAATCCTTCCGCAAGTATTAAAGCGTGTACTTCCTTCAATCACAAATGAGGCTATCACCCTCGTAAAAGACACATCTTTGGCATTCGCTATTTCAGTCACCGAAATGTTCACAATAGCTCAGCGTATAGCATCGGCAAAATCTTCAATGATACCTTATGCGGCGGCGGCTTTGTTCTATTACATTTTCAACTATGTTGTTGCTTTCGCAATGGAACGTATAGAGAAAAAGTTCGATTACTATAAGTCATAAGGAGGAAAAAATGAAAATACTTGAAATTAACAATCTCTCGAAAAGCTTCGGAGAGCTTGAGGTTTTAAAAGATATCAGCCTCACCGTTGAAAAAGGTCAGGTTGTTTCCATAATAGGCCCGTCAGGCAGCGGCAAGAGTACACTGTTGCGTTGTGCGACAATGCTTGAAAAGGCGGACAACGGTGTGGTCTCATATGAAAACTCCGTGATGATAAAAGATGGAGCATACTCCGACAAAGCAACAATAAAAGAGATAAAGAAAAAGTTCGGTTTGGTATTCCAAAACTTTAATCTTTTCCCACATATGTCTATCCTCAGAAACGTCACCGAAGCACCGATCCAAGTTCTCGGAATGAACAAAGCTCAAGCTGAAAAGGAAGGCATGGCTTTGCTTGAAAAAATGGGACTTGCCGACAAAGCAAACGCATATCCATGTCAGCTTTCGGGCGGTCAGCAGCAAAGAGTTTCAATAGCCAGAGCTTTGGCTATGCACCCCGATGTTCTTTTCTTTGATGAACCGACAAGTGCTCTGGATCCGGAACTTACGGGTGAGATATTAAAAGTCATCAGATCTCTTGCAGAGGACAATATGACAATGGTTATAGTCACACATGAAATGATTTTCGCCAGAGAAGTTTCTGACTATGTTATTTTCATGGACGGTGGAGTTATTGTTGAACAGGGTGAGGCGGAAAAAGTAATAAACGCTCCGGAAACGGAGAGACTCAAATCATTCCTTTCAAAGTTCAGAGCTTAAATTCAATAAAAGTAACAGCGACATTCCGATTTGGAGTGTCGCTGTTTTTGGTCAAGAGCTAATATAAAGGCGGCTGAGCGTGTACCGCCGAGCAGCGTAGCTGCGAGGTGGTGCCGATCAGCCGCCCCGCTGATGAATTCTAAAGTCAGCAGGGAGTTTGCAGGCTGTACAGACTCCATCCAAAAGTCAGCAGAAACCCGAATCAGCCTATTCGGTTTCCACTTTCAAAGTCGAATAAGTGAAGCCGGCTTTCGTCTATTGCAAATCTTATCTCGCTTTCAGGCTTTGCCGTTGTTTCCGGACTAACTCTGGCTGTCAATCTGCCACCCGGACAGTTTATATAAAGATAAGCCTCGCTACCCATAAGTTCTTTAACCTCAACAGTTCCCGAAATCACGGAATGACTATGCTGTGAGATAAAATACTCGCTGTCGTCTATATCTTCCGGACGAATACCGACAGTGACTTTCTTTCCGATACAGTTTCTGATGCTTTCGCTTTTATCTGAAAGAGGAATATGCTCATTTCCTATCATGAGAGTGAGCTTGTTTCTGTCCTCAAGAACGCAGCCTTCTATAAAGTTCATCTGCGGTGAGCCGATAAAACCTGCCACAAAGGTGTTGACCGGCTTATTATAAAGATTTTGTGGAGTATCAACCTGCTGAACGATTCCGTCTTTCATGACGACTATTCTGTCCCCCATTGTCATTGCCTCTGTCTGGTCATGAGTGACATAGATAAAAGTCGTTCCGAGTTGTTGGTGAAGTCTTGTTATTTCCGTACGCATAGCTGTTCTTAATTTTGCATCGAGATTCGACAGTGGCTCATCAAGCAGAAAAACGTCAGGGTTTCTAACCATAGCACGACCGAGTGCAACTCTTTGACGTTGACCACCGGACAACGCTTTGGGACGTCTTTCGAGAAGATGCTCAATATCAAGCACTTTCGCCGCCCACATAACTCGTTTTTTGATCTCATCTTTAGGAACTTTATGAAGTTCCAATCCGAATGACATATTTTTATAGACCGTCTTGTTCGGATACAATGCATAACTTTGAAAAACCATGGCTATATTTCTATCTTTCGGTGCGACCGTGTTTACAAGTCTGTCTCCGATATAAAGCTCACCTTTGCTGATTTCTTCGAGTCCGGCTATCATTCTCAGCGTTGTGCTTTTTCCGCAACCCGAAGGTCCGACCAACACTATAAATTCCTTGTCCTCGATATCCAGACTCAGATCATTGACGGCGGTGAAACCGTCATCATATATTTTGAATATGTTTTTCAGTTTAACCGAAGCCATAAAAAGCCTCCTTGTTTTGGATTGTTTAATGTAGGTGTACGCATAGATAACTGCTTTAAAGCAGTCACCCGTGCGTACATATAATAATCACCCTTTGACAGCTCCGGCGACAACACCTTTTATGATATATTTCTGACTTGTGAGATAAAACACGATAATAGGTATGATCGCAAGTACGAGCATAGCCATCATAGCTCCCATATCTACAGAGCCGTAGCCACCCTTAAGATACTGTATGGCGATAGGAATAGTCTTATAGTCTGAACCGATAACAAGATAAGGCAACAGATAGTCGTTCCATATCCACATTGTGTTGAGAATAGCAACCGTGACCGCTGTCGGCTTTAAAATTGGCAGAACCACAAGGAAAAATGTTCTGATGCTGCCGCAACCGTCTATCATTGCCGCCTCCTCTATCTCAAGAGGAATACTCTTTATAAATCCGCAAAACATGAACACGGAAAGGCCCGCACCAAAGCCAAGATATATAATGATGATCCCGAACGGATTGTCAAGCCTTAACATATTTGCAAGCTTTGACATAGAAAACATAACCATCTGAAACGGCACTATCATTGAAAATACAAATGCATAATACATCAAAGAGGTTATCTTGCTTTTGACTCTTGTGATATACCATGCCGTCATCGCCGAAAACAGAATTATCACAAGCACAGAACCCAGGGTAATAAAAACCGACCATCCGAAAGCTGAGAAAAAATTTGTCTTTTCAAGACCGGAAGTATAGTTTTCAAGCCCTGCAAAACTCTCCGAATTCGGAAAAGTGAAAGGTTCGGAAGAAATATAGAGCTTGTTTTTGAATGAGTTCATCAAGACTATAAAAACCGGAAAAAGAAAAGCCGCTGCAACTAATATCAATATTATATAAATTACAGTTTTGCTGATATTTTTTGCCATCAGCTTTCGACCTCCCTTTTCCTTGTTATCGCAAGCTGAAAGAGAGCTATAACCGCAACTATTATTGAGAAAATAACGGCTTTGGCTTGACCGACTCCCTGCCAACCCGTTCTTCCATAGAATGTCTTATAAATATCAAGAGCGAGCATAGCGGTTTGTCTTGACGGTGCTCCGTCTGTCAAAGCGAGGTTAGCGTCAAACATCTTAAACGAGTTTGTCAGTGTCAAAAAAAGGCATATCGTCACTGATGGCATAACCATGGGGATCGTCACGTTTTTAAGAGTCTGCCAAGCCCCCGCCCCGTCAACCTTAGAGGCATCTATAAGATCTGTCGGAATATTCTGTATTCCGGCTATATAAATTATCATCATATAGCCTATAAGCTGCCAATTTATCAGAAATACAAGTCCCCAAAAGCCGTATTTTGCATCGTAGGTTATCGTCACTCCCATAAAGCTCAACACACCATTGATAATAAGCTGCCAAATATAGCCTAACACTATTCCACCGATAAGATTCGGCATGAAGAACACTGTCCTGAACAGGTTAGTGCCTTTAAGCCCTCTTGTTAAAAGTAAGGAAAGAAGAAACGCTATAATATTAACAGTTATCATCGAAACAACAGTGAATTTCACTGTGAACCAAAGAGCGTTTCTGAAATCGGCTGTTGAAAAAGCCTTGATATAGTTCTTGACTCCTACCCATTGGGCATCAACGATTGTCGTGAATTCGGTGAATGACAGATATATGCCGATAATAAACGGAATGACAAATGCAACCAAAAATGCCGCAAGAGTAGGCAGTGCAAACAAAGGGAAGTGCTTTTTTAAATTTTTTTGCATATTATCACCGGTTTCACATTTTTATTCCGATTCATTTTTCCATGAAGTGACAAACGTTCGCTTAACATAGTCCCAATCTTTTGTACCCTGAGTGTATTCAAGTAAGGCAGAACCGAATTCCTCTTTAAACACTTCGCTAGGAAATGCGGTGAATATCCACGGAACAGTTGTGATATTCTCTTTATTCATCAAACGAACAGTTTCCTTGGAAAGCGGATTTTCGGGAGTTTCGTTTTCACCGAACGTGTTAAACGGAGAAATAAATTCAAGCTCATCGGTGACATATTTTTTACCTTTTTCACTTGAGAAAAGCCATTCGAGAAAAGCGATTGATGCTTCCTGCTTTTCCTTGGAAACCTTGGAATTGACACATATATAGTTCTCCGTTCCGACACAAAGTCCCTGCTTTTCTTCGCCTTTTATTCCCGTGTATATCGGCATCATCTTTATATCATCGGCTTTGACAACATTGCCTGAAAGTTCTTTTATATCGTTGTACGCCCACGTTCCGTTCTGAACCATCGCAACCTTACCCAATGCAAATTCAGACATTGCATCGTTGACGGATTTTCCTCCGAGAAGTCCCTTTTTCGTACCTGAATTATTTATATAAAGGTCGAAGATGTTTTTGAAATTTTCCGCATATTTGAAAGCGGCATCACTTGTGTTAAGTCCCGCAACGGCCGGATCGTCATATTCGGTGTTTTCTGAAAACTCATAATACATCGGAACGTTCGCAAGGTGAGTATGCCAACGCCACTGATTTCCGCTTGAAAATGAAGTTGATGCGAATACACCGTCAATTTTAAGCTCATCTTTATGCTTTGTCATATCCTCAACCACAGTTTTCAATGTGCTGAAATTGACTATTTCGTCCATTGAGTTGACTTCTTTCTGCCTTGTCTCAAGGGCAAAATATTTATCCGTTATAGCCTTGTTATAGATTATTCCGTAAGCTTCGACAACATACGGAATACCATAAACACCGTTTCCGTCTTTTATAGCAAGGTTTTTATCGGTCAGATAGGAATAAAGCTTAGTGTCAGAAAGATCGGCACAGAAGTTTTTCCAACTTTGATAGCCTATAGGCCCGTTTATCTGAAAAATAGTAGGTGCATCTTTTTTTGCAACTTCAGATGTCAAAGTTTGCTCATAGGTGTCGCTGGCGGCAGTGACGACCTTGACAGTCACTCCCGTTTCTTCCTTATATGTTTGCACGATCTTATCATAGATCTTTGCAACTTCGGGTTTAAAATTGAGAAAATATATCTCCTCTTTGCTTTCGGCAGTCATATTGCTGTTATCTTGACTATTGCTGGTAACTTCACCGTTCTCTTTGTTGCCGCAACCGAAAAAGCTCGCAATCAGACAAAGACAAAGCAAAATGCTGAATATTTTTTTCATGATATCTATCCTTTCTTTCACAGGCGAGAATATAATTTTGTCTGCCTGTATATTTTATTTATTAAATTATCGTCAATATCTCCGTGTTCTATACGGTATATCCAATTATCGCCGATAGTTGACGGAATATTCATTCGGCTTTGCTTGCCCTGCTTAAGATAATCCTGCATGGGAATTATCGCTGTGTCGCAAACACTTGAAAGAGCAGCTTTTATAAAAGCATCTGTTAATCTCCAAGTGAAATTAATGTCAAAATAATCCATGGCAAACTCAACGTCTTTTCTCGGTGCAGTTATCTGCCAACCGGTCGTGGTGTCATTATCGTGCGTTCCGGTATAGACAACACTGTTTTTAGAATAATTATGGGGCAAGTTTTCGTTATCGCCACCGGTAAAGGCGAACTGTAATATCTTCATTCCCGGAAAGCCCGATGAAGCCATTCTTCGTCTTATATCTTCGGTGATAAACCCCAAGTCTTCAGCTATAACATTCAGCTTTGGCAGAACTTTTTTTATGCTTTCCATAAAGCTCTCTCCATCGACTCTTTTCCATTCTCCGTCTTTTGCCGTTTTCGCATCAGCCGGAATACAATAAAAAGAATAAAAACCTCTGAAGTGATCTATGCGTACTGTGTCAAAAAGTTCGTCTGCTTGTTTGAGCCGCTTTATCCACCAGCTATAGCCTTGCTTCTTGTGTATGCTCCAATCGTATACGGGATTTCCCCAAAGCTGACCGTCAGGGGAAAAATCATCGGGTGGACAACCTGCAACCTCTTGAGGAATACGGTCACAACTGACACAGAAAAGTTCAGGATGAGTCCAGACATCAGAAGAATCCGCAGAAACATAGATCGGAATATCACCAATGATACGGACACCGTTATGGTTGGCATATTCCTTGAGCTTTATCCACTGTCGATAAAATAAAAACTGTGTTATCTTATGGTAATTTATTCGTGACACACATTCCTTTTTCAGCTCATTTAGTGTCTTTTCATCCCTTATTCTTACCGCTAATGGAAACTCGGTCAAAGGCCTCATATCATATTTTTCTTTCAGTGACATGAAAAAAGCATAATCATCAAGCCAAAATTTGTTTTTTGTGCAAAATTCGGTGTACTCATGATTATTTTCAATATCAAATCTGTCAGCAGCTTTTCTTAAAATTTTAGGGCGGTTCTCATATAAGGCGGAATAATCAACACGCTTTTTATCTTTTCCCCAATCGTAACAATTACATTCGCTTTCACTCAAAAGGCCCTGCTCTACAAGCTCTTCAAGGTCTATGAAATACGGATTAAAGGCAAAAGCTGAAAAGCTTTGATATGGGCTGTTTCCGAATGAGGTGGGATTTATCGGCAATATCTGCCAGTAATACTGTCCGCTTTTCTTCAAAAAATCTATAAAGTCATATGCACTTTTTCCGAGAGTTCCTATTCCGTATTTACTTGGCAGGGAGCTGACAGCAAGAAGTATTCCGCTTTTTCTCATTTCTTTCACCGCAATCAAAATTTATGTCATTATTTTTAACTAAGTTCTTTGAAATATGCATTTTGTGTTTGCTGCTCGTTTAAAAATGCACCCCTGTGAGGCATCGAACCTCACAGGGGTGCTGACAAACAGCCTTTCGGCCTGATATTTTTTTAGTTTTTATCAGTGGGGCGGGTGTTCGGCACCACCTCGCAGCTTCGCTGCTCGGCGGTACACGCCCACCCGCCGTCCGCCCGCTTCGCGGGCGGGGTTAAAAACAACCCCTGCCAAGCAGAGGTTGATAAAATTATAATATTCTGACGTTAAACTTCTTTCCGCACCGTGGACATCTGACCGAGTGCTTGCCTCTCGAATACGGCAAACGCAATACATTCTTACAGCCGGGACACGTTCTGTATCTCTTGGTTTTGATATCCTTGATTCTATCCTTGAAAAGTATAAATTTCGGTCTGATTCTAAACCAAAATTGAAGAAACTTCTCATTTTCGATGTGTCTCTTGCTTGTGTTTCTTGAAAGGACTCTGAATACCGCATAAACAATTAAAGCCGTCATGACAGCGGTTACAATATAGTATGCGACAATATGCCTTCTCAGAAAAGCTCTGACTATTGCGATCACTGCATAGAGCATGACCGTGAGTGCCGTCAACTGATCGACACCGTTTCTGCCCTGCATGAAAGAGGCTAATTTGTATCTCAAATTATTCACCTTTTTCACCTCTGTTTTCAAGATATTTACACGCTGCAAGTGCCGCCGATGCACCGTCTGCGACAGCGGTGGCTATCTGTCTGACGGATTTTGTGCGGCAATCTCCGGCGACAAAAATTCCGCCCGTTTTCGTCACACAATTTTCATCGGAAACAGCATAGCCGGCATCGTCAATCTCAATCAAACCGGTGAAAGCCTCATTTTGAGGAACAAGACCTATCGCAACGAAAAGTCCGTCAATATCTAGTCTTGCTTTTTCTCCGGTACGCATAGTTTCTACAGTTATCGCCTTAAGATCTCCGTCACCGATAAGTTCAGTGACTTTAGAACCGGTGATTATTTCGACCTTTCCGTTAGATTTAAGCTGCTCGGCAAGTTTCTTCTCACCCGTTAGGAAATCAAGATCTTGTATTACATAAACCTTTGAAGCATTTTCGGTTAGAAGTATAGCCTCCTGCATTGCAGAGTTTCCACCTCCGACAACCGCAACCGTCTTTCCGTTGCAGAACGCTCCGTCACATACGGCACAAAATGATATTCCGTGGCCTATGAGTTCTTCTTCATTGTTAAGACCGAGACGTCTGTGTTTAGCTCCGGTGGCAATGATGACCGTTCCGGCAGTGAAAGAGCCTATGTCCGTGACAACTGTTTTCACTTCGCCGTCTATAATTTTTGTCACTTCGGCTATCTCAACGTCAGCACCGTGGGATAAAACCTGATCAACAAGCTTGTCAGCAAGTTCATTTCCGCTGACACTCACAAATCCGGGAAAGTTTTCTATTTTCGGTGAATATGTGACTTGACCGCCGAATGTATTCTTCTCTGTTATAAGAACCTTTTTGTTCGCTCTGAGAGCATAAAGTGCGGCAGTCAGTCCGGCAGGGCCGCCCCCGACAATTATAATGTCATAATCCATGTGTTCCTCCTGATATTCGTTACACCCGAATGTGACTCCGAATTATAATTTGTTTCAGCCGTTTCCCCGAAGCACACATTTTTGTGTACCCGAAGAAACGGCTTGTTTTATAGTATATTATATCTTTAAATTATGCACTTGCTGTTGCAGAAGAAATAAATTTTCTTATTTCCGACACGCCCGTATACTTTGAAACTTCTCCGTTTTTGATAATAACAAGAGTCGGAGCCTGCTTTATGCCATAGCTTTCAACAAGCTCTGCGTTTTCCTCGGCTAAGAGCTTTTTGAACTCGATTCCGGCCTTTTCAAGCAGAGAAACAGCAATTTTGCAATTCGGACAGGTAGCTGTTGTGATCAGAAAACAGTCGTCATCACATTTGCATTTTTCTTCTGTCGGTGCAGTTTCGCCCGTGGTCACGCCCGCTGAATGAGTAAGCTTTGAAGTTGAAAGATTATATTCCTTTCTATCGGCAAACTCTTGGCTCTTGCCGTCATTCCAGTTCTGAACAGGTCTGTAATAACCTGTGATTCTCGAATAAACCTCGGTCATGCTGCCACATTCGGGGCACTTATAAACTTCGCCTGAAATATATCCGTGAGTTTTGCAAACAGAATATGTCGGTGAAAGGGTATAATACGGAAGTCTGTAATTTTCTGCGATCTTCTTGACAAGAGATGCTGCTGACTTCCAACTCGGAAGTTTCTCGCCAAGGAAAGCATGAAATACCGTTCCTGAAGTGTAAAGCGTCTGAAGTTCATCTTGAATGTCAAGAGCCGTGAACACATCGTCTGTAAATCCAACAGGCAGATGTGAACTGTTAGTGTAATACGGTGTGCCGCTTTCATTGGCTGTCTTGATATCGGGATATTTTTTCTTGTCGTGTTTAGCGAGTCTGTATGATGTTGACTCGGCAGGAGTAGCCTCAAGGTTATAAAGATCACCGTAAAGCTCCTGATAATCGGAAAGTCTTTCTCTCATGTGATTGAGTACGTTCTTTGTGAACTCCTGAGTTTCCTTATGAGTCATATCGGCTTTAAGCCATTTAGCATTAAGACCTGCCTCATTCATACCGACAAGACCGATAGTTGAGAAGTGATTCTCGAAAGTTCCGAGATATCTTTTTGTGTACGGGTAAAGTCCTTCGTCAAGGAGCTTTGTTATAACGGTTCTTTTAACTTTCAGCGAACGAGCTGAAATGTCCATAAGACGGTCGAGCTGTTCATAAAATTCTTTTTCGTTGTTTGAAAGATAAGCTATTCTCGGCATATTGATAGTGACGACACCGACAGAGCCGGTGCTTTCACCGCTGCCGAAGAATCCGCCCGATTTCTTTCTCAGTTCTCTAAGGTCGAGTCTCAAACGGCAACACATACTTCTGACATCACTGGGTTCCATGTCACTGTTGACATAGTTTGAAAAATAAGGTGTTCCGTATTTTGAGGTCATTTCAAACAACAGACGGTTGTTTTCCGTGTCTGACCAATCGAAGTCACGGGTTATTGAATATGTCGGGATAGGATATTGGAATCCCCTTCCGTTGGCATCGCCCTCGATCATAATTTCGATGAAGGCTTTATTGACCATATCCATCTCTTTTTTACAATCACCGTAGGTAAAGTCCATCTCCTTGCCGCCGACTATAGCGGGAAGATTTTCAAGATCAGCCGGAACTGTCCAGTCGAGAGTGACATTCGTGAACGGTGCTTGTGTACCCCAACGGCTTGGAGTATTGACACCGAAAATAAATGACTCTATGCATTTCTTGACTTGATCATAGGTGAGATTATCCGCTTTTACAAACGGAGCGAGATATGTGTCAAATGACGAAAACGCCTGAGCGCCCGCCCATTCATTCTGCATTATTCCGAGGAAGTTGACCATCTGATTGCAAAGTGAAGAAAGATGCTTTGCCGGTGCGGAAGTTATCTTGCCGGTGACACCACCTAAACCCTCCTTGATCAACTGCTTTATTGACCAGCCTGCACAATAACCGGTGAGCATAGAAAGATCATGGATATGAATGTCGGCATTTCTGTGAGCTGAGGCTATTTCTTCGTCATAGATCTCCGAAAGCCAATAGTTAGCTGTGATAGCTCCCGAATTTGAAAGAATAAGTCCACCGACAGAATATGTGACGGTTGAATTTTCTTTAACTCTCCAGTCTGTTATGTTAACATAGCTGTTAACTATTTCTTTATAGTCGATGAGAGTATGTTTGATATTTCTAACTTTTTCTCTCTGCTTACGGTAAAGGATATAAGCCTTGGCAACATCGTCATATCCCGCTTTTATAAGCACCGATTCCACACTATCCTGAATATTTTCAACAGAGATAAGTTCGTCTTTTATCTTCGGCTCAAAATCAGCCGTTACCTTTAAAGCTAAGAAATCAATTACATCTTGATTTGATTGTCTTTCACAAGCCTCAAAAGCTTGAGTGATAGCATAGGCTATTTTTGAAAGGTTAAAATCAACTATTTTCCCGTCTCTTTTGATTATCCTATACATATTTATCCCCCTTAATTGCAAATATGATCTTAGAAAATGATAATAACTATCAATAGAAGCGACATTTAAAATGATAGCACATAATATTCACAATGTCAAGCGTAAAGCACAATATATTGTATATTTTATATTTGTTGCCCACAAAATAATGCGGTTTTATCGAAAAAATCGGCTAAATCTGTCTCATTTGCGGCGATTTTAGCTGTGTGTAAAGCGGTGCAGCTTTACACGCCTCTTATCTCGGCATAACCGACATAAGGCTTAACTCTCTCAAGCATTTCCTGCATGGTTTCTCTGTTCACTGCGTTCATTGAGTTTCCGATAAGGTCACCGGAGTCCACAAACCCTTGTAAATAAAGGGATTTCGCCCCTTTAATGAGCTTTCCGATTTTTTCTATATCTTCGACAGAGTGCAGAGGTTCAACGACCGTTGTGCGGAATTCATAATCAATATTGCCGTTTATCAGCAGATTTATGCTTTCTTCTATCTTTGTAAAGTTAACCGCCTTTACACCACAGGTGAGTGCATATTTTTCACTTGAGTTCTTGATGTCCATTGCAACATAGTCAACGAGTCCGTTTTCTATAAGATTTCTCAGCCTTGTCGGATTTGTTCCGTTGGTGTCGAGTTTGACGAGATAGCCCATTGACTTTATCGGTCTTATCAGGTCTTCGATGTCATTGTTTAAAAGGGGTTCTCCACCGGTGATACACACTCCGTCAATTAATCCCTTGCGTTTTTCAAGGTACGAGAAAATTTCATCTATGCCGACTCCTCTTATCCAATTTTCAGTCACAAGCGAAGCGTTATGACAAAACGGGCACCTGAAATTGCAGCCTGTAAGAAATACGGTGCAAGCGACCTTTTCGGGATAATCCAGAACCGTCATTTTTTGAAATCCGCCGATAAGCATAATTCCCCTCCAAATAACAATATCTTGTGTATTATATAACAGCAGAACACAATTTGCAATAGAAAAGCTTATTTTGTTCTGACAATCTCAATGAACATAAAAAGAAAATGCGGTGATGCAGAACGCATCACCGCAAAAATGAATCTTCTTTTATTTTTCACCCTTAACAATAGCTATGAGATCAAGAAAAATCTGCCAAACTCCCATGAAATGTGCGATTATCTGATCCATAACTTCCTGAAATCTATCCATGATTTTTCCTCCTTTAACACTTTTATACATATATATTATACTTAGTTTAGGTTAAAGTCAATAAATTCATCATCTAATAAAAATTAAAAAATATTTTTAATCGACACGTTCAGAGTGATGTCTATTATTTTGGTTCTATAGTCGCTTTATACATTTTTTGGGTTAAAAATTCGGACACATTTGTGCTATTAGCCGAACTTTAATATTAATTTTAATAATGCTTGACATTAAATTTTATTGGTGTTAAAATCTGTAGCATGCTATATGTAGCGTACTACAGATTGGGAGGTGAAACGGTGGAAGATAAGGATATAGGACATCTTTTTAAAGCGATAAGCGAGAAGATGCGAACACGCTTTGATAATCAACTGAAGGATAACAATTTAACCTTTTCGCAGTGTCAAGTTTTGTTCTTTATCAATTGCAACGGAGGAAAGGTGACACAAAAGCAGATCGAAGGCTTTTTGGACGTCTCGCACCCAACGGTGGTCGGTCTTATCACTCGGCTTGAGAAAAACGGATATATAAGCTGTCACACGGATGAAAACGATAAACGCAATAGAATAGTATGTCAGACCGAAAAAGCGGCAAGCTTTTCCGGTGAGATGTTTCGCTCAAGGCTTGAGGGCGAAGAAAATATGTTAAATGGGTTATCAAAGTCCGATCGGGCACAGCTTCGCCTGTACCTCGAAACGATTTATAATAATATGAAAAAATAACAGAAAGAAGGTATAAAAATGATCAAAAGACTTTCAAAGTCTATCAGGGAATATAAAACGGTCTCGATCATAACTCCGATTTTGATGATCGGTGAGGTTTCGTTGGATGCCGTCATTCCCTACATTCTTGCAATACTCGTCAACAATATCCAAGCAGGATGTGATCTTCAAACAATAGCAAAATATGGTGCGATACTCGTGTCTTTAGCTGCTGTCTCACTTTGCTGCGGCGGTGTTGCAGCCTATACTGCATCTAAGGCATCGGCAGGTTTCGCCAAAAATCTGAGACACGACCTCTATCAAAGCATACAGTCGTTCTCGTTTGCCAACATTGATAAGTTCTCAACATCATCGCTTGTCACAAGAATGACGACAGACGTCAACAATGTTCAGATGGCTTATATGATGATAATTAGAATAGCTATCAGATCACCGCTTAACTTCATTTTCTCAATTGCTATGGCGTATATCATGGGCGGTTCTTTGTCAACACTTTTTGTCGTTGTCGTACCCGTTCTCGTGTTCGGACTTTTAATGATAGGCAAGAAAGCGTTAGCATCGTTTAAGAAAGTTTTCAAGAAGTATGATAAACTCAACGAGTCGATCGAAGAAAACGTTATGGCTATGAGAGCCGTCAAAGGCTTCGCAAGAGAGGACTATGAAAAGAAAAAGTTCAAGGCGGCCGCTGACGATATCTGCGGCGACTTCACAAAGGCCGAGAGAACAGTTGCATGGATATCACCGCTGTTCCAAACCTGCGTATACTCCGTTATGGCGGTCGTTCTTTTCTTCGGTTCAAAAATAATAATCACAACTCAAGGTGCAAGCATGAATGTCGGTCAGCTTTCAGCTATGCTGACATACGGTTTCCAGATACTCATGTCGCTTAATATGCTTGCTGTGATATACGTTATGCTCACAATGTCAACAGAATCAGCCGGACGTATATGTGAAGTTCTTGATGAGCAGTCAAGTCTGCACAATCCGGAAAATCCGGTGTACGAGGTAAAAGACGGATCAATCGACTTTGATGATGTCAGTTTCAAATATTCAGCAGACGCTGAAAAGTTCGTTCTTTCCGATGTTGACCTTCACATTAAATCCGGTGAAACGGTCGGAATACTCGGCGGCACGGGTTCATCGAAAACAACGCTCATTCAGCTTATGCCGAGACTTTATGATGCCACTGAAGGCTCTGTTAAGGTCGGCGGCATAGATGTCAGAGATTACGACATAGAGACATTAAGAGACAGCGTTGCGGTCGTTCTTCAGAAGAATCTTCTCTTTGCCGGAACGATAAAGGATAACCTTCGCTGGGGCAACAAAAACGCAACAGACGAGGAAATTATCGAGGCTTGCAAATTGGCTCAGGCCGATGAATTTATAAGCACATTCCCCGATGGCTACGACACATGGATCGAACAGGGCGGTGCTAACGTTTCGGGCGGTCAGAAACAAAGACTTTGTATTGCAAGAGCGTTACTTAAAAAGCCGAAAATTCTTATTCTCGATGACTCAACGAGTGCGGTTGATATGAAAACAGATGCTCTTATCAGAAAGGGCTTTAAGGACTACATTCCGAGTACAACAAAAATTATCATCGCTCAGCGTGTATCTTCAGTTCAAGATGCGGATAAAATAGTTATCTTAAATTCAGGCAAGATAGAAGCTGTCGGTACACATGATGAGCTTCTTAAAACAAACGAGATCTACCAAGAGGTCTATACTCAGCAGACGAGAGGAGGCGCAGAAAATGAGTAAGAAACAAGCCCCACAGGGTGCAATGAAAAGACCGCAGGCTAAAAAAGGCACAATGAAAAGGATACTCAAGATGCTTTTCGGTTTCTATCCGGTGCTTATGCCGCTGACTATAGTTTGCATAATCTTTTCGGCTATCATTTCATCTATCCCGTCACTTTTCATTCAAAAGGTAACAGATGTCATCAACAATACTTTCCAATCGGGTGACTGGTCAAATGCCAAGGCGGAGATTTTGCCGCTTGTGCTTATACTCATTTCGTTGTATGCACTGTCTGTTGCGGCGATTGCAGTTCAATCACAGCTTATGGCTTACATCACTCAGGGCTTTTTGAATAAGCTTCGCCAGAGACTTTTCAACGGTATGCAGAATCTTCCCATCAAGTTTTTCGACACCAACAAACATGGCGATATCATGAGCTATTACACAAACGATATTGATGCTTTGAGACAGCTTGTCAGCCAAGCACTTCCAAACCTTTTGCAGTCGGGAATAATCGTTGTCACAGTATTTTGCATAATGATGTATTTCAGCGTTTGGATGACACTTTTGGTGCTGCTTGGTGTTTTTCTCATGTCGCTTGTTGCCAAAAAGGTCGGCGGCGGCTCGGCTAAATACTTCATCAGACAGCAGAGATCGACAGGTAAGACCGAGGGTTTCGTTCAAGAAATGATGAACGGTCAAAAAGTCATCAAGGTTTTCAATCACGAAAAGGAAAGTCAGAAATCGTTTGACGAGATCAACGAGACTCTTTTCCAAGACAGCTTCAAAGCTAACACATACGCAAATATGTTAGGCCCGATTATCATGAACATCGGCAACGTGCTTTATGTTCTTGTCGCACTTTTTGGCGGTGTACTTCTTGTCACGGGCGTTAAAAATCTGAGCTTTTCCGGAATGGCATTCGGAATCAGTATTATCGTTCCGTTCCTCAACATGACAAAGCAGTTCACGGGCAGTGTTAACCAGCTTTCTCAACAGGTCAACTCGATCGTCATGGCTCTCGCCGGTGCAGACAGAGTTTTCTCACTCATGGATCAAAAGCCGGAAGAAGATGAGGGTTACGTCACACTTGTTAATGCTAAGATCGCTCCTGACGGCACTATCACTGAGACAGAGGAAAAGACAGGCCATTGGGCTTGGAAACATCCACATCAGGCTGACGGTTCTGTCACATATACGCTCTTGCAGGGTGACTTGAGAATGACAGATGTTGACTTCGGATATGAGGAGGGCAAAGAGGTTCTCCACAATGTTTCGGTTTATGCTGAACCCGGTCAACAGGTTGCCTTTGTCGGTGCTACAGGTGCAGGCAAGACAACTATAACGAACCTTGTCAACAGATTCTATGACATTGAGGACGGCAAGATCCGCTATGACGGAATCAACGTCAACAAGATAAAGAAATCCGATCTCCGCCGTTCACTCGGTCTTGTTTTGCAGGAGACAAACCTTTTCACGGGAACTGTCATGGACAATATTCGCTACGGCAGACTTGATGCGACAGATGAGGAATGTATCAAAGCAGCAGAGCTTGCGGGCGCTGATGACTTCATAACGAGACTTCCCAACGGATATAATACGATGCTCAAAAATAACGGAGCTAACCTTTCTCAAGGTCAAAGACAGCTTATCGCTATCGCAAGAGCAGCAGTTGCAGATCCGCCGTGTCTTATTCTCGATGAGGCAACAAGCTCAATAGACACGAGAACCGAGGCTATCGTTCAGCGAGGCATGGATAAGCTCATGAACGGCAGAACGGTATTCGTTATCGCTCACAGACTTTCAACTATCGTCAATTCTGACGTTATAATGGTGCTTGACCACGGCAGAATAATCGAACGTGGCAACCACGAAAAGCTCATCGCCGAAAAGGGAGTTTACTATCAGCTCTACACAGGTGCATTTGAGCTTGAATAATTCGGATCATACTCATATCAAAACACAGCCGCAGGGATCAAACCCTGCGGCTTTATAATAATCAAATATAGAACTGAAGGAATAAAGAGGACAGTCAAACCGCCCTCTTTATTTCTAAAATTATTCGTCTGTTGAATTGCTTGCATCAGAACTCGAACTGCTGTTATTTGATGTGTCTTTGTCGCTGCTGCTTGTGCTTTCGTCATCATCATTGTCGAGCAAGCCACCGTTTGAACTGCTCTCATCGGTCGTGTCACTTGTGTTGCCACTCGGCATCATATCTGACAGATTTGACGAGCCTGAGCTGTTCGGATCGGTAGTCATGTCGCCGTTTCCACCACACGCAGTAAGTAGCATTACCATAACAACAGCAAGGGCTGCGAGGATAGCAAATGATTTTTTCATAATGTCAACTCTCCTTTTAAGACGGGATTAGAAATCACCATGCAAAACGCACGGTCATCAATAGCATTTTATCCGTGAGGGAAGAAAAATATTCATAAATATAACTTTTTTCACAAAATATTAATAAACATTTGCTTTTTTATCAAAGATATAGTAAAATAACCGGCACAGGGGTAATGTATAATATTATCGTCAGATTATTGTTTAACCTATCGGTTAAGTTTCTATATTTATATTATTAAGTACACCCGATGTATGCTTATCGGGCGAACATTAACAACGAGGAAAAAATCATGAATAGAAAAATATATGTTAAAGAGCGTCTTTTGATAGATATATTAAAAGGCTTATTTGTTTTACTTCTATCTTTGGGAATGTATTATGTTTGGACAAGATATTACAACCCACAAATACCAAGGTCATTTTATCGCTTGGGCAACTATTTTATAGCTGTCGTTTTCGGCGCGGTCTATATATTCTTAGCTCAGACCTACGGCGGATTTATGATAGGAACATCAACCGTGTCGGACATCATTTATTCTCACGGTATATGTGTCTTTTTATCCCTCGCTCTGACTTATGTCATATTCTCACTTATGAGCTATAAGCTAGTCAATGTTATACCTTTCTTTATTATGTTTGCGGTCTTTTTCTCTGTCGCTGTCATTTGGACAATAGCAACAGATTGGGCGTACTTCAAAATTCATCCGCCAAAGAAAACTATTGTCGTTTTTGACAATGTTGACTCTTACCTCTCGTTAAAAGGAATCAAGAGCATGGAACGCCGTTTCAATGTTGTCGAAACCCTCAGATCAAGAGAAACCGACCTCGACACGATTTACAAAAAACTAATGAGTGTTGATGCAGTTTTCCTCTGCGGTGTGCCTGCCGACTATAGAAACGAGATAGTCAAATTCTGTGTCAGAAACAACAAAGTCGCATACATTAAACCGAAAATTTCCGACACGATCATAAGAGGCGGAAAAACTATCCAACTGCTTAATGTTCCCGTGTACCGATGCACAAGGAGCAATCCGAAACTGTTCTACACTTTCGGAAAGAGAGCATTTGACATCTTGATTTCCGGCCTTGCAATAATTATTTTAAGCCCGATCATGGCGGTCACGGCAATAGCTATAAAAGTTACCGACAACGGCCCCGTGCTTTATAAGCAGGAAAGACTCACACTCAACGGTGAAAAATTCAATATATGGAAGTTCAGGTCAATGAGAGTTGACGCCGAAAAAGACGGTGTGGCGAGACTTGCGACCGAAGATGACGACAGAATCACACCTGTCGGACACGTTATAAGAAAGCTCAGAATTGATGAAATACCGCAATTGTTCAACATTTTAGGCGGTTCAATGTCGATAGTCGGCCCAAGACCGGAAAGACCGGAGATCGCTGCTCAGTATGAGGAGCATATGCCGGAATTTGCTCTGCGTTTGCAGGTCAAAGCCGGACTTACGGGTTACGCTCAAGTTTACGGAAAATATAACACTCCGCCTTACGACAAGGTGCAGATGGATCTGACATATGTTGCAACTCAATCATTCCTTGTTGACATAAAGCTTATGCTCATGACAGTGAAGATCTTGTTCATGAAAGAAAGCACGGAAGGTGTGGCAGCCGATCAAATGACGGCGGAACATCACGCAGATGAAAACGATATATAATTCAGATATAACAACGGTGCTTCCGATCCGGAAGCACCGTTAATTTTCACTCAAATATTCTTTTGAGCGTTTGTTTTTTAATTTCATCAAGCTTATTAAAGTCCATTGCCGAAATATATATTTCTTCAAGTTCATCATGTATTTTCTTCGCCTGTTCCAATGAAACAACAGCCTCATTTATCATTTCATCAGCCGCCTTTTTGTTAAAAGCAAGCTTCTGCTTTTGCAAAGAAAGAAGTCCGTTATCGGTGAAACGCCTTGCGTGTATGGTTCTCGTTGATTCTGTATCACCGTAGAAAGAATGTCGTCTGACAAAAGCAACCGATATATCGGGTATAATAATATGTTCCGGTCTGCCTGTAGGATCAAGGGGACAATATCCGGTTATGACATCTGCTCCGCTTTTAAGTGCGGAAACTCGAAGATTTTCAATCAGCATAGATGAAACAAGTCCTATATTGTCATCTATCTCTATTATTTGATTTGCGAAACTTTTCACCGTGTCGTTATAAAATATAACCCCCTTCGGTGTGACAGCGCTCAGAAAGATTTTGCTTTCGTTCCCCGACTTGCCGATGGGTTTTAGATTTCTCTTTATGAACCGTTTGACGTAAAGTGCCGTTTTTTCCTCATAAATGGCCTTCTCAGCGAGTCTATGGCTATCAGCGGTTAATAACTCTGCCGTTTTAAGAAAGCGAACACAGCGAGCGTGACAGGCAGAATTAGCCCTCACGGTTGACATTATCTTTTCTCTCTCCGAGCGAAGTTTGCTATCGTTCCACGCTTCACCCAAATTTATTATGCTTTCAACAGCACCGGGAAATAGCGGCTCAATAACATGAGGTGATGTGCCGTCAGCTACGCTTAGCTTTAACTCATTACATTTTATAGCGTCAAGGCTGTCGGGATCGCTTGAGCAGTGAATCCGGTGTACTTCAAAGCCACGTTTTTCTATTTCATCGGCAAGTTCTTTCATCATCGTGCTTTTGCCCGTACCCGGTCCACCTTTAATAATAAAGCACCGATAGCCTTTTTCAGGAGAGTAAAGCTCATCGAAAAATGAAACAAAGCCGGAAGGTGAATTTGCACCCAAAAAGTAGTTTATACCGTATTTTTTCATTCGTCAGCCCACCTTTTCGTGTTTTCACTTTATGATATGTTGCCGACCGAAAAACGGTGATAAAAGCGGACATAAGAAAATCAAGCAGCCACTTGATGCAACTGCTTGATAACGATTTTCGCTTTTAATTTTAATAGGCTGACACCAAAAACTCACTTATTACAGCCCTGATTTCTTGGTCTCCTGCGCTCCCAAAACATAAGTTGCACTCAAGAAACGAGCCATATCTTCCGGATCCGCTTTCATTCCGTCATCTATCCATTCTATTACCGTACCCGTAATGCCCGAAATAGCAAAAGTTGTCAAATAGTGAGCCGGTGAAGTGTCGGGAAACACCTGCGCTGAATTTGGAATATGATCTCTGACCGCTTGCTTTATTTTTTCTATAAGTTCATTGTTTATATCGTTATTCAGAATGAACTTGCACTGATTTTCGTTTGCTTTGCAAAAATCAAAAAAGCGTTTTGCGTATCCGACATAGTCCGCAACATTCTCAACCTTGCTTTCGCTTTTAATAACCGTCTCGAAGAAAACATCATATATTTCATTTTGCATCTGCCTAACCATATCATATATGTCTTCATAATAAAAATAAAACGTGGAACGGTTAATGTCGGCTTCCTCTGTCAATTCTTTGACCGTGATATCAGTGATATCCTTGGTTTCGAGCAAATTCATCAGCGACTCTCTTAAGATTCGATTTGTCTTTTTAACACGTCTGTCATTTTTGTTAAGATTCGCTTTTCTGATATTGGGGTTGCTATTCAAAATTCCACTTCCTCTATGCTATTCTATATTTTTGTAATCCGGACACTGTTCTTAGCCGAGTTTTATAGAAATCAAAATGTCACATAGAACAGCTAATATATCCGGTGATTATCAACCATATTTTGCTATATGTATTATATAATACAAGTGTTGGAAAAGTCAACCGAGTTAAACCTAAATTGAGAAAAATTTTAGAATCATAATACAAAGTCTTAACATGAATAATTTTTTGCTTTTTCAATGTTAAACTATTCAACAATCAAAATTGCGAATTTTATAATAAATCACATCTTGTTTACAATATGTTAACAAAATTTTCTATAATAACTGTTAATATAGAGTTGTATTTGAATAATATCAAGTATAATGTGTGCAAAGGGGTTATAATAATGAGAATCAGAAAACAACCGCTTGGCGATCGTAACCTTGTAGGTGAGAGAGTCGGCAACAGACGCAAAGAGATCAACATGAAACAGATCGAACTTCTTACTCAGCTTCGTGAAAAAGGTGTTGAGTTCAACGCTTCAGGACTTTCAAAGCTTGAAGGTCAGATAAGAAGTGTAAACGACTATGAGCTTATTGCTCTCTCTGAGATCCTCGGCGTTTCAGTTAATTGGCTCTTAGGTCTTGAAGACTAAGAGACATGTGTAACATCAACTAACATCTGTGTCAGTATGTGCTGACACAGATGTTTTTCATTTTTCAAGAAAAACAAAGCGGCCAAGGAGAAATCCCGACCGCTTTATTCTTTTATATGCTGTCTGCTATTTTCTGCATATCATCAGGTAACTCAGCTGAACATTCGATTTTTTCACCTGTTATAGGCTGGACAAAACTGACTATCCCGCAGTGCAAGCATTGGTGAGTTATTCCGGTGTCCTCTGCACCGTACATATAGTCACCTACAAGCGGAGTACCCATATAAGCAAAGTGAACTCTGATTTGATGTGTTCTGCCTGTCTCAAGTTTAACCTTTAATAAAGTCGCTTGATCTGAGCATTTAACGGATTCATAATGAGTAACAGCCCTATCCCCTCTCGGATCAACGCATCTGAGCGTTTTCATGGGATCAGGCCTATAGATATGTGCGTCTATAGTTCCGCTGCCCTCATATTTTCCCGAAGGGATCGCAAAATATGTCTTTTCGATTTTTCCCGACAACCTTGCAGCGCTGTGTTGATTCAAGGCACACACGACTAAACCCGATGTTCCTTTATCAAGTCTGCCTATAGCTCTGAACACAGGAGATTTGCCCTCTTTATTCAGATGAGCCACAACCGCATTAGCCAGCGTGTCGCCTTGGTGATTATGCGACTCGTGGATCGGAAGCATAGCCGGTTTATTCACAACAAGCACATCATCATCTTCGTACTTTATATCTAAATCGATCTCACCGGTCGCCTTTGCACTTCCCTCTTGAGAAGGTATGTTTAACGTAACCGTATCACCTTCATGGATGATATCAACAGTTCTTGCGTGTTCACCGTTTAACTGAATTCCATCATCAACACGTTTTAGTGAACGCATCAGCCTTAACGAAAGCTTAACTTCACCCCTCAAAAATCCTTGCAGCTGTTTCGAGTCATATTCCTTTGGTACTGTAAAACTGAGCTGTCTCATCAATCGCTTATCTTCGAGAGCATTTTGTGTTTCTCGTCCCAAAGCTTTTGTGACAGATCGACATAGTATTTATGCGGATTTTCAAATCGCTTAACCTCGTCCCAAAGAGTGTCAACCTGCTGAGCGCAATATTCTTTGATCGTACTTATATTATAATGAGGATAGACTCGTTCGCCTTTGACAAAAACAGGTTCAAGAAGTTTCTTTGCGTGGAAATCATAGACCAGTTTGCGTTTCCATGTATAGTCAGGATCGAAAATCTCATAGTCCTTGCTGTCGTCTATTTCTTCGCCTTGCATGGTTATAACGTCTGCAAGAGCTTTTCCGGTTACATTATCATAAAGTCGCCACAGCTCTTTAGCGCAAGGCGTGGTTATCTTGCTGACATTCTCGCTGACCTTTATTCTCGGCACTATTTCGCCATTTTCTTCAACAGCCGAGATTTTATATACTCCGCCAAAAACAGGTGCGGCCGAAGCGGTGATGAGTCTCTCGCCAACACCGAATGAGTCGATCTTAGCTCCCTGCATAAGCATATCTCTGATGATATATTCGTCAAGTGAGTTTGATGCGATGATATTGCAATCAGGGAATCCTGCCTCATCAAGCATATCTCGACATTTCTTTGAAAGATAGGTAATATCGCCACTGTCAATTCTGACACCCTTGGGCCTGAAACCTTTCTTGACAACAACATCATTGAACGCTCTTATTGCGTTTGGCAAGCCCGATTTAAGAACGTTATAAGTGTCTATAAGCAAAGTGCAATCATTTGGATATTCGTTCGCATAAGCACAAAATGCCTCATATTCATCATCAAAAAGCTGAACCCAACTATGAGCCATTGTTCCCAGTGCCGGTACACCAAAGTCTCTATCGTCAATAACGCAGGCTGTTCCGGCACAACCACCTATATAAGCAGCTCTCGCACCATAGATAGCACCGTCAAATCCCTGCGCACGGCGTGAGCCGAATTCCATAATAGGTCTGCCTTCGGCGGCTCTGACAATTCTGTTCGCCTTGGTTGCAATAAGGCTTTGATGATTTATCGCAAGCAGAACCATGGTTTCTATAATCTGAGCCTGAATAACCGGCCCTCTGACCTTGACTATCGGCTCGCCGGGGAATATCGGTGTGCCTTCGGGAATAGCCCAAACGTCACATTCAAACTTAAAGTTTTTCAGATATTCGATGAAGTCCTCTCTGAAACCTCTGCGGCGGAAGAAAGCAATATCTTCCTCTGTGAAGCTCAAGTTTTCAAGGTATTCGACAACTTGTTCAAGTCCCGCCATTATTGCAAATCCGCCACCATCGGGAACTTTTCTGAAAAACATATCAAAATAAGCTATGGTGTCCTTCATTCCGTTGGCAAAATAGCCGTTAGCCATTGTGTATTCATAGAAATCGACAAGCATTGTCAGGTTTCTTGATTTAAGCGTGTTGCTCATTTTGTGTCTCCTCTCTGCGTGATATCATTCCTCGATAAACTTTCTCATTATGCCGGGGCCAAAATCAACATAGTTGCCTGTTGCCTTAGCCGTTTCTTCGTTTATTGTTTCGACACCCTGCTTAGGTGCGTTCTTATGATAGATCATATAAGGTACGGGATCGCTTGCGTGAGTCATTGTGACTATCGGTGTCGGATGATCGGGAAGTATCATAATTTTATAATCATCATATTTCTCAAGCCCTTTTAATATTATGGGCAAGACTCTGCTGTCAATCATTTCAATAGCCTTGACTTTGTTTTCAGGCTCGTTTCTGTGACCACATTCATCAGGAGCTTCAAAGTGAACATAAACAAGATCACAGCCATTGTCAAGCTCCTCGACAGCCTTTTCAGCTTTTCCCTCAAAATTTGTGTCAATATAGCCCGTTGCACCCTCAACATCGGGAGCATTCATATCAGCGCTTAAAGCTATTCCTTTAAGCAGGTCAACAGCGGAGATAATACTTCCCTTTAAGCCGTAAACTTTCTCAAAGCTTTCAAGCATAGGCTTACTGCCCTCGCCCCAAAGCCAAATTGAGTTGCCGGGACGTTTGCCCTCGGCGATCCTCTTTTTATTGACAGGGTGATCTTTGAGTACATCATAGCTCTTTTTCATCATCTCTATAAGTTCAACGGCATTTTCTGAAGTTGAAAGATATTCGCCGACAACTCTGCCGCTGATGTCATGAGGAGGTGTCATTGAGCCTAAATCGGTCGTGCCGTGTGAGCAAACAAGGCAATGACGATAGCTGACTCCGTTGTAATATTTATATTTTTCGTTGCCGAAAGCTGCTTCGACAGCCTCGATCAACTCCTTAGCCTCAGCACTTGATATATCTCCTGCCGAATAATCAATCATCGTTTTATCTTCATATTTTTCTTCATTGGAAAGTGTGACAAGGTTGCATCTCAAGGTCACATCATCGTCTTTGAGTTTGACACCGATGCTAACCGCCTCCAGCGGTGATCTGCCGGTATAGCACTTCTTGGGATCATATCCCAAAACGCTGAGATTAGCGACATCGCTGCCGGGTTTTAATCCCTCGGCAACGGTTCTGACAAGTCCGACTTCGCCCTTTTGAGCGAGCTTATCGAAGTTCGGCTTTTTCGCAACCATCATTGGTGTTTTTCCGCCGAGTGCAGGAACCGGATAATCCGCCATGCCGTCATACAAAACAACTACATACTTCATTCTAATCTATCCTTTCGTTCACCGAAAAATCGGATCGTTAATAGCAAATTATAAGCTTAAAGCTAACACATTTTACCGTACTCCAAGCGAGTGATTTCAGCTAACTTTTATCTTCTTGACAAGCCTTTTTGTTAAATCAATTTGTGAAAATTAAGATGTTCCCACTGAAAATAATTATACTTAGATTATAGTTTATTACAGTTTGACGTTTTTGTCAATCGCAACGGCTTTAAAACTTAAGGTGTTTTATTCAATTTAATTTTGTGTTTCTTCAATCATGATATAACTTTTGTTCGAGCTTATAATCTTGCTGTCATCACTCATTCAATCACCATAAAACAGCACACAAAAACCCTGCCTCTTGCGAGGCAGGGTTTGTTCTTTATTTATCCGACTGATTTTTCATCAGCGAGATTATTTAAAGAGGTTTTTGAGCTTCTCGAAGAAGTCCTTGATTGCCTTGATGATCTTCTGGAACCAGTTGAGTGTTTCACCTGTCTGATCCTGAGCACCGTGGTAATCATCGTCTGTACCGATTGTCTGCTTCCAACAGCCTGTTATCGACTGCATTGCATCTGCGACATTTGCATACCAGCAATCGCTGTCGCACTTGCTAAGTTCTGAGAAGATATCGTTGAGAATCTTCTTGACCTTATTGTATTCGCCTGCAACCTCGTTAGAGATAGCGATGAATGTGACGAATGCACTGAAGAATGCACCGATGATTGCGTCTGTTGTCTTAAGCTGTCTTGCGTATTCCATCATTGTTTCGATACCGAACTTGACAATTTCCTTGCCGCCTGCTTCAAGTCCGAAGAGACCGCCTATCCACTCAGTGAGTGCGTTGATATTGTCCTCGTTATCGAAGATGTTGAGTACCCAACGAAGGACTGTTACGAGTACGTCAGCCTTGTCAGCTACGATATAAGTCTGAGTTGACTTAGTTACGCCCGGATCGGTTACCTGTACATACTTGCCGCCGATATACTGCTCAATGTTCGGTTGTGTCTCATAAAGCGGTTTAGTCGGGTTAGAGTATGACCAAGCAGCCTTGCTTCTTGAAGTTCTCTTTTCGATAACAGATTCAGCGCCAAGTCTTGCGAGTTTGAGCCAATCAATTACCGGAATCTTGAGTTCTATCCATGACCAGAGTACCCATGTGCCAAGGTCGATATCGTGGATAATCTGTTCGAGTTCGACTCTTGTCGGGATGCCTGTGTCAAGTATAGCATTTACTGCACAAAGTACGCCGTAAAGCGGTGAGATGAGATTCTGATATACGATAGACAAGCCGTCATTTGAAAGGAAGTATGCAAGATTCGGGATAGCGTCAAGAAGTTTTGACGGGTTGTTGCAAATATCAACGATGAACTTCTCAAGTAAGGTGATGAGAGTTCCGAGAACTGCCATTTCGCCGTTCTTGAATGTTACGCCGCCAACAACAGTTGTTGTACCTGCTGCGCCGTTGATCATCTTGACATACTGCTCTGCTGTGGGAACATTGTCTATGCTGAGAGCCTCTAACAGCGGGATAATTGCGAAGTCATAGCCCGGTCCACCTGAGATAGAAACGAGATCGAATGCGTTGAGAATGACTTCATTCGGATCACCGTAGAGTAACAATCCGAGGAGATCGTTAACAGGTGTAAGCAACTGAACTAATGTCTGCAAGAATCCGTGGAGGTCTCCATCCTTGAAGCCCCAATCACAACCGTTGAACGATGTGTTATTGAGATCGCTCCATGAATCCTTGTTAAGGATCTTGAGTGCGTTAGCGAATGTTACGTCACCCTGCTTATAGTTGACACCTGCGGTTGCGTTGCCTTCTGCGACAGATACTGCGTAGAGTTTATCGTAGAAGCCTGTGCCGTCCTCATTCTTAAGTGAGAGGAATCCGTAGTGTTCTGATGTGAGGTTAACGTTTTCTTCACCGAGGATACCTATTACAGTATCAAGGATACCGGGTATCTGAGTGAGAACATCGCTGTTGTCTGAAAGTAAGCCTACTAAGAGATTGAGTATCGAGTTGATATTCGCATTCGTTGCAAGCATACCGCTGATGAGAGTCTTGAGATCGCCGACACCGGCAGTCTGAAGAATGTTAGCTATCATTGAGTCGAAGTTCTCAACGATTATATCAGCGTTAGCCTTTGAGATGTATGATGAGTATTCAGTTCCGAGTTGTTCACCGTTCGGATTAATCTTCTGGTTCTGAATCGGAGTGTACTCATGCTTGTTGGCAAGAAGTCCGAGGACAGCTTCAATGATTTCAGCAATGTCTATACCGCCGAGATCGAGATCGCCCTGACCGAGAATGTCGAGGATGTACATGATAGTATCTGCTGCATCGCCCATTATTCTCTTGTACTGTGAGCCTGTGAACTCATCGTACTTAGTATCGAGTTTAGATCCGTTCGGGTTATAAACGATGTTTCCATCAGCGTCTGTCTTGACCGTGTTGCAAGCGATATCTGTGAAGTTGATTGTCAGGTTCATGCTTGAGCCTTCAAGCAAGTTAGCAATCAGTTTCTCAAGAGTTGCTGCTGTGAGGTCAATTGAGATTCCGGCTTCGTCCGGCTTAGCTGTGCCAAGCTTAATCTCTGCTATTGTTCCGCCTTCAACACCGATCTGAGTGAGATCAATCTTGATTGCGATCGGGAATACCTTAGATACTGCTTCGAGTATCTCGTTAACGGGAGCTATAAGGTTAGCTACTACGATATCAGCACCGTCATTTGCAATGAAGTATGCAAGGTTAGCGATGATACCAACGAGATCCGTGATAAGGTCTTCTGACTTAAGAAGATCTGTTACAAATCCTACGAGTGTCTTAAGGATATAGTCAAGTGATGAACCATGAGCTATTGTGTAAGCCTCATATTCAGACTGACTGAGAACATTAAGACCGAATGCTTCAAACAGCGGAAGTATCGCGTAGTTGTAGCCGTCACCGCCCATAAGAGCAGCTTCGTCAAGAACTGTGATGTCATAAGCACTGTGCTTAGTCTGATCACGATAGAAGTCTTCTCTGACTGCACCGCCCATAAGCAGGAACTTAAGAACGCAATCAACAGGTCTGAGCATATCGACAATTACGGGTACAAGAGTGTCAAGAGTTGTCACACTAGCCCACTTATAAGTTGACTTGTAAGATGTCTCTGTCTCGCCCTTTTCATTGGTGGTTGTTACAAGCTCGAATCTGTTCTTGAGAAGATCAGCCCAAGTTGTGTTAGCACCGATGAAGTCCGCAAATGCGCTGTTTGCACCTGTGTACTGAATTGCCAGAGCCTTGAAGTTAGCGACTGTGAGGTCGAGATCAAGGTTGCTGAATTCCTTAACGTACGTAGAAATTGTTGTGAGAAGGTCTTCGTTTTCAGCAAGCAACGGTACGAGAAGCTCAAGGAGCATATTCGGTACTGTGCTTACATCAAGGAAGCCATAGATGATGTTTTCAAGATCAACACCGTTTCCGAGTGCCTTCTGGAGAGCTTCCTTAACCTGGTTAAGGAGAGTTTCCATCTTTTCCTTCGTAAATGTCTCTGAGTACTGCGGCTCCTGCTTTGCAAGCGCTGAGCTGCCGACTAAGCGATATGTTACGAGGTACTTAGTGAAGAGCTTGAGAAGTATCTCAGCTACATAATCAGATGCATGATCATCTGAGAGATTTGTAAGAAGTGCATTGACGATTTCGTCTGTTGATGCTGACTCCTCTGTATTCTTGACGAGTAAGTCTCTGAGCATATCAAGTACCTCATCTGAGCATACTGTGTCGAGAATTGCCATAAGAGTCTTAGCGGGTGAACCGACGATCGTCTTGATCTTGCCGTATTCGACTGTGCCGTATGCGGTAAGATCTCCGCTTGCGTTATAGAGCTTCGTTGAAGCGTCTGAACGCTTAGAGGGAACTGTTGCCCATGAACCACTCATGCCTACGATCTTTTCAAGCATTGCAGCGTCAATTCCGTTCTCGGCAAGTGCGCCGTTGAGGATACCTTCGCTGTCGAGAAGCTTAAGTAAGCCTTCAAGCTTGAGTGTTTCGAGACTGAACGCATCTGTGAACATTGCGATGACATCATTGAGTCTGAGCTGTTCGCCTGTCAGACCGTCTGTCAGAGCAAGTATGCCGTCTACGAACGAAACGAGGTTAGCAACGATTCTGTATACGTTATCACTGACAAGGAAGTACAGGATACCTGTAAGCTTTGACAGGAGTACCGTAAGCGGAGCCTGTGCAAGATCGTCTACGAAGTAGAGAAGAACATCAATCACATAGTTCAGGAAGTCTGCGCCGTTCATATTAGCTGCCTTGATTTCTGCAACTGACTTAAGGAGAAGTTCTCCATCAGCAGTTGTTGCATCATACAAGCCAAGAGCTTCAAACAGCGGAAGAAGTGTCTGGTCATAGCCTTCAACACCTGTGAGGGTGAGACCGCTTGTGTAGGTTTCGCCTTCTACCTCATAGTCAAGAACCTTGATGTCCTCGCCTAAGAACAAGAATTCGAGAACGATTGAAAGCGGAGTAGCTATGTCTTTAATAAGTGCCTTAAAGCCTGCTTCGTTCTCCGTCATGTTGATCGCCGATGTCGGGATCGTGAGAGTCTTTGTTGTCGTTGACGAACCGTCAGCGGCTGTTGTTGTCTCTGTCTTGACGTAGCCCTTAGCCTCGCAGTATGCATAAACGTCAGCCCATGTTGAGTCTGCTGTTACGCCTGCATCCTTAAGGAACTTAGCGAATGCACCGTTGGTCTTTGTGAAGCCTGCCGGTGTCAGGTCTGTTCCAAGAGCGCTGTCAACTATCGGAAGAACATTGTTAATGGTTTCAGCAGCGCTGCCGCCGAGGAGATTTACAAGGAGACCGATAAGCGTTGAAGCTATGCTCTTAGTGTAAACGAAGTTTTCGAGTAAGTAGTCGATAATAGCCGGAAGTGTTGTGAGGCTATCATCAGCGATGATGTTCTGAAGGAGAGTCTTAAGCTCGCCGTCTTCCATAGCATCAACTGTATCCTTGAGCATCGGAAGAACCTTCGGGAGAGCCTTGTTGATCATCGAGTCAAGCTTAGCTATGAGAGTATCAATCTCATCTTCTCTGCCTGAAAGCTCGCAATCAGTGTGGCTTGCGAAGTGATCGCCTACGACATCAATATTCTTACCAGCGACTGTTGTGTAGGATACTGTGTAACCCTCGAACAGACCGATAATAACATCGAGAAGGAGATCCTGAGCGTTGCCGTTGTCTGCACTTGTTTCAAGGTTAGTGAATATCTTAGCTATAAGCTCATCTGTTGATGTTGTCGGCTCTGCCTTAACGCCAACGAGATTTGCGAGAATCTCAATGATGTCACGGCTGAGGACTGTCTTAAGAATGAACATCAATGATGTTGCGGTATCAATCGTCCATGTATTCGCAACAGTGACGAACTTAACTCTGTCAGTGTTAGCTGCCGGATCAGTTACATCTACTGCGTACTGTGAATAATCAAGGAAGAATGTCTTGCTCAAGTTAACTGCAAGCGGAACTTCGTTGCCGTCGCTGTCCTTGATTGTGATACCTGCGAGAAGGTTGTTGATTATCTCAACAAGCTTATCACCTCTGTCGCCTGCGATATTTCTGATACCGTCAAGTGTTAAGCCATCTGCGCCGAAGATATCGGTTATAGCCTTGATATCCTTTGTCAGGCTTGAGAGAAGCTTATCGACTGTTGTTTCATCAATAAGACCGCTGACGAGTGAGAGTATGCCTTCAACGAGAGCGAGAACATTTTCGATAATGTTCGTGACACCGTTGTTAGCGATGAAGTATACGAGGTTACCGAGGAGAGTAAGTACGCTGCGAAGCGGTGACTTGCAGATGTCATTTCTGACGTAAGCAAGGAGTGCTTCAACAAGATCTGTGATCATGTAAGCGCAAGTGCTGTCTTCGGTTGCGTTGAGTGTCAAGCCAAGTGCCTTAGCAAGAGGAGCTATGATGTACTTGAAGCCCTTAACACCCTTAAGCTCTACGCTGTCGAGAACTGCAAGCTTGTTACCCTTAAGGATGAAGCCGAGAACGTTCTCAAGCGGTGTGAGAAGCTCTGTGAATACGCCGATGAAGTCATCCTGAGTTGAGATGCCCCAAGCGTAATCAGATGTGTAGGTAGTCTTTTCGTTGCCCTCTGCATCAGTTGTAACAGTCTTGGTGAATCTGCTGTTAAGGAGATCTGCCCAAGTTGCGTTGTCACCGATGAATGCTGCGAGCTTGCCGCCTGTCGTCTTAGCGAAGGTCTGCGGTGCAAGGTCTATACCTACGAGTGTGTTGATGAGATCGACCGTGTTAGCATCGAGACCTGCAAGAAGCGGTACGATAGCTGCGAAGATCGTGTTCATCAAGCTGTCTGTGAATACCATCTTGTTGAGGATGTTATCAACGACCTCAACGAGATTCTTCTCGTTACCCGTGATACCGAGTGACGAAACATCGCCAAACATCGGAAGGAGTGTCGGAAGAAGGTTGACGATAATCGTGTCAAGTTTCTTGAGTGTCTTATCAGTCAAGCCTGACCAATCATCATACTTGCCGGAGTAGTCATAGGTTTCTTCGCCGAGGAAGTACCAGATCATGTCTACACCGTTTACGTTATAGTTACCGTTAAGGAGGTTAACTATGATGCCGATGAGAGCATCTGTGTTATCAAGAGCCTTTTCGACTACCGGAATGAGATCCGGGAAGTCCTTAAGAAGCTCATTGAAGTCTACCTTAAGGTACTTGAGAAGTGCGTCAACATTTTCAGGTGTTGCTACCATCTGGAGAAGTGCTACAAGAGCGTCTGCGCTGTCACCGTCTATAACACCGAGAGGTGTGCCTGTGCCAACAGACTCGTCATAGCGTACATCTACCTTAGATGCTGAACCTGCGCCTGTACCCATAGCTGTCTGAGCAAGTCTTGTGAAGTTGAGGTCAAGCTTAAGTCCCATATCCGCCGGGATAAGTGAGCTGATGAGAGAGCTGATAGCGTTCTCACTAAGGTCAACCGTCAGACCTGCATCAAGACCTGTGTGATTCTTTCCGATGTAAAGCTGAAGTATCTGGCTGCTGTCGCCACCGATCTTGGTGATATCAACAAAGATAGCTATCGGAAGAACCTCGTCAACTGCCTTGAGTATTGTGTTGATAGGAGCGATAAGGTTGGATACAAACTTGGTCAAACCGTCAGCTCTGATGAAGTTCGCAAGGTTAGCGATCATGTCGAGTACCGAAGCAACAGGAGCATCGAGAACGCTGTCAACGAATGTCAGGAGCGTGTTGAGGATTGACTTGATGTGTCCGTCTGTTACAGCTGAAGTTGTGTATTCAGCCTGAGTCGGGATTTCAGTGATACCGAGAGCCTCGAACAACGGGATTATAGCGTAGTTGTAACCACTGCCGAAGTAGAGGTTGATATCGTTGAATGCCGAGATAGCCTTACCGAACGCATCGGGGATTCTGTCTGACTTAGCAGCTGCTGTGCCGTTATAAGCAAGTACGCCGCCGTCAAGGAGAAGTTCAAATACCACATCAAGCGGCATAAGAAGTTCGCTTAAGAAGTTAACAAGTGTTTCCTTGTTGTTGACACCGAAGGTTACATCAGACTTGAGCTTGTAAGTTGTCTTGCCTGCTTCGTCTGTTGTAGCATCGAACTTAGCATCACGGATAGCTGTCCATGTGTCTGCTGTGCCAACAAATGTACCGAATGCACCTGTGCCTGCCCAAGCTGTGGGCTTAATGCTGAGCTTGAGATCTGCGCCGTTGAAGTCTACGAATTCTGCAACATACTTATCAAGTATATCTGTGATCGTATCCATCATCGGAGTCTTGCCATCCTCTGCTGTTTCAAGAGAAGCAAGCATCGGAACAAGAAGTTCAACGAGCATCTTGGCGATATCGTCTGTGTAAAGAAGGTCTGCTACAAATGCCTTAAGTGATGTTGCATCTGACTTAAGAACGTCCTTAAGGAGACCTGACTCGAAGATCTTACCGACAAGAGTGTCGAGTTTAGCTATGGCTGCGTTAGTAGCTGCCTTAGCCTTATCGTTTTCAGTGTCGCCCGTGAATCCGTCAGTGTTGATACCGAAGTTAGCATAGTTCGGAGTGATCTTTGCTATGGCGTCTGCACTGATAATGTCGTACTTAACGAGATACTTCGTAAGGAGCATCTTTATGATATTAAGTACGCCGGCCTCTGCATTTTCGTTCTCAGCAAGTGCGTTGAGAATGTCATTTACAGTAGCGTTGCTGCCTACGAGCTTGCTGATTTCAGCTACGACATCTTCTGAAAGAACTGTTGTGAGTATCTTGTAAAGAACCTGAACAGTCTTAACCTTGTGATCAGTTACAGGTGTTACGAACTTATCGCTATCTGTGAGTGTTGCCTCAGCAGGTGTGATTTCTTCGATAACTGCCTGAGCTATATCAAGGAAGAATGTGTCGTTCAGAGCCTTGGAGAAGTCAAGTGTATTAGTTACGTTGCCTTCTGCATCCTTAAGCTCAATATTGTTGATGAATGAGTTGATAAGCTGTACAAGACCTGCACCATGATCGTCCTTAGCGCCGAGGAGTGTCTTGATATCATCAAGATCAATGCCGTCCTTGCCGAAGAGACTCTCAAATGTTGCATTGCCTGCTACCATGTCGGCTGTGAGCGATCTGAGAAGCTTATTGACGTCAGCTGTCGGGATGATCGAGCTGATGAGAGTAAGCAGACCGTCAACGATGCCGAGAATGTTATCAACGAGAACGTTGAGACCGTTGTTAGCGATAAAGAAGCTAAGGTTACCAACAAGAGTGAGGATAGCCTTGAACGGTGAATCACAAACATCGTTAAGAACGAAGTTGAGTAAGCCGTTAACGAATGCTTCAATGTAGTCAACGCTGTCAGCGTCTGCTGCAACTGTTACCTTAATACCGAGAGCATCGGCAAGAAGGCTGATAACATTGGTGTAAAGTCCGAGTCCCGGAATTACGAGACCGTCTTCACCGAATACAGTGAGGTTAGCCTTGAGGAGTAAGAAGTCGAGTACGCTGCTAAGCGGCTCAAGGAGATCAACAACGAGAGCAACGAAGCTATCCTTGTCTGTTACGCCCCAATCATAGCCATTGAATGTGTAATCGGTCTTGGTTGCGTCTGTTGCATTCGGAGTTGCGGTGAAGTATGTTGAGTGATCTCTGATAGCTGTCCATGTGGAAGCCTCACCGATAAACTCATCAAGCTTGCCTGTACCTGTAGCCCATGTTCTGGGTGAAAGGTCAACGCCGACTGCTGTCTTGATTATTTCGATTACGCTCTTGCCCGAAACCATTGTGCTTTCAAGAGAAGCGAGAACCGGAACAAGTGCGCCCATGATTGCATCAACTGTTGTATTCTTGAATGCATATTCGCCAAGGAAGTAGTTGACGATAGCTTCAAGTGAGTTTTCATCTTCGCCCTTTGTTTCAACAGCTGTCTTGAGATCCTTGAGCATCTGAGCTGAGTCATCCTTAACAAGGAGATCAAGAATTGTCGGAACGAGGTTGATGATGAGGTTGTCGATCTTCTCGATGTCTGCATCTGAGAAGTCACCAGTGTAAGTGCCTGTTGTTGCGTTGCCTACGAACTTGAATACAAACTCTGTTGCGTTGAAGCCGTAGTCACCGATGAGGAGCTTAACGACTACCACGATGAGATTCATCGGATCGTCAACAGCTCTGTTAATAGCATCCTTGAGAACTGCCTTTGCCTCATCGTTGAGACCGCTTATGCCGTCAATCAAACCGGCGAGGTCAACATTCAGCATATCAAGTATTGCCTTAACGTTGTCAGATGTGAGAATCATCTGAAGAAGTGCCATAAATGCATCTGCGCTGTCGGGAACGAGAACGCCGAGTGATTTATCGCCTGCGCTTACTGCGTTATCCCACTTTGTATCAACCTTAGAATCTGCGATCGTGCCGAGAGACTTCTTAGCGAGATCTGCAAAGTCGAGGTTAATGCTGAGGTTGAGACCAAGAGCAGCAAGGAGATTATCAACTATCTTCTGGATAGCTTCATTGGAAAGGTCAAGTGAAACGCCTGCCGGAATTCCTTCGTGATCCTTAGCAATGTAAAGCTGGAGAAGTTCGCTTGCGTCAACACCGAATACCTTCTTGCCGTCTGTTGAGCCTTCAGGAACTTCGTTTGTGAACTTAAGTCCGCCGAGGTTAATGAATACTGCAAGAGGAATAATGCTGTCAACTGCTTCGAGAATTGTATTGATCGGAGCGATGAGGTTCTGAATTATAGCTGTCAGACCGTCATTAGCGATGAGGTAAGCAAGGTTAGCAACTATCTTCATGGCACCTGCTACGAGGTCACCACCAAGAACTTCGTCAACATAACCGAGAAGTACATTAAGAATGTATTCTATATGGCCTCTCTCTGCACTATACGCTCTGTATTCATCCTGAGTCATGAGATTCTCAATTCCGAGTCCCTCAAGAAGCGGGATTATAGCGTAGTTGTAACCGCTACCGAAGTAAACATTGATTGCATCATATACGCCGAGTGACTTGCCATAGTCAGTGCCGTTGTTGATAGCGCCACCGTCAAGGAGAAGTGCGAGTACATCATCGAACGGGAGAAGAAGTTCTCTCATAGCCTCGATGAACAGCTGTTTAGCTGTGTAAGTGCCGGCGAATGTGGTGAACATTGCGTTGAAGATGTCTTCCGATACCGTGATATCTGACCACTTAGTGGCACTGCCGACTACTGCGCTCATTATCGGGTACTTGGTAGCATCTGCGTACATTGTCGGATCGAGCTTAATGTCGATACCTGTGATATCCTTAACAGTCTTGAGAACATCAGCTACAGTATCCATCGTTGTTGAGCCGTCTGCTGCGGGTACTTCCATACCGGCGAATGCATTGACGAGAGCGCCGATGACTGTGTTGAGCATCTTGCCTGTGTAAAGGTTATCACTTATGAGAGCTGAAAGGTCAACACCGAGCATCGGGAGAACCTGACCGAGGATGGTATTCAGAACTGCGAGTGCCTGAGTTACCTTATCGTGGTCGATGCCGTCCGGATATGCTACTGTTGATTCAGCTGTTACAGCTGTGTTCTTGATGACCTTGAAGCTTACATAGTGTTCAGCTACGAGGTAAACAAGGAGGTCAACTAAGCCATAGACGAGAGTATCCTGAACATTGTTCTCAAGGTAGGAAACTATGTCGCCGACTATATTGCCTAACATATCGCCCTTCTCGATTATCGGATCAAGGAGATCCTTGATTGCCTGCATATCGAGAACTGCCTGAACGTTATCAGCTGTGAGAATCATGCTAAGCAGTGAAACGAGAACGTTTGCTGCGTTGACGTCATAAACGCCGAGTGATTCTGTCTTGTCTGTTCCGTTGTGAGCCTTGTCGCTTGCGGCGATCGTCATGTTAGAAGCTGTATGGCTTGCACCACTGAGAGCTTCCTGAGCGAGAGCCGAGAAGTCAAGGTCGAGTGTAAGGTTGATTCCGAGAGCTGACGGAAGAACGCTTGCAACTACATCAGCGATGAGCTTTTCGAGTACATCGTCTGAAAGGTCAAGGTCGATTCCGTGGAGACCGGATGCCTTAGCGTTTGCGCCTGCATAAACCTTAACTACACCGTCAAGGATTGTCATAGCGCCGTCCGTGTAACCGAACATTGAGGTTTCTTCTGTGCTGCCGCTGTCGCTGCCACCGATGAGGGAAGCAATATCAAGAGACTTGAGATCAACTGTTGCAGCTATCGGAAGAACATTGTCGATCTTAATGATGAGATCGTTAATCGGAGCAATGAGGTTCTGTACAAGAACTGTAAGACCGTCATTGGCGATGAAGTTTGCAAGGTTGCCGATCAAGTCGAGTGCGTGTTCAACGGTGTGTCCGTCTGAGAGAATGAGATCGACATAATCGAGAACTGTTGTAAGAAGTGCTCTTACTACGCTTACGTCTGTTCCGTTCGGAACTACGATATTTGTGATACCGAGAGCCTCGAAGAGAGGAACGAGTACGTAGTTGTAAGCTGAGCCGAGCTTGAGTGAGATAATGCCATCATCATACGTCTCATCAGCAAACGCAGAGATCTTCTGGTTGTTGAGGAAGAGCTTGTTGATAACACCTGCGAACGGAGCCGCAATAGTGTCAATAACGTTGATGAATTGAGCCTTATCTGTGTTAAGTGCGTAGATCATAACAGCTTCAACCTTTGTGAAGGTCTTGTCTGTGATCTCAACGTATGCACCGTCCTTAAGCTCATAAAGCTTGCTGTCTGCGGTTGCATAGACCGTCATTGTTGCATCCTTACCGTCTACAGTGTATGTTGCTGTTGCAACGCCGTAAACTGTTTCGCCGTCAACTACAGTCTTCTGAACCTTCTTAGCCTGAACGTCTGCCCAAGTTGTTGCATCAGCAGCACCAAGGAGAGCTGTCAGAGCTGTGAACTTAGTAACATCGAGTGAAAGCTCAACGCCGATGATGTCGCCGACCTGCTTGAGTATAGCATTTGTATCCTTAAGCTGGTTGCTTGCAACTTCGTTGCCGTCAGCATCCTTAGATGTTGTAGCTGTATCTTCCATCTTAGCGAACGAGTCAACTATGAGGTTGATAAGAGTTGTTGCCAGATCGTCTGTGTAAAGAAGTCCGCCGACAAGTGAAGCGAGCGTGTCTTCCTCACCGATAACGCCGAGTGTTCTCATGAGAGGAACGATGATCGAGTCAAGAGTTTCAATCATGTTGTTAACATCTGCGTTAGAGGATACAAGACCTGTTGAGTTGTCTGCCTGGCTGTATCCGATTGTCGTATTAGCTGTGAGAAGCTGATCGACATATTCGAGATTAACATTGTAATCGTCTGAGAAGAATGTTGCGAGAACATCTACAAGACCTGCACCGAGTTTAACTGTGCCGCCTGTGAGATAGTTGAGAACATCATCAATGAGTGACTTAAGAGCCGGATCAAGAGTGCTGAGCATACTGTCAAGGTCAAGGAGACCGAGGATAGCATTGACATTAGCACCTGTGACTATTTCGTCAAGAACTTCAATGAGTGTTCTTGCAACATTACCCTTGTAAGTACCGACAACAACACCGTCAGTGCCGTTGATCGGCTTATCAGCTTTCGTGTCTACCGTCATCTTTGTTCCTGTGTAGGTTGCGCCTGACAAGAATTCCTGAGCGATAGCTGTGAAGCTGAATGTGCTGAGATCAAGTCCGAGATCGCCTGCGAGAGAAGCGACTACCTTAGTGATTATCGACTCAAGGTTGCCCGATGTGAGAGCAATGTTAAGACCTGCTGAAAGGTTAACACCTGTCGTGAGTTCCTTATCTGCATATTTCTCTGCAAGGTAAACAACTATTGTATCACCGAGGATATGAATTGTTCTCTGAGCTCTGTCGTAGCTGACTGTGAATCCGTCACCCTTAAGAAGGCCGTCAATATCGAGCTTGTCAGCGTTGATAGCGATTGAGATCGGAATGATCTTGTCTATCTTAACGAGTAATTCGTTGATAGGTGCGATGAGGTTAAGAACGAGAACGTTCAAACCATTGTTTGCAATGAAGTCGGCAAGGTTACCGATGATGTTCATTGCGCCGCCGATGAGGTCGCCGTTAAGAACTGTCTCAACATAAGTGAGTGCAGTGTCAAGGATAGCTCTTACAAAGTCATCGTTATACTGACTTGTGATCTCGGCTGCTGTCGGGATCTGAGTCATGCCAAGTGCCTCAAAGAGAGGAACTATAACATAGTTGTATGCATGACCGAGTGTAAGTCCGAGTCCCTTGTATGCTGTCTCAGCGTCCTTATCGTCAAAGATTCTAAGTGAATCGCTGTTGAAGAGTGCTATAACAACATCCTTGAACGGAGCAGCTACGTCACAGATGAGATCTATGAATTCAGCCTTTGTATCTACACCGAAGTTGTAAGCGTATGTTACGCCGTCAAGCTTCTTAGCGTCAGCGGGAACTGTAACAGTTTCGCCACCGATAGCTGCGTAGTATGTTGTGCCGTCAACTGAGTAAGCAGTCTTGGTGTTGCCCTCTGCGTCAGTGTATTCATACTTGCTGTATGCATAACCGGCGAGTGCTTCCTTAACTTCTTTCCAGCTGTTGTAGCCACTGACAAGAGCTGCAAATGCGCCTGTACCTGACTTGAATGCATTGACATCAAGTGAAAGGTCAAGTCCTGTTGCTGTCTTAACGTAGCCGAAGATTTCGGTTACTGTGTCAAGTGTTGTCTTGAGTTCGCCTGCCTCCGCATCTGCGGGAAGAACGAAGTCAGCAAGAAGTGAAGCATCTTCACAGTTAGCCTTTGAGTAGAACTTGCCGCCCTTCTCATAAGCTGTCTTTGTTGTGTCACCGTCTTTGTAGGTGTAAAGTGCGGTGTACTCTAAGTGTTCAAGACCTGCAAATGCGTTAACTATTGCGGGTACGAGAGCGTTAGCAATATTATCGGAGTAGATCATGTCGGTGACGAGCTTGCTCAAATCACCGTCAACACCGAGGAGTTCAAGTATCTGCGGCAGGAGAGCCGAGAGTTTCTCGATCATAGCGTTGACATCAGCTTCAGTTGATGTGATGCCGTACTTAGCAGCAACATCTTCTGTATCGCCTGAAAGTTTCTGATCTACATACTTAAGTGTTGTCAGACCGTACTCACCCATGAGATCTACAAGGAGATCAATGAGACCGTAGACTGTCTTGTTCGTGCCTTCAACTGTCAGACCGTCAAGGTAATCAGTGACGTTCTTTACGATACCGTAAACGAGGTCGTCTGTGATCTTCTCAACTGTCGGGTTGAGCATTTCAAGAATTACGTCAATAAGTTCAGGTGAAAGTGCCTGTCTGAGGAGATCTACAAAGAGATCAGCCTTGTTGATATTATAAATACCGAGTGACTTAACCGGTGTTGTTCCGTTAACAGCCTTATCGCCGTCAGCGACAACTACCTTTGAGTCAATGCGTGTAGCACCGTTTATAGCGTATGCTGCAAGCTGTTCGAGGTCGAGTGTGATCTCAGCACCGACAAGGTTCTTTGTCAGAGCCTTAACGAGAGCTGTTATATCAGCTGCACTTGCGCTGAGTGTAAGACCTGCATCGAGGCTACTGTCGCAAAGTGTGACAACGATCATGTCGCCAAGAACATTGATAGTCTTTCCGTCTGCGCTGATCTTATAGATCGGCTCACCACTTGAGAATACGGAGATGTCAAGTTTTGAAAGGTCTATAGCTGCGTTGATCGGAACTATCTCTGCAATGATCTTAAGAAGTGCATTGACAAACTCAACGAGGTTGAGAACAACAACTTCAAGACCGTTGCTTGCTATGAAGTTCGCAAAGTTACCGAGAACATTGAGAACTGTAGCTATCGGATCTTTGCATACATCATTGTATACGAAGTCGAATACTGTTGTAAGAATTGATCTTACATAACCGGTTGCCTTAGCATCTGCTGCTGACTTAGCACTGATTCCGAGACCTTCAAGGAGAGGAAGAAGTACATAGTTGTAAGCAGGAGCGAGGTTAACCTTAACACCCTTGTTATCGCCGTTAAGTACAGTGATAGCGCCGCCGTCCATAAGGATATCTATAACTCCGTTGAACGGAGCAACAAGCTCGCAAATGAGGTCGATGAGTGTTGCGGAGTTATTTACACCGAAGTCATAGTTATGACCTGTGACTACACCCTCAGCGTTCTTGACTTCCTTGGTGTCAAGTATAGCCTTAACCTGAGTCCATGTTGTGCTTTCACCGATGAGAGTCTTGATTGCGCCTGTACCGTTCTTCCACTGAGCTATGTCAAGTGAAATCTCAATACCGGTGAGCTTCTTAACTGTCTCAAATACCGATGTGAGTGTTTCCATGGTTGTCTTTGCATCGGCAGCTGCATTTTCAGGTAATGTTTCCATACCTGCGAATGCATTAACGATAGCATAAACAAGTGCATTAGCTATTGTCTGATCCTCTGTGAAGAGGAGACCGTTAATGATTTCCGCAAGATTCTTCTTGCCCTTGATCATATCGATGTTAAGAGCATCGAGAATATCAGAAGCGAGAACCTTAGCTATGAGTGTATCAACAGAAGTGATGAGGTTGTTGACCTGTTCACTTGTTGATGAGAAGTCAGCTGAACCATACGGGATAGCTGTCAGAGCTGCGTAAAGCTTCTGGTCAACTATGCTGAGGTCTATGTCAGCACCGGTGAAGAGTACGACAAGAACATCAACTAAGCCGTAGCCAACTGAGTCGCCTGCATCTGTCTTGAGGTAATCAAGAACTGCATTAACGACAGGCTCAAATTCGCCGAGACCTGAAAGGTCAAGGTTCTTAATGAGATCAGAGTTAAGGACAGCCTTAACATTTTCTGCTGTAAGAATCTCTGTTACAAGAGCAACGAGAGCGTCAGCTGAATCAGCTGTTACGATCGGAGCCCATGTCTTTGTTGCATCACTGATATCGAAGTTGGTTTCTGCTGTGCTTACATTAGAAGCCTTAACTGCTGCCATACCCTTAGCGGCGATAGCTGCGAAGTCGATATTAAGTTCTGCACCGAGAAGTGCCTTTGTGAGGTTAGCGATAAGTGTTTCGATTACCTCATGGCCGAGGTCAATGTGGAGACCTGCGTTAGCCTTGTCAGCTACGATTTCAACAACCGTTGCGGGAACAGGCTTATCAGCCGGATTCTCGGGAATTTCGGGATCCTTAGCGAAGAGTGTCTCGAAGTCAAGCTTTGTGAGATCAACATTGATTGCTACAGGAGCGATGATCTCGGCTGCTTCAAGGAGTTCAAGTATCGGTGATACGAGGTTGGTAACAACCGTTGTAAGACCGTCAATTGAGATGAAGTATGCAAGCTCTTCAACAAGTGCAAGAACACTTGCTACAGGAGCATCGGCTACCTTGTCAACGAATGTGAATACAGCATCAAGAACTGTCTTGAGTGTTGTTGTGCCGGCCACATACTTGGGAGCATCAACACTGAGAGCTTCAAGAAGCGGAAGTATTGCATAGTTGTACATATTACCGAATGTGATAGCAACGCCGTTGCAATCATCTGTTGCAAGAACTTCAATCTTGCCACCGAAGAGGATTATGTTGAGAACGTCCTCAAACGGTCCGATAAGCTCATAGATAAGAGCTGAGAGATCTGCTGCGGTGCTTACGCCGAAGTCATAAGCTTCAACGCCCTTGCCGTCAGCTGTCTTTGTGAACTTAGCTACTACGTCTGTCCATGTTGCACAGCCTGCTGTCAATCTGCTGATGTAGGTAGTGCCGTCATAGATAGAGGGAGCAAGTGAAGCGATGTCAATGTTCGTGATATCACCGACAAGGTCGAGTATCTTCTGAACTGAATCCATCGTTGTGCCTGTAACTTCACCCTTGTCGTTTACTGTCTCCTTATCGAGACCTGCAAGTGCGCCTGCGAGAGCGTTAACAAGAGTTGTTGCCAGGTCGTTAGTGTAGAGCATATCGCTGATGAGAGCCTTAAGAGATGTAGCCGTGATCGGGCTTGCAGAATTCTTAGTGAGGTCATTCAGGATACCCTCTGAGAAGAGCTGAGCTACGATAGAGTCAAGTCCCTGTACGAGTGTCTCAACATCTGACTTGTCAGACTTGAGATCGGTGCCGTAGTTGGTGTTGACCTTTGTCGGAGCTGTTCCCTCAAGAACATCATACTGAGCCTTATAGCTGTTGAGGAGCTTAACAAGGATATCAAGTACGCCCTGAGGAGCATCTTCTGCGGTAAGTCCGCCGAGAATTGTATCAACGAGAGCTGCAAGATCGACTGAAAGAATACCGGTTATGGGCTTCATTGTTGATGTGTCGATGTTGAGCAGTGCGCCGATAACGCCGTCTGTGAGTGCGAACTCAAGTACGCCTCTGAGTATAGAGTTGTTTGTACCTCTTACCTTGGTGTACTTATTAGTTGTTTCGGCAACAAGAGTAGACTTAGACTTGTCACCTGTCTTAGCTGCGAGAGTCTTGAAGATGTCACTGCCGAGGTCAAGTCCGAGAGTTTCGGGAATGAGACCGGTGATGAGCTTTTCAAGTCCGCTTGCTGTTACATACTGACCGAGGAACTCGTTAAGTGAGTCATAGCTCGTGCCGTCTTCCTTCTTACCGAGGAGATCAACAACTGAGAACAGAGGCTCAATAGCTTCGAGTATCGGATCAACGAATGCAAGAGCATTGTCAACTGCGGTCATAAGACCGTCACTGTAAATGTAATAGGTAATGCCCGGAATGATCGAAAGGATAGATTCGATCGGATCTGATTCTACCTTACCGAGAAGGTGGTAGATGACACCGAACAACTCGTCAACGAGTTCATCGGTTGTAAGTTTGCCTGACTTGAAGCTGTAGTCATCGAAGAGACTGATCTGTTTGAACAGCTCAACTAAGACATCGCTCCAAAGGTGAGCGCCCTTAAGCTCGATAAGTGCATAGTTGATATCTTCAGCATCGGGTGTGCCTGTAAGCTCACCGTTGTTTGTTACCTCATCGTTGAGCCACGGAGCATCCTTGAACTGGATAAGCTTAAGTGATTCGCCGTTGAACAAGAAGTCAACTACTGCCTGAAGCGGAGCAAGGATTTCCTTAAGGAGAGCTACGAAGCTATCCTTATTGCTTGCGAAGTTAACGCTTGACAAGTCGAGGTACGCCTTGGTTTCAGCTACGCCCTCAGCATTTGTCTTAATAGCAGGTGTTGTTGCACCTTCAGGAATTGATGCCGCCTCAGTGTCGCCTGCTGCTGCGTAATAAATTCCGTCAAGCTCATAGAGTGTTACTTCCTTGCCGTCCTTATCGGTATAGGTGTAAACATTGTATGTCTTTTCGAGTGTTGCAGCATAGTGCTTATAAACGTCATTCCATGTTAAGCCAACTTCTGCATCGCTTGCTGTTGCAGCGTTGATGAAGCTTGCGAGAGTGCCGTTCTTAGCGGTGAATGCTGTCGGTGTGAGATCTATACCTGCGAGATCCTTAACAAGCGGAAGAACCGTGTTAAGAGTGCCTGCCATGCTGTCACTGCCAAGCAAGCTTACAAGCATGCTGATAAGTGAAGATGCAAGATCATTGGTGTAGACCATATCGCCGAGGAGATCGTTAACGATCTTTTCGACTGTTACGCTGTCATCTGCCGCATACTGAGCGATCATGTCAGCGATTTCGGGTGATGCGCTGAGATCAACGTTGTCGTTGACGAGTTTAAGAATCTTCTGAAGGTTCTTAAGAATGATATCGTCAAGCTGTGACGGGATCTTTTCTACATCAGCATCGGGAGTGCGGTCAACGAGGTCGATTTCCTTGCCGTCAAATGCCTTGCCGTCTTCAACTGTGTATGCACCGAGAAGTGTAGCAAGAATACCTGCAAGAGTTACGCCCGGATCTTCAGCAGCGATAACGCTGTTGATGATAGTTGCGACTACATCGCCTTCCTTATTAAGGTCGATGCCTGCGAGGTCACAGATAAGTGTGAGAACGTCTTCGCTGAGAACGTATGTGAGAATGTAGATATAAGAATCAACTACGTCTACCTTCCAGTTCGGATCGAGAACGTCTGTCTCACTGTTGACCATATAAGCTGACTTAATAAGTGTATCCTTATCTGTAAGCTTATAGTCTCTGCTTGATGCCTTGTGGATTGTATCGTCTCCCTCAGTCTTGTACCAGTAGTAATACTTAGCACCGGAAACTGCGGATTCGATATTAATAGCAGCTGCCGCATAATCAGAGAAGAATGTGTTCTTGAGAATCTGAATTACGGGTACGCCTGTAAGGTCGTCAACGCCCTTGATAACCTTAGTGAGAACTGTGTTAAGGAGTTCTGCAAGCTGGCTGCCGTCTTCACCTGTTATACCTGTGAGGTCATCAAGTGTGTTGAGCTTGATGCCGAGAACCGGCTCTAACATCGGTGAAAGTGTGTCTGCAACGAGACCATCAATAATAGGTCCGAGAATCGGATCTGCAAGATCGAGAAGTCCGAATACAGGAGCAAGTAAGTCGTGAAGAAGAACGTCAACGCCGTCACTTGCTATGAAGTACGATAATGACGGAAGCAGAGTAAGAAGTGTCTGAACCGGCTTATCGCAAAGTGTGTAAACAAATTCTACAAGCGGATCAACAATAGCTGAAAGAGTGAGACTCTGATCGTTATTGTAAGCATCAGCTGCTGTCATGTTGATGCCGAGTGAATCGAATCCGAGAGCTATGAACAGCTGAAGGATACCGTATTCATATCCGCCTGCACCGGCCTTGATGTCGATAACGCCCTTAACAGTGCCATCAACATCTGTCGGGATAATGTGGAGATCCTGTCCCTTGAAGAGGAGACCGAATACTGCATCGAGAGGTTTAATGACAACTGTGAGGTTCTCGATGAACTTATCAAGCTTAGCTTCAGCTGTAGCCTGAGCATCAATGCCCCAAATGTGGTTTGTACCGGCTGTTGTCATATTCTTGTTGAGGTTGAGAACGTACTTCTCGCCCTTAACAACTACAGGTGTATAGCCTGCAACATCTGTTGTTACAACATATTCTGTGCCGTTGAGCGTGTAATAATTTGTTATTACGCCTGCCTCAATAAGGCCGTAAATGTTGCTTGTTGTAGTTGTACCGGTAGTTTCATCGGTTGTTACCTTTTCAAATACACGGTATGTGTTAGTTGTTGTTTCATCAACCTTCTGTGTAACGGTCTGGAACTTAACTGCAGGTGTTACGCCTGTCGGGATCTTAGCCGCTACTTCATCACCGACTACTGCATAGAAGTTAGCTGAATCATCAATCTTGTATACAGTTGTTGTTGTTTCAACAGCTTCGAGAGTGAGATCTGTTACGTCAACTTCTGCTGCGTCAGTCTTGGTTGAATCGTAATACTTGTCGCCGAGCTTATAAACGTTGATAACCTTACCCTCAGCATCAGTGTAACTGTATACCTCATAAGTATCATCTGTATTGTCTGCTCTTTCGACAATTATCTTATTTGTTGTGTATTCGTATTCTACGTACGGCTGTTCATGTCCGCCATAGAATGCACCAACGTCTGCCCAAGTTACGGTGTATTCAACAGGGTTGCCGTCTGCATCAACATCGCCGGCATGAGCCGTCTTAGTTGCCTGAACAGCAGTGTTGAGGAATACATAGAATGGGCTTGCTTCGCTGCCCGCGAGAGCTGCGAGATAAGTTTCCGGAGCTATCTTAAGCTCTGTGAGCATCTCAAGGAGATCTACAAGACCACTTATCGTGTCGGAGTTATCTGCAAGAAGTCCAACGAGAAGTCCCATGAGGTCATTCATCGTTTCATCTGTCATGTACATTCCGAGGATATGGTCAACAAGCTCTCTGAGAGTGATGTTGTTCTTATCAATTCCCTGAAGGAATTCGATGTTGTCAGTGTCAAACAATCCGAGGATTGTCGGAAGAAGTTCCTGAATACCCTTGTCAAGTTTGTTGAGTGACTTTCTGATTCTTCTCTTTGAGAATACTGATGATCCGTCAGTAATGTCAGCATAGTTGAAGTCAACAGCCTCAAATGAGAGATATTCGACCATCTGAGTGTCAGCCTCATAATGTAAGAAGTACTGAACGAGGATCTGGATAAGCGTGTATCTGTTTTCGCCTGTGATGTTCGGGATAATCTGATCGAGAATATCCTGAGCGCCACCGAGATCGAACAACTGAAGAAGTTCATCAAGAAGGCTCTTAGCTGTTTCGATTTCGCCGTTTTCTTCGTCAAGATATTCATACTCGCCGAAGAGAAGGTCGCCTAAGAGATAAACGATTGTTGCGTTGAGATCAACTGTGTAACCTTCGATATATCTTGTCTTTGAATGATCGAATGTTGTTGTGCTGTCTCTTTCGATTGATGCCATATATGCCTTATGTGCATCACCGGTCTTATTACCGTTCTCCATGAAGTATGCGCCGAATATACGAGCTGTCTCAAGGTCTGAAACAACACCGCAATTTTCAACGATCGTCTTGAAGATGTTCTGCGGAATTCTGATCTTGATATCCTGACCTGCCTCAGTTGTTGTGTTATTGAGGAAGTAATAGATAATTTCTTCAAGTTTATCAGCCGTTGTGAACATACCTATAAGGTCTTCAAGCTTGGTGATTTCGTTGAATACGTTCTCACCATAGATCTTCGTGAAGAACTTGCTTGTTGATGTCGGCTTGCCGTTTTCGTCAACAGAGTTAAGAAGCGGAACGATAAGATCCTTAACGAGATCAACACCAACAGCGTCTGCGACGTTTTCAAGGAGTGTCGTTATAGGAGCTATGAACTGCTCAAGTGCCTGACGAAGTGAGCCTGTGTATACATAGAATGCAAGTCTCGGGAGAGTCTCTAACAGAGATGTGATCGGAGCTGTGAGGAGCTTGTTGAGAGCGCCCATCTTATCTGCGTCTGTCTCTGTGTTATAAAGGTAACCGAGAATTGTCTGAAGTCTCTGACGGGTTGTCATTTCAAGCATTTCCTGCTTGGTTGCAATACCCGTAACGCCGATCATTTCAAGAAGCGGAATGAACGCTCTGTCATAACCGTCACCTGCTGTGATCGTGATACCCTCAAGAAGAACTATGTTTTCTTCAAGAAGGAACATATCAAGTATGCCGCCGAACGGAACAAGGATATCGGTGAGAAGTCCGAACAAGTCGTTAACACCGCCGAGGTTCCAAACAACGTCAACGTTGTAATACTTAACAACTTCAAGCTTAGTAGCATCTTCGACAGTATATTCATCATATCTTGCCGGCTGTGCTGCTGTGCCTGTTGTTTCATCTGCTGCGACTGCTGCAATGTACTCATAGTACTTGCCTGTAGCCTCATCATGATAAAGTGTTACGGTCTTTGTTGCATTTGCATCTTCCGCTGTGGGAGCTGCAACTGTCAATGTGTAAACCTTAACTGTTGTAAGTGCTGCATCTGCTACTTCAGGAGTGAGATTGATCTCTTCCGTCTTAGCAACTGCGTTACCATCTGCATCTACTGCGAGGTACTTAGCGGCAACTTCTGCCCAATCAGCGCATACCTCATAGTTAGCGAGATCGCTGATGTCATCGTGGCCTACCTTGCCGAGAAGCTTGGTGATCGCACTTGCGTTATTGCCTGTGATATTGCCGTCATCATCTGTGTCGATGAATGCTATCGGCATGATATCAATACCTGCCTTATCAACGTATTCGAGAATACCGTTGATTGAATCGCCGCCGAGAAGTCCGACCACGGTGTTCATAAGACCGTTGATCATATCATCGGAAACGAGTGAATCGACAATCTTGTCGATGATTACCGATGCGCTGTCATTTGCATTAACTGTGATGTCGATACCTGCACCCTTGAGTGTGTCTTCAAGGAGAGTAACAACAACGGGGATAATGCTGACAACAAGTTCATCAACCTTACCGGGAAGCTGTTCGAGGTCTTCCTTAGTTACGCCGACCTTGTCATAGTCAACTGTGGGAGCTTCATTCTTCTTAAGCTCGCCAAGTGAGAATCTCATCTTCTCATAGTTGATCTCGTACCATGAAAGCAGGTCGATAACAAGACCTTCAAGTCCCTGCGGCTGAGTGAAGATGAAGTTGATGATCTTCGGAAGAATTGTAGCAAGATCACTGCTATCAAATTCCTGACTGAGATCTATATTCAGAGCATCTGCAAGAATATCTCTGATTTCCGGAGTGAATATGAACCACTCAAATACCTTAAGGAGAACTGTTTCCTTATCCGGTGTGTATTCATATACCTTTTCAACTTCAACTGAATATTCATGGTTCTTCTTAGCTTCATCGGTGACTATCTGAGCATATGACTCATAATCATCGGAACTTGCGAACCATGCACAAGAAGCAAGCTTATCAAACAAGTCCTCACCGAGTATAGCTGTGATTGAATTACCATTGATCTTAATTCTTGAAAGAATGTCAATAACGACTTCCTTAATAGAAACTGTGTTGTGGCTCTTGAGAGCTGAAAGAATGTCACTTGTGTCGATAGCCTGAGTCTGAACATTGTCATCACCTGACTGTACAGCAGGCTCATTGCCGTTAGCTGCCTGTACGGAAACCTTAGCAGCTGTCTTGCTCTTAGCGACAGCGCTTTCTTCAACTGACTGAGTTGCAACTGAGTTTTCGGTCTGTGACTGACCTTCGATTGTGAGAACATCGCCTGCGTTGACACTGTTCTCGTTTGCTGCTGATTTTTCAGCGTTTTCGATCGTGTTAAGTGCGAGCTGAGCAAATACTGCCTTAGTGTAATCGCCTGCGACCGAAAGAGATGTTGTGCCATTTTCGTCAACCGAGTTGCCTTCTGTAGCTTCGCCGATAGATGTATCAGAATCTTCAACTATATTCTGAAGGAATGTCTTAACAAAGCTGAGAAGATCAAGACGATAGATGCTGTCGATCTTATTAACGAGTGCTGTGAACGGCTTAAGGATATTGACGATAATAGCGTCAAGACCGCTAGCTGCCGTAACATTATAATTCTCGTCATACTCAATAGAGTCAACAGCTACGAGATAGCTGATACCCGGAAGCATTGTTTCGATAGCTGTCATCGGGTTGTTAGCTATAGCATCAATAAGGTTAAATACGATGTCAAGTATGAGTACAAGGAGAGATCTTGAATTTGTATCCAATGCTTCCTGCTCAACCTGAGCACCTGTCTTATAGGTCTTATATTCCTTACCTGTATCTTCAGCGATTGCTGTTTCGGTCTTGAATGTCTCAAATCCGAGAGCCTTCATAAGCGGAAGAAGTGCGCCTTCATAGCCCTTAAGACCAACGATACTGACCTTTTCGTAAATTGTGAGCTTACCACCGATAAGAATGAGGTCGAGGATATCTGAAACATTCTGAAGAATTGTCCAAAGAATGTTGGTCAGAAGTTCTCTGTTCTGAGCCTTATCTTCGGCTGTCACGCCATTAGCAAAGCCCCATGTACCTTCGAGTACAAATTCTCTGACTGTCACTTTCTGTGCAGTAAGAGTATCCTTATCGCCGATTGTGAGAGCTGTGCTGCCTTCGTTTGTATCGGCAAAGTAGTCATTGCCAAGCTTATAGACTACTGTTGCATCTGTTTCGCCGTCACGAACAAGATCATAAACCGTGTAAACGTCTTTAGTTTCGTTTGCTGCGCCAGCATTTCTTGTGATTTCAACAGTCTTATCCTTTTCGACATCGCCGAAGTTAGCTTCATTATTGACGATATCTCTCCACTTCTTGCTTGAGCCGATATACTTCTTAAGGAGCTTATAGCCGTCTGAGTTCTTGCCAAGAGCATTTTCAGCTGACTTAAGAATGTTCTGCGGTGTGACGTCCATGCCGGCATCGGCAAGAATGTCAACTACGAGACCGACAATATCAGCTTCGCCTTCCTTAGCCGAACCGAGAAGTCCGATAAGTGAAGTGAGAAGGCTGTTGATTGTGTCATCATTATAAACATAAGTAATGAATATCTTATCAACAAGTGTCTGAATTGAAAGCTTTTCGCCTTCCTCAAGAGTGATATCCTTAAGTAAGCCATCAGGGCCTACGAGTACATCACTGAGAACATTAAGAACGTTGTTGATGACAACATTGAGGTTGTCTGTTGCAAGAGCTGTCTTAACTCTTGAAATGTCGGAAAGTGAATCCTTATCAACAGATTCATCGTTGCCGTCTTCAATGAACGGATAATGTTCTTCACCAATTGAAAGTCTGTCTTTAAAGCTGACAGAGAAGATGTCGCCTACATCATAGTTTGTAACAAGTGAAACTATGAGGTCAACAAGTTCTTCAGGATGCTTGAGAGCCATTGTGATAACTTCGTCAAGGAGCTGTGACATTGAGTCGCCGTTACCTGAGAAGTCATCGGGATCGCTTACATCATAGCCGAGGAGCTTGCCGAGCATTGAGATGATCGTTGTGTTCTCAGTGAGGAACTCAATGAGGAACATAAGGATCTCAGCCTTGCTGACAGGAACCTGACCGGTTGTTGTGATGTGAACGTAATCGCCGTAGCTTCCGCTATAGCCCTTTGTATCCTTGTTGGCATCACCGAGAGCAGCTATGCTCTTGAAGAAGCCTCTGATGATTTCTGCACGGTAGTTAAGTCTTGCTGTGGTAGCTTCATGAGCGAGTTTTGTCTCGTCTTCAACGCCTGTTGCTGCGAGCTTGTCACGAGCTGCCTTAGCAAGGTCATCTTCATGAGCTGAATCGTAGCCGTTGATGAATGAGCAGATACCTGCCATCTTAGCGACCTGATTGCCTTCTGAGTCTGTACCGTATTCGCCTGTAATCTCGCTCATGTTGAACAATTCAAGTGAGCCGAGAAGTTTAAATACTGAATTTGTGAAGTTAAGAGTGTTGCCTTCGTCTGAGTTATGCTCTTCAAGTTTCGGAGCAGCACCCGGAGTATTGGCATCAACTATTTCTTCTTCACCGTTATCATTGATAATAATATAGATAATGTTACCGTTTTCATCTCTTGCATATGAAACATATGACTTGAGAGCTTCCTGGAAGTTAGTCCAAGAACCGTCAATCAACATATCTATGAGACCTGCACCAAGCGTATCAACACGAACGTTAATAACTGCCTGAAGTCTGTTAGTGAGTGATGTGATCGGTATAAGGAGATTTTCTACAAGTGTGGTAAGTCCGTCACCATACAGGAAGTATGCGAATGTCGGAAGTGCCATTGAAATTGTTGTTATGGGGTATGTAACAAGAATTCTTACATAGAGAAGAATATCCTTAACGATACCGTTGATAGCATCACCGAGTCCGTCATAGTCAAGTTCCTTAACGCCGTTAGCGTTCGTCTTATAAACGAGACTCTCGAACTCGTCAGCTGTCATGATATGACCACGATAGCTGTCACCGAATACCTTCTTAGCTTCATCAACACCGCCGAGCTTTTCATTAACCCAAGTAAGGATCTGGTCAGCACCGAATGCACGAAGAAGCGGAAGAATGAATGTTGCGTAGCCGTTACTTCCAACGAGAGCCAAACCGCCGAGAAGCGTCATTGAGTCGCCTGCGAAGAGTGTTGAAATAACGGGAGCAAGAGGTCTTATGATACTGTAAATGATATCAATAAGTTTTGCTTCTTTAGCGTCAAATGTTGCCTGAATAATTTCCTTATCGGTCTTACCTTCAGTTTCAACAGTTACGCTATCAACGCCCCAACTCCAAATTGAAGTGGGCTTTGTTTCGGGAAGTGTGTAACCGAGAGCTTCTGCTGCTGCCTTATCTGTATCGGTCAGCTTGTCAAATGCGACATAACGCTCTGACTTAACATCTTTCTCTGTTACCTTACCGTCTGCTACAGTGTATTCCTTGTGTGATGTCTGTTTATAGCCTGTAACATTGCCTTCGGCATCTGTCAAAGCCACATAAACCGGAATCTTAACAGATGAAGCTGACGGGATAGTTGTTGTGGCATACTTATAAATAGTATTGCCCTTAGCATCTATAAGAGGAATAAGCTGTCCGTTAGCATCAAGGAGATATTCGCCGTTTGTATCTTTCTGATATTCGGGAACTTTCTCATTGTTGTTAAGCTGATACTTGATATCGCCGTTTTCGTCATAGTCATATACGCTATGGTTAGCAGCGATTTCAGCCCATGTGAAGTCAACCTTCTTGCCATTTCTTATAGCTGTAACCTTGCCGTTTTCATCACAAGTAAGTGAATCGAAACCGTAAGCATTGTAGCTATAGAACTGTGACTCTGAATATGTTCCGTCAGCGTTCTTTGTGAATGTGAATGCATCGGGAGTGAAGTCAAAGCCGGCTGCTTCTATAACGCTGAGGATCGTGTCGAAACCGCCCATAGAGGTTGTCATTCCGACAACAGCGTTAATAATTGTTGTAACCATATCATCTGTGAATATCATATCGTTGAGAAGATCAGCGAGGAATAACCACAGAGAGTCGGTTTCTTCAAAATTGATACCTGCCAGAATGCTTCCGAAGCTGCTGTCAGCTGAGATAACATTGTTATCAAAGAGAGCTGCAACTACGCCCGGAACGGCTGCCTGAACGACATAGTCGAAGTTATCTATAGCAAGCTCGACCTTATCCTTGGTGAACTTATCCTTAGTAGCTTCCCAATCATAGCCGTCATGCTTGATACCGTAGTTACTGTCTGCGTACCAATTATTGTTGGGATCTGCCCACTGGCTGTTTTCATTTGCAGATCTTGCTGCCTCATCGTACTCATAGAAGTAACGTTCGGGATCATCTACCTTATAGTCAGTGAGGAGAGCGATAATAATAGATGTTAACAAGTCAACCTTCTGACCGATGATTTCACCGTTTTCTTTACGGTCGATCTGGTTTGTACGAGCAACAATACCCTTGATGATTTCAGAATACATCTCCTGCTCTTCGGGATCGAGAGCGCCAACTGTACCGATCTTTGTGAGGGTGGTGAGAAGGAAGTCACCTATTGCCTCAACAACGTCAGCACTGAGAGCTGATCTGACAAGAGTAATGAGCATCATACCTGCACTTGACTCGAACTTGGTGAATGTTGATGTAGCGTTATCAGCAGACTCACGAGTAGCAGGTCTGTTGGAAACAGCATCAATATTTGCAAACAAGCTACCGTATGCTGCAAGTTCGCCGAAGTCGAGAATCTTGAGCAAGCCTGTGCTGCTGTCTGTTGCATTGGGATCTTCTTCAGCATCAAGAAGTGAGTTGAGAAGATTGTTGAGAAGTGCTTCGATGTCGAGCATTTCCTCAAGCATACCATTGATGTCGATATTGACAAGCTGAGCAAGAACCGGATCAATGATATCAAGAATCTTTGTGACAGGCATGAGAATGTTCTCAAGAGCAACTGTCAAGTTGTTTGTTGTACCGCTAGCTGTGTCATTGACATCTACCGGATACTGATACATGAGATAGCAAAGATTCGGGAGTATGTCGAGAACGAAGTAAAGCGGGTTATCAAGGAGACCACCGTCTCTGAATAACAAGTCTTTGATGTTATCAAGAACGGGCTTCAGCGGTGAAGCGTTGAATGAAGCAAGTCTCTGGCCTTTGCCTGCCTGCTTAACAATCGCCTTATCGTATTCAGCCTGTGTCATTGTGTCGAGACCGAGAGCTTCGAGAATCGGCACGAAACCTCTTGAATAGCCCTTGTTGCCTCGAATAACGAGTGAGTCACAAAGAGTGAGTGACTGACCCGAAAGGATAATTGCAAGTATACCGTTAAGCGGTGAAAGAAGTGAGCAAACGGTTGAAATGAGGCTGTTGAAGCCTGCGTTATAATCAGCCGCATTATAATCGAACCACATAAATCCGTCGTCCGCATAAGTCGGTGCATACATATCAGCCCATGACATCTTTTCAAGGACCTTGAGGTATGCCTGTGCTCTTGTTCCTGCATTGCCTGCGGTGGAAACTGTGCTGCCGTTGAATTCATTAGCACAGATTTCAAACCAGTTAGCGACATTTGCGTTATATGCATAATAGCTATACTGGAATGTGCCTGTGGTGTAGTTGCCGTCCTGAGCCTGATCGCCGTAAAGCGCTCTGTAGAAGCCGGCAGGTGTAATGTCGATACCGAGGTTCTTAACAGCCTCAAGGAGCTTTGAAACGATGCCTACGCTACCATCTGTTGTAGCAAAGAGACCGCCGAGAACTCCGCCCTTCTTGTCCTTAGTACCGAATACCATAGGCATGAGCATATCGAATACGTCTTCATTAAGAAGAAGTTCCTGAACAAGTTCTTTAAGGTTTGTTGCATTTTCAAAATGCTCTGAGATTCCCGGAATAAGACCTTCAAGCATCGGTCCAAGGAGATCCTTGAGAACAGGAATCAAAGCAGCGATAACCTTATCTATGTTGTCAACTGCGAGATCAGCCTGTGCTATGTCGTACGCATCGGCCTGTGTGAAGCCGGCATTTACATACTTAGTGATAGCATTGTCAAGGAATTCCTTGTTTGCCTTATCCTTGTCGCTGAGAGCATCACCCTTAGCTGCAAGCTCATCAGAAAGAACAAGATACTGTCTGAGATATTCGTTGACCGAGAAGCCTGTCTTATACTTTCCGTCAACCTGCGAGCCGAAGAGCTTGCTGATATCATAGTAAGATGTGCCATTTCTGAGATCAACAGCAACGGGATCTGTATAGGTCTTATAGTTCATCATGTATTTGTTAAGAAGACCTATAAGGATACCTGCGATATAGTCTGCTGTACCGGAGAGACCTGCACCGATGGTGTCGAGGATCGTGTCGGTCGGTGTAGCGACCTGGTTGGTCGGCTTACCTGTTGTTGTATCAACAAAGTGGAACTTACCACTCATCAGATCATATTTGATCTGTTTTCCGTTAGCATCTGAAGTCTGTAAGAGAGGATTGATCAAAGGCTTGAGCTGCTCTAAGAAGCCATCGTCAATTATCCAACGAAGAACTGTCAAAAGCATTGCACCCTTGTCAACATACAGGTGGTGAACATCAATGTTACCGCTTCTGCCTGCAAACGTATGCTTCCTGTATGTCGCCTGCGACATAATTCGAGCTATCGGCAACTCAACGTCGAACGAACCGTTTCGTCCGTTAGAGTAACAGTAGTCAATATACGCCACGCCGAATAGCTGGAACAGCGTTTGCGATAGCATTGAGCCTTTATAATAGTATCCGTTATATCTGAACAAGTTGGCCTTTGACGGAGTGACTTCCTTAGTTGTCGCACCCGTTGTGGAATCCGTAACTTCGGTCCACTTATAAAGCCATGTGTCGTCTTCATTCCAGTCGGAATTGCTTGTGACTCTCTTTATACCGAGAAGAGCGTCGATGATACCCTGAGCGCCGTTTGCGAGGTCAAGACCCATGCCGGCGAACAATGACTCAAGAATGTCTTTCCAAACATTGAGTGTATAAATATCAATGTTGATACCAAGGAAGACACCCGTAAGCTTAAAGCCGATTGTTTCTAACTTCGGAACGAGCTGGTTGTATTCAAGCATACCGAGAAGGTTCGGAAGTATTTCAAGAATAGTTGAAATCGGAGCCGAAGCTAACTTCTGGTCGATCCAGTTGAATAACGGGGTGAAGATAGCATCCCACAGATAATAAGCTTGAGTGATATTGCCTGTGGTTCCCATAGCATCTTTAGACTTGCCTGTATTCTTCAAGCCGCTGGTTCTATCTCTAAGAGTGCTGTATTCAACTCTGCCGTATTTGCCTGCGGTGATACCGAGAAGCTCAAACAGCGGAATAATGATCGTATCATACAATGAAGCGAAGCCGGAATCGGCAACAGAGATCTTAACGTCAAGACTCAGAGAACCTGCCTCTGCGTCATCGATCTGGAAGGTATCACCTATAAGCAATGCTCTCAAAGCGTATGCAAGTCCACCTGAAGCTGCTGTTGTTGCAGCAAGGAACTGCTGATGATTTGAGATATTCCAATAGGTCTCATCCCAAGTTTCTGTTGAGAATGTGAAGCCCTTGGGTAAAGCCTGCCAGTTCTTACCACCGTAGTTATAGTGCTGACCGAAAATCGGATAGCCGTTTGAATCGGTAGTTGTCTCCGGCTGCCAGCCTGACCAATAAGGTCTTGCCCAACCAACGAGCATGTTGCCTGTCGGAGCCTGGATAGCCTGATACTGGTTGAAGTAATTTAATACCTTTGTGTATGCGGGGAACTTTGTGTTAGTTCCGGGGATAGTATAGAAGCCTGTAAGGAACTTATACCATCTGTCGGTCTTATAGTCACCGCTGATCGTTTCACCCTGAGCCGCATATGAATTTGAGAACAAGTGCGGCATAAGAGGTAAGCCGTGGTTAATTGCGTTATAAATAAGCGGAACGCAAACTTCGATAACGCCGCTGACATACTGATAGATAAGCGGAGTAAGAATGTTACCGAGCATGCCGTAAAGACCTATTAACAGGTTCTGAAGAACACCTGAATACAGGAGACTATAAACCGTGTGAATAAGGAACTCTGTGATGTTGTCGATCGTGTCGCCCTTCTTACGGTTGACCGTCTCGCCCTGTGCGTTCTTGTATGAGTAAGCAAATGTCCATGTGCCCATACCGCCGGATACGCTCTCGCCCATGAGTGAGTCGAGAAGTGTACCAAGGTCATCGGAAGTGATGAGAGCGTCAAGCTGGTCGGCAGCATCGCCGAGAAGCGCTTTAAGCTCTGTTTCCGTCTTTGTTACCTTGTTGTCGTTAGCGTCAACAAGCTCAACCTTGTTGTTAACATAATCTGCGATAACAGACCAGTCGAGGTTATTGATCGCTGATTCCCACTTATATGTTATGCCGTTATGCTTAACACCTGCACCGAAGAGCTGGTTCAAGATAGCCTGGTCAGCTCTTGATGTTGCCGATGTTGAACGGAGCATATGAACACCGTCAGCATAGTTCTGAGCAGCATTAACACACTTCTGGATCTTCTCTGTGTAAGACTGAAGTTCATCAGCGATAGTTGTATCGGAATAATATTTAACAACAGAGGGATCACGAAGCCATGAAACAACACCTATAGATCCGCCTGAACCGTTGTCGCAAGCATGCTTCCAAGCGGTGAGAATGGATTCATAGTTGTAATAATGGATCGTGAAGTTGCCTGTGTCGAAATCGGCATCCTTACCACCGTTGTTGGTGATATTGTTGGTGTCGATTCTGTCGGCGATATAATAGCCCTTGATTCTGTCTAACTGCTTTTCATATCTGAGCGCAGCAGAATCAGCCATATCATAAAGATACTGCTTATATTCGTTGAGGCCCTTATATGTACCATCGTCATTCTTCGCTGAGCCGAAAACAAGCTCGAAGTTAAGACGTGTGTCTTCGTCTCTTGAATAAGCTTCAACAGACTCTAACTTCATTCTGAATTCGTTGAAGTAAGAACGAAGGTTCGCAAAGGAAAGACCTTTATAAATCTTGGTTTCCATAAGGTTATCAAGTTCGGTCTTATAAGCGAATATGTTGCCGGCTTCAAGGTCTGTGTTTACCTTGTTGACAGCAGCCTGGAGAGTATCCATGTTGTTCTTGTCGATCTTAACGTTTTCATTAGCTACACCCTCAACAGATGCACCTGTGCAACCCTTGATGGTTTCATAGCCGCCGTCAGCCTCGTCCTTGAGGTGATAGAACAGATATCTGTCCTCTGAGTCGAAAACATTAAGCTGAATCTTGGTGAGAATGTCTGTAGCCTTTGCTGACCACTCCCAAGCCTGTTGATAGTCACTGCCTGCTACGCCCTTACCATCGTTCCATGCTTTAACAGACGCTTCGTCTGAGGAATCGTAGGTGGGGACATTCGGCTTTTCTACGTCTGCGCCTGTCTCGTCCTGCTCTGTGTGCTTGCCTTGATAGAAGACTATTTCAGAAACGAGATCGTGAGCATAGTAAGAAGCATACTTTTTAGAAAGTTCTTTTTCGACATTAGCTATACCTTCTTCTATAGCTGTCCACTTTCCGTCGCTCTTAAGGAAAGCGATGATAGAAACTGAGCTTTCCTCATTCTGGAGCTTCTCATAGTAGTCGGTTACTTTCTTATAGTAAGCCTCATATGTTCCGTCTGTAGCGTTGCCGTCTGCATCAAGAGCCGGCTCGCTTGAATGATTCTCATTGAACAAAGCAGCAAAGCCGTCGCTGTATTTCTGAGCGTCAGCTGAGAACTGCTCAGCACCGAGGTCAAGAGCGCGCTGAGAAGCAGCCTTATAGTCGATGAGACCGAGGGGTACCAAATAATGGTTCCAAACCTCTTCGGGGTTAGCTTCTAAGTTAGCGACCTGATCGAAGTTGTTGAAAGCATTTGATGCCGCAATGGGATCGGTTCCGGTAGCTGTTGCCTTATAATAAGAGCTATAGTTATCACGGATGTCTTTCAATGCATTCTGAACTTCTTCAACAGTTACACCAACGAGTTCGTCTGTTTTCTCAGAAGTTATTTCATAACCGCCGAGAACCCAAACTTCGCCGCTTAAAGCTGTTGTGAATCTCATGCCCAAGTTCCAATATGTTCTGTTGGTTTCCATATTGTCAATAGAATCCCAAGCGGTCATGTCAAAGCCCGCTTCAACAGAAATATTGAACGTTTTCTGGAATCCGCCATAGTTGCCTGTGGCATCATTTCCAAAATTGAACATGGTCAGAATAGTCTCGTATCCGCTGTAGAATGCGGAAGTTCCGAGATTATTCGATTTGATATTCGCCATGACTGCATTCACTGCGTCTTGAGCAGTTCCACCTCTTGTGTTAGAAGCGTTACCCTCAAAGACATATCGAGCGTATGCCTTAGCCAGGGAATACCATCCACCGTTGAAAGAGTCCGGATCTACAACAAGTCTGCCGTTTTCGATTTTGGCAGTACCCTTGTCGATAGAATCAAGGAGTCCATCATAGTGGGTGTCGATTGTGTTTACGAGACTTTGAAGATAATCAGTCGCCGCAAGCGTGCTAAAGCACACAGAAACGCTTGTGATGATCATGGTTATCGCAAGTATCGTACTCAAAATCTTTTTTCCGAGTTTCATGCTTTTTCCTCCTTACAGATGAAATATATATTCAAATAGGATTCCCTATATAAATACCATACGGTGTATACATATTATATATGCGAAACAAGAGTGAATATATTTCATATTTCGCAATACAATATGGCAGAATACACCAATAGAGATACCTATAACTGTGATTATTTTAGCATTTTTGTGTCAATTTTTCAAGTCTCGAAGGGGCTAAAAAGGTGTTTTCTACATATTGCATATATCGCTTTTGCGAATTTTGATAAATGGGCGACTTTGTGCAAATTGAATGAATATAACACACTTTTCGGAATAAAATTCCACATAATATATATTGTGTTTTCATCTTTTCAAAACCCTAAATATAGTACCATTTTTGATATACGCAAATTTAAATCATCATCTGAAAACTCATCAGACAAGAGAAAAGATAACGTGAAAAATTGCACAAAAATCAACTTTTTTACGTCAAAAATTATAATTTTTAATTGTAAATTTTTTGTGAATTGTAGTGAAATGGTTGTTTTTATTGCTAATTAGAAAAATTATCTATATTTTGTCTTTGTTTGCAACATTTGAACATACAAATAAGATATGAAAAATCCCGACCACCTTAAAGGCGATCGGGAAGTTTTCGGTTAATATGTCGCTCGGCGTACCTAATATATAGGACTTAGGCTCTGCCGAAAATCTTGTTGAAGATATTCTTCAGCCAATTGATAATTCTGGTGAACAGGTTCTCACTGTTCTGATTGCCGCCTGTCTGACTTCCATCGGGTTTTGTCGTGTCGGGCTTCTTGTCAATAGCCTTGAAGTTCGCAACCGCAACGGCTGTCATCGAAGTTGTGTTGCAAGAGATCGACCATGAGCTGAATACATAGTCATGATAATTGTCGCTTGCCTTTGTCGGTACAGCAAACTGAGCCTTATATGCCGCATCTATCTGACTATAAGCCACATTGTTTATCGTCTGAAGAACGCTGCCGTCCTCATTTTTGTATGTGACATCATAATATCTCTCGTGCGGTTCATACTGAGCGATGATTGCCATGCGCTCAGAAACGAAGTTGATCTGACTTTCGCTATAGCTCCAACCGATGAACTCGTAAGTGTTAGCTGCATCTGCTGCTCTGACGGGTGTCTTTTTCGGACAAATTGCTGCCTTGCCGTACTCATAGTATGCGGGAGGCATAAGTCTGGTTCCGTCATGGTTATAGAATGTGACAAGATAGAAACTTCCATAGATGATCGTCTGTTCATCAACAGCGTGACAACCATTACGCTGGCAGTGTCTTACCTGCTTGCCGTCTTTTTCAGGTGTCGGATAAGTTTCTATTTCCCAATAACCCCAATCGTGACCGAGAGCATCAACATAGTCGCTGGCGCTGATATCGTGGCAATTTGAACATTTCCACTTCTTATATCCCTTTTCAGTGCAGGTCGGAGCAACAGTTTCCACATATTCATAATTATGTCTGCCTGTCGTTTCACCGCCTGTGACAACGTCTTTTGTTTCACTGCAACGCTTGCAAGTGTAGCGTGTGACTTCCTGTTTTTCGCAGTCACCTGTAACGATGACTTCGCCATCGTCCCAATCGTGGCCGAGTGCGGGAATGCTCACGCTGATTGTTGACTCGCAGTTTTTGCACTTGTATGTTGCCAGACCGGCAGTTGTGCAGGTTGCTGTGTTTGAAATTGGGGTATCGCCCCAATCGTGGCCCTTTGCCGATTCGCCCATAACGTTTATCTTGTCGTTACAGCCGTCTCTCTGACATTCATATTCTGTGTATTCACTATGAGTGCAATCAGCGGCATGGTGTGTGCCTGCCTTATAGTCATGACCAAGAGCCGGAAGTTCTTTTTCAACCTTATAGTCATCACAATTCTTACACTTAATTGTGATGCTGCCGGCTGTGCCGCACTTCGCATCGACAACTGTTGTTTCAAGTTCATGAGCGATTTTGCCCAATGTGACGGTGAACAGAACTCCGCAATCCTCGTGTGCGGTACACTTGAATGTCATCGAGCCTTCGGACTGACAAGATGCCGGAGTGCTTTCTGTCATCTCGATCTCATGATCGCCCGATGTCGCTGAACCATTGACGGTAACTGTATATGTCTCGCTGTGATCTGAGTCATTCTGACAAATTCTGGTTATGTCAACCTTTGTCGCATCAGTTGCGTTAGGTGTAATTGTCCAAGCACCCCAATTGTGACCGAGTGCATTGCCGGTGTACATATTATAGTTTTCTGAGCAGCCGGTGTTAGCACAGTGATATTCGGTATAAGCCGCATCTGTGCAAGTAGCTGTATGAACTGTTCCTGAGACGAATTTATGACCGAGCTTTCCTACGGGTTCTGTTTTGATCTCCTTGCAGTCGCCACGAGTACAAGTGAATGTCTTAACTCCGTCAACGGTGCAAGTCGGCTCAGTAGTGATCTCGCCGGAATTCCAAAGATGTCCAAGAGCCGCAGCCGCATCGGTTACAACATCATATGTTTCACTGCAGTTGTCGTTCTGACACTCAAAATGTATATATTCGCCGTGAGTGCAATCAGCATTATGTGTTTCGCCCTCGCCCCAATCGTGACCTGTCGCCGGAATTTTCTCGGTGTAGGTTGCGAGTTTATCGGCTGTAGCACAAATTGCACAATCCACGCCGGTGCAAGTGTAGGTTATTTCGCCCTCTGTTGTGCAAGTGGCGGGATCTGTGATCACACCGCTGTTCCAAGTGTGAGTGCCTGTCGGTGCCGTGTAATTATATTGATAAAGTTCACAGACCGAACACTGTCTGACTTCAATTCCGGGCAAGATGTCTGTTCCTGTCTGAACAGTTGTCCATGTACCCCAGCTATGATCGCCAAGCGTGTCTGAATATTTCTTGTCGGTGCTGTCGCAACGTGAGCATTGGTATGTTGTGTAACCGACAGATTTGCAAGTAGCATCAACGGTTTCGATGATTTCGGAGTAGTCGTGACCGAGGGGATCAATGACCTTTTCAACAGTTGTGTAGTCACAATTTTCTCTTGAGCATTTTTTGATTTCAATTCCAGACTCTGTGCAAGTTGCATCTTTTGAGTTTTCTGTGTCTTTTTGGAGGTTGTGATTGAGTGCAGAAATCTCTGTAATTTCCGTTTTTGCCGAACAATCAACATTTGAACAATGCTTTGATTTCTGTCCCTTTGTTGTGCAAGTAGGTTCGATATCGGTTGTAAATTCGGTGTCATAAATATGACTTGCCTTTTGGATTATATCTATTTTTTCAGCGTGGCATACGCTACATTCATTTTTTGTGTAACCGTAGCTTATGCAAGTGGAATCAGCCTTACCAACCTCTTTATAGTCGTGGTCGGCAAGTGTCGTCTCAAACGTAACAGTAGTGTGACCGCAACTTGAGCATTTTACTTCTGTGTAGCCTTTGCTCATGCAGGTTGAAGCGACTGTTGTCGTCTTATTATCATGGCCTTTGGCTTTAGTCTCATCAAATATCTCGATAAGTCCACATATTGAACAGGTGTGGAAACTATAACCCTTAGCTGTGCAAGTCGGAGCAACAACTGTTGTCTCACCGAAGTTGTGGCTCGTCTTATTTGTTGTTTTGTATTCTCTTGCACCGCAAGCACACTCACGGTACTCTACACCCTCGCCGGCACAAGTGGCGGATGTATATGTTGTCCAGTTGCCGTATGTATGTGTTGTTTGAGGAATAGATGTTATTGAATCTTTCTCACAAACGCCACATGCTGAGCAGACATTCGCCTTGATTCCGTTTTCTGAGCAAGTAGCCTCTTTAATTGTCGTCTCGGCGAAGTTGTGGTGAGCCTTATCGGCTGTGTTTGCCTCTGTATAGCTGTAACCGCAAGCGCAAGTATATTTTGTTGCACCGTCTGTTGTACAAGTAGAGTTTATCGGTGTCGAAGTGAAGTCATGATCTTCCGCTGTAAACTTGGCAACATATTTCAGATTATCAACTACATAGTTGCAAGCTGAAAGATCGTCACTGTCAGATGAAGCCCAGCCGCTGAATGTATAGTGCTTTTCGTGGTCGCTTTCCTTTTCGGGATTTGTCGGAGCAGCAACCTTATCGCCATAGCTTACATACCAATAGCCGTTCTTTAAGATAGCACCGCTTTCATCAACGAAAAGGACAGTGAACTTTTTGATTTGAAGATTTGCTATAGCCTTTTGAAGGTTCTCAGCCGCTAAATCAACGGCACTTTGCTGTGACTTGAGTGGAGAACTTTCTCTAAGTGTCTTAGCTGCATTGTATGCACTTTCTAAGGCTGAGACTGTTTCCGCAGTATATGCGCCTTGAGTATAAAGCGACTCATTCATTTTGGCTTCGGCATTTCCTATCTGAGCGATAAGCTCGGTAAGTGTAGCATAATGCGTTTCTTTGTTGTAAGTCGCTGTGTACGTTGCATCGTTCGCCGGCATTGTTGACGGAACAGCCGGATCCCAAGCTTTAAATGTGTATGTATAGTCAACACCGTCATTCACTGTCTGAGGAACGTCGGGGGCTGATATTGTCTGAGTATAATAAACAGACGTTGTTTCGGATGTGTCTTTATATGAACTGTCTTTATACGAGAATGTTAAGTTATATTTGTTAGCTCTCCAAGCCGGATACCACTCACTGTTTTCTTTAACTATGTAAGAAGATTCAAGCTTTGTTCCGGTCGGCATGCTTGTTTCATCAACAAACGGGCCTTGAGCAGTCGGATAGAAGCCTATCAAACTATATCCGTTCCATGTTGCGGAAGGTGTAACATTATATCTGTCGCCCCACTGTCTGCTTATAGGTGAAGTTGTTGATATTGTTCCGCCGTTGGCTTTAAGAGTAACATTATAGCTTGGGTCATTGGCAGTGATTTGTCGTGAGGCTGTCACTGTGTTTCCGCCGAACGTATATGAAGCCGTTGCGGAAATTGCACAGCTATTATTTCCCTGACCTTCCATTCTTGCAGAATTAGGTGCTTCTATTTTATATGACGATGCATTTGCACCATTCGTTCTTGTGCCTTTTATTGCTGTGTTTGACGGATTGGTCGTGAGAGAATATGTCGGATCGCAAGCGAGTTTAACGCCGTATTGATCTCTACAGTAACTGGCAATTGTTGTTGAGCCGGCTATAGTTATGTTGCTCGGAGTCTGTGTCCATACAACTGTAGTTGCTTTAGGATAGTTCCAATTTCTTGTGGAAGTAGAGCCACTTGCATTACTGCTGTCATTACTCGACCAGCTGTAGCTACTTGTCAAAGTTCCGTATTTCTGCTTATAACTACTATCCATATGAATTGTGCCGGCCCAAATAGTTGTGCCGTTTACGGTTATCGACGTTATATTATATGAGCCTGCACCAACAGTAGCATTATCGCAGACGGCATACAGCTTAGTCGGGAATCCCGGCAAAGTTGCCTTGGCTGTTCCGGAACCTATCTTGTTCATGTATGCTGTTGCCATTGTAACGGTAGCGCCTGAACCTGATGCCTGACCACAGGGACGGTTGCTGTTCTTACCTATATCCCAATAGACCTCATATTCAGTGCCTGTGCCATTATTTGTTTTATAATAAAGTGAAAAACCAACCCTGTTATTCTCATCTGAGCCTTCATTAAAGCTGCTTTTTCCTGTATATGCATTTTGCGCTTCGTATGTATCATCATCTACATTATAATTGATAACAACATTATACGTTCCCGATGTCATTGTCGCCGCTGCTGCCTCAAAGCTGATAGGCGTGAACACCCAACAGGACATAACCATCAGCACCGCCATAATGACAGCTAACGTTTTCTTTGCTCCTTTATTCTTTGACATAGTTAATATACCTCCTAAAAAATATGTCGTTATGTCTATCTATATTATCGGAATTCTCCGTTAAAACAAGATTATCTGCGTTTGCGGAGATTAAATCCTCCACTATACGCATATTTAGACAATTATACTATTATACAGTTTAAATTCTAACTCAAATTTGATTTCAATTCAACAGCTTTCTCAATATTTTATTATTTTTTAATGTAGAAAAAGATTGTCTCGTTTTGTGGAAGTTGCACAAAGGGTGGGAGTCGGGGTGCGTAGCAGGGCGACAACGGTGGTTGTTTGTGCGTTCCCAAGCGAAAGCGAGGGAACGCACAAACAACCACCGCAAAAACTCACAGCAAGACGAAAACTCCCCGACCGCTAACCGATCGGGGAGTTTGTTTAAGGATTTAACTGCTTGTAAGTTGTTTTATTTGATTCCGAAAAGCTTCTTAAAGAGATTCTTGAGCCATTCAACAAACTTCGTCAGAAGTCCCGGTTGATTGCTTGTCGGAGTTTTGTCGGGATCTTTAAGTCTCTGATCGAATGTTGCCGTTGCAACAGCTGTGCCTGTTTCAGAATCACACTGAATTGTCCATGAGCTGAATGTATAGTTATAATATTCATCGCTTGCCTTTGTCGGAACAGCTCCGATATAAGACTCAGAGATTGAGTTATATTTGACATTGCCACTCGTCTGGAGAATTGTTCCGTTTTCATTCATATATGTTACGGAATATTCTCTTTCTGTTGCCTCATATTCAGCGATGATAGCCATGCGCTTGGTGACGCAGCTTATCTCATCTTGTGAATAGTTATAACCCTTGAATGTGTAAGTGTATCCGTTGTCGGCAACTCTGACCGGAGTGAAGTCGGGTGTTCTTGCCTCTGTGCCATAGGGATAATATGCCGGACGAATAAGTCTTGTTCCGTCATAGTTATAGAATGTGACGAGATAGAACTTGCCCTCGATTATCTCCTGAGTTTCTTCTATTCCGCAACGCAGACATACATGCTTCTGAATTCCATTGTGCTGTGTGCCGTCTGCATCAACATATGGATACTTTTCAATCTCCCAGTAATCCCAGTTGTGACCGAGAGCCGGCTTGATGTTCGTCTTAATTGCGTTGTCCCTGCAGGTCGGGCATGAATAAATATCGTATCCATCCTGTGTACAAGTCGGAGCAACCGTCTTGACATATTCCCAATTTACGTGTGAACAGCCATCGCCAAGATATTCATATTGGTACTCGCCGCACTCGTGCTTACATGGATATTTCGTATAATTCTTTCCGGTTTCTGCATCTGTTCCGGCTTCGCCCTTTGTCATGTCGAAGTCGTGACCGGTTGCGTCAACATATGTGTCAATAAAATAGTATTCGCAGTTCTTACACTTGTGTGCTGTGTAGCCCTTGCTTGTACAAGTCGGGGGTGTGACAACTGTGCTGTTTTCGCCTGTGTAGTCGTGGCTGCTTGCGGGCGTGTAGTCGCCAACATAGCTGTAAGTACAGCCATCATTCTGACAAGTGTAGGTCGTGTAACCGCCGGCTGTACAAATCGGAGGTGTGACAACTGTGCCTGCGCCTGTGAAGTTGTGACCGCTTGCGTTTACATAATCGGACTTGATCCATTCTCCGCAAGCTTCGCAATACTGCTTGGTGTAGCCTTGTTCGGTGCAGGTCGGAGCTATCGTCTCCGGTTCGCCTGTTAATTTGTGGCCTGATTCCTTGATAAGCTCGTTATAGGTAGCATCGCAGTTCTCACACTCATATTTATCCCAGCCGTATTCTGTGCAGGTTGCTGCCTTGCCGCCTGAAACTTTCTTGTACGAGTGACCAAGCTTCGGAATTGTAACATTTGTGGTCGCCTCGCAGCGTGAGCAAGTGACCGTCTTTGTTCCTTCTGATGTGCAAGTTGCCGGAGTTGTGGCTGCTGTAGTTTCAAGATTCGTGAAGAAGTCGTGGCCGAGTTTGTCTATCTTTTGATTTGACAATTCGTTTGTGCATTCTGTGCAAGATGTCTTGACGTAACCGTCATTCAAACAATCGGGAGCTTTATATTCGGTCTTAAGAGTGTGAGCCTTTGCGTTTGTTCCGATGTTGATTTCAACATAGCTGTCGCATCCGGCATCTTTACAATGAACTTTGATCTTGCCCTCGGTCTTGCACGTTGCATTAGTGACAGTTTCAACTGTTCCGGAGTAATCGTGTCTATAGTCTATTGCTTTGTTCGTCAGAACAGTTTCGGTTTCTCCGCAGCCTACACGCCCACAAGTGCGTGTGACAGTGATGAGGTTTCCGTTCTGCTGAACTACTGCTTCGCCCCAATCATGACCGAGTGCATCGCCGGTGTACATATTATATGTCGCACCGCAGCCATTCTGACAAGTGTAAACATCATATGCCGAAGTCGTGCAGGTTGCAGCGACTGAACTCGTCTTTTCATATTTGTGAGCGTTGGGGTTGATGCCGGTTTCGATATTCTTTGTGTCATCGCAATCAGCACACTTGAGTGTAACCGAGCCTGCGGTCTTGCAAGTCGCAAGAGTCTCGCTGACCTTTGTTGTGTATGAGTGACCTTTAGCAGGGATCGTTGTCTCGGCTATTTTTGCGTTGCAATCGTCACAAGCGGTGACTACCTTGCCGCCATTTGTGCAATCAGCCGGAGTGTTAGCTGTTGTGATGTTCTTGTGTGCATCGGGATTTATCGGAAGTGTAGCCTCGATAGTGGCGGCGCAAGCAGCGTTGTGGCTCTTGTCGCAAGCGATGACTATTGTTCCTGTTTCCTTGCAGGTCGGCTGTTTTGTAACGTTGACACTGCTATATGTGTGACCTTCGGCAACTGTGACAGTTGTTTCTGTTGTTGCTTTGCAAGATGAACATTCGCCCTTGACCGTCAGCTGTGTTCCTGACTGTGAAGTTGTGAATTTCCAATCGTGATTGCCTGTTGCGGCATCGGTGTATTCGATGTAGCCATAATCACAACCGGTGTTCTTGCACTCCCAAACCTTGTAACCTGCGTTATTGCAAGTAGCTGCAACCGTTGTCGTAGCTTCCAAATCATGACCGAGAGCCGCGCCAACTTCCTTTGTCGTGTAGTCGCAATCTGCATTTGAACACTTCTGAGCGACTATCTCAGGCGATGTGCAAGTAGCTGCCTGTGAGTTGTCGGGATCATTAACAAGGTTATGACCGCCGAGGCTGTCTATCGTTTCTGTCTTAGTTGCTCCGCAAGTTCCACAAGTGTATGTCTTAAGTCCGTCTCTTGTGCAAGTTGCTTTTACTGTCTCAACACCGCTGTCCCAGTTATGCTCAGCGAGCTTGGGAGTGACCTGATATTCGGTCATACGGCAAGCCGAACATTCTCTCTTTTCGATGCCTTGATGTCCGCAAGTGGCGGCCTCAACAGTTGTCCAAGTGTCGGGATAGCTGTGAGATGTCAAAGCCGGAATTATCTCAATCTTCTCATAATCACAATTTTTATTGCTACAGGTCGTTGTCTTATAACCGACACTCATGCAAGTCGGTTCAAGTGTTGTCACTGTATTGAGATTGTGATCCTTAGCCGGTGTCTCCGCTGATATTTTAATAAGGTTACATCTTGAACAAACCTGCTTTGTGTATCCGCCGGTTGTGCAAGTCGCATTAATAGTTGTTCTGTCAAAATTGTGGTCGTACTTATCTTCGTAGATATATTCTCTTGCTTCGCAATTTGAACATTCACGGTATTTGATGCCTTTGCCTTGACAAGTTCTCTCAACTTCAGTGGTATATTCTCCAAAAGCGTGAGCTGTGGTTGGGATTGACTCGATAGAGTCTTTCTGATAAACTCCGCACTTCTCACAAACTGTAGCCTTAATTCCGTTTGATGAGCAAGTAGCCGCTTTGATTATATCTTTTGTTGCTTTCCAAGTGTGGTGAGCTGTGACACCGCTTGCCTCTGTATAACTGAAATTACACTTCTGGCAAGTGTGCTTGATAGCACCATCAGATGTACATGTAGATTGTATGACTTCGTTTTTATATGTGTGTGCCTCTGCCTCAAAGTCAGCAAGGAATATTTTATCTTCTGTAACTCTCTTGCAGAATTCCACAGGATCTTCACTGCCTAACCAGCCCTTGAAGATATAGTGGTTGCTGATGTCATTATCTATAGAAGGATCAGCCGGAACAGTGACGCTTTCGCCCCATTTAACGGTTGCATAGCCGTCTTTCAAAACCGAACCGGTTTCATCTTTGAAGATAACTGTAACATCTCTTAATGTAAGATTCTCTATAGCTGCCTTAAGTGTTTCTGTTGCCGCATCAACATTTGTCTGCTGTGACAGAGGTGTACTATCTGTATAACTCTTAGCCATATCGTATGCACTGTTGAGTGCTGATATTGACTCATCGGTATAGCCTTTCTTTGTATAATACTCTGTAGCTTTCTTAGCATCGGCTGCTGCGATCTGTTCCTTAAGTGCATCAAGATTCGCTGTGCGTAAGGTGTCATTATAAACAGCTACATACTGCACATCATTAGCCGGCATTGTTGTCGGGAATGTGACCGCTGTGTTAAGGTTGGTCGCTAAAGCCCAATGTTTAAAAGTATAAATATGATCGCCTTTTGTTATTGTTGTCGGAATACCGGTTGTAGCATTGATCTCTCTGCCAAAATAAACCTGATTTCTGTTATCGGTTCTTTCATTATAGCTTGAATCACGATATACAAATTTCAAATTATATTTTTGAGCCTGCCATGCGGCATACCAAGTCCTATTGCTATCATAGGTGGTATCGCTTGCCAGTGAATTTCCATAATATTTAGTCGTTTCATAGGAATCATCAAACCTTGTCTGATAGAAACCTCTAAAATCAAAGCCTGTTCTTGTTGGTGTAGGAACTGTGCCAAAAGGATGACCGTAGTTCTTTGTGTATGTCGTTTGGGCAAGTGTTCCACCATTAGCATCAAGAGTGAAAGTATAGGATTGATCGTTTAATGTAACTGCTTTGGTCGTAAATTTATCACCGTAAACAGCAGCGACATAAATTGTCTTTGTATCTGTCTCACCCGGTATCTGAGCATCGGAATCAACATGAAGTTCACCCGTTGAAGTGTTTATATCACAGCCTGTGGGCCTTGCAGCGGTTTTTGCCTCGCCGGCACTTGTCGGCTCTGTTTCACAAACATAATATTCCGGATCATATGTCATCTGAACACCGTATTGATCATAAACACCGGCTGTATAGTTTCCTAAAGCAGTCATCTCACCTGTTTTGGGAATCGTGATAGAAGATGCACCACTTGTGATGCTCACGCTGGTAGCTTCGGGAAGTTTATATTGCTCAGGTTTTCCATTCAAATCCCAAGTTTGCGTCAAATAGAAATTGCTGCCTCTATAGTGATAATTATTACTATAAATACAAGTCAAACTATCAGCAGACTTTCCGACATAAACATATATATCAAAAGTAATACCTTTACTTCCTCCGCTACATCCAAACTCATATGTTACTTTTGTCGGAAACCAACCCGGTTCACCATAACCCGAAAAAATAGTAAACTCTTTTATTTCATTCATTTCTTGCTCAGTGTAATACTGTGAACCATTTTCCGGCTTTGCATTTTCATTGCCTTGTCCATTGTTATATTTTCCGAAAATTCTCCAAGCCCATCCTGTCCAACCATTTTTGGTAGCTTCTGTACAATTAGCAACTACTTTATAATAGTATGAACCTGCCGTAGCTGCCTCTGCCTCAAAGCTCACAGGCGTGAATACCCAACAGGACATAACCATAAGAGCCGCCATAAAGACAGCCAAAGTCTTTTTCAAACCTTTCAATTTTGACATAGTTTAATTAACCTCCTTAAAAATATGCCTTTCGATCTATGTTATCGGATTCCCCGTTGAAACAAATTTTGTCGTTCTTGCTCTGAAAGAACAAAAACTGACGATTCTTAGACACAATTATCATATCGCAAAATGGGATTTTTTTCAACCCATTTACAATTATTTAATAAAATTAAAATGTAAAAATTTGTGCGGTGAGATTGTGCAGTTTGCACAAAAACGGGTGGGCGTCGGGGTGCGGAGCAGGGCGACAACGGTGGTTGTTTGTGCGCTTGCGAGCGAAAGCGAGGGAGCGCCGAACAACCACCGCAAAAACTCACGGCGAGAAGAAATCTGATTTTCGGATTTCTCTGAAATCTCGCTCTAACTTGGCTTTGGCGAAAAGAGAAAAACCGACCGTCATAAGCGACAGTCGGTTTGATATCTGATTTCTTAAGTTTTATTTTGCGGCTTTGCTTGAACTTCTTGCCTCGATCTCGGCAACCATTTCTTTCTGTCTCTTCTCTGTGATAGTGTAGAAGAACATCGGAATTGCACAAGCGAACATACTGATAACGCCCGAAAGGATAAGCATATTCCAAAGCAGGTTCGGATTAGCGATAGCGCCTGTCTCTGAGTTGATACCTGCCGCTGAGAATGAGATAACGCCTATGAAAGCGCCGACAGCCATACCGATCTTGTTGATGAGTGTCTGCATTGCGAAACAGATACCCTCGCCTCTCTCGCCTGTTTTCCATTCGAGATAATCAACCGTGTCACCGATCATAGCGTAGGTGATAATGTTGTTGACACCCTGAGGAATACCTAAAAGTACAAGGCCGATTGCACAGACAATGAGTTTCCACGGTGCGTCATAGCCTACGAAGTACATGATAGTCATTACGACACCGCCAAAGAGATGAACAGCGATATATGACCACTTCTTGGTGAATTTCTTTGACATCCAGGGAACAAGAAGTGAAGCAACAAGTCCGCCCGGAACAACAAGGAGAGTGATAACGCTATAAATTCCCTCGTTCTGAAGAACATACTTTGCGAAATAAAGACCGCCTGTGTATGTATAAACCATTCTTGCTCCGCCAAGTACACCCGAAAGAACGATGAGAAGAAGCTCTTTGTTCTTGAAGAGGAGCTTGAGGTTGTGGCCGAATGAGGGCGGGTTAGCATCTGTGTCTGTCTCAAAACGCTCTTTTGTGTTCTTGAAACCGTAGTAGAACATCGGGAGAGCAAGCACAACAAGGACAAGCGCACAAATGAAATAGGTCATTTTCAAAGTGTTCGCATTTTCAACTTCCATGCCGGCTTTAACCGTGCCGATGAAAGTTTTAACTGCATCTTCCTGGCTGAGAGTTGTCATGAGGCTCTTAATAGCGTCTGCTTTATCAGCGAGAATAAGAGCAGTGTCGCCTTCGGTGTATTTGAAATCAGCTGTGACAGCATTTGTGATAATAGGTACAAATACAGTTACGATACCTGCACCGAGTGTACACATAAGACGAACGACCGTCAGCATATTGCCTCTGACCTCAGTGTCGTTTGTCATACGAGTTGAAAGTCCCCAATAAGGAACGTCAACGATAGTGTAAACAACACTCCAAATAACATAGACAACTGCGATAATAACGAATGTTGAAGTGCTTTTTGCCTTATAGAACGGTGCAAAGCAAAGGATCGTCATAACTGCGATGGGAATAGCCATCCACTTGAGATAAGGACGACATTTGCCATACTTTGTTCTGGTTCTGTCAACAACACTGCCCATGATAGGATCATTGAGTGCATCGAAAATTCTTGTTCCGAGCATGAGCCATGCAACAGCCATAGCACCTGTGATCGAACCAACCGTTACGCCGTCAGCACCGAAAAGAAGTGCATCTGTCATAAAGATTGTCAGATACGATCCGATGATCGTGCAAATAAAGTTCTGACCGAAGCCTGCAACACCGTAGGCTAAGGCCTCTTTCGGCTGAACACCCTCACCGGGTTTCGTGCCGAAAATCTTGTGTAAAAGTTTCTCCATTTAATTAACCTCTTTCTGAAATTTATGTCCGGTTGTCCGTGACAAACCATATAACTTGTCTATTTTAGCATAGTTACATTTAAAATGCAACAAATTTCTGACCAATTGCATTTTAAAATTTGTTAAAGTTTAATTTTACCGTTCAAACTCTCTCAAAACCGATCTCAAGGATTGATTTTTACATACAATTTTATTATAATATACAGATATAAAGATCAGCTTTTCTTCGCCCCTGAACTTTTGGGGCATATCAAAGTTATAAATTTAGGAGCATTTTTTATGAAAACATATAAAATACATCTTATTCGACACGGAATGACAAATGAAAACTTAGAGGGAAAATATATCGGCCATACCGATGTGCCGCTGAGTGAAGCGGGAATCGAACAGCTTGAACAGATGAAACAGGAATATATCTACCCCTATGCCGATGCTGTTTTCTCATCTCCCCTTTCACGTTGCACCGAAACAGCGAAAATAATATATCCCGACTCGGCTGTGGCGACAATAGACGGTCTCATCGAATGTAACTTCGGTGAATTTGAAGGCAGAACCGCCGAAGAACTCCACGAAAAGGAAGAACTCTTTGACGATTGGATCAGAGGCGACAAGGACATTGAACCGCCTTTCGGTGAAAGCAATGCGGCTTTTGCCAAGCGTGTCTGCACTTCATTTGCAGCTATAGTTGAAGGCATAATGAGATCACAAACCGAGAGTACGGCAATCATAACACATGGCGGTGTCATCATGACGATCATGGCGGCTTTTGCCCTGCCCGAAGCAGCAATGCATGAGTGGCTGACACCTCAAGGCTGCGGCTACACTTTGAGACTTACCCCCACCCTTTGGATGGCAGGTCAAAAACTTGAGGCAATTGACGAGATACCCATGCCTGAAAGAAAGATAAACTATTATGACGGTTGGGATTATTATCCCGAAGATGACGGATATTACGAGGACGAAGAATGAAGATACTTGCAATAGGCGATGTGGTCGGAGAAAACGGCTGCCGCTTTCTCGCCAAAACTCTGCCTGTGATAAAGAAAGATAACGGAATAGAGCTTTGCATTGTCAATGGTGAAAACTCCGACAAAAGCAATGCGATAACACCGTCAAGTGCCGACTTCCTGTTTTCTGTCGGTGCTGATGTCATCACAACGGGAAATCACGTTTTCAGACGGAAAGAAGTCTATGACTACCTTGACGAAAAACATGACATAATCCGCCCCGCAAACTTCAATGTCTGCGAATACGGTGACGGATACACGGTGCTTGACATGGGCCGTCTCTCAGTGGCGGTGATAAATCTCATGGGATCAGCTTACACGGAAGGTGTCGAAAATCCGTTTGAATGTATTGATAGCCTGCTTGAAAAAGATGAGGTGCGGTCAGCTAAGATAAAACTTGTCGATTTTCACGCCGAAGCCACGGGCGAAAAGCGAGCCTTGGCATTTTATCTTGATGGAAAAATAAGTGCCTTGTGGGGTACTCATACCCATGTGCAGACTTCCGATGAATGTGTCCTGCCCGGCGGCACGGGATATATAACCGATCTCGGAATGGTCGGAACGTTTCTGTCTTGCCTCGGAGTTGAACCCGAATGTGTTATATCAAGGCTCAAAGACTCTCAGCAAACTAAATTCACCCATGCAAACGGAAAATGTGTCCTCGGTGGCTGTATATTCGATATTGACAACAACGGAGCAACACGTTCTGTCAAAAGAATACTGATAAAAGAAGACTAACAGAAAGAGGTCAGAAAAATGAAAAAATTTATTTGCATATTTTTATCGTTTATTTTTATTATAAGTCTTGCAGCTTGTGTAAATGACGGAGATGACGAGACAGACACGACATCTCAACAGAACACCGAACAGACAACCGGCGATGAAAGTGATAACACAACTTCAGCCGAAACATTGAAAAACACACAGCTTTCGCTGCCGTATAATGCAGCTGACGGACTTGATCCTTACACGCTCAAGACCGAGATGAACCATGATCTGACAACGCTTTTATATGATTCGCTCTATAAACTCGACAGCAGCTTTTCACCCGTTGCCGTCTTAGCTGATAGCGGCAAAGTTTCAGACAAGAGTGTGACGATAAAGATAAAGTCCGGAGTTAAGTTTTCGGACTCAACAGCTTTGAGCACAAGTGACGTTGTTTATTCGTTTAAACTTGCCAAAGAAAGCGACAACTATGGCGAACAACTTGAAAATTTCGATTCAGCATATGCGGAAAATTCAAAAACGGTTGTCTTTAAGCTGTCAAATTCGGATATCTATGCTCTGAACTGTCTGACATTCCCGATAGTTAAAAGCGGAAGTTCGGCTGATGGAAAAGCCATAGGTTCGGGAAGATATTATCTTTCTTCCGGAAAGCTTAAAGCCAATAAAAATCATGTCAGCGGTGAAAAAGCTTCTATATCTAAGATATCTTTATTTAATATCAAAAACAGCAATGATGAGTTCGGCTGTCTCCAGATCGGCGAGATAAGCTTTGCTTACAGAAGCTTGAGCGACTGCAATATAGAGAGAATTGTTGCCACGACAAAAGACGTTCCTCTGAATAATCTTGTCTATATCGGCATGAAAAGCACAAAAGGACTTCTCAAAGACAGCAAACTTCGCAGGATAATCTCATGTGCCGTGAATAGAGCAGATATTGCCGACACCGCTTTTAATGGGTACGCCACAGCCGCAAAGACTCCGTTCAATCCTCTTTGGAAAGAAGTTCCATCATCTCCAACAGCTGAATATTCAGCTCAAGACATAGCCAAAATGCTTGACGAAAGCGGATATGCTTATCAAAACGACACGGACAAGCATAGAAAGAACAGTGCCGGAAAGGATCTTATACTCACTCTTGCGGTCAACAAAGATAACGATTTCAAATTGCAGGCTGCCAAAATGATACAATCGGATCTTCAGACGGCAGGCATAGAAATTCAGATAATCAAGCTTGACAGAAAAGAGCTGAAAAAAGCGGCAAGAAAAGGAAAATACGATATGTATATAGGTGAAATCAAGCTTTGCGGAAACATGAGCCTGTCGCCGTTCTTTGATGAAAACGGCAGTGTCGCATATTATATCGACAAAAATCTCGCTACAGTTTCAGCGTATAATAAGCTTGTTTCGGGAAAAATTAAGATCGAAGAATTTGTCAACACCTTCAATACTGATATTCCATTCGTTCCGCTTTGCTACAGAGAAGGACTCGCCGCAATATCGAACACACTTGAAGATAATGTCAGCGTATGCGAGGGCGATCTTTTCTCAAATATATATGAATGGAAATTTAAATAATCGCACCGGAGCCGTTGACTACATAAAAGTTAACGGAGGTCATAAAATTGAAAGAAACCGAAAAGCTCAAAACGGCTCTTGAAAGTGCATATGCAAATCTTGAAAATAACCGACTTTTGATAAATTCACTCAACGTCTTTCCCGTACCTGACGGTGACACGGGAGACAATATGTGCATGACATTTAAAAGCGGCCTTGATAAAATAAGACAAAAGGAATATGAAACCGATGAAGAAATGATCGCCGACTTTTCTCTTGCCTGCCTCATGGGTGCGAGAGGAAATTCGGGGGTTATTCTCTCTTTAGCGACAAAAGGGTTCGCTTCGGCGTTTCGCCCCCGACAATCAGGTGGGGAGTACCTTGTAAAAGGATTTCAAAACGCAGTTGAACTTTGCTATAAAAGCGTTTCTTCCCCAAAAGAGGGAACAGCTTTGACGGTACTCAGAGCGTGTGCGGATAAGGCGGCTAAAGTGTCTGTAATGTCGGGCAGTCTCAAGAAAATATTTTCCGAAGTTTATGTCACTGCGACTGCGACACTTGCGAAAACGAAGGAATTGCTGCCGGAGCTTAAAGAGGCAAATGTTGTCGATTCGGGTGCAAAAGGTCTTGTCTGCCTTATGGAGGGAATAAGGCTCTTTTTAGAAGAAAACAAGGTGTACGAATTAAACAATTCGGAAATTAAAGAGGAACATAAAGCTTTTAGCCGTGTGCTTATTGAAAATAAATTTTGCTGTGAATGTATTATTAAAAGCGAAAACAGGATTGAGCTGTCGGAATTAGAAAGCCTCGGTGACAGTGCAATATCGGCGGCATCTGACGGAATCATAAAAATTCATGTCCACTCAAATTACCCCGAAAAAGTGCTGACACTCGCTCAGAGCAAAGGTGAAATCGTCAACGTCAAAATAGAAAATATGGAGTTTCAACACAATTCCGCTTCTTGGGGAGCAAAGAAAAAATACGCTTTTATCGCTGTCAGCACGGGTGACGGAATATCGGAATGTTTCAATCAGCTCGGCTGTGACAGGATAATCACATCAAAAGAAAAGATATCGGCAGGTCAAGCTTCAAAAGCCATAGCCGAATTAAATGCCGAAACTGTTTTTATGCTTCCTAACGACAAGAATAACTTGCTTGCGTTTAAACAAGCGGTCAAAATGTCCGACACCGAATGTGTCATAGTAGAGACCGAAGATCCGGCTCAGGGAATGTGGGCCATGATGAACTTTGACTCCTCTCTTTCGTCAGATGAAAATAAGAAAAATATTCTCTCATCAATGTCTCAGATAAAAACCGGAAAAATTTGCATTGCCGATAAACCTCTGAAAAAGATAAAAAAAGGCGACAGCATAGGAATCATAGGAGATAAAATCGAAGTTTGCACAGAGGATACTTTTTCCTGCATGGAAAAAGTGGTTGAAAAACTCTGTGATAAGGATTATAATGACATAAGTGTTTTTTGCGGCAAAACTGTAAATAAATCAGTCATGAAAAAAGCTGACGAAGTGCTGAACAAAAAGCACAAAAAGTCACAGATCAATGTCATTAACGGCGGTCAGGATATATACGATTATATCGTCATGGTCAGTCAATAAACGGAGGTGATAAGATGCTCAATGCAGACACGGATATAAGATATGTCAAGGGTGTCGGTGAAAAGAGAGCCAAGCTTTTTGAAAAGCTTGGTGTGCAAACCGTGTCGGAACTTTTGCATCTTTATCCCAGACACTATCGTGATCTCACTAACTTAAAATTACTTCGTGAATGTCAGCCCGATGAGGTCTGCTCCGTTCAAGCTGTCGTTGATTACACCCCCATCGGTGTCAAAGTCAAGAACGGCATAACCCTTTATAAAACGGAAGTTACGGATTGGGAAGGAATACTTCATTTGACCTTTTTTAATAATAGGTACATTCCGACTCTGCTGCAAGCCGGCAGGGAATACATATTCACGGGAAAGCTTATTTTAAATCACGGCAGATATGAGATGCTGTCACCTATGATTGATCCGATCGAAAACGCCGGAAAGCTAATGCCGATATATCCTCAAACAGCAGGTTTGACAAGCCGAACCATAGAAAGCGTAATCAAAAACGCACTGAGCATATATTCACCCGATTATGATGTGATCCCCGAAAGCATAAGAGAAAAATATAAGCTTTGCACTCTCGGATACGCTATGCACAATATTCATTTTCCGCAAAACTCTGCTGATGCTTCCATAGCTAAAAGACGGCTGATGTTTGAAGAACTGCTGATTTTACAGCTCGGAATGTCAAAGCTTAAAAAGCGTGAGAGAGGGTACACCGACACAATTCTGACAGATGATTATACCGAAGAATTTTTGTCTAAGCTCCCATTCACACCGACTCTTGCTCAAAGCCATGCAATAAGTGACGGTATAAGAGATATGGGACTTCATGAACCGATGAATCGCCTTTTGCAAGGCGATGTCGGATCGGGAAAAACCTGTGTTGCGGCGGCTTTAGTCTATTCAGCGGCTAAAAATTCCATGCAATCGGCTCTTATGGCACCAACAAGTATTCTTGCCACTCAGCATTACAACTCATTTCAATCTTTCTTCAAGGATTCGGGAATACGAGTGGCTTTGCTCCTAGGCTCGACAAAAGCAAAAGAAAAAAGAGAGATAAAGCAAAAGATAGCCGATGGTGAAATAGATCTTGTCATCGGAACTCACGCTATCATTCAAAACGATGTCAATTTCAAAAGGCTCGGACTCATTATCACCGATGAACAACACCGCTTTGGTGTCGCTCAAAGAATGAGCCTTTCAGCAAAAGGAGAAAATCCACATACCCTTGTCATGTCGGCGACACCTATTCCGAGAACATTGGCTCTAATCATCTATGGCGATCTCGATATTTCAGTTCTTAACGAACTTCCTCCCGGCAGACAAAAAATAGCAACCTATGTTGTCGATTCAAGTTATCACGAACGGGTTTATAATTTCATCAAAAAGCATCTTGACAAAGGGTTACAGGCTTATATCGTTTGCCCTCTTGTTGAGGAAAGCGATGTCATTGACCTGACAAGTGCAGTCGAATACGCCGAAAGGCTCACCTCGACCGCTTTTAAGGGGTACACCGCAGGACTTCTTCACGGAAAGATGAAACAGAAAGAGAAAGATGCTGTCATGGCTGACTTTGTTGCAGGGAAAATACAACTGCTCATAGCCACAACGGTTATTGAAGTCGGAGTTGACGTTCCAAACGCTGTTATAATGGTGATAGAAGATGCCGACAGATTCGGACTTTCACAGCTGCATCAGCTCCGTGGACGAGTAGGTCGTGGCAAAGAGAAGTCGTCATGCATACTTATATCGGACACAAAAGGTGAAACGGCACAAAAACGGCTTGAGATCATGCGAAAGTCAAATGACGGTTTCATGATAGCTGATGAAGATTTGCGTTTGAGAGGCCCCGGTGACTTCTTCGGAGAAAAACAGCATGGTCTGCCACTTATGCATATTGCGGATATGCTCGATGACATGGTGCTTTGCAATCAATCGAGAGATGCGGCAAATGAAATTCTAAGTGACGATCCGTTGCTTGAAAAAAAAGAAAATTTACCCCTTAACAGAGAAATCAAAGCTTTGTTTAAGGATAAATATATTATGAATTAGGAGTACATAAAAATGGAAAAAATTGCAAGTTTCAGAATTGATCACACGATCCTCCCCAAGGGAATGTATATTTCAAGGGTAGACGGAGATATCGTCACATATGATATCAGAATGAGAAAGCCGAACAAGGAAGCGGTCATGGAAAATGCCGCAATCCACACGCTTGAACATTTATTTGCGACATATGTCAGAAACACAAAATTTGCTGACAATGTTATATACTTCGGCCCTATGGGTTGCCGAACGGGATTTTATTTTCTTCTTCGCAGCGCGACAAGCCACCGAGAGGCAATCAAGCTTGCCGTTGATGCTTTTGAATTTATCAAGGATTATGAGGGTGAAATCCCCGGAGCAAGCGAAAAGGAATGTGGGAATTACAAAGACCACGATCTTGCAGGAGCAAAAAAAGAAGCTGAGATGATTTATGAAGTTCTCAAGGACTGGAAGTCAGCGGATCTTTATTATCCTGAGGCTTAAATTAAAATTTTGCGGAGGAGTTTCGGCTGAAACTCCTCCGCTTTGCATAATGCCTCCGTAAATCTGTACAAACTTTCAGATGGAAGTCCCTGCAACTTTCACACTCGCACTTAACCAACCCGACAGCAGCGGTTGGGAGCTTGGCACTCCCTCACACTTCGTGTTCGGGAGCGCACACGCTCCCAACTTACGCTCGCTTCGCTCGCTAAAAAACGGCCGCCCTAAAGCAACCGTTTTTCTCATATCAAAGATGCAATACTCTTTCCTTTATCTCCTGCGTTCTGCCTTGGTTCCAAAACTGCGTTCCTATATATCCACAGGTTCTCCTTGCGACATTCATCTTGTCCTGATCTTGATTTCCGCATTGCGGACACGTCCAAACAAGCTTTCCGTCAACTTCTTCAATAACTATTTCGCCGTCAAAACCGCATACCTGACAATAGTCACTCTTTGTGTTAAGCTCGGCGTACATTATATTATCATATATAAATCTGATAACCTGCAAGACCGCCTCAAGATTGTTCTGCATATTAGGAACTTCAACATAACTGATAGCTCCACCCGTTGAAAGAGCTTGGAACTGAGCCTCAAACTTGAGCTTTTCAAACGCATCTATATTTTCGGTGACATGAACATGATAACTGTTCGTGATGTAACCCTTGTCCGTCACACCCTCAATCACACCGAAACGCTTTTGCAGACATTTTGCGAATTTATATGTGGTCGATTCAAGCGGTGTTCCGTAGATACCGAATCCGATAGTCGTTTCCTCTTTCCACCTGTTGCAAGCTGCGTTCATATATTTCATGATATCAAGAGCAAATCCCGTTGCGGTCGGATCAGTGTGAGATTTGCCCGTCATATATTTCACGCACTCGCAAAGTCCGGCATATCCGAGAGAGATCGTTGAATATCCGCCAACCAAAAGTTTGTCTATCGGCTCGCCCTTCTTAAGTCTTGCGCAAGCGCCATACTGCCACAAAATCGGGGCGGCATCGGACAACGTGCCTTTAAGTCTTTCATGGCGACACATTAACGCTTTATAGCAAAGCTCTAAGCGTTCGTCAAAGATTTTCCAAAATCTGTCTATGTTTCCACCCGATGAAAGTGCGATATCCACAAGGTTAAGCGTGACGACACCTTGGTTAAATCTTCCGTAGAACTTGTAGTTTCCGTTTTCGTCTTTCCATGGAGACAACGCACTTCGGCAACCCATTACCGGAAAACAGTTGCCCTCTTTGAGTTCTTTCATCTTCTTCTCGGAAATATAATCCGGAACAAGTCTTTTTGCGGTACACTTAGCGGCAAGCTTTGTCAGATAATAATAGCGTGAATTTTCATTCACATTGTCCTCCTCAAGAACATATATAAGTTTCGGAAATGCCGGTGTCACCCAAACACCCTTCTCATTTTTGACACCTTGATATCTCTGTTCAAGAACTTCTTCGATTATTATGGCGAGATCTTTCTTTTCCTGCTCGTTCTTAGCCTCATTAAGATACATAAACACCGTCACAAACGGAGCTTGACCGTTTGTCGTCAAAAGCGTCACAACCTGATATTGAATCGTTTGAACGCCCTTGCGTATTTCTTCACGAAGTCGCTTTTCAACCATCTTGTCGATATTTTCCTCGCTGACTTCAGAGCCTATGTCTTTTATCTCGTCAAGCACGGTCGTTCTGATCTTGTCACGGCTTACTTGTACAAACGGAGCAAGATGAGCGAGGGAGATCGACTGACCACCGTATTGGTTTGATGCGACCTGTGCAATTATCTGTGTTGCGATATTGCAAGCGGTCGAAAAACTGTGCGGTCTTTCTATTAATGTGCCTGTGATGACAGTTCCGTTTTGGAGCATATCTTCAAGGTTGACAAGATCGCAGTTATGCATATGCTGAGCAAAATAATCCATATCGTGAAAATGGATTATTCCTTCGTTGTGGGCATCGACTATTTCTTTCGGAAGAAGTATTCGGCTCGTAATGTCTTTGGAAACTTCTCCTGCCATATAGTCTCTTTGAGTGGAGTTGACAACAGGATTTTTGTTTGAGTTTTCCTGCTTGACTTCTTCGTTGTTGCACTCAATAAGGCTTAAAATCTTGTCATCGGTCGTGTTTGATTGACGAACCAATTCTCTCGTATAACGGTAGGTTATATAAGATTTAGCAACCTCATATGCACCGTGAGCCATGATCTGTTTTTCGACCATGTCCTGAATTTCTTCAACACCTGCAACTCTGCCCAGCTTTTCACACGCAAGCACAACGCTATCGGCAATTCGCTGTATCTGCATTGGTGTCATTCGGATTTTTTCGTCAACGGTTTCATTCGCTTTGCTTATCGCAATGATGATCTTAGTTATATCGAACACAGCTTCAGAGCCATTTCTCTTTATAATTTTCATGATTTCCCTCCAACAATATATAGTGTCAAATTCTCTTATAGGATAGCACATATTGTATGTAGTGTCAAGAAAAAATGAAAATACAGCTGTTAAAATGAGTGAGAAAAAACAGCACTGAAATTTGTGAAAAATGACGGAAAGCTTTATCCTCGAAAAAAATCGCACCCGAAAATCGGGTGCGATAAAATAACATTTATTTTAAGATCATGCTGTCTCCGAACCTGCTCCGGCATTGCCGAACACAGCGATTATAACTTTAAACAGTCTGACCGCCGCAGAAACTATAGCCTTGATTTTTGCCGACATATCAAAGTTATCGTATTTAGCTGTAAGGTCTTTAACCCAATCGGTTGAAGTTGAATTTTCATCAATAATCGGATTTGATTCGTCATACTCGATCGGCTGTCCGCCTCTGATAACAAAGTTAAAGGTTCTGCTGTCAAGCGCCCAAACCGAGTTATCTTCCATGAAGTAAACTGTGATCTTGACATTCTGTCCGTCAACATCGGGAATATCACCCGTAAACGGAATTTTAACGCTTTCGCCAACCTTGAGAGTCTTTCCGGCTGCGTTAAATTTAATGTCCATACCCTCGACCTTGATTCCGGTGATTTCAACATTGCTCTTTTCTGAAAGATTTGTGATGATAAGTGCCTTGTCGTCTTTTGTTACAGTGCCATATAAAGAATCATCAAACTGTGCGTGTACACCAAGTTTTGCGTTATATGTAACATTGAACTGCGGGAACTCCTCACTTGAATAAACGTCAGTGACTGTCTCGTCAAAAAGAATAGCATCGTTTAACGCCCAAACATATTTATCGACCGCATACTGAGCATGGAACTGACCTTCAACGTACCAAGTATTTTCAGGAAGGTAGGCATAAGCTCCGTCAAGATTTAAAGAGGGAGAAACGTGGTTATGTGTCGGATCGGTGCAAGTGACCGCATCATCGGTGTAATCTGTCTTATAGCCGTCATTGAAACGACAGCCGACAGCGAGAGTCTTAGCGCCCGAAGCCGTGTTGGCATCAATAAGACCGTCACCGTTGACCTGACCGCCTGAAACAGTTGTTATATCTGTTCCGACAACGATATTGACATTGACACCGTGTTCTCTTGCGTAGGTGAGGTTCTCGTTAAGGTTTTCCATAACAACATAGTGAGTGTAATCGCTCTTAGCGATCATCGGAGCATAAGCAAGTGCTTTTTCCTCGGTGTTAAGATATGAGGCCTTGATCTCGTCATATTTTCCGAGAGCCATGAAATCCCACATACTACCGAGAGAAAGAACAAGCGGTAAGCAATGATTTTGAAGAATACCGTTTGTGAGTGCATTGATCTTTTCAACCTCTACACCACGGAGTATTTCTTCAAAATTTGACTCCCAAGTATATTCGTTGCCGCCGGCAACAGAATAAAGCGGATTGGTTGCATATTCGACAAACTCCATAATAACGGGTACGTCAAAGCGAAGCTGGTCGCCGCCCTTTATCAGGTCGTAGGCAAGCTGGACACCGCCAACGGCCGGTGAGTTCATCATAACGTTATGTACATCTGATAAATCGAAATAGTTTTTAAGCTCTGATTTTTCAACTTCGAGAAGTGTCGCAAGTCTTTCGGCATCTTCGCCGCCCTTATCAACGATAGAGCAAAGGCTGAGGTATGTGCCGGTGACCTGACCGCCATGGCTTTCGCAGAAGATGTTGACCTGTCTTGCACCGGAGTGAGCCTTAACGTCCTTGACATACTGACCGAGAGTGAAAGCACATTCTATAGCTGTCTTTCTCCAGTCAACACAACACTGATAGACATTTTCAGCGCCGAGTCTTTCTGTAAGATACGGGAGATATCTTGCTTCATGCATTGCACCCTCAAGGTTTGGATCTTCTTCAACATGGTCATAGATATATTTCATGTTGCTTTCGGCGGCTGTTTTGGGCCAAGTGTCCGAGTTATATTTAGCCGTTCCGTCAGGATTGAGCATGAAATGATCCATAACAGCCATAGCACCCTCGCCGAGTTTTTGTTCAAGAAGTGCCGGATTATTGTTTATGAGGTACTCAAAAGTGGGTGCTGCCAATTCGGGAAGGAAGTTAAGCAAGGTTGATGTTGTTCCTTCGCCACCCTCTATGCCCCAAAGCTTTTTGGTTATGTTTCCGTCATCGTCAAACTCATATATCTGAGACGAAGAATAGCCGGAAACAATAACAAGCGGCAGAGTCGATTCTGCAAATGCAGTCAGCGGAAGCATCGTCAAAAGCATAACGAGAGCCAAAGCGATGCTAATTAGTTTTTTCTTCATAGCTAAAGCCTCCAAATAAAAAAATTTTACTTGTACATTTTACAATTCTGTAACATAAATGTCAATAATTTACTCAAAATTCATGAAAAAAGATGAAAGTTTTGTGGAAAATGTATATGATACTTAGTGAATTAATAGGCATATTTTAGAATTTGGGGGTAAAACGGCAGCTAAATTTAAAGCTGTTTATATTATATCAATTTCTCCATTATATTCTTTTGTTTTTATAATTGCTATTAAAAACCACAGTTAAAACGTACTTATTGGAACAAAAATTGCCTTGTCAACCACCGGTTGCGAAACTTCAAGCCTCACTTTATAGACAAATTCGTGTTTCGATGATAAAATAAGGTTGAAAGAAAGGGGAAGAATATATGAAATTGAACGAAAAAATAATTCTTTGCCGAAAGAAATGCGGAATTTCGCAGGAGGCATTGGGCGACATGATCGGAGTGTCACGTCAGGCTGTCTCAAAATGGGAAACCGG
>CAZTSC010000007.1:0-87525 GCA_964616655.1 uncultured Faecalibacterium sp.
CTCACTGTTTTCTTGCGGCTCCTGCTTGGGTGGGGTGCCGGGGACGGGCGGCAGGTCATTGGTTTGTGTCCACCTATGCCGTTGGCGATGGTGGGCCAAACCAATGACCACTAAACTCGCCAATAGATCTGTTTATCTCTGTCAGATATGTGACTATCCCTTTAAAATATATCCGCACCGAGGCTTAAATCTCACCTTCGCACAAGTCAGGCGTACGGTTTATATATTATAGTATAGCGAACAAACTTTAAATCTTCACTTTTATTATCAAAGCACTCTATACTTCAGCTTGCCAAAAAGCAACCGCTAAATCATGGCAAACCGATATTGAAAAAATAAAGGCGGCACAAAAAATTAAATTTTAGTGCTAAACTTAAATTTTAGTAAGATATACGATAACGTATATATTGTACTGTACTTTTTGCGTTAATAGTTCTCGCATAAACGGTTTTGCCGTTCTTGCAAATATCTTTGCCGTCTGAAACAAAAGTTGAGGTTACATAAACTCTGCACGTTTTAAATGTATTGCCTTTGATTTTAATTGTTGAGTTGTATTTCAAATTGCTTCCGGAATCAACCAACTTATTGTTTCTGTATACCTTGTATGAGAATCTGACGTCTTTCTTTGTGAGTGCGCTTTCATCTGTGTATGCACTCTTGAACAGATTGGGATAAACAATGCCGCTGTTAACATAAGCAAACTCAAACTTGATTGTCTTGTTTCCTTTTATGTCGTAGTAATCTTTGCAAGCGGTAATTTTGTTGCCATTAACTGTTACTATCTTGTACCATGGGGTTGTCTTTGCACTTGCCGATACCGAGAAGCCGATACAGCCCGAAACCATTAAAACCATTGCTAATATTATGCTTGTGAGTTTTTTTAATCTTTTCATTGCGTTTCCTCCTTGATGAGTGGTTTTCACAAAATTCATTTTCGTGCCGCCTTTATATCCCGAATTGGGATATAAAAATAATACCACTGTGAGATAATAATGTCAAGGGGTGATTTCATGCGATTAAAAGAATTAAGAAAATCCAAAGGCATATCCCAACTAAAATTAGCACTGGCATTGAATACAAATCAAAACACTATCAGCAGGTACGAAACAGGTGAGCGTGAGCCGGACATAAACACGCTTATTCAAATTGCCGATTATTTTAACGTGTCAATTGACTATTTGCTTGAAAGAACAGAAAATCCCCAAGTGAACATATAAATGTATATCGCAAAAAAAGACAGCCCCTTTCGGAGCTGTCTTTCTATTTCATATTATCAAATCAAACCAATTCGATTATGCACATTTCTGCTGCATCGCCTCTTCTGGGGCCTGTCTTGATAATACGGCAGTAACCGCCGTTTACTTCCTTGTATTTCGGGGCAATTTCAGCGAATAACTTTGTAACTACATCTTCCTTAGTTACATATGCTAATGCCTGTCTTCTTGCGTGAAGCGTGCCCTGCTTGCCGAGAGTTATCATCTTCTCGGTCATTGCACGAACTTCCTTTGCCCTTGTAACGGTCGTTTCAATTTTGCCGTTCTCTAAAAGATAAGTAACCATGCCTCTGAGCATTGCCTTGCGGTGGTCGCTTGTTCTACCGAGTTTTCTGGTTCCTGGCATATAAATTCACTCCTTTAACCGTTATAGGTAATTCTTATTCGTCCTCACTGCGAAGGTCAAGTCCGAATGAATGAAGCTTTGCCACAACCTCGTCAAGCGATTTCTTGCCGAGATTTCTGACCTTCATCATATCCTCTTCTGTCTTCGTTGTGAGATCTTCCACAGTGTTGACGCCCGCCCTCTTTAAGCAGTTGAACGAACGAACAGACAGGTCAAGTTCCTCAATAGTCATCTCAAGGATTCTCTTGTTATCATCGTCACCCTTATCAACCATTATCTCTGTTTCATAAGCCTCATCTGAGAGACCGCTGAAGAGACTGAGATGTTCGTTGAGAAACTTGGCGCCGAGTGAGACGGCTTCCGTGACGGAGATCGTCTGGTTAGTCCAAACCTCAAGCGTGAGCTTGTCATAGTCTGTTATCTGACCTACACGAGTGTTTTCAACCGTATAGTTCACCTTCAACACCGGAGTATAGATAGAGTCAACAGCAATAACGCCTATAGGCGGATTCAAAAGTTGCTTGTTGCGCTCTGCTGAAACGTAGCCTCGACCCTTGTCAACAGTCAGCTCCATGCTGACGTGTGCATCAGCGTCAAGAGTGCAAATATGAAGATCGGGATTGAGGATCTCAACCTCTGAGTCATGCGAAATGTCGCCTGCGGTGACTTCGCCAGCTCCGTTAGCTTCAATATAAACTGTCTTGGGGTCCTCGCCGTGGATTTTGAGTATTACGCTCTTGAGATTAAGAACGATTTCTGTTACGTCTTCCTTGACACCCGGAATGGTTGAAAATTCATGAAGCACACCGTCAATTTTAACTGATGTTATTGCGTAACCAGGTAAAGACGAGAGTAAAACTCTTCTCAGGCTGTTGCCTATCGTTGTTCCGTATCCTCTTTCCAGAGGCTCAACAACTACCTTACCATAGGTTCCGTCAGCAGTGAGATCAACGGTTTCAACCTTCGGTTTTTCAATACCAATCATTCAAAACCCTCCTTTTCTTGTTGCAGATCCTAAGACCTGCCGGTGAAATCTTGTTAATCGCCGACAATGCTTTTTTCGGTACGCTCCGAGTATATGCGAAACTCGGGCGTACACAAAAACATTATCAATTCGCTTATTACTTAGAGTAGAACTCGACGATGAGATGTTCTTCAACGTCAGCAGCGATCTGCTCACGAGTCGGCAGTGCGACTACCTTAGCTTCAAGCGTTTCACGGTTAAGGTCAAGCCATGCCGGTACCGGACGAGAAGCGTTGTTTTCAACAACACTCTTGATCTTTTCGCTGTCACGGCTCTTTGACTTGATAGAAACGACATCACCGACCTTGAGAAGGTAGCTGGGAATGTCAACCTTATTGCCATTAACGAGATAATGAGCGTGTGTAACGAGCTGTCTTGCTTCCGCACGGGAGCTTGCCCAGCCCAGTGTGTAAACTACGTTGTCCAGACGGCTTTCGCAGATCTGAAGAAGGTTTTCACCGGTTACGCCGGCTTTCTTCTCAGCCATTAAGAAATACTTATGGAACTGACCTTCCTGGATACCGTAGTAACGTCTTGCCTGCTGCTTAGCTCTAAGCTGCAGACCGTATTCCGAATTTTTCTTGCGGCCCTGGCCATGCTGTCCGGGGGCATAAGCTCTACGCTCAAGAGCGCACTTGCCGGTGTAACATCTGTCACCCTTTAAGAAAAGCTTTTTGCCTTCACGACGGCACAACTTGCATACCGCACCGGTATATCTTGCCATGTGTTGTTACCTCCTGTTTAGGTTATACACGTCTTCTTTTCGGCGGACGGCAGCCGTTATGCGGGATAGGAGTAACGTCCTTGATAAGAGTTACGTCTAAGCCTGCTGTCTGTAAAGCTCTGATTGCTGCCTCACGGCCTGCACCCGGACCTTTTACATATACTTCAACAGTTTTCATGCCATGGTCGATAGCAGCTTTAGCTGCGGTCTCTGCTGCGGTCTGAGCAGCGAACGGCGTTGACTTTCTTGAGCCTCTGAAGCCCATCTCGCCTGCGCTTGCCCATGAAACAGCGTTACCCTGTGTATCGGTTATGGTAACGATGGTATTGTTGAAGGTGGATTGGATATGGGCCGCACCGCGTTCAATATTCTTCTTTTCACGGCGGCGGCGAATGGTGGTCTTTTTACCAGCCTGTTTTGCCATAATAGCATCCTCCTAACTTACTTCTTCTTGTTTGCTATCGTCTTTTTCTTACCCTTACGTGTACGAGCATTCGTCTTAGAACGCTGGCCTCTTACGGGCAAACCCTTTCTGTGACGGACACCGCGATAGCAACCGATTTCGATAAGTCTCTTAATATCAAATGCTGTTTCTCTTCTGAGATCACCCTCGACCTTAACATTGTGGTCGATGTATTCACGAAGCTTAGAAACGTCATCTTCGGTCAAATCCTTAACTCTAACGTCAGGATTTACACCTGTTGCTTTAATGATATCGCTTGCAGTTTTACGACCGATACCGTAGATATAGGTAAGAGCAATTTCAATTCTCTTTTCTCTCGGTAAGTCTACACCTGAAATACGAGCCATTTGTCAGTTGCACCTCCAAATTTGTTTTCGTCAGCTTAGCCCTGACGCTGCTTGTGCTTGGGATTCTCACAGATAACCATGATCTTGCCCTTGCGTTTAATAATCTTGCACTTCTCGCAAATTTTCTTTACAGAAGGTCTGACTTTCATTTGTGTTACCTCCTTAAATCTATAAGCCTGTGCTTATTGTGCTTTTGTATTTTTTACTTTGATCGCCATGTGATGCGTCCTCGGCTGAAGTCATAAGGCGACATTTCGACCTTAACCTTGTCACCGACAAGAATACGAATATAGTTCATTCTAAGCTTGCCTGATATAGACGCTAATATCTTGTGACCGTTTTCAAGCTCCACCTGAAACGTTGCGTTCGGGAGTGCTTCAACAACAGTACCTTCGACTTCGATCATATCCTGCTTTGACATTGGCTTACCCTCCTTGATTTTGTGTTTCACTTTTCAGTCTGAAAAGTGTTTTTCTTAATCCTCGATCGGTCTGTACCTCCTCATCACTGACAGTGAGTGAGGTCGGGCTTAGGTGTTTCGGATTCTTTTTCTTTGGTTTCTCCAAAGGTCTCTGACGTCCATCTGACACCCAAACCGTGTTTTTCTCAAGTTTGACCACATAAAGCAAGTCACCTTTATCGTGACCGGCTTTTGATCTGACGAGAGAACCGGTTTTTATCTCCATACCGTTCACCTCAGTCTGCAACGGTCAATATCTTTGGCCCGTCCTTCGTGATCGCTATGGTATGTTCAAAATGTGCGGACAAAAGTCCGTCTTTTGTTTTAACAGTCCAACCGTCAGGTAACTGCTTTATAGCCGCAGTGCCTTGATTTATCATCGGCTCTATGGCTAAAGTCATTCCCGGCAGCAGCTTCATACCTCTGCCCGGAGTTCCGTAGTTTGGAACAGCAGGATCTTCATGGAGTTCTTTTCCGACACCGTGACCTGTGTATTCACGCACGACACCGTATCCTCTCTCCTCGCAGTAGCGTTGGACAGCCGAGCTGATATCTCCGATTTTGTTGCCTACGACAGCGTACCTTATAGCCTCATAAAGAGACTCTCTGGTCGTGTCTATCAGCCGCTTTGCTTCGTCTGAAATATCGCCGACAGCAAAAGTGGCAGCATTATCGCCGTTATAGCCCTCTATCTTTGCTCCCAAATCAATGCTGACAATGTCACCTTGACGCAGGATACGCTTTTTGCTTGGAATACCATGAATGATCTCATCGTTAACGGATATGCATGCAGTAGCAGGAAAACCGTACAAATGAAGGAAGTTAGGTTCAGCACCTTGACTTTTAATATATTTGTATGCGATGCGGTCGATCTCCTCGGTTGAAACACCGGGTTCAACAGCCTCTCCCGCTACCTTTAATGCTCCTGCCGATATACGACAGGCTTCTCTCATCAGAGAAAGCTCTCTCGTTGTCTTGAGCACTACCATGCTTAGTCCTCCAATGCTTTGAGGGTGAGAGCAGTCGTATCTTTGACTTCTTCCTGTCCCTCGACTATGCGAAGTATCCCCTTCTTCTCATAGTAATCCTTAAGCGGCTCGGTCTGCTCGTGATAGACCTTGAGCCTTTCAAGAACTGTTTCGGGATAATCGTCTTTGCGCTGAACAAGGTCGCCTCCGCAGTTATTGCAGACACCGTCCTCTTTCGGTTTCTTATATTCCGTGTGATAAGATGCACCGCAGTTTGCACAAACACGTCTACCCGACATTCTGATAACGATATCTTCGTCCTCGACCTCGATATCAATTACCTTATCAATACGGATACCCATTTCATCAAGCGCCTGAGCTTGAGGGATAGTTCTGGGGAATCCGTCAAGAATAAATCCGTTTTCGCAGTCGCTTTCCTGAAGTCTTTCCTTGATTATACCGATGACTACTTCGTCAGGTACAAGCTGGCCTGCTTCTATAAACGACTTTGCTTTAAGGCCCATCTCCGTGCCGTTTTTGAGTGCGGCTCGGATTATGTTGCCTGTTGAAATTGCGGGGATTGAAAGCTTTTCGCAGATGACTTCTGCTTGTGTGCCTTTTCCCGCACCCGGAGCTCCCAAAAGAATAAGATTCATAATCAATACCCTCCTGATTATCAGTCAAGGAAGCCCTTATAGTGTCTCATCATCATCTGGCTTTCAAGCTGCTTAACAGTTTCAAGAGCAACACCAACCATAATGATAAGTGATGTACCGCCGAGAGAAACCTGCATCGGAACACCGACAAGATTTGTGAACAGTGTGAAGAAGATCGGCACAAGAGCAACAACGCTTATAAGGAGCGCTCCCATAAGTACCATTCTTGACAAAATCTTGCTGATGTAATCAGAAGTCGGCTTGCCCGGACGGATACCGGGAATCATACCGCTGTTCTTTCTGATGTTGTTAGCCATCTCAACCGGATTATACTGAATACTTGAATAGAAGTAAGCAAAGAATATGATAAGAACAAAATACATGATCGAGTATGCCCAGTGGTCTGATGAGAAAATTCCGAAGAACTTATCCCAGAAACTGCCATCGGTGATCTTGTTTGAGATAAACATTTCGATCGTTGAGGGAAGTGAGAGGATCGAAGAAGCGAAGATGATCGGAAGAACACCTGACATATTGACCTTGATGGGAATATGTGTGCTTTGTCCGCCATACATCTTTCTGCCGACAACTCTCTTAGCATACTGAACGGGGATTCTTCTTTCTGCGTTATCCATCCAAACGATATAGGCTATCATACCGAACATACCTATAACGAGAATGGGAACGAGAGCATAGTAGGCACCGTTTGTACCGCCCTGCTGGAGATAACCCCAAAGGTTAACGACCATGGTCGGAACACGGGCAACTATACCTGCGAAAAGGATAATGGAAATACCGTTTCCAATACCTCTGTCGCTGACCTGCTCACCGAGCCACATAATAAATGCAGAACCTGCGGTCAAGCAGAGGGCAACAACTGCGCCCATGAACCAAGCTGCAACGCCTGTATACTGGCTGCCGTCAGCCTGAGTGACGATAGCACCCTGAGAACGAAGGTAGATATAATATGCAATTGACTGCATAAGAGCAAGACCTATCGTTGTGTAACGGGTGATCTTTGTCAGCTTCTTTCTGCCTTCTTCGCCTTCCTTTGAAAGCTTTTCCAAAGCAGGGATAGCGAATGTGAGAAGCTGAATGATGATAGATGCGTTGATATAGGGAGAAATCGACAAAGCGAACATAGTACCCATGTTGAACGCATTACCTGTCATCATGTTCAAATACTGTAAAAACGTTTCTGAATATTCGCCTGCGCCCTGAACAGCGTCAAGACCACCGGCAACTATAAACGGAACGGGGATCGCCGCACCGACTCTGAATATGAGAACAACCAAAGCGGTGAAAAGCATCTTCTTGCGAAGATCGGGAACTTTCCAAGCATTGATGAAGGTCTTAATCATAGATTATACCTCCTCTGCTTTACCGCCGGCTGCCTCGATCTTCTGCTTAGCTGATTCAGAGAAAGCGTTAGCCTGAACTGTTAAGCTCTTGCTTATTTCACCGTGTCCTAAAACCTTAACACCGTCAAGAGCCTTCTTAACAAGTCCCTTTTCGATGAGTGCATCAATAGTCACAACAGCACCGTTATCGAATGCAGCATCAATGTCTGCAACGTTGACGATTGCTATTTCCTTTCTAAAGATGTTGTTGAAGCCTCTCTTCGGGAGTCTTCTCTGTAAAGGCATCTGACCGCCTTCAAAGCCCGGTCTCATGCCTCTGCCCGCACGGGCTAACTGACCCTTGTGGCCTTTACCGGCAGTTTTACCCTGACCTGATGCGGGGCCTCTACCGATTCTCTTGCGTTCCTTTGTTGAACCTTCCGCAGGTGAAAGTTCGTGCAATTTCATATTTCGCACCTCCTTGTTTAAGCTTCAGTGACCTCGATAAGATGTCCGATTTTCTTAATCTTACCCTGAGTCTGAGGATTGTTCGGCTGGATAGCCTCGTCCCCTATTTTGCGAAGACCAAGTGCATAGGCGGTAGCGATCTGATCTTTCTTGCTGCCGATAAGGCTTTTAACAAGTTTAACTTTTACGTTTGCCATGTTTACCGCCCTCCTTAACCTAATATTTCTTTAGCGGTCTTTCCACGAATAGCACTGACTTCTTCGACATTGCGAAGCTTTGAAAGACCGTCAAATGTTGCTCTGACAACATTGCAGGGATTGTTTGAACGAAGAGCCTTCGTTCTGATGTCCTTGATACCTGCTGTTTCAACAACAGCACGGACAGGACCACCTGCGATAACACCGGTACCGGGTGCAGCCGGCTTCATGAGAACTACGCCTGCGCCGTATTTACCGATAATTTCGTGCGGGATCGTTGTACCCTTAAGAGAAACCTGAATGAGGTTCTTCTTAGCGGCCTCGATGCCCTTACGGATAGCGTCGGGAACTTCGCTCGACTTGCCGAGACCGAAGCCGATGACGCCGTTTCCGTCACCAACAACTACAAGTGCGGAGAACTTTGAAATTCGACCACCCTTTACAGTCTTTGATACACGGTTTAATGATACTACACGCTCTGTCAGCTCATATGCTGATGCATCAATCTTAGCCAAAATTCATTCCTCCTTATTAGAACTTGAGTCCACCCTCACGAGCGCCGTCAGCTAATTCCTGAACACGACCGTGATAGATGTAACCGCCTCTGTCGAAAACACATTCTGTGATGCCCTTCTCAGTGGCTCTCTTAGCGAGTAACTCGCCAACCTTGTGTGCTGCTGCCTTATTTCCACCGTATTCCTCGAAATCCTTCTCTACCGTTGAGGCAGATGCAAGGGTGACACCCTTAACATCGTCTATTAACTGAGCGTAGATATGGCTGAGGGAACGATATACATTAAGACGAGGACATTCTGCTGTTCCGCTGATCTTTGAACGGACTCTTGTGTGACGCTTCTGTCTTGCCTTATTGCTGTCTTGTCTGCTAACCATTTGTGATTCACTCCTTTAATAAACTTATTTGCCGCCCTTACCGGCTTTACCTTCTTTGCGGCGGACATATTCGTCAACATACTTGATACCCTTGCCCTTGTACGGTTCGGGCGGACGTGCTTCACGCACATTTGCTGCGAACTGGCCAACCAACTGCTTGTCAGGACCGGAAATAATGACTTTGTTGGGAGCAGGTACTTCAATTGTAATACCCTCGATCTCTGAGAAAACGACCTTGTGTGAATAACCGATCGTCAAAACGAGATCCTTACCCTGCTTTTCACCACGGTAACCGATACCGTTGATTTCAAGCTCTTTCTTGAAGCCGTTTGAAACGCCTTCAACCATGTTTGCGATGAGAGAACGTGTCAAACCGTGAAGTGATCTGTTCTCTTTAGCATCGTTGGGGCGTGTAACGAGAATTTCGTTGCCCTCAATGTTAACTGCCATATTGCTATGCACCGTGTGAGTAAGAGTACCCTTGGGGCCCTTAACTGTTATCTGGTGTCCGTCAAGTTTGACATCGACACCGGCAGGGATAGCTATCGGCATTCTGCCTATACGTGACATAATAGCTCCTCCTTACCAGATAAATGCAAGAACTTCGCCGCCGACATTTGCCTTGCGTGCGTCCTTGTCTGTCATAACACCCTTAGGTGTTGAAACGATAACGGTGCCAAGGCCTTTCATGACCTTCGGCATATCCTCGCAGCTTGAGTAAATTCTCAAACCCGGCTTTGAAACACGTCTGAGGCCTGTGATGACCTGTGACTTGTTCGGGCCGTATTTTAACTGCACTTCGATTATGCCCTGCTTACCGTCTTCTTCAACGGTGAAGCCTTTGATATAACCTTCATCAACAAGAATCTGAGCAATTGCCTTCTTCATGTTGGATGCAGGAATCTTAACTGAGTCGTGTTTTGCTGAGTTAGCGTTACGAATTCTTGTAAGCATATCAGCTATAGAATCTGTAATTTGCATTCCGTCAACCTCCTTTATGCAATTGCTTTACCAGCTTGCCTTCTTCACGCCGGGAATTTGACCTGCGTGAGCAAGCTCTCTGAAGCAGATACGGCATACACCGTATTTACGCAGGTATGCGTGAGGTCTGCCGCAGATCTTGCATCTGTTGTGTACACGTGTTGAGTACTTAGCCGGACGAGCAGCTTTAACTTTCATTGATGTCTTTGCCACGATAAACCCCTCCTTACTTGCTGAACGGAGCGCCCATGAGTGTGAGCAGCTCTCTTGCTTCTTCGTCTGTGCCGGCTGTGGTTACGAAACAAACGTCCATACCACGAACCTTGTCGATCTTATCATATTCGATTTCAGGGAAAATCAACTGTTCCTTGATACCGACTGAGTAGTTGCCTCTGCCGTCAAAGGAGTTGGGGTTGATACCTCTGAAGTCTCTAACTCTGGGGAGAGCGAGGTTGAAGAATCTGTCAACAAATTCATACATCTTCTCACCACGGAGTGTAACTTTTGCACCGATGATCATACCTTCACGGAGCTTGAAGTTAGCAACTGACTTCTTTGCTTTGCAAAGAACCGGCTGCTGACCTGTGATAGCTCTGATGTCTGTTACGATAGCGTCCATCATCTTGGAGTTATCTCTTGCTTCACCGCAAGCGACATTGATTACTACCTTGTCAAGCTTCGGGATTTGCATGACGCTCTTATAGCCGAATTTCTTCATCAACGCAGGTGCAACCTCGTTGACGTAGGCTTCCTTTAATCTTGCTGCCATTAAGTCATGTTCCTCCCTTATTCAAACATTGCTTTGCAGTCGCTCTTCTTGCAGACACGCATCTTGTTGCCTTCCTTATCGTAGCCATGACCAACTCTTGTTGCTCTGCCACACTTCGGACAAACTACCTGTACCTTATCTGCGTATAAAGCAGCTTCCGCTTTGATTATGCCGCCCGGCTCACCCATCTGGCGGGGCTTAACGTGTTTTGAAACGATGTTGATGCCCTCAACGATGACCTTGCCCTCTGACGGACTGACCTGAAGGACTTTGCCCTTCGCACCACGATCCTTGCCGTTGATAACAACGACAGTGTCGCCGGTCTTAACATGAACTTTACTCATTTATCCGCACCTCCTATTAAAGTACTTCCGGTGCGAGCGAGAGGATCTTGAGATAATCTTTATCACGAAGCTCTCTTGCTACCGGCCCAAAAATACGAGTGCCTTTGGGATTCTTATCTTCTTTTATGATGACAGCTGCATTTTCGTCAAAACGAATATAAGTGCCATCTTCACGGCGAATGCCCTTAACTGTTCTGACAACAACAGCCTTAACAACTTCGCCTTTCTTTACGACGCCGCCCGGTGCTGCCTTCTTAACAGAAGCAACTATAACGTCGCCGATATTAGCATATCTTCTTCCTGAGCCACCAAGAACACGAATGCACATAAGTTCTTTAGCACCTGTGTTGTCGGCAACCTTGAGGAGAGTTTGTTGCTGTACCATTGATTTTGGCCTCCTTTATTAGCTGCACCAAATTACTTGGCTTTCTCTATGATTTCTACTACACGCCATCTCTTGTCTTTTGAGATCGGGCGAGTTTCCATAACAAGCACTCTGTCGCCGATGCCACATTCGTTTTTCTCGTCGTGTGCTTTGATTTTAACTGTACGGTTAACGATCTTCTTATAAAGAGGATGTCTTACCTTATCCTTAATTGTGACGACAACGGTCTTATCCATCTTGTCACTGGATACGATACCAACCTGAGTCTTTCTGAGGTTTCTTTCCATGATAATTTAACCTCCCTTTCCTTAAGAATTGCTGCCGTGTAATTCGATATCACGCTGAACCGTTTTGATTCTTGCGATGTCTTTCTTCACAGCATTTATTCTCATGGGGTTGTCAAGCTGGTTTACAGCCTGCTGGAAGCGAAGTTTAAAGAGCTCATCTTTAAGCTCAGCAAGTTTTGCGTCCATCTCACTGGCGGACAGTTTTCTTATTTCTTTTGCTTTCATTACTGTTCACCACCCATTTCCTGTTCTTTCTTCGTTACGAATTTGCACTTGATCGGAAGCTTGTTAGCTGCAAGACGCATAGCTTCACGGGCAAGAGACTCGTCAACGCCTGCGATCTCGAACATAACGCGTCCGGGCTTAACGACTGCTACCCAATATTCGGGTGAGCCTTTACCTGAACCCATTCGAGTTTCAGCGGGCTTCTGTGTGATCGGCTTATCGGGGAAGATCTTGATCCAAACCTGACCGCCACGCTTGATGTAACGAGTCATAGCGATACGAGCTGCCTCGATCTGTCTTGATGTGATCCATGCAGGCTCAAGAGCAACAAGACCAAAGTCACCGTAAGTTACTTTGTTACCCTTATGTGCAGTGCCTTTAAGACGGCCTCTCTGCACTTTTCTGCGTTTAACACGCTTTGGCATTAACATTAGTTTGCGCTCCTTTCCTTACGTGGTCTACGACGTCTGTCGCCTCTCGGCTTTCTGTCGTTATTGTTGTTGGCATGAAGAACCTCGCCTGTGTATACCCAAACCTTGATACCGAGACGACCGTAAGTGGTCTTAGCTTCTGCGAAACCATAGTCGATATCGGCACGGATTGTCTGAAGCGGGATTGTGCCTTCTTTATAGGTCTCTGAGCGAGCTATTTCAGCTCCGCCTACACGACCTGAAACCTGAATCTTGATACCCTTTGCGCCAAGTCTCATCGTTCTGCCGATAGCCTGTTTGAGCGCTCTTCTGTAAGAAACACGTCTTTCAAGCTGACCTGCAATGTTTTCAGCGATGAGCTGAGCGTTAGCATCGGGGATCTTGACCTCGATGATGTTAAGAGAAACATCTTTGCCGAGCTTTTTCTCAAGAGTAGCCTTGAGCTTCTCGATCTCGCTGCCGCCACGGCCGATAACCATACCGGGCTTAGCAACGTGAATATTGATACGAACACGCTTTGCGTCACGTTCGATCTCTACCTTCGGCACACCAGCCGGTGCAAGAGTTTCAAGGAGGTAGTTACGGATCTCGTAGTCCTCAACGAGAGTTGCGCCGAAGTCGCCCTTCTTTGCATACCAACGTGATTCCCAATCCTTGATAACGCCGATTCTTAAACCTGTCGGATTTATTTTCTGGCCCATTATTCTAACCTCCTCTGCTTATTCCATTTCCTTGAGTACAAGGGTAATGTGTGATGTACGCTTTAAAATGCGGTTCGCACGGCCCTGTGCTCTGGGTCTGATACGCTTTAAGGTCGGACCCGGACATACGTAGCATTCAGCAACGTATAACTTAGAAACATCCATATCCTTATTGTTCTCTGCATTAGCCATTGCTGACTTTAAAAGCTTTGAAACAACCTCACACGCAGCCTTGGGTGTGTACTTGAGGATTGCCATAGCCTTGTCAGCCGGCTGATTACGGATAAGGTCGAGAACTATCTGAACCTTACGAGGTGCTATACGCACAAAAGTAACTTTAGCAGTTGCTTCCATTTAAAATACACTCCTTTCGACTTATTTACCGTTGTTTGAGGTTTTTGAACCTGCATGACCTCTGAAGGTACGTGTAGGTGCAAACTCACCGAGCTTATGACCGACCATATCTTCTGTGACATATACCGGAACGTGCTTTCTGCCATCGTGAACAGCGAAAGTGTGACCGATAAATTCGGGATATATCGTTGAGCTGCGGCTCCATGTTTTAAGAACGATCTTCTCGCCCTTTTCGTTCATCTTTATAACTCTGTCGAGCAACTTCGGTTGCACGAAAGGTCCTTTTTTAGTACTTCTGCTCATTATTCATAGCTCCTTTCTCGACTTACTTGTCGTTGCGACGCTTAACAATAAGCTTGTCTGAACGGTTCTTCTTAGCTCTTGTCTTATAGCCGAGAGCAGGCTTGCCCCACGGGGTAACAGGGCCCGGACGACCGATGGGTGACTTACCTTCACCACCGCCGTGCGGGTGATCGCACGGGTTCATAACTGAACCGCGGACTGTCGGTCTGATGCCCATGTGACGTGTACGGCCGGCTTTACCGATCTTAACATTTTCGTGATCGGTGTTTCCGACAACACCAACGGTAGCCATGCAGATAACGGGAACCTTGCGAAGCTCTGATGAGGGCAATCTGAGAAGAGCGTAGCCGCCTTCCTTAGCCATAAGCTGAGCTGAGTTACCTGCTGATCTTGCAAGCTGACCGCCTCTACCCGGATAAAGCTCAACATTGTGAACGATCGTACCAACGGGGATGTTAACAAGCGGTAATGCGTTACCAACCTTGATATCAGCCTCAGGGCCTGCTTCGATCTTGTCACCAACATTAAGTCCGTCCGGAGCGATTATATATCTCTTTTCGCCGTCTTCATACTGTACGAGACAGATATGAGCTGAACGGTTGGGATCGTATTCGAGTGTAAGAACAGTTGCGGGAATACCGAACTTGTCACGCTTGAAGTCGATCACACGGTACTTTCTGCGGTTTCCGCCGCCTTTATGACGAACTGTAATTCTGCCGTAGCTGTTTCTGCCTGATGTTTTGTTCATCGGCTCAAGCAAGCTTCTCTCAGGCTTAACCTTTGAGAGGTTTGAGTAGTCAGTTACTGACATATTACGTGTACCGTTAGTCATAGGTTTATAAAATCTGATTGACATTTTGGTTCACTCTCCTTAAAGCAGCTTCGCGGGGGATTGTCGAACCCCCATACATCGCCGCCGGATTTTTAATTTTTGAACTCATTCACTCGTACTTATTATTTATAGTATAGGTATAAGTTCATTTGCACCTCGAATATTTTGAGGTACGAGTCGGTTTACTTCTTACAGTAAGCCATCAAAGAAGTCGATGGTCTTTGAATCTTCGGTCAGAGTAACGATGGCTTTCTTCCATGACGGAGTGTAGCCTTCAAAACGACCGTATCTTCTTAAGTGACCGTTATAATTCATTGTGTTGACCTTTGCGACCTTAACGCCGAAAAGCTTTTCAACTGCTGCTGCGATTTCGGGCTTGCCTGCATCTTTAGCAACTTTGAATGAATACTTCTTCATTTCTGTGCCCATCATGCTTTCTTCTGTGATGATCGGGCGGAGGATTATGTCTTCTGCAAACTTAGCCATTATGCATATACCTCCTCAATCTTTGCAACGGCATCCTTGAGAACCACGATTGTGTCGCAGTTAAGAATGTCATAGACATTTAATGTGTTGACAAGTGTAGTCTTAACACCGGCAATGTTTCTTGCACTTCTGTAAACTACATCGTTCTTTTCGGGTAATACGATAAGAACTTTCTTGCCTGTTTCGAGATTTGAAAGAACCTTAACAACTTCTTTCGTCTTGATCTCGGTGAGTGCGAGAGAATCGAGAACGATCATCTCATCGGCTGCAACCTTTGAAGAAAGAGCAGACTTCATAGCGAGTCTTCTAACCTTCTTATTGACTGAACCGCCATATGTGCGTGGCTTCGGACCGTGAGCGATACCACCGTGTGTGAAGTGCGGAGCTCTTGTTGAACCCTGTCTTGCGCGGCCTGTACCTTTCTGTCTCCACGGCTTAATTCCGCCGCCGCTAACCTCAGAGCGTGTCAGGGTTGACTGTGTGCCCTGTCTCTGATTTGCTAAATAATTAACAACTACAAGATGCATTGCAGATACGCTGGGTTCGATACCGAACACATTAGCGTCAAGCTCTAAATCTGACACCTTCTTACCTGCTACATCGAATACTGATACGTTAGGCATTTAGAACAACTCCTTTCTTACGCTTTTACGCTGTCAACAACAACAACGATGCCCTTCTTCGGGCCGGGGATAGCACCCTTGATAGCGATGAGGTTGTTTTCTGCGTCAATTTTTGCAACTTCAAGGTTCTGAACGGTTACACGCTCATGACCTAAGTGACCTGCAAGTTTCTTGCCTTTGAAAACTCTTGAAGGATCTGAACAAGCACCGAGTGAACCTGCGTGTCTTGCAACAGGGCCGGTACCGTGAGATTCCTTAAGTCTTGAGAAGTTCCATCTCTTGATAGCGCCGGCTGTTCCCTTGCCCTTGCTTGTACCGACAACATCAACCTTGTCGCCTACAGCAAATACGTCAGCCTTGATGATATCGCCGACATTATATGAGCTGATATCGTCAAATCTGAACTCTCTGAGAGCCTTCTTGGGAGCAACACCTGCCTTGTCGAAGTGTCCCTTCATAGGCTTGTTTACTCTTGCGATCTTCTTGTCGTCAAAGCCAAGCTGAACAGCTTCATAGCCGTCATTTTCAGCTGTCTTTTTCTGAACGACTGCGCATGGACCAAGCTCAACAACTGTTACGGGAATTACATTGCCGTTTTCAGCGAAGATCTGAGTCATGCCGACTTTTCTTCCGATAAGTCCTTTTTTCATTGTTTAGTACCTCCTTAGGTTATTGGTTGACTTTCGCCAACTTGACCAGACCGTGTCTTGTGAGATTAAGAATTAGAGTTTAATCTCGATATCAACACTGGCCGGAAGCTCAAGACTTGTCAGAGCCTCAACAGTCTTAGCTGTGGGTCTGATAATGTCGATAAGCCTTTTGTGTGTTCTCTGCTCAAACTGCTCACGGCTGTCCTTATACTTGTGAACAGCGCGAAGGATCGTAACGATTTCCTTCTCTGTGGGAAGGGGTATCGGACCTGAAACCTGAGCGTTTGTACGCTTAGCGGTCTCAACGATCATCTCAGCTGCCTTGTCAACAAGGTTGTGATCGTATCCCTTAAGTCTGATGCGGATCTTTTCTTTTACTGCCATTTTTTACGCCTCCTTAAAATTGGCGGGCTTTGCTTTCACGTTTTGTAAACACATTCCCGGGTGTTTTTAAATTGGGCATTTAAAAACCGGAACATTTGTCTATTCCGGGAAGTTGCGTAAAAGCACATCTCACCTAAGCGTTACTTAAATCGGACATAAGTTTCCGAATTAACGCAAGCGTAACGCCGCAAAGGGTGTGATAATATAATTTCGCCCGGTTTAAAATCGGACATACTCCGCGGAAATTCCCTACCCTAAAGGTAGCCACCTCCCGCATCATCGCATATCTAAATAGGTGGTAAATGGGCATAATGACAGAATACGCCCATTCACACGCTCGGATATGATAACATTTTCTTTGGTAAAAGTCAACTATTTTCAGCAAAAAAGTTTGTGAAAAACGCCGATTTTTTCAAGATTTTTTTCACCGTCAATATGTTGTGTCAAAATGCATACAGAACCACAATTTTTCTTGTGTTTTTTTGTCATTTTTTGCGGTATGGAGAAATTCCTGCTTATCAAAAGTTCTCCGATCAAAGAGAAAAAAGTCATATAATATATAATGAAAAGGCTTCAAAGTGAAAACTTCCGCTTTTGATGTAAAAATTTCACTTTGCCCCCTTGCTTAGTCGTCAATAATTATGTATAATGAAATGTAGTATGGAAAATTTTGATTTGTGAGGAAATTTTATGATTCAGTTTGAAGAATTAAGATTAAGACTTTTGGAAAGCGAAAAGCCACTCAATGAGCTTGCCGGTGCTTTGGGACTTGACAAAATGAATGAAGAAATAAAGGAGCTTGAGGCTCAGACAGCAGAAACAAGCTTTTGGGACGATGTTCAAGGCTCAAACAAGGTCTTGCAGAGAATATCTCAACTTAAGAACAAAGTCGCTGCGTACGACAAATTAAAAACAGACTTTGATGACGCTCTTGTCATGATCGAACTTTCAGACGAGGAAGAAGATCTGGACTTGCTCCCCGATTGTGAAGAAAGCGTCAAAGCCGTTGAAGATGAACTTGAAAAGCAAACTCTTGCGACTCTCCTCAGTGGCGAATATGACGCAAAGAACGCTATCTTGACCTTCCATGCCGGAGCAGGCGGAACAGAGGCTCAGGATTGGTGTCAGATGCTCTATCGTATGTATGGTCAATGGGCAACAAAACACGGCTTCAAGTTCACGACAGTTGATTTTCTTGACGGTGATGAAGCCGGTCTTAAGAGCGCAACTGTTGTTATTGAAGGCGAAAACGCTTATGGCTATCTCAAGAGTGAGATGGGTGTTCACAGACTTGTCCGTGTTTCTCCGTTTGACTCATCGGGCAGACGTCACACCTCTTTCGCATCGCTTGAAGTTATGCCGGAAATTGATGACACGATCGAAGTTGAGATAAGCCCCGAAGATATCAAAATGGAAGTTTACAGAGCAAGCGGTGCAGGCGGCCAGAAAGTCAACAAAACTTCATCGGCTGTCAGACTTATTCACATTCCCACGGGAATAGTCGTTTCATGTCAGGTTGAAAGAAGTCAGCATCAAAACCGTGAAGTCTGTATGAGAATGCTTAAATCTAAGCTTATCGAGATCAAAGAAAGAGAGCATCTTGACAAGATCGAAGATATCAAAGGCGATCAGAAAGAGATCGGTTGGGGCAGCCAGATACGAAGCTATGTTTTCATGCCCTACACACTTGCCAAAGACCACAGAACCGGATATGAAATGGGCAATATCAACGCTGTCATGGACGGAGATATTGACGGGTTCATCAATGCCTATCTTAAAAAGCAGTCACTTGACAGCTTGGATCAATAAATCAAACTCAACAGCAAAGGCTGTCGCAAATCGGTTGATTTGTGACAGCCTTTTTAGTGCAAATTTATTGCGGTTAAAACAGTTCCTTAATATATCTTATGTCACACGCAAAATGTCCCGTTGCACCTATCGGTTCGGCAATTCTTTTAAAATCGTATTTCTCATAAAATTTCTGAGCCGCTATCATGTTCCCGAATGTTTCAAGATAACACTTTGAATAATATCCCTTTGCATATTCGAGTGCTTTTCCTATCAGCAGATGCGACACACCCGTACCTCTGACTTCGGGTATGCAATACATTTTTTGCAGCTCGCAAATGCCCTGTGTACCCAAAAGTTCACCTATTCCGACACCTCCGACAACCTCGCCGTGTTCGTTCTCGGCAACCCAATATTTGTTTCCCTCGGTGTTGTATATCTCGGAAAATCTCCCCAGATCGGGATCTGCCCACGCTGTTCCCTCATGAGCCGCACCGTATTCCGTCAGGCAATCCCTGATGATCTTCTCGATAATCTTATTATCTTTCCTCTCTATTTCTCTGACAGTGTAATTCATATTATCCTCCAAATCGAACGCTTTGGAAAATTATATCATATCCGTTCTTTAAAGTCCACAGAAAAATCCCCACTCACCAATAGGCAAGCGGGGACTTTCTTTTCCGCTTTGCGCACAATAAAAATGACATTGGCAAATTAAAACAAGAAAGAAAGGTCAAAGCGGATATGTTGGATCGTTTCTGTTGAATTATAAAATCAGTTTATGTTTTCTGATCCGGGTATGCATTTAATTATAATTTTCATAACTTTATCAATCGGCATATTGCAATCATTCTCTAACCATTTCGAGATTATCGCAGATATACCATTGAGATAGAACTTCATAAGATATTCCTTTTCTTCCTGCGGTACATTGAACTTGTTAAGTATCGGATCGAAAACTCCACAGTATAACATTTTATACGTTTCGTCAGCATTAAAGTTATCCGGATTTTTTATTGAAGCTTTATAAAGGCTTCTATGTTCATCAATAAATTTCAAATAAGGCTCAAGATACTCAGGAGTTATCAAAAACAATTCTTCCCGTGAACACGCTTTAAGTCGCTTTTTAAATTCTCCGTTCGTGTCACTGAAGCATGAATAAAATCTATCATGCATAAGCTTAACGCTTTCATTGAGAAGATCACGGGTGTTTTCATAGTGAAGATAAAATGTCGATCGGTTCACTCCCGCCGTCTCACATATTTCCTTGATCGTGATATATTCAAAATCTTTCTTTTCAATCAGGCTGATGAGAGCCTCGTTCATGCGTATAGCAGTATTAAAATACTTGCTCTCCGATTTGTTCATCGTTTGTCACCTCATACATATTTGCGCTGCGGCAAACCATAAAGATCTCAACTACTATAATTATGGCATATATACCCGTTCCCGTGAAAGCGTTCATAGCCTCATGGAAAAACACACTTCTGTCGGAAAACTCATTGATAAGAGCGTTCTGAAGTCCCAAAAGCGATATCAAGGCAGCGATAAAGCTTATCACTCTTGATGCCGAGAGGATCGGACTTCCGAATTTTCTAAATCTTGCGAGGTTTATTATCGACAATATCAGCATATAAAACGTGTAAGCTGCCGATGCATATATAGTATACCACGGATATACGCTTTTTGCCTCGTTTTTGATGAATAAAAGTATCATCGTTCCTATCGGTATGTTTAAAAGGAAAAGCAGAAACGCCGTTCTTTTATACCATATTTTTTCATAGGAATATCCGCCCTTTTTATTTCTTATGCGGTACGAGTTGGCAAGCACTGCTCTAAAAATTCCAAGCAACAGAAAATAAACGGCACTGGAAACAAGCCACGCTGATGAATCAATAACACCGACAACCAAACGGAATAAGGCATAAGCCAAATTCACGACCATGCCTGAATATATGCCTACGCTCGCTCTGAAAGCCTTGTCATGAACATATCTTCCGACAAACTTTGAGGAGCTTAATACATTTGCTGATCTCATCAGCTTTCACTTATTTCTTTGGCAAGTTCGATAATCTCAAACGCATATTTCTGTTTGCCTTTTTCAATAAGTCTTTTATATATCGAATAGTTGATGCCGACACCTATCATGCCTATCACACCTATTACAATTCCGAAAATTACCGAACCGGTCGTACCCGAACCTATGACTCTCATTGAAAAACACATACCCAATCCGAAAACAAGTGCAAAAACTATACCGAAAGTGTAGGCAAAAACGTTTGCGGGAAGTTTAGCTTTTCTGTCAAGCTTGCGAAGTGCAACAACCTTTGATGCCTTTTTAGGCGCATATTCGTTAGCAATCTGCTCTGCATAAATTTTATCTGTATCCATTGGTGTTCCCTCCTAGATTTTATGTTTCAATTATAATATGCGAGAAAACAAAAGTGAACAACACGAACTCTATGTTTTGTTGTTTTTAATACATTTTGTGTTTCCGTGCCGCCTATACTATATGATATATAAGAATAAGCATTTTCATAAAATTAAAAAATATTGAAAAATTTATATATTAAATAAAATTTTGACAAATGTTAAATTTTTGTTGACTTGTTGAAAAAAGTGTGTTACAATTCAAATGTATCAAAAGCTATGAAAGGAGAATTACCATGACATTCGGCGAATTTATAGAACTCATAAAGTTAATTTTTAAAACGATTATGGCTATTTTCTCAAAAGACGACCCTGAAAATGAGGGAAATGCATAACTCGCTTATAAAAAAGACTTTACCACCTGTATTAATAGGTGGTTTTTTCTTTTCGGTTCACTTGATTTTGACCGAATAAGTTCGCAAAACCACTCACTTGCCCATACATAAAACACAAAAATGTCAAAATGTTGTAAATTAAATTTAATCATTGTTTTTTAACAAGGTATTGAAAACTTAACTCAACCGTGTTATTATTGTATATGGATAAAAGCAAGTCATAGGCGAAGGAGGATATTTATGAAAAACGCTTTAAGAAAAACGCTTGCAATTTTGCTTGTTTTCTCGATGTTGTTCGCATTTCCGGCAATTTCATATGCGGATAACACAGAAGAAGGCACACCTGTCATTAAAGTCGATAAGGGTGAGCTGATGACAAGTGGCGATTATCAATACTACAAATATGAACTTAACGGAAAAACCGTTGTTGAAATCGCTAAATATATCGGCAGTTCTACCGATGTCACAGTTCCGTCAACAATAGATGGCGCAGATGTCAAAATCATCGGCACAGAGGCTTTCTATATGGATCCGGATATTGAAGGTGACGAAGTCACTAAGCTTGAGATTAAAAATGTAGTTATTCCTGACGGTGTTGAGGTCATCGGTGTCAGAGCTTTCTGTAACAATGACAGCCTTATGACAATCACACTTCCCGACAGCGTTAAGGAAATCGGCAGCTATGCTTTCTTCGGCTGCGAGAACATCTCATCTGTCCATATGCCCGAAAACCTTGAGTCTATCGGCGATAACGCTTTCTACGGCTGTAAGAAGTTTGTCGGTAACGCTTATATCCAGTCCGAAGTTCAAAAAGAAGACGGTTCATATGACAATGTTCCCGCCTTAAGACTTCCGAACAAACTGAAATACATCGGCGATAACGCTTTCACTCTTTGCGAAAGTCTCGTTTGGGTTTATATTCCCGAAGGTGTCACGGAGATATGCACAGGTACATTCACCAACTGTACTTCTCTTGAATATGTTATCATACCTGAATCAGTTGAGTCGATCGGTGTCGCTTTCAACGGAGCTTATACAAAGCACAACCGTTTAAGCACATACGAACCGAAACTTATAATCAAGAATCCTCACTGTAAAATTCTCGCTTCACCCAGCATTGACAAGCACGTTGTAGTTTACGGTGGCAAATATTCAGCCGTCAACAGTTTTGCTGACAATGTTAAGTGTGAATTTAAAATTATAGAAACTCCGGGCCACACCTATCTCGGTACTAAAACAGATCCTACTTGCCTTGAAAAAGGTTACACCACATATCGCTGTGACGAATGTGAAAAAGCCGGCATAAAGCGTGACGACTATTACATTACGGATTGGGTTGACGCTCTCGGTCATGACTATAGCGAATGGTTCAAGGGACTTAAGGGCGAACAGTTAACAGAAGAAGAACTTGAAAGCTATGTTGAGGCAACCTGTACAACCGGTGCCGTTCAGAGCAGAAAGTGTACCGCCTGCGGATATATCGAAATCGGCAGAGTTCCGCCCAAAGGACATGATTTTGTCACAAGCACTTCGGCAACTTGTCTGACAGACGGATATCTTCAAACAACTTGCAAAGATTGCGGTTTAACAACATTATACCGTGCCCAACCCGCTTTAGGACATACTTGGAGTGAAGACACAGTTGTTTCCGAATGGCAACAGTGCGTATCTGACGGAATAATCGTCAGAACCTGCACAAGAGAGGGCTGTGTTGACAAACACGGAAATCAAACAACGATAACCGAAATCACACCGAAACACACAGATTCAAACAACGACAACAAGTGCGACTTCTGCGGAACTACTATTGAGCCGGCTAAAGAATGTAAGTGCTATTGTCATGCACAGTCAGGTCTTAAGGCATTGTTCTATAGGATCCAGCTTATCGTTTGGAAATTGTTCAAGGTTGAAAAGGTTTGCGGTTGCGGTGTTAAACACTATTAATACATAATCATAAAGGTACATTCTTAACTGAATGTACCTTTGTTTTTGTCAGATAAGCAAAATCAAAAGGAGAGACTTATGCCTCTCCTTTTCTATTTCAGTTATATTCTGTTAAACAGACCTTCCTACTTTCAAGTGTCTGAGCAACATCTATTATTCTTTGATTGCGTGATCCTCTGAATTTCAGCGTTATATCCTTTTCTTCTTCGACAAATCTTCCGTCAACCAGAACATCTGTAAGCTCCAAAAGTTCCCTTGTGACCTCACAGTTCGGGTGGCTGTCCTTTGTGAGCATTTCCTCTATCGTAAAGCCCGAATATATCCAAACGCTTTTATTTGGAAGTGAATCCCTGACCTTTTTGATAAACGGCAATAAAGCTCTCTGGTTTTGCGGCTCAAAAGGCTCTCCCCCTAAAACCGTCAAACCGGAAATATAGCTCTTGTCGAGCAGAGAAATAATCTTTTCTTCTGTTTCGCTTGTGAATTCTTCACCGTAATTGAAATTCCATGTCTGCGGTTGAAAACAGTTTTTGCATCGGTTGGTGCAGCCGGACACGAACAAACTTACCCGTACCCCGACACCGTTAGCTATATCACACGCTTTTATCTCTCCGTAATGCATATCAGTCTTCCCTGCTTATCGGCTCTTTTATGTCGAAACGGACACCCGTGTCAAACGACATATTTCCTGTCACAGCTTCAAGATTTTCGCTTGCATTGTCGCTATTGAAAGCGGCGATAATGTTCATCGCATCAGGTTTGCTCTCACGATAAAGATCCATGAATGACTTCGTACTCTTACGCTTGGGATCGTATACCATTTTCCATTCCTTGTGTGTGAGATTCATATAATCCCAATCACTGTCAGGCTGTTTCTGTCTTATCATGCTGATAAGCAGAGGGCCTACAAACGGCTTTAAAGGCTGTTGAACAACACTGAGAACGTTTCTCTTGATGCCAAGCTTATCTTTCAAAAGACCGTGAGTGAATCCAAGGTCACGGAATGCTGTGGCATAATCTTCAGCTGTTGCCGGATTGCCGTTTATTCTCGGAACAACATAAGCCATAAGTTTGCTTATCTCGGAAATAACTCGTTCATCAGCAGGAACTGTTCTTGACGAATCGAACGCTCTGCCGTCAGTGTAACCAAGCTCACTATGAAGAAGATAAACGTCAATGTTGAACTCAATTATATTGTGTACACCGATGGGAAGCACTTTTTGATAGCCCATCGCCTCTGTATATTCTTTCTGAACAGCATAGATAAACGGGTGGGTGTTGCGGTCAAGGGCATAGTGACAGATAAAGCCGTAAATATAAGACTTAGCTATATCCTTGTCTTGACTTTCGTTTTCAAGGTACTCTTTCATTGTTGTGAACATCTGAACGACATCACAGTGATGAAGCTCCGATCCGAGATTCAAGAGAGTTTTTCCACCCCATGCCATTCTCCATATTCTATGTGAAAACAGGAAATCAGGGCCTTGAGTGCCGAAATATAAAGCGGTTTCGGATAAATTTATATCCTTGTCGTATTCCTGAATTTTGTCTTTCAGACTTCTTGCAAAAATATAATGTGAAGCAAATGCGGGCATTTGTTTTCCTCCTTTAAATAATTCCACCGTCAACACCTATGACTTGAGCCGTTATGAATCCGGCTTTGTCACTTGCCAAAAATACGGCTAAATGTGCGACATCATCGGGTGTTCCCAGTCGCATCATCGGTGTGTTTTCTATAAGCTCGTTTATTGTTTCCTCGCTGTGGCACGAGTTCATATCCGTGTCTATCACTCCGGGAGCTATGCAGTTGACGGTAATTCCGCTTGGGCCGAGTTCTCTCGCCAAAGCCTTCGTTAAACCGATCACAGCTGCCTTCGATGCGGAATAGTGCGTTTCCATGCTTGCCCCGACCGTACCCCACATAGAAGAAATATTGATTATTCTTCCGAAGTGGCGGCTGAGCATTATGCGGCTGACTTCTCTTGAAAAAGTGAAACAGCCCTTTGCGTTGACAGAAAACATCATGTCGTATTCTTCATCGGTTATTTCATCAAACAATTTCTGTTGTGAAATTCCGGCGTTGTTGATCAAAACATCGACCGAACCGAAACGCTTTTCGACTTTTTCGACCGTTTCCTTGACTTGGTACGAATTGGCGACATCTGACTTATAAATTTCACACTCACCGCCAATAGCCTCTATCTCAGCTTTCAGTGAAAGAGCCTCTTTGTCGCTTTTAAGATAGACCGCTGCCACGTTATATCCGTTCTGAGCGAACCGCAACGCACAAGCTCTGCCTATTCCTCTTGATGCTCCGGTTATGATTACGGTTTTATTATTCCCCATATCAGTCAAATTCTCTGACGTTATGGACACCCATTTTGCGTTCTCCGGATTCAATTTGCTTTATCATCATTGTCAATTTGTCGTTGACGGGTGTCGGAACGTTATATTTCTTACCCAGAGATGAAATGTATCCGTTCATGATGTCGATTTCAGTTTTTCTGCCTGTTTCGAGAGCTTGAAGTGTTGAAGGTCTGACATTCTTGTTCATCTTGCCGACAACTATGACAGCCGCACCGCAAACTGCGTTCCAAACCTTGGATTCACTGAGCATAAGAAGTCTGTAATCAAGGATAGCTCCGTATTTCGGAACATTCATTTTCATTGCCGAGGCAACGTTCATGGCCTCTCTCGCTATTTTAAGGAAAGTTGCTCTTGCTGTCTTATCCATAAGAATATCACCGAGAGTCTTTCCTGATATACCTGCGATAGCGTTTATGCAGGAGTTTATGATAAGCTTTGAATAGAGTCTTTCGTTTATATCTTCCGCTATCTTTGTCGGATACACTGTGGCAAACATATCTTTGAGGTATTCAAGCTTGGGTGAGGTGTTGCCCTTGAGCATTCCAACATAAAATTCACCGCTTGTTGTGACATTGACATAGTTTTTCTTCACCATTGTCGCTCCGAAACCGATCATGCAACCGACAGCTCTGTTTTCACCGACAACTTCAGCGAGAGATTCAACACAAAGTCCGTTCTGCAAACTGACGACAACCGAATCGTCATTCAAGAGTCTGAGTGACTTCTCGGCAAGTTCAGGCATCTGTTGATATTTTGTCGCTATCATCACGATATCATACTTTCCCTCAACGCTTTCAACATCGGGATAAGCTTTGAACTTCACAACTCTGTCACCCTTGACTCCGGTGATAGTGAAGCCTTTTTCTTCAATAAGCTTTGCGTTTTCTTCGCCGTGAGCTACAACTTCGATATCATAGCCGCTGCTTTTCATAACTGTAGCAACTGTTCCGCCGATACATCCCATTCCGATAATAAGAGTTTTCATAATATCATCTCCGTTTAATAAAATTTTAATCCAACTTAAACTATAACTTTATTACCATGAATTGTCAAGAAAAACAGCCAAATTTCTGCATAAACCTCTGTCATATTTATTTTTGTGTTTATCAAAACGATTTTAGGCAAAGCTAAAAGAAACAGAATAAGAGGTTGATATTATGGATTATTTGCAGGTATTTCTGACAGCTTTATTTTCAGCTGTTGTGCTTTTTGTTTTGACAAAACTCATGGGACACAAACAGATGGCTCAGCTTGACGTTTTTGATTATGTCAACGGAATCACCATAGGTTCTATTGTTGCCGAACTTGCGACTGAACTTGAAGATCCCGTAAGACCGCTGATAGCCTTGCTTGTTTATGCTGCCGTTGCTCTGGCTTTAAGCATAATCAGCAACAAATTTCCGTCATCAAGAAAGATAATATTAGGACATCCGGTTCTGCTTATTGACAACGGAAAAATGTTCCGCAGCAATTTCAAAAAGTCAAAGCTTGATTTAAACGAGTTTCTCTATCTTTGCAGGGTTCAAGGTTACTTTGACATAAGTCAAATACAGACAGCTGTGTTTGAGGCTAACGGCTCCGTGAGCATCTTGCCGAAAAGTGCTAACAGGCCCGCCACGCCCAACGACATGAAAATTTATCCGTCTCAGGAAAAGCCCGTGACCGAAGTTATCATGGACGGAAAACTCGTCAGCGGAAGTCTCGAAAAACTTCTCAAAGATGAAAGCTGGCTTATTTCCCAATTAAAAAGACAAGGTATCCCCTCGATCAAACAGACCTTTTTCGCTTTTGTTGACGATAAGATGACACTCACTGCGTACCCCAAAGACTGAGCTTGACAAAAGCCGCCGTTCGCTTTATACTTGGTACACAAGGTTTTCATTAAGGGGGCGAGCCGATGCCGCAAATAATATGTAAAGATCTGGCTTTAGGCTATGACGGAAAAACTGTTCTGTCCGGACTTGATTTCACTGTCAACAAAGGTGACTATCTCTGCATAGTCGGCGAAAACGGATCCGGAAAGACAACGCTGATGAAAGCCCTTCTCGGACTTCACACACCGATAAGCGGCAAGATAGAAACCGGTGACGGACTTAAGCAAACTGAGATAGGCTATCTTCCTCAACAAACCGTTGTTCAAAAGGACTTTCCGGCTTCGGTGGGTGAGATAGTTATATCGGGCTGTTTAAGCCGATCAGGATACCGCCCCTTTTTCAGCAAGGAAGAAAAACAGCTTGCGAAAGAAAGTATGGAAAAAATGGGCATTTCCGATCTTGAAAAGAGATGCTACAGAGAACTGTCGGGCGGTCAACAACAAAGAACTCTTTTAGCAAGAGCCATCTGTGCGACAAGGAAGATGCTTCTTTTAGATGAGCCGGTTTCGGGACTTGATCCAAAAGTGACAGCCGAAATGTATGAATTGATAAACCGACTTCACAAAGATGACGGAATAACGGTCATCATGATATCTCACGATATGGCAGCTGCCGAAAAATACGCAAGCCACATACTTCATATCGGAGAGCCTATGTTCTTTGGGACAAAGGAAGAATATTTTTTCAGATAAAACAAAGGAGGGTGCAGAATGAATTATGAATTGCGGCATTTCAACACAACGCTTTTGTGTTTTTCCGCAACAGAAAACAGCAACACACCCGACATCAATATACATTGGGTGAACGAGGAAAACCGAGATTTTCTCCCTCTGGATTTGGAATTATCAAACACCGGTCTTACAAAATGGCTGAAACATAGAACCATACCGAAAAATCGAGCCTATGTTCAAAACTTTCTGAGCAAATGCGGTCTGAGTATCAACAGACCGATGAACATAATAGAAGTTTCTAAGGGACTTTCGGTCAACGATTGCTATTGGATAACCGCAGAAAACTTTAACGGTACTTTTGAAAAATATAATCTCTATGATAACCGTTTCAGCAATATTTTAGCTCTTGTCGCTTTCACGGGATACGGCAGCAGTGTTCGCTCATCGCTTGCTTCATGCCCCGAATTCACAACAGACGGAATGCTTCCGAAATGCTGGCGAAGGCAGAGTGGACACATCATGCTTTATAAAGGCGGAACAAGCGGAGCATCAAATACCGGCAATGAGCCTTACAGTGAGTTTTATGCATTTCAGATCGCTGAAATCTTAGGCATCAACGCTGTCAAATATAAGCTTTCAAGGTGGAAAAATGAACTTTGCTCAACCTGCGAGCTTTTCACAAGCAAGGACTATTCTTATGTTCCGGTCGGAAGAATAGTCAAGTCGGGCGGCATGGAGGCTGTGCGAAAATATTATGAAGGCTTGGGCGATGACTTTGTTAAACAACTCAACGATATGCTGGTACTCGATGCGATTATTTGCAACACAGACCGTCATTTCGGCAACTTCGGACTTCTGGTTGACAACAAAACAAACAAAATAGTCGCTCCCGCACCGCTTTTTGACCACGGCAATTCTCTTTTTAACTTTGCAGGTCGTGATGACTTGGAATCAGTTGAAAAGCTAACAGCTTATGCCGACACGCTGTGTCCTTGCGTTTATGATGACTTTATCATGACGGCAAAAGAGGTCTTGACAGCGGAACACCGCAAGGGTTTAAGAAAACTGTTAAACTTCAGCTTTCTTAAAAACGCAAGATATAACCTGCCCCCAAAGAGGCTGAAAATGATAGAAACTGTTGTTCGAGCGAGAGCAAAAGCCCTTCTCGATTGAGGGCTGCAATAACACACATAGCAAAAGGGAGGCTTTCGCCTCCCTTAAAATTTTGGTTTGTTTAATTATAAATATGCCTTCACGTTTGCATCATAGTGACCGGTGTCTTGGAAATTGTTCTCCGTGCGAACCTGATCCGGTCCCCATGCGTAAGCGATTTCTTCATATGTTCCGTTTGCTATATTGGCATTCCAGAAACCGTCTTTTGCTCCGAACATACACCAATCCGAACTCCACATTCCATGACCTGTCGCCTTATATGTCCAAAGCATCCAGCTATAATTAAGCTTGTTCATCGTGCTGAAACAGTTAGACCATGTTGTTCTCTGATGCGGATAGAACTCACCGACCATAAGAGGTACATTCGGGTGTATTGCTATTGTCAGAAGTAAGAAGAAGTTGAAAATGAAGTCTGAGTTGTTATAGAAATGTACCTGATAAACAACATTTTTCCAACCCTTGAGAACTGTTGACGGAAGTGCAAATCCTGTCCAAATAGCCTCCATTGTGATAACGTGATCGCTGTCAACTGCTCTGACCGTCTTATAAAGTCTGTTGTATATGTATTCGTTGTTGGCTCTTCTCTTGACCTCTGTACATTCAACATCACACATCGGCTCGTTGAGCAGGTCATACATAGCCACCGCCGGATTTCCGTTGAATCTTGTTGCGATAGCTGTCCAAAGCTCATCTGTCAGCTCACGATATCTTTCACCCTGCTCGGTTTTCTCATAAAGACCGCAGTTATACGCTCTGCCACTATGCGGAGCATCGCTCTGTGAACCGACTGCACCATGCATATCAAGGATAACATAAAGCTCTCTCTCGCTACATTCTTCGACTACCCAATCGAGAATTGAGAAATCCCATTCGCCGTTTTCGTCAAGAATTTTTGTTCCGTCATCATCATAATAGAAGTTTCTGTACCAGAAAGGAACACGAACACAGTTGAAGCCTCTCTCCTTGATGATATCAAGGTCATATTCGGTGATCCAGTTATCCTGATACAGATTGACAAGCTCATAAGCTTTCTCTCTACCGAAACGTTCTTCAAGAATTTTGAGAATTGTTTCGTTGTCATACTGTGTACCTTCAGGAAGCTCATCGGGACAAAGCCAATCCTCATGGATAAGCCAGCCGCCTAAGTTGACACCCTTAAGCTGAATTTCCTCACCCTTCTTGTTATAGAGCTTTCTGCCCTTGGTGGTGATGAAATCTTCATCAGTGAAACCGGTGACTTCGTCTTTGCCCTCTGCCGGTGCTGTTTCCGCACTGACAAAAATTACGGTTGAAAAAGCCATAATTATCGCAAGAATGAAACAAAGACTTTTTTTCATGATTTTCATAATTGTTTCCTCCGTTTTATTTGGTAAAATCTTACCTGTTTATATTTATTATATCTTTCAACAAGTTAAATGTCAATAATAACTTATCCTTTAAATATAAGCGAAGTTTCGATATCTGAATTCTTTTCAGATGAATTCTCTCCCGTACATAAACGGCTTGATATATCTGTCGCTTTATGTTAGAATGTGTCATAACAGATTAAACACAAAGGAATGATCATATGAAGATAGCAGTAATTAACGGAAGTCCAAAAGGAAAATACAGCATTACCCTTCAAACCGTTCTTTATCTTGAAAAAAAGTTTCCGGAACATGAGTTTTGTGTTCTTCACGCAGGGCAAAAAATAAAATCCCTTGAAAAAGATTTTTCAAAAGCAAAGGAGCTTCTTGAAAGTGCCGATGCGGTTTTGTTCTCTTATCCGGTCTACACTTTTCTCGCTCCTTCACAGCTCCACCGCTTTATTGAGCTGACTAAAGCAAACGCAGTGGACTTAAAAGACAAATATGCGACACAAATCTCAACTTCAAAACATTTCTATGATGTGACAGCTCACAAATATGTCGAAGAAAACTCACTTGACCTCGGCATGAGATATATAAGAGGCCTCTCGGCAGACATGGAAGATCTGCTTGAAGAAAAAGGCAGAGTCGATGCTGAAAAATTCTTTGAGCGTTTTGTCTGGTCAGTCAAAGAGAATGTTTTTGAAGTCAAATCCGACAACGAAAAAGAGTTTTTTCCGGTACGCCCAACACCGGCACAAAAGGCAAACAATAAAAACGGTGGCAAGGATATCGTTATTTTGACTGACGAAACCGATCCAAATTCCAATTTAAGCGAAATGATAAAGCGTTTTCAATCTGTGTTCACTTATAACACAAGGATAGTCAACATATCGGATTTTCCGCTTTCCGGCGGCTGTTTAGGTTGCTTCCGCTGTGCGGTTAGTGAAAAGTGTGTCTATAAAGACGGATTTGATACGTTTTTGAGAGAAAACATTCAGAAAGCAGATGCAATTGTTTATGCGTTCAAAATATCCGATCACTCCATGGGATCACGTTTCAAAATGTATGACGACAGAAATTTCTGCAACGGACATAGAACTGTGACGGTCGGTATGCCGGTAGGGTATCTTGTTTCCGGCAACTATTCCGCAGAAACTAATTTGCAGACAGTTATAGAGGCGAGATGCGAAACCGGCGGAAACTTCCTTTGCGGTGTGGCAACAGATGAGGCGGAAACCGACAAACAGATAGACTCTCTTTCTAAGACTCTCACATTCGCTCTTGAAACACATCACACCGCACCGCAAAATTTCTGGGGTGTTGGCGGAATGAAAATTTTCCGTGACCTCATATATCAAATGCGTGGAATGATGAAAGCTGACCACAAGTTTTATAAAAAGCAAGGCATATATGACTTCCCTCAGAAAAACAAAGGCAAAGCTATGCTTATGTATGCAGTAGGCGGACTTCTTTCAAGCGAAAAGGTGCTTTCAAAGATGGGCAACAAAATGAATGAGGGTATGCTTATGCCTTATGAGAAGGTCTTGAAGAATATAAAATAAGATTTCAATATGAAAAAACGGCTGTCTTTCGACAGCCGTTCAAACTTTTCAACTTATGCTTCTTCTTTGCTGAGAATATAGTCTTTGATCATGTTATAAATTCTATCAAAGAGAGCAACGATCTTGTCCCAGTTTTCCTGTACTAATGTTAAGAAATCCATTATAATATCCTCCTTATCACTGAAAATTTCACATGACAGCCAAAAACACAGCCGTCACTTATTTGTTCAATATGATTTTACAATAAACTTAATATATTGTCAATAATTTTCAGTTAGATTTTTATTTGGGTTTTCATATAGTCAAAAATAGTTTATATTCATTAAAAATGAAAAAAGCTCCGACCTTAAAGATCGGAGCTTTTAAAATCAGTTTATCTTGCCATAGCGTGAAACGGATTCAGCGCCTGCGTCAGTTCTGGGGGCTCTTGCCTCACCTTGCGGAACATAGGGAGCTTTGCTCTCTTTTTTTCCTCTGCCGCCTTTGTTGTAGCCGCCTTTGCCACCCTTATAGCCACTCTTGCCGTAGCCGCCTTTTTTATAGCCGCCCTTTGACGGATGTGTGGGCTTAACGCCCTCTTTAAGAGTGATAACAACACGTCTGTCGGCATCTGAACCGATCGAGTGTGAAGTCACGCCCTCAACGTCTTGAACAGCCGTGTGAATAATGCGGCGCTCATAGGGATTCATCGGCTCAAGAGTGATATTTCTGCCGTATTTTGCGACCTTAGCCGCATTCTTGTGAGCAAGTGAACGCAGAGTCTTTTCTCTCTTTTCACGATAATTTCCAACATTGATAGAAACTCGCTTGTATTCGTCACTTTCTCTGTTGATGACAAGTCTTGTCAAATACTGAATAGAGTCGAGAGTCTCGCCTCTCCTTCCGATGACAATTCCGTAATCCTCACCGCAATCAAGCTCGATGATAACATCGCCCTCATCGCCCTGCTTAGCCTCTGCCTTAGCGTTCTCAATGCCCATTCCCTTGAGAATGGTGAGAAGGTAATCGACAGCCTTGTCTATGGGAGAGGACTCATAAAACGCTCTTGCCTTAGCGGGAGAGCCACCGAATAAGCCGAGGATCTTCTTTGTCGGAAGCTCGACTATCTCGGTCTGCACATTAACATTTTCGGGTGCCTGCAAAGCTGCCTTGGCACTCTCGATAGCCTCTTCGACAGTGTTACCTGTACCGAATGCTTCTTTAATCAATTTTTTCACCACCATAATTGGAGTTAATTTTCAATGTTATTGTTTTTTGCCATAAGCTTGGTGTTTTCTTCCTTTGAACGATGTTCAATGGTTTCTTCAACCATAAGCTTGGCGAGAACTTTTCTCGGAGCGTGTGTATAGCCGAGAATAAGTGTCTGCAAGAAAGCCACAACGTTTGATATTATCCAGTACATTCCGACCGCTGCGGGAAGTGAGAAAGTGATCCACAGCGACATCAGTGGCATCATAAGCATCATCATGCAGCTCATCTGTTTAGCCTGAGCTGTACTCGGATTATTCTTTTCCTGTCTTTTCTGCGTTAATACACTTGTCATAAGCGAAGTTAAAGCTGAAAGGATCGGGATAAGCAGCAGCCATCTGTCTGTGGCTGTCGCCGAGCCGAAGTGCTTAAGTGTGTCAAGTGACGGTCTTGCATAAAGAGGGATACCGAGGACAGTGAAGTCGAAGTTGTTGATAGTGTTTATCACGTCCTGCGAAACGCCGGTTGCTTTCGGTGCGATATCCTGAAATTTTTCCAAGATGAACATTTCAGCCTGAGTGACTCGTCCGGTCAGCTCCAATGCCGTGCCGGTGAGATCTTTATAAATGTTCGCAAACTGTGTGAGTACATCGGAGCCTATGCCGAGGATATAGCTCAACGGCTTATAAACAGCACCGTAAAGGCCCCACATAACAGGAAGCTGGATCAAAAGCGGCAGGCAACCGCCTGTCATTGAGGAATAGCCCTCTTTCTGATAAAGAGCTTGAGTTTCCTCCTGAATACGTTGCTGCTTATCGGCTTTTTGATAATCCTTATATTTTTCCTGAATTCTGTTGATCTTGGCTTGCATGCGCATCTGTTTAGCTGCGCCTTTTTGCTGGCTTATTGTTGAGGGTAGAAGTATTAATCTGAAAAACAGCGTGAACACGATAAGTGCCAACGCATAGTTGTTACCCACCAGATTATAGATGAATTTCAATATCCAGCCGAAAATTTGATAGTAATAACTCATTCTTTCCGTTTCCTCCGTAAAGTTTTTGGCGTGTGGAAATTAGAAATACAATCAGTGACGACCTAAGTCGTGTCTTTTGGGAGGCACAGGGTCATATCCGCCCTTAGACAGCGGATTACATCTAAGGAGTCTGTAAAAAGCGAGAAGTCCCCCTTTTAACGCTCCGTGAACCTCGATAGCTTCCAAAGCATAGCTTGAGCAAGTCGGATAATACTTGCAGGAAGCAGGAAAGTGCGGAGAAATATGCTTTCTGTAGAATCTGATAACAGACAACATCAGCTTTTTCATTTGATCACTCCCAACTGCTCCAGGCATGAAATCATAGCCTTTTCAACAGCAGTGCTTTTTAAAAATTTGGTTTTTCCCCTGGCAACGAAAACTAAATCCCAGTTACCTTGTATTAAGTCTTGGCTTAACACAGACTGATATGCAGCCCTAATAACCCTACGGGAACGATTGCGTTCGACTGCGTTACCGATCTTCTTGCTTGTTGTTATGCCGACACGACAAAAGCCCGCACCGTTTTTTTTCGCATAAACAACAAGTGCAGGATTAGCTATGGACTTTCCACGATAATAGGTACGCACAAAGTCAGTGTTTTCTTTAAGTGTCACATATTTCTGCAAAGCAATCAAATCTTATGAACGAGAAGAACTTGCCGAGCCGATCAGTGGCTAAGCTTCTTTCTGCCCTTTGCTCTGCGGCGAGCGAGAACCTTGCGGCCGTTTCTGTCTGACATTCTCTTGCGGAAACCATGCTCCATCTTTCTGTGACGCTTCTTCGGCTGATACGTTCTTTTCATGTTCATAACCTCCTTTTCTTTGACAAAATCAGCGATTCACACTCACGGTGACAATATAAAGTACACCACGGTTGAGTGCGTCTTGCAAATTGAGATTATATAACAAAATCCGCCTGCTTGTCAAGTGTTTTGAGGTTAAAACTGAAAGCTGATGAAATTTTAGATAATTAAATAACCGATTTTGTCGGCGATAAGATTTAATATCACTGAATTAACGGTCAAAATGTCATGTATTCGGCATCTTGTTTAAAATTAGTGATATTTTTATTGTTTACCGGTTGATTTTTTTCAGATGTTGTATTATAATAGTTTAGCTAAAGCAGTGAGATATGTTATTTTGGTCATGTGCCGTGCGGGTCCTGTGCGACGGGACATCGTGAACCATGTCAGGCGGGGAACCGAGCAGCATTAAGCGACACGACCGTGCGCCACAGTACGCCTGCACGGTGCATGACCAAGCTAGCGTGTCTTGCTGCGATTTTGTTGTTGCGAGCGAAGCGAGCATAAGGCAGGGGTTCGTGTACCCCGAGCCGAAGGCGAGTGGGTGCCGAACCCCTGCCCGCTGATGTGAGTTCGATCGAGAAGCTTCTTCCAAGCTGAACAGAGTCCGTAAGCAATCTGAACGGATATGATCAGAACACAAAACAACAACTCAATTATTAAAAACAAAAGGAGGCTATGAGAATGTATCAGGTATTATACAGAAAATGGCGACCGAAAGTGTTTTCCGATGTTGTCGGTCAGCCGCATATAACGTCAACTCTCAAAAACGAAATAGAGTCGGGCAGACATTCTCATGCCTATCTTTTCACCGGCTCCAGAGGTACGGGAAAAACCACTTGCGCTAAAATATTGTCAAAAGCCGTCAACTGTCTTAATCCCGTGAACGGTGATCCATGCAACGAGTGCGAAATATGCAAGGGCATAGATAACGGAACTATAATGGACGTTATAGAGATTGATGCCGCAAGCAACAACGGTGTTGACAATATCCGTGACATAAGGCAAGAGGCAAACTTCACCCCGGCCAAATGCAAATATCGTGTGTATATAATTGATGAGGTTCATATGCTCTCAACAGGTGCTTTCAATGCGTTGCTTAAAACACTTGAAGAACCGCCCGAACACGTTAAATTTATCCTTGCCACAACTGAGGTACACAAGCTCCCTGCTACGATCCTCTCAAGATGCCAAAGGTTTGATTTCAGACGTATTCCTAGTGAGGACATGATAAACCGAATGAACTTTATTTCATCACAGGAAGGCATAACCTTAGAGGACGATGCCGCAATGCTGATTTCAAGAATATCTGACGGCGGAATGAGAGATGCCTTGTCGCTTTTAGATCAGTGCATGGGCAGAGATCTTCATGTCACTTCAAAACTTGTCAGTGATGTCGCCGGCTTAACAAGCAAGGATTATCTTTTCAGATTAGCCGATTCACTTTGCGACAACGACTGCGCAAAGGCAATGGAAATTCTCGATGAACTTCATTCTTCATCTTGCGATATGGAAAGGCTTTGCAGTGAACTTATCAATCATTATCGTTCACTCATGGTCGTTAAAACGGTCAAGAGAGCCGAAGAAATCTTGGTTTGTACTAAAGAAGAATTTGATCAAACCAAGAGTCAGAGCGAACGCTACAGCCTTGAAAATATATTGAAATGTGTTGACCTCTTGCAGGCGGCTTTGGCAAGCATGAAAAGAGGAGTCAATAAAAGAATAGAAATGGAAATGGCTGTGATAAAGCTGTCATCTCCGGAACTTAATTCGGACACCTCAGCTCTTGAAAGCCGAATTGCCGCCCTTGAATCAGCTTTCAAAAACGGCAATTTCAATCAGGCACAAACTGTGCGTACGGATAAAAAAGAAACTTCGCAGGCTGAAGTTAAACAACCCGAACCGACAAGTCAGCTCACTTCCTCACCGGTACAAAGCGAATTGCCGACCGAACCCGAAAGCGAAAACAAAGGCGAACATGATGAGCCTTTCACACGCTGGGCAGAGGTCGTTCAGGAAATAAAAAAGACAAATATGCCGCTGTGGGGAGTTCTCGACAACTCCGAGGCTTATATTCACGGTGACTTCGTTCTTGTTGATTGCCCTATTCCGACTTTCAGCTCGTTAATAAGACAAGGCTCAAATGCCGCCGATGTTAAGAAAGCGATCTATACGGTGACAGGCGAAAGAAAACGTCTGGGCATATATAAAAAAGCGGAGAGCGAAAAAGTCGAAAAAAAAGAAAATGATCCTCTTGACGATCTTATTTCAAAAATGCGTTCGTCAGAGATTAAAGTCAATATTAACTGAGAATAATTTCAAAGGAGATAACCAAAATGAAAGCAAGAATACCCAATCAGCCCAGCCGTGGCGACATGATGAAAAAAATACAGGAAATGCAGGAAAATATGCAAAACGCTCAAGCTGAAGTTGAAGCAAGCGAGTTTACGGCAAGCGTAGGTGGCGGAGCTGTTGAGGCTATCGTTTCCGGAGCTAAGGAGCTTAAGACTTTGAACATTCAGCCCGATGTTGTTGATCCCGAAGATGTCGAGATGCTCAGCGACCTTATCATTGCTGCTGTCAATGAGGCTATGAGAAAAGCCGAGGACGCTATGAGCAGCAAGATGGAAGCCGCACAAGGCGGTCTTGCAGGTCTTAACATTCCCGGTCTGTTCTAATGGCAGGATACAGCGTAGCGGCTCTTGCAAAACTTATAGAGCAATTTGAAAGAATGCCCGGTGTCGGTCACAAAAGCGCACAACGTATGGCGTTTTATGTTCTCAATCTCAAAAAAGATGAAGCCGAAAATTTTGCAAATGCGATTTTAACGGCAAGAGACAAGATACATCGCTGCTCTGTCTGCTGTAATTTGACAGAGGACGAGGTTTGCTCGGTTTGCGCATCTTCGGAGCGTGACAGAAGCACCATTTGCGTGGTCGAAGATCCCAGAGATGTGATTGCGTTTGAACGTACACATGAATATAACGGACTTTATCATGTCCTTCACGGAGTCATATCACCGATGAACGGAATAGGCCCTGAAGATATAACTTTCAAGGAGCTTATCTCACGTTTGAGTGACAACAGCGTTAAAGAAGTCATCATGGCGACTAACCCGACAGTTGAAGGTGAGGCCACAGCGATGCTTATTTCAAGATATATCAAACCTATGGGAATAGAGGTTAGCCGTTTGGCTTACGGTGTGCCGGTAGGTGCTGATTTGGAATATGCCGATGAAGTGACTCTGACAAAGGCACTTGAGGGCAGACGGGAAATATAACACGGCAATCTGCCGAATGGTGAACATTATGGAAAAGAATGATGATATAAAATCAGTCGCTCAGAACAAAAAAGCACTGCATGACTACTTCGTACTTGAAAAATATGAGGCAGGTATCGAGCTTTTCGGAACAGAGGTTAAGAGCATCCGTCAAGGGCGGGTAAATCTTAAGGATTCGTGGTGTTCGATAGAAAAAGGCGAGATTTTTGCTCTGGGTATGCATATCAGCCCCTATGAACAGGGAAATATATTCAACAGAGATCCACTGAGAAAGAAAAGACTGCTGATGCATAAGCGTGAGATCCGCCGGCTTTACGGCAAGGTGAAGCAGGAAGGACTGACTTTAGTTCCGCTGTCTATATATTTCTTAAACGGCAGAGCAAAACTTGAAATAGGTTTATGCAAGGGCAAGAAAAACTATGACAAACGTGAAACTGCCGCAAAGCGTGACGCTCAAAGAGATATCGAAAGAAGCTTAAAAAGCAGATAGGAACAGTTAATAATCATATTGAAGAAGTAAAACTTAACACACTTCTTCAATATTCACTCTTATCTCTTAACTAAAAATACATGGGGCCGAAAGGATTTCGACGGGGACCTTGAAGCACGGTAAGCGAGTAGCGGTGCGGAACCGCTTTAAAAGCCGCAAATTTTAAATTTAAATGACAAAAACAATACAGTTTTAATGGCTGCTTAATTTAAGCCGCCCGTTTCTGTCGGAATTACTGCGATCCGATAAGAAGCGTCGATTAGCAGTGAACGTGAGCAAGAGATTTTCTCGACTCTCGCCATGAACAAGAGGATACCGTAGTGCATAGCCTGTTTATCGGCGGTGCGTGAGGGGAATCTTAAAAGATAAACTACACTCGTAGAAAGCTGTGGGGAGAGATCTTCGGACGCGGTTTCGATTACCGCCGGCTCCACCAAAAAGCACACTTCGGTGTGCTTTTTTTATTAGATATACGGAAGTCAAGTCACATCTCAATATAAACGTGATTTGACACGTTTTGGTGGAATCTTTTTTGAATATATGCTATAATCAATATATTCGGGAGGATCTATCACCTAAGACAAATATCCAAACCTGAACACATTTTTAAATGTACGGGAAAACTCATTCGTACCGAAAAATGTCATCTCAAAATTATAGCTTACTACACTTTGAAAGGACGTTATAAATGATAAGATTAAACAACGACTATAACCGTGCGGCTCACCCCGACATTCTTAAGGCAATATCCGAAACAAGTCTTGAAAGCTATCCCGGCTACGGTGCCGACGAACAGTGTGATTTGGCAGCGGAAAAAATCAGAGAACTGACAAACAAGCCCGATGCAGATATTCATTTCTTTGTCGGAGCAACTCAGGCTAACTATATTGTCACAGCGGCGGCACTAAGACCTGTTCAAAGCGTGATAACTCCGGAAACAGGTCATATCAGCCGACATGAGGCAGGCTCAATCGAAAACACGGGACACAAACTTTTACAGCTGTCCGCAACAGACGGCAAAATATCGGCATCGCAGATAGCTGAATGTGCCGCAGAATATTATGACAGCGGAAAGCCGGAGTTTTTAACAGAACCTAAACTCGTCTATATATCATTTCCGACAGAATACGGAACACTCTATTCTCTCGATGAGTTGAAGTCCATAAGGGAAGTGTGTGACAGATATTCAATGTATCTTTTCGTTGACGGAGCAAGACTCGGTTATGGACTTTCGGCCGAAGTGAATGATGTCACATTAAAAGATCTCGCCGACTTGACAGATGTTTTCTATATCGGCGGGACAAAATGCGGCGCACTTTTCGGTGAAGCGCTTGTTATCACAAACTCTGAACTTAAGCCAAACTTCAAAAGCTATATGAAACAAAACGGAGCTGTTCTTGCAAAAGGGTGGCTTTTGGGTCTGCAATTTAAAACACTGCTTGAAAGCGGAACGTACTTTGAAATAACCAAGAAAGCTGACGAACAGGCGATGAGAATAAAGCAAGCCTTTATCGAAAAAGGAGTGCCGCTGTTTGTTGACAGCTACACAAATCAGCAATTCGTCATCCTCAATTCACAGCAAGAGAAAAAACTCTCGGAAAAGTATATTTTTGAATTTGACGGAAAACTCAAAGACGGAAGAAATGTCATAAGATTTTGTACCGGTTGGTCAACTTCCGATGAACAGGTCAATGAACTCATTGAAGATATAGCGAAAATGTGACAGGTCAGCACTCCCACCGACTTTATCGGTGGACTCTGTGCAACTTGGAAGAAACTTCTCGACCGAACTCCCATCAGCGGGCAGGTCTTCGGCACCCACTCGCCTCCGGCTCGTGGGTACGCGAACCCCTGCCTTATGCTCGCTTCGCTCGCATATCCCCATAACCCGACAGCGGCGGTGCTTTCGCACCGCCGCTTGATTATATCTGTTCAATTATTTTTTCAACAGCTGATTATACATCTTGATATATTCGTTTGCCGATCTGCCCCAACTGAAATCACAGTCTAAAGCTCTTTGTACAAGTGTCGGCCAATACTGTCTGTCATAATAAGCGTTGACACCTCTGCGGATAGCTCCCAGCATATCATGAGCGTTATAGCTCTTGAACGTGAATCCGTTGCCCTGTCCGTCACCCGAATCAGTTATAGAGTCACGAAGCCCGCCCGTCTCTCTGACTATCGGCACAGTGCCGTATCTCAAAGCGACCATCTGCGAAAGTCCACACGGCTCACTCTTTGACGGCATAAGGAATAAGTCAGCTCCGGCATATATCTTTCTGGCGAGATCGGGAACAAAACCAATTCTTATCGCCATCTTGTCGCCGTGTCTGTCAGCCATATCTCTGAAAAATGTCTCATACTGCCAGTCTCCTGAACCGAGAACCACAAGCTGAACATCTGTCGTGTTGAGAAGCTCCTCTAAAATCGCCTTGATAAGATCAAGCCCCTTGTGGTCAACAAGTCTTGAAACTATACCGATTATGGGTACATCAGGTCTGACAGGTAAGCCCATGGTTTCCTGCAATCCCGCTTTGTTGAGCTGTTTGTTTGACCAATCGGCAGCCGAAAAGTTAGCAAATATGTCTTTGTCTGTTTCGGGATCATAGTTCACGGTGTCTATGCCGTTGAGAATACCCTGCAATTTCCACTGTCTCGCTTTAAGTATTGTGTCGAGTCCGTGGCTATACCATGGATCAAGTATCTCCTGAGCGTATGACGGTGAAACGGTTGTCACCTTGTCGGCACATTCGATAGCACCTTTCATGAAGTTGACATCGCCATCATATTCAAGAATGTTTGCGTTGCCCTCAAGACCGATAACGTCATTGATAAGCTCCTTGCCGTATACACCCTGATACTGAATATTATGAATTGTAAACACGGTTTTTATTCCCTGATACCACGGATCTTTGGCGTACATGGTGGTATAGTAAACGGGAGTCAACGCACTCTGCCAATCGTTGCAGTGGATTATGTCGGGCTTGAAGTCGATATGCGGCAACATTTCAAGAACAGCTCTTGAAAAGAACGCAAATCTTTCAGCGTCGTCATAGTGACCGTAAATAGTGTCACGCTTGAAATAATATTGATTATCAAGAAAATAATATATAACTCCGTTTGCCTTCGCCTCAAAGATTCCGCAATATTGACGTCTCCATGCAACAGGCACGGAAATGCTCGTCAAAAACGTCATCTTGTCTTTAAACTCCTGCTTTATCGTGTCATACATCGGCATGACAACTCGACAGCCTATCAAACGGCGGCGAAGTGCCTGCGGAAGTGAGCCGGCAACATCACCTAGTCCGCCACTCGCCATAAAGGGGAGAGCTTCGCTGGCAACATATAAAACTTTCATATTTTCACACCCTTTTAAACTGTTATCTTTTTGCCGACATAGAGAGGATAAGTTTCAGCGCCCGACAACTCTCTCGCCGGCTTAACAAAGACCTCTTTGTCAAGTATAGCATTGCTGACTTTTGCATTTTGACCTATGAATGTACCCTGCATGATTATAGAGTTCTTTATCTCAGCTCCTTCTTCGACCGTTACTCCTCTGAACAAAATCGAATTTTCGACCTTGCCTTTTATGATGCAGCCATCAGCGATAAGTGAGCCTTTGACGTCAGAGCTTAATCCATAGGTTGACGGCATATTGTCTCTGACCTTTGTATAAACGGGCCTTTCCTTGTTGAAAAGGAGCTTATAGTCACCGGAAACGAGAGCCAGACTTATGTCATAATAGCTTTGAAGTGAGTCGATCGTCTTAGCGTATTCCTTGACTTCATAGCCGTAAATTTTAAGTGTCTTGACATTCTTCTGGATTATATCTTTCTCGAAAATTGCCGCGTTTGAACTGACCGCACCGTTAATAAGTCTTTCAAGAAGAAGCCTCGACATCACGATGATATTCAGCGAATAAGGTTCGACCTTGTCCGTTGCGGGACAAATGGCAATCTCCTTGACTCTGCCGGTTGAATCGGTGTCAAGAACCATTCTGTCGGCTGTTCTGGGAACAAATCCTTTTTTGTACGCTATGGTGATATCTGCCTTGCTGTCCTCATGGAACTTTAAAAGCTCGCTGTAATCTATGTTACATATAACATTGCAATCGGACAGAACAACATATTCTTTATTGCTTTGTGAAATATAGCTCATCACATTTGAAAGAGCCTGTATTCTTGATGAGAACATACCGTTTGAGCCGAGATTGAATGGCGGAAGAATGGTCATACCCTCATTTTTTCTTGAAAGATCCCACGCCTTGCCTGAACCGAGATGATCCATTAAAGATTGATAGTTGCTTTTTGTGATAATACCGACCTTGCTTATGCCACAGTTGACCATATTGCTCAAAACGAAGTCGATAAGACGATATCTTCCTGCAAAGGGGATAGAGCCCATGGTTCTGATATTTGTCATTTCTCTGATGTTGTCATCATAGGCACTGCTGAAAACTATGCCGAGAACGTTTTTGCTGTTCATTTTTTAGCCCCCTTTATGCTTTTTTCTATCATTTCTTTCGGTGCGACAACCGCACCTTTTCCGACTTCTATATCCGATCCGAGAACGGCAACGCCCCAATCTTCAAGATTTTCCATATCTTCGGGAGATTTTCCTATAACGGCATTTTCGTCAACGACCGTGTTTTCTGCGACTATCGAATATTGAACGACAGCGCCTTTCTTGATCTTAGCTCCGGGCATTACTATAGAATAGTGAACCTTTGCACCTTCGGCAACTTCAACGTTTGAGAAAATAACCGAATAGTCAATATCACCCTCAATGTCACAGCCCTCGGCTATCATTGAGTTTTCAACATGAGCGTTAAGACCGACATAGTGCGGTGGTGCAGCGGTGTTTCTTGAATAGATCTTCCAGCTGTCATCGCTTAAGTCAAGATCAACCTTCGGATTGAGGAGATCAAGGTTAGCCTCCCAAAGGCTGTCGATAGTTCCGACATCTTTCCAATATCCGTCAAACTTATAAGCGAATAGTCTCTCGCCGGCTTCGTGCATTGCCGGAATGACGTCCTTGCCGAAGTCATTTGATGAATCGGGGTTGTTTTCATCATCAATGAGGTACTGGCGAAGTTTCTTCCATGTGAAGATATAAACGCCCATTGAGGCCTTGTTTGATTGCGGATGCTTCGGCTTTTCTTCAAAAGCGGTGATCGCTCCGTCATCATTGACAAACATCAGACCGAAACGGCTTGCCTCCTCCCAGGGTACTTCAAGCATAGCTATCGTGCAGGCTGCGTCATTTTCCTTGTGGAAAGCGAGCATCTTTGAATAGTCCATCTTGTATATATGGTCACCTGAAAGAACAGCGACATATTCGGGATCGTATCTGTCAATAAAGTTTATGTTTTGATATATGGCGTTTGCCGTACCTTTATACCATTCTGTACCCTTGATCTGCTGATAAGGTGAAAGAACATGGACACCGCCGAAGTTTCTGTCAAGATCCCAAGCCGAACCGTTGCCGATATAGTCGTTAAGCACAAGCGGCTGATACTGTGTCAGGACACCAACCGTGTCGATACCCGAATTGGCACAGTTTGAAAGAGGAAAGTCGATAATTCTGTATTTTCCTCCGTACGGTACTGCGGGTTTTGCGATTTTCTTTGTAAGCACACCCAAACGGCTGCCCTGTCCGCCTGCCAAAAGCATGGCAAGACACTCTGTTTTACGAGCCATAAAAATTCCTCCTTTTATTATGAAATGCTGTTTAAAACAATATTGAATTGCGAATAAGGATATTCGTCTTTAGGGTTTTCGGCTATCAGTTCAAAAGCCTCGGCGAGTCTTTGAGCGTAAGATCTCAGTTTTCCCTCGCTGTAAGCGAAAGCCTCAACGATTCCGGCAAAAGCCTCTTTGTTGAAATCGCTGCCGAGATCGAAATTCATTTCTTCGCTTAAATATTGAACATCGGTTGCCGCCCTGTGAAAACTGTTTTCATCATTGGTGTCGATATACTCCCGAAGTTCAAAAGCTATGAGCTTGACACCTTCCAGAAAATATTCTTCATCTGATTTCTTATTTTTTACACCCGAAACTCCTGCACGAACGGAAAATATTCCTATCACTATTCCGACAATGCAGAGGGCGATCAAAATTCTCTTTTTCATTTTTTACTTACCTTTTTAGTGCTTTTCTTAGCCGGCGTTTTCAGCTTTAAATATATTGCACTGTTGGGCGGAAGTGAAAGAGTCAGACTTTGCTCTTTGCCGTGCATCTTGAGCTTTTTGGTTGTGACTCTCGTCTTAGGGCCTCTGCCCTCACCGCCGAACTTCTTATCATCGGAATTCAGAATCACCTCATAAGTTCCCGATGTGTCAACACCGAAAGAATAAGTCTCTCTGTAGACATTCGTCAAATTGCAGACGGCTATTATTTCTTCGCCCTTGCTGTCCTTTCTTAAGAAAGCTATGCAGGAATTATCCTTGTCATCACTGACAAGCCACGAAAAGCCCTCCCAACTATAGTCGATCTCCCACAAAGCGGGGTGCTTAAGATAAAGCTTGTTAATCGCTTTTGTGAAGTCCTTAAGCTGTCTATGCTTTTCATAGTCAAGCAACAGCCAATCAAGACCTTGGTCATATTTCCACTCGATAAACTGACCGAACTCTTGGCCCATGAACATAAGCTTCTTTCCGGGGTGAGCCATCATATAGCCCAAGAAAGATCTCATTCCGGCGAACTTTTCTTCATAAGTTCCGGGCATCTTATTTATAAGTGAACACTTGCCGTGTACCACTTCGTCATGGGATATCGGAAGAACAAAATTCTCCGAAAACGCATAGAAAAACGAGAAAGTCAAAAGCTCATGGTTGAATTTTCTGAAGAGACCGTCAAGCGAGAAATATCTCAAAACGTCATTCATCCAGCCCATGTTCCACTTGAAGTTGAAACCAAGTCCGCCAATGTCGGTCGGCTTTGAAACAAGAGGCCAAGCCGTGCTTTCCTCGGCTGTCATGATAGCGTAGGGATGCTCCTTGAAAATATGCTCATTGAGCTTTCTCAAAAACGCAACGGCCTCTAAATTTTCTCTGCCACCGTTGACGTTGGGTGCCCATTCGCCGTCTTTTCTGCCATAGTCGAGATAGAGCATTGACGCAACGGCATCAACTCTCAATCCGTCAACATGATATTTGTCAAGCCAGAAGTTTGCACTGCTCATCAAAAATGAGTTAACTTCACTTCCTGCGTAATCGAACACTTTTGTTCCCCACTCTTTATGCTCGCCTTTCATCGGATCGGCATATTCATAAAGACAAGTTCCGTCAAATTCAGCGAGTCCGTGGGCATCTCTCGGAAAATGAGCCGGAACCCAATCAAGTATAACTCCTATTCCGTTTTGATGCATTTTGTCTATAAGGTACATCAAATCGTCAGGTGTACCATAGCGTGAGGTTGCGGCAAAATAACCGGTAACTTGATAACCCCACGAACCGTCAAAGGGATATTCCGACAACGGCATGAACTCAACGTGGGTGTACCCCATGTCTTTGACATAAGGGACAAGCTCATCGGCAAGCTCACGATAGCTGTAAAAAGAGCCGTCCTCGTGATTTTTCCACGAGCCTGCGTGTACCTCATAAATGTTCATCGGAGAAGAATAGACGTTTCCGTTCTTTCTTTCGCTGCACCACTTTTCGTCACCCCATTTATAATTGCCGAGTTCATAATATTTGCTGGCATTATCGGGCCTTGTTTCACTGTGGAATGCATAAGGATCGCACTTGTTGATTATATCACCGTTGCGTGTCGTAATTGCGTATTTATAGTTGTCGAACACTTTAACATTTTTCACCGTGCCTTCCCAGACACCGGCTTCGTTCAACTTGCGAAGCTTGTCGCTTTCTCCGTTCCAGCCGTTAAATTCGCCTATAACGCTGACGTTCATAGCGTTCGGCGCCCACACTCTGAAAACGACCTCATCATCGGAAATTCTGTGTGAACCTAAATATTCATAGGCTTTTATATTGTTTCCTTGATGAAAGAGATATAAAGCCACATCGTCTTTAAGCATTTTTTCTTTCATGCAAGCACTCCTTTGCTGTTAATATCATTAATATAAAGTTATATGTATAGTGACTATTAAAAATAAATAACAGTCAAATGTATATCCAGTTGGTTTTAGTGTACCACAGAGAACAAGTAAATTTCAATAGATTTTGCATATTTTATTCAATTTTTTACGAAAATAATTGGTATTGTTTGGTGATTTTGTTACAAAAAGCGAAAGGTAGTTTGGGGTGGCAGGTGCGAGCGAAGCGAGCATAAGGCAGGGATTTGCGTACCCACGAGCCGCAGGCGAGTGGGTGCCAAAGCCCTGCCCGCTGATGTGAGCTTGGTTAAGATGTTTCCTCCAAGCTGCACAAAATCCGCAAACAATCTAAAAATCAAGCAGTCGCTTGATGCAACTGCTTGACTAATTCTTATATTTTCAGTTCTAGCTGTTGACTTCCGATCAACCCATTATCTCTTTGAGTTTGCTGAGTCTTTCAAGAGCCGCATTGAGAGTTTCATCTTTCTTAGCAAAATGAAGTCTGACAATGTGATTGACGTTCTCCTCGAAAAATGAACTTCCGGGAACACAGGCAACACCGACTTTTTGAGCCATTTCAACGCAGAAATCAACATCAGATTGACCTTTTTTCATATAAGGTGAAATGTCTGCAAGAACGAAGTATGTGCCCTGAGGCTCTGTGAACGGAATGTCAAGCGATTTCATGCCGCCGGTGAAAAGCTCTTTCATGTGAGCGTAATGATCGCCAAACTCTTTATAATAGCTGTCCGGCATATCAAGACCGACAACAGCGGCTTCCATTAAGGGCGATGCCGCACCGACAGTGTTAAAATCGTGATATTGCTTGATTCTGTCCATGATATGTTTCGGAGCGATCGCATAGCCGAGTCTCCAGCCTGTGACCGAATAGGTCTTTGAAAGGCTTGAACAGCTGACAGTTCTCTCCCACATTCCCGGCAGAGAGTTCATATAAATATGCTTGTGGCCCTCGAATATGATATGCTCATAAACTTCGTCCATTATTGCGTAAACATCATATTTTATACAAAGGTCGGCTATCAGCTTTAATTCATCATATGTGAAAACCTTACCGCTGGGGTTTGACGGGTTGCAGATAAGGATAGCTTTCGGCTTTTGACGGAATGCATCTTCCAAAACTTCGGGATCAAAGTTGAACTGCGGCGGAACAAGGGGAACGAATATCGGTTCGCAATCAGCCATGATAGCCTGCGCTCTGTAGTTCTCAAAATACGGTGAGAACATAACGATTTTGTCACCGGGATTTGTCAAAGCAAAAATAGTGTCAACCATAGCCTCTGTTGAACCTATGGTAACAACGACTTCCGTTTCGGGGTTAAGTTCTCTGCCCATGAAACGTCCGCATTTGCGGCAAAGTGCCTGTCTAAAGTTCGGCGCACCCATTGTTATCGGATATTGATGAGGGCCTAACTTGCTGACTTCAAGAAGTCTGTCCGTCATCTCTTTCGGAGGATCAAAGTCGGGAAAGCCCTGTGCTAAGTTTATCGCTCCACATTCCAAACTGATTCTCGTCATACGGCGAATAACGGAGTCGGTGAAGTTTTTATTCTTTCTGCTCATTTCCTGCATAGCGGTTCCCTCTTTTCTCAGTTATTTATTCCAAGTACGCTGTCGGTTGCATCTATTCCGCCCTTTTCAAGAGCTGATTCAAAAGCCTGCTGATCCGCAACACGGAAAACCATAGATGCCTTTCCATCTTTCTGTCCGAAGATAGAATACATATATAAAACATCTATATTCGCATCAGCTATAACTTTCAGTAAGACACTCAATCCGCCCGGTTGATCAGGTACACTGACGGCTTGAACATCACTGATAGAAAAGACAAAGCTGTTTCTCTGAAGCACCTCACAAGCTTTCTGCTCATCATCGGCAATAATACGGATTACACCGTAGTCCGTGGTTTCGGCAACATTTATAGCTCTGAGGTCGATTCCCTCGGCAGCGAGAAGCCCTGTTATTTCAGCGAGCTGTCCTGCTCTGTTTTCAAGGAATACCGATATCTGATGAATTTTCATTTCTTTGCCCTCCTTAAATTTTTCTCTTATCAATTACTCTGACAGCCTTACCCTCACTTCTGACGATCGACTTCGGGCTGACAAGATGAACATGAACATAAATTCCGAGCATTGCTTTGAGTGCGGCGACAAGATTCTTTTCTCTTGCCGTGATATCGGCAAGTGAATCCGAGAAGTGATCGGTTGTCATTTCAACAAGCACATCGAGCGTATCGGAGTTGTTAACTCTGTCAACGACTATCTGATAGTTAGAGGTGTAACCCTGCTCAAGAAGAACAGTTTCGATCTGTGACGGGAATACGTTGACACCCTTGACAATAAGCATATCGTCACTTCTGCCCATGGGCTTGCACATTTTGATGTGCGTTCTTCCGCAGGGGCATTTTTCTCTGGTTAAAACGCATATGTCTCTCGTACGGTAGCGAAGAAGTGGGAAAGCCTCTTTTGTTATCGAAGTGAAAACAAGCTCACCCTGTGTTCCTTCCGGAAGAACCTCACCTGTTTCGGGATCAATTATCTCAGCGATGAAATGATCTTCATTTATATGCATGCCTGTCTGAGCCGAACATTCATAGGCTACACCCGGACCGCTGAGTTCCGTCAAGCCGTAAATATCATATGCCTTAATGCCGAGATTTTTCTCGATATCTTTACGCATTTCTTCACTCCATGCCTCTGCACCGAAAATGCCCGCTTTAAGATTTATCTTGTCACGCAGACCTCTCTCGTTTATGCTCTCAGCGAGATATGCAGCATAGCTTGGTGTACAGCAAAGAATTGTTGAACCGAGATCCTCCATAAATTGGAGCTGACGGTCGGTATTGCCCGATGACATCGGGAGTGTCAGACATCCGAGTTTCTGGCTGCCGCCGTTAAGACCGAATCCACCGGTGAAAAGTCCATAACCGTAAGCGACCTGACAAACGTCATCAGGTGTTCCTCCGGCAGCAACGATTGCTCTTGCACAGCAATCGTCCCAAAGGTCAATGTCGTTCTTCGTGTAGAAAGCGACAACTCTCTTGCCTGTTGTACCCGAAGTTGAGTGAATACGAACGCAATCCTTAAGCGGTGTTGCCAAAAGTCCGTAAGGGTAAGCGTCACGAAGATCGGCTTTTGTCAAAAACGGAAGCTTATAAAGGTCATCTCTGCCCTTGATATCATCGGGTGTCACGCCTTTTTCTTCCATTTTTGCTCTGTAATAGGGAACGTTGTCCCAAACATGACGAACCTGTTTAACAAGACGTTCGTCTTGCCATTCTTTTATTTGTTCCTGAGATGCACATTCGATCTCTTTTTGATAATAATTCTGTTTCATTGTTGCTCCTTAATCCAAATTTCGGAAATTGTTAAATGCGATATTCTAAATAAAATACCCGTATTGCCATTGACAAAACGGGAGAAGTGTTATATAATACAGCCGAAGGATGACCGTTAAAAGCGGTCAGCAAAGTAAAGTTTTTATTTTTTAAAACAACCGTCACTTAGCCGAGTGGCGGTTGTTGCTTTTTATCCTAATTGTTATCGTATACTTAAGTATATATACAGTTATGATAATAGGCATATCTATCACCTCCTTTCGGACGTGATAAATGCTAACCGCCAACGCACCTTTCGACTGTGCGTGTATTATAATACTTCTTGTCGAGTTTTGTCAAATGAGATAGTAGAATGTAGGAAGTAGGCATTGAATGTTGTAATTTTCAAATTGCTTCACAAAAGCAAGCCGGAAATTACAGCTTTATTTTTTATTAATAATGCCCTAGTCTAACTTCCGATTTCTATTTTTCAGCACCTAATTCAAATGCTCTCTTATTCATTTCAATAAATTTTTCCGGCACGCTCTTTTCTATCGCATCAAGCCATGATTCTTTGTCAAAGTCGAAATATTTGCTGAGTCTGCCTAAAAGAACCAAGTTGACAGTTTTAGATGAGCCTGCCTGTTCCGCAAGTTCGAGTGCGTTCATTGTGTCAAGCTTTATATCGAGCTTTGAAAGCTTATCTTCAAGATCTGACGGATATTCTGCCGCGCCCGTAACAACGGGCATAGGATTCATCTTTTGGGTGTTTGTTAAAAGCACACCGCCGTTTTTAAGATATCCGGCCCAGCGAGCTGCCTCCAAAAGCTCAAAGGATAAAACTATGTCTGCCTCACCCTCGTCAACTATCGGTGAATATACTTTGTCGCCATAGCGAACATAGGTCACAACACTGCCGCCACGCTGACTCATTCCATGAACTTCGCTGACCTTAACATCATAACCTTTGTCTAAAAGTATTCTGCCTAAGAGCTTGCTTGCAAGCAGAGTTCCCTGACCACCGACACCGACTATCATAATATTTTTTGTTTCCATGATAAAGTCCTCCTGTCTCAGCCGAGTGCATTCTTGCGGCAAAGCTGAGAGCAAACTCCACAGCCTACGCAAAGAGTGTCATCTATAATTGCCTTGCCGTCCTTTATGCTGATAGCAGGACAGCCTATCTTCATGCAAGCCTTGCAGCCGACACATTTTTCGCTGTCACAAGAGATCGAACCCGGATGCTTGACATATTTGAGCAACGCACACGGACGTCTCGATATAATGACAGACGGTTCTTCCTTTTCGAGTTCCTCGCTTATGACCTTGTCACATTCCGACAGATCATAAGGATCAACGACTCTGACACTGTTTATGCCGACAGCCTTACACAGTGCCTCAAGGTTTATTTTTGTGGCAGGATCGCCTTTAAGGTTGAATCCGGTTGTCGGGTTCTGCTGATGGCCGGTCATGCCTGTGATAGAGTTATCCAATATAATAACGGTTGAATTTGATTCGTTATAAGCTATATTGACAAGCCCTGTTATTCCCGAATGCATGAATGTTGAGTCGCCTATAACAGCTACCGTACGTTTTGCCTGTTCTTTGTCGGAGGATTTGTTAAAGCCGTGAAGTCCGGAAACAGATGCTCCCATGCATAAGGTTAGGTCAATAGCGCTAAGCGGTGCGGCAGCTCCGAGAGTGTAACAGCCGATATCGCCAATAACGGTCAAATTCTTTTTCTTAAGAGTATAGAATAATCCTCTGTGAGGACAGCCGGCACACATGACGGGCGGTCTTTGCGGAAGATCTTCTTCTAAGCTCTCACCTTTGTGTACATCAAAACCGAGTTTTTCGGCAACATAGTTTCTGCTGAACTCACCGATGCAGCCGAATAATTCCTTGCCTGTCACTTCGAGTCCGAGTGAACGGCAATGGCTTTCGATGATTCCGTCAAGCTCCTCAACAACGATGAGCTTTTTGACAGATGAAGCGAAACTCTTTATCTTTTCTATCGGCAATGGATTGACCATGCCGAGTTTTAAAACAGGATATTTGTCACCGCAAACCTCTTTGACATATTGATAGCTTGTCGATGAGGTGATGAAGCCGAGCGAATTATCCTCGCCTTCCTCAATGCAGTTGATGTCAGAAGTCTCGGCCCAATCGGTGAGAGAGCGAAGTCTTTCTTCGACTATCGGGTGACGCACCTTTGCACAAGCCGGCATCATGACATATTTTCCGATATTCTTTTCATAAGGTACGAGAGAATGAGCCTGTCTGTCGGAAGTTTCGACAATGCTTTGAGAGTGGGCTATTCTTGTACACATTTTAAGTATAACGGGAGTATCAAATTTCTCGGAAAGCTCGAAACCGAGCTTAGTAAATCGCAGTGCTTCCTCAGCATCAGCCGGCTCAAGCATAGGTAGCTTAGCCGCTATAGCGTAGTGTCTTGAATCTTGTTCGTTCTGTGATGAGTGCATACCGGGATCATCGGCAACGGCTATTATCATTCCGCCGTTGACACCCGTGTATGCAGCAGTAAACAGAGGATCTGCGGCAACGTTAAGACCAACGTGTTTCATTGAGCAAAAGCTTCTGTGACCTGCCAGACTCGCTCCAAAAGCCGCCTCCATGGCTACCTTTTCGTTCGGTGCCCATTCCGCATATATCTCGGAATACTTGGCGGCGGACTCGGTGATCTCGGTACTCGGAGTACCGGGATAGCTTGAAACGAAATCACAGCCGGCCTCATAAAGACCTCTGGCAACTGCAACATTACCGAGCATTAGTGTTTTCATTTTCTGATACCTCCTTGGTTTTCGCTGTATATAACTTTCCCCACAGTGCGTTATATTCGGAAAAGAAACATTCTTTGTGTACTTCATATAACACACCATGGGTGAGATATTAAACTTTTGTCTTTGACACAAGATCTTTTTTATCGTCCTCGGCTATCTTGGCGAAGCATGAAAAACATTCGCTGACTTGTTTTGATTCGGGAGCCTTAGTGATAAGACTTACTACGGGTACAATGACAAGTCCTGCGATCATGCAGAACGCACCGGCATTTATCGGCGACTGCAAGAAAGTCGGGAAGTGTGATTTAAAGAATATGTTGGCGAGCATGACGACTGTCGAAAACACAAAGTTGACAGCACACGCCGCTTTCGTTGTCCGTTTCCAGTATAAGCTGTAAAGGAACGGCGCTAAGAACGCTCCGGCAAGCGCACCCCACGAAACACCCATAAGCTGAGCAATAAAGGCGACTCCTGAATTATACTGAACGATAGCTATAACGACCGAAATCGCTATGAAAACAACTATCAAAGCCCTGATAAGACGTATTTGTTTCTTTTCATTCATATCAGGTAAGATTATATCCTTAATGAAGTCAAGTGTCAAGGTCGAGCTTGAAGTTAAAACAAGAGATGACAGTGTTGACATTGATGCTGAAAGCACTAAAATAACCACAATTGCTATGAGTATCGGTGAAAGTCCTTCGAGCATTGTCGGGATTATGGCATCGTAACCTTCAGCGGCAATATCGACTTTATCCGAGAAAAGCCTGCCGAAACCGCCGAGGAAGTAGCAACCACCTGCAACTATAGCGGCAAAAATTGTCGAGATTATTGCTCCTTTGCCGATAGCTTGTTCATTCTTTATAGCGTAGAATTTCTGAACCATTTGAGGAAGTCCCCATGTTCCGAGCGAGGTTAAAATGACAACGCCTAAAAGTCCCATCGGATCAGGGCCGAAGAATGAAGTGAATGCACCCGGAGCTGAAGAAACTGTCGCATCGTTCACATTCGCAAGAGACTCAACAGCCGCCATAAAGCCGCCCTGACTTTTGAGTACCGCCGCAACGACCGCAATTATTCCGCCGATCATGATGATGCCCTGAATAAAATCGTTGATGGCTGTTGCCATATATCCGCCTGCAATGACGTATACACCCGTGAGTGCCGCCATGATTATAACACAAACAGCATAGTCAATATTGAACGCCATAGCGAAAAGACGTGAAAGTCCGTTATAAAGTGAGGCGGTGTAAGGAATAAGGAAAATAAAGACGATGATTGATGCTCCTAATTTAAGACCTCTTGACGAAAAACGTTTCCCGAAAAATTCCGGCATCGTTGCACTGTCTAAGTGCTGTGTCATTATTCTTGTTCTTTTTCCGAGGATAACCCAGGCGAGAAGTGAGCCCAGAAGAGCATTGCCGATTCCAACCCAAGTTGCCGCAATTCCGTATTTCCAACCGAACTGTCCTGCGTAACCGACAAAGACAACGGCGGAAAAATAAGATGTGCCGTAAGCAAAGGCGGTCAGCCATGGGCCGATACTTCTTCCGCCGAGAACAAAACCGTTGACATCGGTCGCATGACGGCGGCAATATATGCCGATACCTACCATAACGGCAAAGAAAACTAACAGCATTGACACTTTAATGATAACATCTTGCATGATGAAACCCTCTCTTTCTATAATATTTAATATGATTTTGTTGTGGTGTGCGAGCAAAGCAACTTCGCAATTGTTAAGTTTCAGCTTGCTGTTTGTTCCTCAACAAGCTTGCTTGCTCTATATCTTTCCCTGAGTGCGGGCTTTTCTATTTTGCCTGTCGCATTTCTGGGAACTTTATCAAAAATAACCCTTCTCGGACGTTTATATCTCGGAAGTTCACGACAAAATTCGTTGATCTCGTCTTGAGTGCAGCTGACACCGTCTTTTAACTCGATTATCGCTGCTGCTATTTCTCCAAGTCTCGTGTCGGGCAAGCCTATAACTGCGACATCTTTTATCTTGTCAAAACGGCGAAGGAAGTCCTCAATCTGAACAGGATAAATATTCTCGCCGCCTGATATAACAACATCTTTTTTGCGGTCAACAAGATAAATAAATCCGTCATCATCTGTCTTAGCCATGTCACCCGTCAAAAGCCATTCGCCGTGAATAACATCTGCCGTGGCATCCGGATTTTTATAATAACAACGCATAACTCCCGGCCCTTTGACGGCAAGCTCTCCGACTTCGCCCGGCTTAACATCGTTTCTGTTTTCATCGACTATCCTTGTTTCCCAAAGATAGCCTGCCTTGCCTATAGCACCGATTTTTTCCGTGTTCTCAACGCCCAGATGAACACAACCGGGGCCTATGGATTCGCTTAAGCCATAGTTCGTGTCATACTGATGATGCGGAAAATATCTTTTCCAACGGAGAATAAGACTTTTCGGCACAGGCTGAGCGCCGATATGCATAAGTCTCCACTGGTCAAGCAGGTAGTGATCAAGCTTGACTCTGCCGGACTCTATAGAGTCGAGAATATCCTGAGCCCACGGCACTAACAACCAAACGATGGTGCATTTTTCTTCCGTCACCGTTCTGAGTATCCATTCGGGTTTGACTCCTCTTAAAAGAACAGCCTTGCTTCCCGATGCAAGAGAGCCGAACCAATGCATCTTAGCTCCCGTATGATAAAGTGGAGGTATGCAGAGGAAAACATCGTCTTTTTTCTGACCGTGGTGGTTTTGTTCGGTTAAAGCCGAGCAATAGAGAGCCTTGTGGCTGTGAAGAATAGCTTTCGGGAAACCTGTCGTACCCGATGAAAAATATATGGCGGCATCATCGTTCTCATTTAAAGCTATCGGAGGATTAGTTGATGAACAGAAGTTCATAAGCTTTAAACATTCTTCAGCGTACTCCGGAGTATCACGGCCGACAAAAAGCTTGGTATGAACATTGTCGATCTCATCTTTAATGCTGTCGATTCTGGTGACAAACTCAGGGCCGAAGATGAGAATTTCAACATCGGCAAGATCTAAGCAATATTTGATCTCATCTGAGGAAAATCTGAAATTCATCGGAACGGCGACACAGCCGGCTTTCAAAATGCCGAAGTATATCGGCAGCCACTCAAGGCAGTTCATGAGAAGTATTCCGACCTTTGTTCCTCGTTTAGTTCCCCTGCTTAAGAGAAGATTTGCAAAGCGATTAGCTCTCCGATCGAAGTCTCGCCATGAAAGTTCTCTGCGATAAGGAGCATCAGGCTGAGCCTCGGCTATGAGACTTGCCTCTCGCCATGTGACGGCATTATCTCTTTCCTCTGACGGGTTGACTTCGACTAAAGCCGTGTCAGCACCGTATAGTCTTGAATTTCGCTCCAAAAAGTCTGTGATTACCATAATTGATTTCCTTTCTTGTTTCAATCTTAATTCGCAGAGTATATAATAAAATGCCCTCTGCACAGCTAATGTGCAGAGGGCGAAAAAATTCCGCGGTACCACCTCTGTTCACCGTTCGCATAAATGAAAATCAACTTTTATGCTTTGCGGCCTCATCAAGGCACAGATAATGCCTCTCACGCTTTATCGGGCGTACCCGTCTTCGTCTACTGACGGAAAACAAAACGAAAGTCTTTGAATTTCCATGTTCGGGAAGCAGCTCGGAAAGGTATTCGGTCAAAAGTCCGCCGCTGTCTTGCACCACCCGACAGTTCTCTGAGGTTTTCTTAAGACTTACTTGTTTTCGTCATCGCTTTGAATGTGGATATACTTTAGCACTTTTAGGTGATAAAGTCAACTGTTTTTTTGCACAAAGTTGAGGCAATAATTTCGGACAATAATATCTAAATTTGACACTTCAATCGTTCTATAGCCGTCTGAGTTGATTTCCCATGTCCGAATAGTGCATGACCTGCACCCTTTGCATTATTTGGCGATGCAAAGGAACATTCCCGATAAAATCCGCAGCTCATCAACTCGTCAGCCTAAATATTTCGTTGACTTCCTATTCTCATTATGATAAAATTCAGTTGGAACAAAGAAAAAGGAAGTGACTCGGTTGCAGGACAGACTCAAGACAGAAAGAGAAAAGATAAATGATATCGACAAACGGATAGCCGAACTTTTTTCTCAGCGTATGAGCTGTGCTGAAAATATCGCAAGGCTCAAAGCAAAATCCGACCTTCCCATATTCGATAAAAAAAGAGAAGATGAAATTCTCAAAATAGAATCCGATTTTGTCAAACCGCAATTGAGAGAACATTATAAGAAAGTCCTTTCATGTTTGATGTCCGTTTCAAAGGCTTATCAAAGCGAGATCATAAACAGCGATGACACTGTGAACGTCACGACAGAACTCGGAGCGTACAAAATAAAAATAAAGAGGTCGGGTATTTCACAAATCGGAAATTTTTTCGACCTTGACCGTAAGGTGCTGATCGTCACCGACAGCGGAGTTCCCGAACAATACGCAAAAATTGTCGCCTCTCAGTGCAAACAACCGATTGTTGTCACCCTTCCGCAGGGCGAGTGTGCGAAAAGCATAGATTCGTTTTGCCGACTCGAAAAGATCATGCTCGATTCAGGCTTTGACCGCCACGCTTGTGTCGTTGCGGTTGGCGGCGGTGTTGTCGGCGATATTTCGGGCTATGCGGCGAGTGCCTACATGAGAGGAATAGATTTCTATAACGTACCGACAACACTGTTGTCTCAGGTGGATTCTTCGGTCGGCGGAAAGACAGCGATAAATTTCGGCGGTGTGAAAAACTCTGTCGGAGCGTTCAAGCAGCCAAGCGGTGTTTTGACGGACACACAGCTGTTGTCAACTCTCGATAAAAGACAGATATCAAACGGACTTGCCGAAAGCATAAAAACGGCATTGATAAGCGATATCGGTCTGCTTGAAATTATAGAAAACAATTTCTCGGAAAATAAGCTCGATGAGATAGTCAGACGATCAATACTTATCAAAAAGAGAATTGTTGAACTTGACGAAAGAGAGTCGGATTTACGCAGAGTGTTGAACTTTGGTCACACGATAGGTCACGCAATAGAAATTCAAACAGGACTTCTTCACGGAGAATGTGTCGCTTTGGGAATATTGCCTATGGTGAGCGAAGAAATAAGAACGAGGCTTATACCTCTTTATGAAAAACTCGGTTTGCCGACAAGCTGTGAGATAGGCGAAAATTTCATCGACCTTGTTTCACACGACAAAAAGGCAAATGCTAAAAAGATAACAGCCGTTAAAGTCGGACAGATCGGAAAATACGAATTTTGTGAAATGACAGCCGAAGAAATCAAAAAGAAAGCCGAGGAGGTGCTGTCTTTATGAAAAACACATTCGGAAACAGCGTTGCCGTTACGCTTTTCGGTGAAAGCCACGGTGAAGTGATCGGGGCAGTGCTTGACTCGGCAGTTGCCGGAATAAAAGTCGATGAAACGCTGATAGAAAAAAGACTTCGCCAAAGACGTGGGCTTGCCGATATTTCTACAGCGAGACAAGAAAGCGACTCATTCAGAATAGTCAGCGGTGTCATGAACGGAATAACCACGGGTACGCCGATCTGTGTTCTGATAAGAAATGAGAACTCAAACAGCGGTGACTATGAAAAAATAAAAGACACACCCAGACCTTCTCATTCCGACTTTGCATTTTATGAGAAGTATCACGGTTTTAACGATTACAGAGGCGGAGGCCATTCAAGCGGCAGGCTGACAGCTCCATTGGTCGCAGTCGGAACGATCTGTGAGCAAATGTTAAAATCGAAAGGAATAGAAATTTTAACGCATATCAAAAAATGCGGTGACATAGAAGATATTGACTTCACGGATACAGAAAAGGACAGAGAAAAACTCGAAAATGCCGATATTCCCGTGCTTGACGGTGTTATTTCCGAGATGATGAAAAGAAAAATATCCGATATAAGAAAAGACGGTGACAGCCTTGGCGGTGTTGTCGAAGTTCTGATTTCGGGTGTACCGTCAGGTGTCGGAGAACCATGGTTTGACACCGTTGAGGGTGAAATAGCTCACGCTATGTTCTCAATTCCTGCCGTTAAAGGCGTTGAGTTTGGGGCAGGATTTGGATTTTCAAATCTCAAAGGCAGCCAAGCCAACGATCAAATGCAATATCTTGACGGAAAAGTGAGAACGCTGACAAACAATAGCGGCGGTGTCCTCGGCGGAGTGACGAACGGAGAGAATATAATTTTCAGGCTTGCGATAAAGCCTACACCGTCAGTTGCGATAAGACAGAAAACCGTTGATCTCAAAAACCGAGAGAACACGGAAATTTCCGTTGTCGGCAGGCATGATCCATTCATTGCTCACAAAGCGGCAACGGTGATAAAGAGCATGGCGGCGATAACGGTGTGCGACTTGATAGTGCAGCGATTCGGAACGGAATATTTTATGCTATAAGGTGCGAGCGAAGCGAGCATAAGGCATGGGGGCGTGTACTCCGAGCCGAAGGCGAGTGAGTGCCGTACCCATGCCCCGCTGATGAAAAGTTCGATAAGATGAAACTTTGCAGGCTGCACAGACCGAAAGCCACACAATTTAGTGCGAACCGACCAAAGTCGAACAGGCTAAAATCCGGAATTGTCCAAATATTGAGAATTGCCATTATATAACAAAGTGTTTTTGCATTGGAGTGAACCAAATGAAAATATTGATAATAAACGGCCCTAACATGAACCTGCTGTCAATTCGTGAGCCGGAGCATTACGGAACGGAATCTTATCAAGATTTAATGGATAAAATAAAAGCCCACTGCGATGAAAACAGTGTCGAAGTCTCTTTCTTTCAGTCAAATCATGAGGGCGATATAGTCGATGAAATACAAAACGCAATGGGAAAGTTTGATGCGATAGTGATAAATCCCGCCGCTTATACCCACACGAGCATTGCTATCCTTGATGCTCTGAAAACTGTCGGGATACCTGCCGCAGAGGTTCATATTTCCGATTTAAATAAAAGAGAAGCGTTCAGACAGATAAGCTATATAAGAGAATATTGCGAATTTACAGTTTCAGGTCACGGAACAGACGGATATATCGAGGCTATAGATCATTTTATAAAGAAAACAGAAAAGTGATGGGAGTGGAAAACATGAAAGTTACGTTCAAAAAATGCAAACCCCAAGGCACGGTGGCTGCACCACCGTCAAAAAGCATGGCTCACAGACTTATTCTTTGCTCAGCGCTGAGTCAGGGCGAGAGCATAGTCAAAAATGTCAGCCTCTCCGAAGATATACAAGCTACGCTCCGATGCATCGAGGCACTTGGAGCAAAATATGAGATTTGCGGTGACACGCTGAAAATCATAGGAACAGATGTCTCTCTTTCTCAACCGCAAACTGCTCTTGATTGCGGTGAAAGCGGAAGTACACTCAGATTTTTTGTGCCTCTTTCATGGGTAAGCGGAAACAGATTTGAGTTCACGGGAGCTAAAAGTCTGATGAACAGACCTCAGAGTGAATATGAAGCGATATGCAAAAAGCAGTGTGTCCGTTTCAAGCTCGGCGATGACTATATTCTCACCAAGGGCAAAATGAAAGGCGGCTCATTCATCGTTTCGGGCAGCGTTTCAAGCCAGTTTATCAGCGGTCTGCTGTTTGCTCTGCCTCTTTTGGAGGGTGACAGTGAAATTATGATTCTTCCGCCTGTCGAGAGCAAGCCCTACATTGATATGACTATTGACACGCTTAAACTTTTCGGTGTGACAGTTGAGAGAGAAAGTTTGACAGAAATTAAAATCAAAGGCTCTCAAAAGTACGTTTCAGGTGAGTTCTCGGTCGAAGGAGACTACTCGAACGCAGCATTTTTTGATGCTTTGAATCTTCTCGGAGGAGAAGTCGAACTGACGGGACTTGACGAAAACAGCCGACAAGGCGACAAAATATATAAAGAAATATTCAACGGTTTGAAAGACGGTACTCCGGAAATAGATCTCTCGGATTGTCCGGATCTCGGGCCGATAGCTTTTGCTCTTGCGGCAGCAAACAACGGAGCCGCTTTCACGGGAATCAGACGTTTGAGGCTCAAAGAAAGCGACCGCATATCGTCAATGGCTCAAGAGCTTAAAAAATTCGGCGTAAACTGTGATATAGGCGATGACAATGCAGTTGTTCACGGCGGTCAGCTTCGTTCTCCCGATGAAACGCTTGACAGCCACAATGACCACCGTGTTGCTATGGCTCTTTCCGTCTTGCTGTGTTACACAGGCGGAACACTTGACGGCGGACAAGCCGTTAATAAAAGTATGCCCGACTTCTTCTCAAGGCTCATTTCACTCGGAGCTGATTTAGAGATCACGGATTAAGAAGGAAGTGTTAAAGTGGGAATGGAATTTCTCAGAAAATTACCTATACCCAAGGAAATAAAAGAGCAGTTTCCCCTGCCCGAAAATTTCGCAAAGCTCAAAGATGAGCGTGACAGTGAAATCAAAAGAATACTTTCGGGTACATCGGAAAAACTTCTGTTAATAATAGGCCCTTGCTCGGCTGACAGTGAGGACAGTGTCCTTGACTATATCTCCCGACTTCGCAAAGTTCAGGACAGTGCCAGCGAAAAACTGCTCATTGTTCCAAGAATATATACGAACAAACCGAGAACCACCGGTGAGGGCTATATGGGGCTTTTGCATCAGCCCGATCCGCAGGAAAAGCCCGATCTTCTCAAAGGCATTATCGCTATCAGAGATATCCACATAAAGACGATCACTCAAACCGGATTTACTTGTGCTGATGAACTGCTTTATCCCGAAAATTACAGATATTTGTCGGATATCCTCTCCTATGTTGCGATCGGTGCAAGATCTGTCGAAGATCAGCAACACCGACTTGTCGCAAGCGGACTTGATGTGCCGGTGGGTATGAAAAATCCGACAGGCGGCGATCTTAATGTTATGCTCAACTCAGTGAAAGCGGCCCAAGGAGGATATAAGTTTTTATATAGAGGCTGGGAAGTCGTTTCAAGCGGAAATGACTACGCTCATGGTATTCTCAGAGGCAGCACTGACGAAAACGGAAAATATAAACCGAACTATCAATATGATGAGCTTGCGGCTCTTTGCGAGCTTTACGGTGATAGAAAGCTCAAAAATCCGGCGGTGATAGTTGATGCAAACCATGCAAATTCGGGAAAAGATCCGTTCAAACAACCGGAAATAATATTCGATGTTTTGAAAAGTCGCAGAAAAAACAATGACATAAAAAAGCTCATAAAAGGCTTCATGGTCGAGAGCTATATTGTTGACGGATGTCAGAATGTCGGCGGCGGTGTTTACGGTCAATCAATAACAGATCCGTGTCTCGGCTGGGAAAAAACCAAAAAACTTATTGAGAATTTAGTTGATAAAATATAACAAAAAAGTCCATTAGTCTTAATAATTTTTAACACAATCAACGAATTTATTTTTTTATTTCATTGACTTTTAATTCACATTGTGTTAATCTATATGTGCAGTAAGAACTGACGAATAAAGGAGGTATTATCAATGTTAGACGCAATTTTGACATTAGTAAAAAGAATTCTTGAAGTTTGTGAGGATTTCAAAGCAGCTGAAGTTATTCAGATCATCGCTGACTTCTTTAACAACGTAAAGAAAGACTAATTTTAAAATCTTCAGCCGCTGACACTTTCGTGTCAGCGGCTGTTTTTGTTTCTCACTGTTTTTAATTATTTGAGTTTAGCTCCGTCTGAAAATGCACTTCCGACTTCTTCGCCCAAAACATGATATTTGTTGTTGCAAGGCTCAAAGGCAATAGGTCTGAATTTTGAAAGATCTATTTTCTCACCGTTCAACACGCTTTCATCAACACTGACGTTGATTATCTTTCCGATAATATTTCCGTCATCGCTGACTTTCTCGAATTTGCACTCCATTGTTACGGGAAGCTCGTTTATTATCGGTGCATCGACAAATTCACTCTTTGAAGTTGTGAATCCCGATTTTTCAAGCTTTTTCGGTTCAGTGTTGGCTGATGCCATACCTACATAGTCTGATGCAACAACATTTTTTGCATCGGCGAAACTGACCGTAAACGCTCCCTTTGACTTGATATTCTTAGTGGTCTTATGACCTTCACTCAGACAAAGCACGACCTTGTCAGCATCATAAAGTCCGCCCCAAGCGGCATTCATGGCATCGGCCGTTCCGTCCTCGTTATATGTGCCGATTATGAGTACCGGCAAAGGATAAAACCATGACTTAGTTCCGAAATTTTTACGCATAAAAACACTCCTTTATTATTTATGACAAAGATGAAAGCGGTCTTTCACCTTATATCGCTTTGATAAGTTATCTTGATATTCGCCCTGTCCCCTTCGACAACGGCGACTTTCTCACCGCTTAAAACAAAAATCTTGCTGCAATCGGTCAGTGTCTCTTTTTCTTCATCGGATAAAGCCGAATAAAGCCGTCTGAGTTTCAACGCACCGAAAGTCTGGGGAGTCTGCACCTGAAACATACGTCTGCGATCGGGTATGCTTTCGACAAATCCGTTCTCACATTCTATAACCGTGTCCACAGCCGGAATTGCCGCCACACCGGCACCATATTTTCTTGCGGCGCTGATGCTGTCAAGGATTATTTTTTCCGTCACAAACGGTCTGACCGCATCATGGGTGACAACGATCGTGTCCTCTGAAAGTCCGAATTTATCTTCGATGAAGTCGATCGCATTCATGACGGTTTCGTTTCTTGTCGAACCGCCGGATATGACACATACTTTGTTAAGACCGGACAGCTGCATTTGACATTCGCTTATCCATTCGACAGGACAGGCAACCACGACTTTTTCGATCTCGTCAATATTTTCAAATATCTTTGCCGTACGCATAAGTATGCTCTCGTTTTCGATTTCTGTGAGCTGTTTAGGCTTATCAGCACCGAATCTGGAACCGATACCGCCGGCGGCAATTATCGCATATGTCATAATAATCCCTCCGTCAAAGATTAATTATATCATGATTATACTCTTAAGAAAGTGAAAAGTCAAACTGCCTAAAAAGCAATTTCTCGCTTGTTATAATAAATAAATTATTCCTCTGTTTCTATTGACATATCGTTGTATTTGTTTTAAAATATACAAGATAAGCTATGATTATATTACTATCATGCTTTACGGTGGACAATTTTTTGTCTCATCGCCTATGCATTTATCATTACTGTAATTCTTTTGATGATTGATTTTAGGTTGATAACCACTAATTTAATTTAATTGAAAAAAGGAGGTGCTGCTGCTTGAATCCGACATTTATCATTGCTGTCATAATAGCTGCCGTTGTCAGTGCCGTAATATTCGGTGTGATAGGATTTTTCCTCGGTCAAAACCACAGAAAAAAGGTTGCCGAAGCTGCGATAGGTTCTGCCACACAAGAGGCAACGAGAATCGTCAACAACGCTATCAACGAAGCTGAAACAAAGAAAAAAGAAGCTATACTCGAAGCTAAAGATGAGGCTCACAAAATCAGAACGGAAGCCGACAGAGAAATAAGAGACAGAAGAAACGAAATCCAGCGTCAGGAACGCAGGATGATTCAAAAAGAAGAAAGTCTTGACAAGAAAACGGAGACTCTCGAAAAGAAAGAGGAAGCTCTTAACGTCAAAACTAAGCAATGCGAAGAAAAAATGGCCGAAGCAGAAAGCATCAAAAGAAGTCAGTTAGAAATGCTTGAGAAGATTTCGGGATATACGAAAGAACAGGCTAAGGTTGTTCTTCTTGAAAAGCTTGACGGAGATCTCACCCGTGAAAAGGCGGTCAAGATCATGGAATTTGAGCAGAAAACAAAAGACGAAGCTGATTCTTTGGCGAAAGAAATCATCTCAACAGCTATTCAGCGTTGTGCCGCAGATCATGCGGCTGAAACGACCGTTTCGGTCGTTGCTCTTCCCAGCGATGAAATGAAGGGCCGCATAATCGGCAGAGAAGGCAGAAATATCAGAACACTCGAAACTATCACGGGCGTTGACCTCATCATTGACGACACACCCGAAACGATCACTCTTTCAAGCTTTGATCCGATTCGCCGTGAGGTTGCAAGACTTACTCTTGAAAAGCTCATCATTGACGGAAGAATTCATCCGGCGAGAATCGAAGAAATGCACGAAAAGAGCAAAAAGGAAGTTGAACACGCAATCCGTCAAGCGGGCGAAAGAGCCGTTGTTGACGCAGGTGTTAACGGTGTACACCATGAGCTTGTCAAACTTTTGGGCAGACTCAAATACAGAACAAGCTACGGTCAGAACGTTCTCAACCATTCTCTTGAAGTTTCCTATATTGCCGGTCTTATGGCATCTGAACTTGGAGTAGATGTTAAACTCGCAAGAAGAGCAGGCTTACTTCACGATATCGGAAAGGCTCTCGACCATGAGCTTGAAGGTTCACACATTGAGCTTGGTGTAGAATACGCTAAGAAGTATAAAGAAAACGATATCATCGTCAATGCTATTCAGGCTCACCACGGTGACGTTGAACCCAAGAGTATTATCGCTTGTCTTGTTCAGGCAGCTGACGCTATCTCGGCAGCAAGACCGGGAGCAAGACGTGAAAATCTTCAGAACTATATCAAGAGACTTGAAAAACTTGAGGAGATCACAAAAGGCTTTAAGGGTGTCGAAAATTCATACGCTATTCAGGCAGGCCGTGAGGTTAGAATTATCGTCAAACCCGATACTGTCAACGATGATCAGATGGTTCTTTTGGCAAGAGACATTGTCAAGAAGATCGAAGAAGAACTCGAATATCCCGGTCAGATCAAGGTCAACCTTATCAGGGAAACACGAGCAACGGATTTTGCAAAATAATTCAGAATATCCAAACAACCGCACCGAAAGGTGCGGTTGTCTTTATGTCCGACTATAATTGCCCTTGCGGTAGGAAATCTCAAATTTCCAAGCTATCACCGCAGGCTATATATTTTATGTTTTTGTGAGCTTTGTTGAGATATTCAAACGCTTTAGTTCCCGTGCAGTGGCAGGTGTGAAACTCGATATCACCGAAAATATCAAGCGAGTCCGAGAGTTGTTTAAGCTGATGAACGGGAACGGTTTTTTTGTTGACAGGATTATAAACGTGAAATCCGCCTATGCAATAATCCGGTTTGATTCCCTCCAGACTTTCCAAAATGCTCACCACACCCGAATGTCCGCAACCGGTCAGGAGTACATTTTTATTCTCTCTTATCAGCAGGTTTTGCTCATGCTTAAAGTCATCAAGGCCGTCTTTTGAATAAAGAGCATTGTTCGCCTCGGATTTGAGCTTATCTTTGACCTTTGAGACAAAGAGAAACAGCTCGTTGTCGATCTCAAAATCGCCGTCAAGCAGAACTATCTGCGGATTGCTTGCGGTCTTTCTGTCAAGCCCAATGTCGATTTTCAAAAACAGTGCTTTTGTGAAATGCGGTTCATATGCCGTACGCTGAATATATATCTTCGCCGACTTATTCAGCTCCAAGAAATGTTTTAACGCTCCACCGTGGTCAAAGTGGCCGTGAGATATGATCACGGTATCGACCTTGGTCAGATCAATATTCCTTTTTTCAGCATTTTTAAAGACCGTATTATCCGGACCGAGATCAAAAAGTATCTTATGATTTTCTGTTTCAATATAAAATGAAAGTCCGTGTACGGCTTTTAAATCACCATTTGATGTGTTTTCAACAAGTGTGATTATCTTCATGATATCCTCCCGATTTTACAGTTCATTGCTGACTTTCAGAAAATCTTCCATCGTGAAGCTTTCTGCCCTGACGCTTTTATCAAAGCCGGCTCTTTCCAAAGCCGATATAACTTGTTCCTTCGGTATTCCCATTCCGGAGCTTATAGAGTTTGAGGCTGTTTTTCTTCGCTGACCAAAGGCCGACTTGACAAGACGGAAAAACTTCTTCTCATCGTCAACCTTGACCGGCGGTTCATCTCGAAGTTCAAGCTTTATCACGGAGCTGTCAACATTCGGTGACGGCATAAACGCACCTCTTGACACATTAAAGAGTTTTTCGGCTTTTGCGTAATAATCAACCGCAACCGTGACCGCACCGGCATCTCTCGAACCGACTTCGGCGCAAAGTCTGTCAGCCGCCTCACGCTGAACCATGACGGTTATCGACTCAATCGGAAGATGACTTTCAAGCAACATCATTATTATCGGTGAAGTTATATAATAAGGCAGATTTGCACACACCGCAACTTTCATTGAGCCGAACTGTTCTTCAATTATCTTATGAAGATCGACTTTCAAAACATCAGCATTTATCACGGTCACATTGTCAAATTCGCCAAGCGTCTCGTCAAGCACCGGAAGTAATCTCTTGTCAAGCTCTATACAAACCACCTTGGCGGCTCTTTTGGCAAGCTCGGCTGTCAGAACACCGATTCCCGATCCTATCTCTATGACACCCATATCCTTGTCTATTCCGCTTTCTTCGGCTATCCTCGGACAAACCGTGGGATCAATTATAAAGTTCTGTCCCAGCGACTTTGAAAAGCTGAAGCCGTGTCTTGTCATTATATCTTTTATCACATTTGCATCGGATAAATTTTTCATACTGTCCTCCAAAGAACTTTGATATCGAAATTGTATCACAAGCGGCGATTTTAGTCAAATGAAGATGAATACAAACCCACAAAAAAACGGACACCGTTTTCACAGTGTCCGTATAAATTTTAAGCTTTAGCCTCTTGTGCATCTGTTTCAGCCTGAGCGTGTAATGCTCTGACGTGTTCATATATCGGCTCAAGTCTTTCCTTTGTCAAAGGATAACCGAATCTCATGAGAAGCCATACACCGGTGTAAACGAAAGCGGGAATGATCGTGCAGATAAACATGATCTTCTTACTTGTGTCGTTTTCGGTGATAAATCCGAGACCTGCTGTTTTGCTGTCATAGTGTGCCCATGAAAGAAGGAACAGACCGCTTGTGTCAGCGATAGTCTGACCGAGTTTTCTTGAGAATGTGTAAACAGCGTAGATAGCACTCTCGTTTCTCTCACCCGTGATGTACTCCTGATAGTCGATAACGTCCATAACAACAGCCCAACAAGTGAGGCTGACGAATGTGTAACCGAAACCGATAACAAGCAATGCAAGCATGAACAGCCATGACGGGAATATGCCCTGTTCGGGATTGACGAAGTTGATAAACTTTTCGCTGTTTGCACCGATAGCAAGAAGTACGGCGGCAATAGCGGCGATGATCGAAGTCTTTCCGCAAAGCTCTTTCTTGCCGTATTTTTCGACAAGCTTCGGCATGAAGATTATGAGAACGACCATCGGGAGATAGTTGCATATCGTTCCGAGAATACTCAAATCGGTGTTGCAGAAATAGTTCTTATAAAGATAAGCGTTAAACGAGTTGAACTGAAGCTGTCCGCTGATAAGCAAACCGGCAAGAGCGACCGTCACAAACGGTCTTGATTTTATAAGACTGCCATATGTCTTTTTGAAGTCCATCTTCGGTTCTGCTGCCGAGGGAACTCTCTCCTTGGTGGTCTTGTAACCAACAAGATAGAATATTATCGAAAGTATACCCATGGCAAGTCCGAAAATGAACATCTTGTTTCCGTCAGCAACCTTGATGACCTTACCCGTGACAGCATCTATTTCATTAGTCGCTCTGTATATAAGCAGTGGCGCTAAGAGCGAAACAACACCGCCGCCGACACCCGAACCGATCGAACGGAAAGTCGAGAGAAGTGTTCTGCCTTTGGGATCATCGGTTATAACCGAGGCAAGAGAACCAAACGGAATATTCATTCCGGTGTACATCATTCCGTAGAATATGTAGGTCACATAGCATATAGCCAAAAGTACATTCTGATTTGTTGTCAGATTGTTCCACGGAGCAAAGCAGAGAATAGTTGCTATACCGAGAGGAATACTGACCGTTTTAAGATAAGGTCTGAATTTTCCGTCTTTTCTCGGTGCTTTTCTTGCAACCATAGCACCCCAAATAGGATCGTTGATACAGTCCCAAAGACGGCTTATAAGCATCATAACACCGGCCTTTGAACCGCTGATTCCGAAAACATCGGTCATGAACAGTTTCAGATAGCTTGAGATATACGTCAGGTTGAACATATTGGCTGCTTCACCGATAGTGTATCCCGTAGCTTCTTTGATACCTATTTTATTAGGGTGATCATTGACCGGCTTCGGTTCTTTAACTTTTTCTTTTTTTGCCACAGCGACATCTCCTTTTTTGAAAAATGTGATTAGCTAAGAAATTATAACATTTACATAAAGTCATTTCAAGAGGTTTTACAAAAATTGTGCAAAAGTGTCGGCTTAATATGTCCGACATGAAAATTGCCACTTATCATCTTCATTAAACCGAGTATATTTTTAATCTTAAACATTATGCTTATTTTCTCTGATTTTTTCATCAATTCTCTTTTCAAGTGTTTTTCTTTGTGTTATAATAACCTCACGAAATAACAACCTAAAATCAGGAGAGATAAAATGGGCAAGATAATTTCAATAGTTAATCAAAAAGGCGGAGTCGGAAAAACGACAACGGCTGTCAATCTTGTCGCTTGCATAGGCTCACTCGGATTCAAAACATTGATAGTTGATATAGATCCCCAGGGTAACGCAACCAGCGGATTGGGCTTGAATAAAAGAGAGATCAAACTTTCAAGCTACGATGTCATTCTCGGCGGTGCAAATGTCAAAGACGTCATATGCCAAACAGAATGTAAAAACGTTGATATTCTTCCGGCGAACATGAATTTAGCCGGAGCAGAACTTGAACTTGTTGACGGACAAAAAAGGGAGTCACGCTTGAAAACGGGACTTGCTCCGATAAAAGGTGACTATGATTTCATCTTTTTGGATTGCCCTCCGGCACTCGGCCTTATCACGCTCAACGCACTTTGTGCATCGGATACCATTCTCGTACCTATTCAGTGTGAATATTATGCACTTGAAGGCTTGTCACAGCTTATGAGTACCGTCAGACAGGTCAAGCGCCTTTATAATCCGCTTATCGAAATGGAAGGTGTTTTGCTTACTATGTACGATGGCAGGCTCAATTTGACTCAGCAGGTCGTCACGGAAGTGAAAAGATTCTTCCCTCAGAAAGTTTATTCATCGGTCATTCCGAGAAACGTTCGCCTTTCGGAAGCGCCGTCTTTCGGTCAACCGGTATATTATTACGACAGAGCATCAAAGGGTTCAGATGCATACATGGAGCTTGCACTTGAATTTTTAAGATGCAATCACAAGAAATAAAAGGGAGGTAGGCTTATGGCAGCAAAAAAAGGCGGCCTCGGAAGAGGTCTTGATGCATTGTTCGCTGACAACTCCATTGAGGAGATAAGCTCCTCAAGTACGGTAAAGCTCAGAATCAACGAGATCGAGCCAAACCGAGATCAGCCGAGAAAAACATTTGACGACAAAGCTCTCTCGGAACTTGCCGACAGCATAGCTCAACACGGCGTCATTCAGCCTCTTTTAGTCAGACCGATTCAAGACGGCTACCAGCTTGTCGCAGGTGAAAGACGTTGGCGAGCCGCAAGACTTGCAGGACTGACAGAAGTACCCGTAGTTATCAAAGAGCTTTCAGACAGCGAAACAATGGAGATCGCTCTTATAGAAAATCTTCAAAGAGAGGATCTCAACCCGATCGAAGAAGCTGAAGGTTTACAACTTCTTATCGACACTTATGGTTTAACTCAAGACGAATGTGCAAAAAGAGTCGGCAAGTCAAGACCGGCTATCACAAACTCACTCAGACTTTTAAATCTTCCCGAAAAACTTTCCGAGCTTGTCCGTGACGGCATGATATCTTCAGGTCACGCAAGAGCGTTGCTCCCACTCGGAAATGAAGATAAAATGCTTGAGATAGCCAATGAGATAATCTCCAAGGACTTATCGGTGCGAGAGGTTGAGAGACTTGTCAAGCTCACCGAAAAACCCGAAAAAGCAGAAAAACGAGTCAAAAAGCGTGATGTCTATTTTGATGAAGTCGAGCTTGCCTTGGGTGATGCAATGGGCAGAAAGGTCAAGGTCTTTGTCGGAAAAGGCAGCAAAGGTACTCTTGAAATAGAATTTTTCGGCAAAGAGGATTTAGCAAAAATAGCAAAAGCACTTGAAGAATAAATCGAAGAAAGGTGACAAATCATGTTAGATATTAAAGTTATCAGAGAAAATCCCGATAAAGTGAAAGCGGCTATGAAAACCCGTAATAAGGATATGGACGCTCTCGTTGATGAAATTCTCGAAATAGATGCGAAACGCCGTGAGCTTATCGCAAAAACAGACGAGCTTAAGGCTCAACAGAACGCAGCAAGCAAACAGATACCTCAGATCAAAAAAGAGGGCGGCGATGTCAGCGAGATCATGAAGAAGATGAACGAGATCAAAGAGGCTATCAAAGCCGATGACGGTCTGCTGTCAGAGCTTGAGGCAAAACAAAAGAGCATTATCTATGAGTTCCCGAACATTCCGAACGAAAAGACACCTCTGGGTAAAGACGACAGCGAAAATGTTGAAATTCGCCGTTGGGGTGAACCCAGACAGTTTGACTTTGAGGCTAAAGCTCACTGGGATATCGGTTCTGAGCTTAACATTCTTGATCCTGAAACCGCTGCAAAAGTCACGGGCGCACGTTTCCACTTCTACAGAGGCTTGGGTGCAAAACTTGAAAGATCTATAATCAACTTCTTCCTTAACACTCACACCGAACACGGCTACACGGAGATATTCCCGCCTTATATGGTTAACAGAGCCTCAATGACAGGCACAGGTCAGCTCCCGAAGTTTGAGGAGGACGCATTCAAAGTTTCAAACAACGACTATTTCCTCATTCCGACCGCAGAAGTTCCCGTAACAAATATGCACAGAGATGAAATTCTTGACGGAGCAAAGCTTCCGATCAAATACTGCGCTTATTCGGCTTGTTTCAGAGCTGAAGCAGGTTCGGCAGGCAGAGACACAAGAGGACTTATTCGTCAGCATCAGTTCAACAAAGTTGAGCTTGTCAAGTTCGTCAAGCCGGAAGAATCCTACAAAGAGCTTGAAAGCTTAACCAACGATGCAGAGCGTGTGTTACAGCTCCTTGGTTTGCCATACAGAGTTGTTGCCCTTTCGACCGGAGACATCGGTTTCAGCTCAGCCATGACGTACGATATAGAGGTATGGATGCCGTCATATAATAGGTATGTTGAGATTTCATCTTGCTCGAACTTTGAGGACTTCCAGGCAAGAAGAGCAGCAATCAGATATAAAGAGGGCAAAGGCAAGGCACAGCTTGTTCATACTCTCAACGGATCGGGTGTCGCAATCGGCAGAACCGTAGCGGCTATTCTCGAAAATTATCAAAATGCCGATGGCAGTGTCACCGTTCCGGAGGCACTCAGACCATATATGGGAACTGACATAATAAAGTAAAACAAAACTTAAGCGTACGGCGAGTGACAAATCCTCGCCGTACAGATTTTTAAGAGAAAAACAGAAAAGAAAAGGCTAACGAAAAACAAAAGAAAAAAATTAAATCGAAAAATTGAATTTTTTTGCAAAAAACTCTTGACTAACGAAGAAAATCATGATATAGTATTCAAGCGTTCGTGAGAACGTGTGGATACGCTGGTGTAGCTCAGTTGGTAGAGCAGCTGATTTGTAATCAGCAGGTCGGGGGTTCGAGTCCGTCCACCAGCTCCACTTTAATTTAATAAGGGCGAGTTCCCGAGCGGCCAAAGGGAACAGACTGTAAATCTGTCGTCAGTGACTTCGGTGGTTCGAATCCACCCTCGCCCACCAACAAAAAGCCTCTTTTGTCTACCAAGACAAGAGAGGCTTTTTTGAGTGATGCGTTCCTTGCGGAACATGATGCACGCCTTCGGTGCGTGGGTGGAACGCATCGCATCACCTATCACAGCATAGTTGCATCACTTATCACTTATTTGCAAACAAACTTAATTTGTGATATCATGTGAAAAGCGAGGTGTGCATTATGTCGTAATCCAAGCTTAGAGAACTTTCTATGGAGTTTTCCGTTGAAATTATTGAGTTGGTAAAGTATTTGAAATCTATTAAAGAATCTATCATTTCCAATCAAATTGGCAGAAGCGGCACGTCTATTGGCGCTAATATCCACGAGGCACAATATGCACAAGGTAAAAAAGATTTCATTTCAAAACTTGAAATCGCCTTAAAGGAAGCAAGCGAAACGGGTTATTGGCTCGAACTGTTATACAGAACAAAATATATTGATGAGAAAACTTTCAAAACGCTTTCATCTAAATGCACATCTTTAAGAGCAATGCTGATCGCCTCTTGCAGAACTGCAAAAGAGAATAACAAGTGATTGTATGAAAAGAAGGATATGTTCTTGATGCAGATATTAAAGAAACTCTAAAATACTCCAAAGCTCACTCGCTTTGCGATTGCAACGAAGATCATAATTTGTATGCCCAAATTCGTGGTAATTTCCCCAAGTTAACCACTTTTCTTGATGAATTTGGTTTGCTGATTGATAGACCTAACAAAATCGGATTCTGTGTTTTTGAAGATTATATAAATTATCACTTTGTTTCCTGCAATTTCATTGGCAATATATTAGTATACTTTTCGCTTTTCTTTACTTCGTTTACGAACCGTTTTTACTGCTTTTTTGCCAGAAAACACCACTCTTGTCTATCGGACAAAAGTGGTGTTTTTTAACTGTCTTTGCATTAAGGCTGGGATTCGTGTACCCACGAGCCGCAGGCGAGTGGGTGCCGAAGGCCTGCCCGCTGATGTGAGTTTGATTGAGAAGTTTCTTCCAAGCTGAACAGAGTCCGCAAGCAATCTAAACGGTGGGTGAAAAGCTAAAAGTCAGAACAAACCGACCTCACAATTATTTATCGGACTTTCAATATTCATTATATTTGCAAAATCACCTTGAAACCTCACAGAATTTGTGGCATAATAAAGAGTAGCTTAATTTTGATTTATCAATAAGGGGGGCTCAGCATGGAAGAAAATGCTGTTAACGAACTGAAAAATATTGACGAAAAAAAGAGACTTGAAAATATAGAAAAAGCCGTCAAAAACGGTGTCATAATTCCCTGCACGGATGGAGTTATAATCGGCGACAATGCCATTCTCAGCAGTGGTGTCCTTATACTGAAAGGAAGTATCATTATCGGAGACTCAACGGTTGGCGAGAACAGCGTTATAGGCCCTGATAGTCTGCTTTATAATATGAAAGTCGGCTGTGGATCTCATTTGAACGTTTTTCAGGGATACAATGCTGAAGTCAAAGATAACTGTGATATCGGCCCATTTGTTCATGTACGTCCTAACAGTGTGATTAAGAGCAATGTTCATCTCGGAAATTTTGTCGAAATAAAAAATTCAAATATAGGCGAACACACAAGCGTTTCACATTTGACTTATGTCGGCGACAGCGATGTCGGTAAGCACGTTAACTTCGGCTGCGGTTGTGTCACTGTCAACTTTAACGGCAAGACAAAACACAGAACAACCGTCAAAGACCATTGCTTTATCGGCTGTAACACAAATCTTGTCGCTCCCGTCACTGTCGGTGAATATGGCTATACGGCGGCAGGCTCAACCATAACCGAGGACGTTCCCGATAACACTCTTGCCATTGCGAGAGCGAGACAAGTTAACAAAATAAATTGGGTGCTGAAAAAGAAACCCTATAAAGGAATGGAATAATGATATTAAAGTTTAAAGAAAAATCCGGAGCTTTTGAATACCTTATAGTAGGTCTGGGAAATCCCGGAAAAAAATATGAATTCACAAGACACAACGCAGGTTTTCTTTTTGTCGATATCCTGTGCGAAAAGTATAATTTTAAGGTTGACCGTTTGAAATTTCATGCTCTGACGGGCGAAACAAGGATAAACGGTCATCGCTGTCTTGTCATGAAACCAAACACAATGATGAACGCAAGCGGAGATGCCGTGAAAGCAGCCTGCGATTTTTATAAGATCCCTCCCGAAAATGTGATCGTAATTTTTGACGATATTAGCCTTGATGTCGGAAAACTCAGAATCAGAAGAAAAGGTTCGGCAGGCGGTCACAACGGAATCAAGAGCATAATATCATGCATTGGTTCGGATAATTTTCCGAGAATCAAGCTCGGTGTCGGTGCAAAGCCTCACCCCGACTACGATTTAGCAGACTGGGTGCTTTCGACATTCACAAAAGATGAGGCAAAACAACTGCGTAATGCAGTGGAAAACGCTTGTGATGCTATCCCTTTTATTTTAGAGGGCGATTTTGAGGCGGCCATGAGCAAATTCAATTAAACAACAATAGCGAGTGCTTACACCGACTTTGTCAACGGACTCTGTGCAGCTTGGAAGAAACTTCTCAATCATACTCACATCGGCGGGCAGGTCTTCGGCACCCACTCGCCTGCGGCTCGTGGGTACACGAATCCCTGCCTTACGCTCGCTTCGCTCGCTACGTCAACCCACAAAAATTTGGTGAAATTATGTCCTGTTATACAAAAATCCTTTCAACAAGTTCCGAATATCAAAAAATCATGTCCGCCGTCAAGTCGGGCAATCTTCCCATGGGCATTTTAGGCTTAAGCGGTGTTCATAAGGCGCACTATGTTTCATCCGTATGTTCCGACCTTAATAAAAAAGCCCTTATTATCTGTCCCGATGAAGGTCAGGCAACAAAACTTGTCAGTGACCTCAACGCTTTTTCTTCGGGTGCATATCTCTATCCGGCGAGAGATTTCAATTTCCACTCAGCCGAAAGTCAATCCAGAGAGTTTGAACAAAAACGACTCGGCACTTTGATGAAAATAGCCACCGGTAACTATAACTATATTGTCTGTTCTTCTCAAGCGGCCCTTCAGATGACAATTCCGCTTGAAGAACTCAGAAAACGTTCTGTTTTGCTTGAAACAGGTGAAAGTGTCGGACTTGAAAAAACTGTCGATGCCCTTCTTGCGGCAGGACATGTCAGAAGTGAACAGGTTGACGGAATCGGTCAGTTTGCCGTCAGAGGTGGAATACTTGACTTTTATCCGTCTCACACGCAAAGTCCCATTCGTGTTGAATTTTGGGGCGATGATGTTGACTCGATGACACTTTTTGACACCGAAACCCAAAGAAAGACAGATATCATAGATAAAATAGAAATAATTCCCGCCACAGAGATATTGTTTCCATCACGCCAAGAGCTTATAGAAAAACTTGAAGCTTTCAGAGAAACAGTCAAAGGTAAGGGCAGCGTAAACGTCAAAAAGAACATAGACAAAGACCTCGAAAAGCTCAAAGGCGGTGTCGATCTCGGATCTTATGACAAATATCTTGCTTTGGCGTACTCAAAACCGGAAACAATATTTGACTATGTTTTCGAGGATCTCCTGTTTGTCAGCGAGAGCTTTTCCTGCAAAACAAGAGCGCAGGACTATCTCAAACGTTTTAATGAGGACATCAAGCTCTTTTTTGATGACGGAACGCTGGCAAAAGGACTTGACGAATATAATATAAATTTTCAAGACAGCCTTAGGTATTATGAAGAAATGGGAGCTGTCTATCTCGACAACCTGTCAAGGGGAAGTTTTGACACACCCGTCAGAGAACTCGTCAGCATAAAAGCACAGCAAAACTCCAACTGGGACGGAACTCTCTCGACACTGACCGATGATGTTATACCGGCGATGAAAAGGGGGTACACCTGCGTTGTTCTCGCAGGAGCGGAGAAAGCAGCTAAGGAGCTGTGCTACGACCTTGAAAGTGCCGATGTGAAAGCGTTATATTTTGCGTTGCCGCCGGCTGAATTTCCGAAGAACACGGTCAGCGTTTTATCGGGTGGAATGAGTGCCGGATTTGAATATAATGACCTTAAGTTCATGCTCGTTTCGTTCGGAAGGAGCTTTTCAGCCGTCAGCAAAAAACGCAGGAAGAAAGCCGTCACTCAAGGCAAGAGCATACACTCCCTTGATGAAATTCATAAAGGTGACTATATAGTTCATGCGACACACGGAATAGGTGTCTTTGACGGTATTCATAAGATGCAGATAGGCGGCATCACAAAGGACTATATTAAGATTCAATATGCCAAACAAGACGTGCTGATGATTCCGGTCACACAGCTCGATCTTATTTCAAAATATATCACCCCCAACGGTGAAAATGCCAAAGTCAAGATCAACCGCCTCGGCACTGGCGATTGGGAGAAAACCCGAAACAAGGTCAAGGGAGCAGTTAAGGATATGGCGGCTGAACTGACCAAACTTTACAGCATAAGAATGAACAGCGAAGGCTATGCCTTTTCGCCCGATATTGATATGCAAAGCGACTTTGAACGCCGTTTTGAGTTTGACGAAACAGATGATCAGCTTGCCGCTGTTAACGAAATAAAACATGACATGGAACAGCCTCACCCGATGGACAGACTTCTTTGCGGCGATGTCGGATTCGGAAAAACAGAGGTCGCTTTGAGAGCTGTTTTCAAGTGCATAGCTGACGGAAAGCAATGTGCAATACTTGTTCCGACAACCATTCTCGCTTTTCAGCATTATCAGACCATAATGAAACGTTTTGACGGCTTTCCGGTTGAAATTGAAATGCTTTCTCGCTTTAGGACACAAACCGAAAGAGAAAAAATCAAAAAGGGCTTAAAGCGAGGCTCAATAGATATTGTTGTCGGTACTCACAGTATCATCGCAAAGAGTGTCGAATTTAAGGATTTGGGCTTGCTTGTTGTCGATGAGGAGCAACGTTTCGGTGTTGCTCAAAAGGAAAAGCTCAAGGAAAAATTTCCGACAGTCGATGTTCTCACACTCTCCGCTACACCCATACCACGAACGCTAAACATGGCAATGAGTGGCATAAGAGATATGTCGATACTTGAAGAACCGCCGATGGACAGACATCCTGTTCAGACCTATGTCATAGAGCATGATGACGGCATCATCGCTCAGGCTATCGAAAGAGAGATCCGCAGAGGCGGTCAGGTATATTATCTATATAACCGTGTTGACGGAATTGAACGCAAGGCGGCAAAGATAAGAGAACTTGTTCCCGAAGCGAGAATAGGCATAGGTCACGGAAAAATGGGTGAAGATGAACTCAGCGAAGTTTGGCGACAACTCTTAGAGGGTGAAATAGACGTTCTTATCTGCACAACAATAATCGAAACCGGTGTTGACGTTCCCAACGCAAACACTTTGATAATCGAAGATGCCGACAAGCTCGGTCTTGCCCAGTTGCACCAAATAAGAGGACGAGTGGGACGTTCGTCACGCAGAGCCTTTGCGTACTTCACATTCAGGCCCGACAAAGAACTCAGCGAAGTCGCTCAACGCAGACTCAACGCTATTCGTGAGTACACCACGTTTGGTTCGGGATTTCAAATAGCGATGCGTGACCTTGAAATAAGAGGTGCAGGCAATGTCCTCGGCGCTCAACAACACGGTCATTTAGCCGCAGTCGGATACGATATGTATTTGCAGCTTTTGAGCATGGCGGTCGAAGAAGAAAAAGGCAACGTGTCCGAAAAGAAAAAAGAGAAAAAGGAATGTCTTGTCGATCTGAGAATAGATGCATACATTCCCGAAAAATATATAGACTCGATCAACAACCGACTTTATATGTATAAACGTATAGCCGATATTTCTAACGAGGACGATGCAAGTGATGTTATTGATGAGCTTTGCGACCGTTTCGGTGATCCGCCGAAATCGGTTCTCGGACTCATTGACGTTTGTCTTTTGAGAAACAGTGCTGCCGCATTGAATATATATGAAATCATTCAGAGAAACGGTGCGTTACTGCTTTATAGTGACAACATCGACATGAACAAAGTCGGCAGGCTTTCTTTGATATTAAAGGGCAGAGTTATGGTAAGTGCCGGTGTGAAGCCTTACGTTTCTGTTAAGATAGCAAATGGGGAACAGCCGATAGATACTTTAAAACAAGTGATAAAAATTATGCAAATATGATTGACAAAACGTCAAATCGAAGTATAATTTAAAAGTAAGGTGAATGATTGTATAACTTAAAGTGAGCGAATATTCACCCTAGATATGTGCATAGCACGGAGAGAAGGAGTGTAAATATGTTAATTAACCGTTCAGAAAACTTAGAACCCGTCCATTCGGACATAAGAGGTCCCCTTTATATTGAAAGCCAGAGAATGGCTAAAGAGGGTACAAAGGTCTTGAGACTCAACACAGGCAACCCGGCTACTTTCGGCTTCGGTATGCCGGACAGCGTTAAAAACGCACTTTTAAACAATGCTGACAAGGCAGTAGCTTATTGCGACCTTAAGGGTATGCCTGCGGCAAGAGAGGCAATTTGCGAATACCACAAGTCAAAAGGCGTTCAGGGAATCACACCTGATGATATCTATATCGGAAACGGTGTCAGTGAACTTGTTCAGATGTGTCTTTTAGCTCTGTTAAATAAGGGCGATGAAATTCTCATGCCGTCACCGAGCTATTCACTGTGGTCAAACTCAGCCTACATAGCCGGCGGCAAGCCCGTATTCTACACCTGCGATGAGAAAAATGATTGGTACCCCGATATTGCAGATATCAAGAGCAAGGTCACAAGCAAGACACGAGCCATCGTTATCATAAACCCGAACAACCCGACCGGCGCGGTGTACCCGAAAGAAGTTCTTGAAGATATCATCAATGTCGCAAGAGAACATGATCTTCTCATCTTCTCAGACGAAATATATGACCGTCTCGTCATGGACGGTGTTCAGCACTATTCAACAGCAGCTCTCGCTCCCGACAGAATGGTTATCACGATGAACGGACTTTCAAAGTCACACATCATCTGCGGTTTCCGTTGCGGTTGGATGTGCATAAGCGGATATAAGGGCAAGGCAGACGACTATGTTGAAGGCATCTTCCAGCTCGCTGCAATGCGTCTTTGCTCAAACGCACTGACTCAGCTTGTTATCCCTGCCGCACTCGATGATGACGCAAGCACACAGGCTATGCTTGTACCCGGCGGAAGACTTTATGAGCAGAGAGAGGCAACGATGAGAGAGCTTGCCAAAATTGACGGCATAAGCTGTGTCAAGAACCACGGTGCATTCTATGTATTCCCGAAACTTGACATCAAGAAGTTCAACATCACAAGCGACAAGAAGTTTGCGTTTGACTTCCTTCATGAGAAACACATTTTCATCGTTCCCGGTTCAGGCTTTGACTGGCCCGATCCTGACCACTTCAGAATTGTTATGCTTCCCGAAGCAGAAGAAATGGCTCAGGCTATCAGAGATCTCGGTGACTTCCTCAGCCACTATAGACAAGATTGATAACCGAAAATATTTCACAGCACTCTGTTTTAAAGCAGAGTGCTGTTTTAGTCTGATCTGACTTTCAGGTTTCACAGCGGCGGGGTTGGTATCCACAACACATATAAACAAATTCATCGGAACATTATTATAATTTTTTCAAAAAGGTCTTGATTTTTTCCTCACAATGTGGTACTATACTTTAGCAAAAAACGGGATACCGTTAAATAGCAAATGCGCTGCTAGCTCAGCTGGATAGAGTGTTTGGCTACGAACCAAAAGGTCAGGGGTTCGAGTCCCTTGCAGCGCGCCAAGAGAAGTTACACGAAGTGTAACTTCTTTTTTATTTTAAGTGCAAGGGACTCGAACAAGGAAGGAGCAAGCGTAGCTTGCGGAAGAAAACACTCCGGTGGAGTGTTTTCGCTGACGTGGCAACGAGCGTAGCGAGGCGATAGGTGCGGCAGCACCGGACAAAGTCCCTTGCAGCGCGCCAAGAGAAGTTACACGAAGTGTAACTTCTTTTTTATTTTAAGTGCAAGGGACTCGAACAAGGAAGGAGCAAGCGTAGCTTGCGGAAGAAAACACTCCGGTGGAGTGTTTTCGCTGACGTGGCAACGAGCGTAGCGAGGCGATAGGTGCGGCAGCACCGGACAAAGTCCCTTGCAGCAAAAAAGCCACCCCTAAACGGAGTGGCTTTGTGTTTAACTTTAAAAAGCTTATCAGTATGTAAGCTCGTATACTTCGTCAAGCTGACCTTTGATGCCAACTGAAAGGCTTACGCTCTTTAATCCGCCTGTTCCTGAACCTTCCATCGGAAGTGCAAGAACGATCTTTGTGAGCTTGCCGTCACCGTTGACAGTAGCCTCGATTGTTGCACCGGGATATGTCATGTCTGCCTGTGAAATTGTTGCACCTGCGGGAAGTTCAAGTGTAGCAAGGTTAAGCGGAATCATAGCTGACTCGTGATTAACCGGATTAACTGTGTTTGTTCCGTCATATGTTGACTTTTCGCTCTTGAGCTTAATAGTCATAACATAGCCGTCACCGCTGGCTGCTGCTGTTGCTGATTCAACACCATCAACTGAGAGAGTAGCCTCTCTGCCCTGAGGAAGAATGAAGTCATTTGTTGTCTTGCCCTGACTGTCTACACCACCGTTGATCTCGTATGTCTCATCTATCGGTTTCATGAATGTTCCGAGAAGTGATGTAACTGTGCTTGTAAGGAAACCAACTCTGCAATCTGTACATTCAAGGTTGGTGTTGCTTGTCTTGTGGATAGTTACTTTCTGCTCTTTCTTAGCTGCGTTGACAACTTCGTCATACTTCTTAACAACTTCTTCCGGAGTTGACGGTATGCCTGATGACTTGTTATCGTCAGCCTTTGTGTCATCTTTCTTGTCTGCTGCAGGAGCATCGGTCTTTGTTGAGTCGTCAGCCTTGGGAGCTTCTGTCTGAGCGTTGTCAGATGACGGAGCCTGTGTCTGCTGAGGAGCTGTTGTCTGAACAGGTGTTGTGTTTGTGTTGACCGTTGCGTTGCCTGATGCGGCATTGCCGGCTGCATTTTCATACTTAACAGTGATATTGATGCCCTTGTTTGAGCCGAGACCGTAGCCTGCACCGAAAAGTATAACAGCAGCGAGAACGATTGCAATTATTCTGAGTGCGTTTTTCATTTCTGGGAAACCCCTTTCAAATTTTGTTTGCCGCTTGGCGGCTTTTCTTCTTTCTCTCCATTCTGAGAAAGACAATTACACCAATAAAATTACAACAAAATAGGAAAAAAGTCAAGACTTTTTGCTAACTTTAAGTTGATTTGATTACAAAATTTTTGCCTATTTTTTACTTTTGGTTGTTTTGCACAAATAGTAAACATTGTTTTTATGCATTTTTCCCATTCTCTATTAAAAACTTATAGAAATCAACACCCGGCTGTAAGGCAGAAATATTTATGCTTTCGTTTTCTGCGTGCATACTTGCCAGCTGTTCTGCGGTCAGATAGAGTGGGGCAAATCTTATACAGTTGGGACAAATTTCCTCATAATCTTTTGCGTCTGTTCCGCCCGTCATGACATAGGGTACGGTGTCAATTCCGGGATATATTGTTTCAACGGCTTTTTCGATAAGCTTGAAGGCGCTGCTGGTGTGGCTTATCGGCTCTGAAGGAACTTTAGCCTTTAAAACTTCTGTTTCTATGTCGTACTTCTTGGCTTTTTCTGTGATTAACCTTATGCTCTCGTCAGTTGGCTGGTGGTTAATAAAACGCATATTGCCCGTGACGAAAACCTCAGTCGGGAGTACGTTATAGCCGTTCGAGCCTTTGCCCTTGGTGAACGCAAGGGTGGTCTTTATCATAGCTCCGCCCATGGGAGAGATCATGCCGAGAACACGAGTCAAAAGCGGTTTGAAAAGCCACAAGTTAGCAAAAATCAAACGCATACCGAAATCCATATTCGGAGCCATTCTCTTAAACATCTCGGTGATAGTCGGGTTGAATTTTGAAGTGAACGGATCATGCTTTTCAACGTCAGCTATGAATGACGCCATTCTCGCCCACGGTGTCTTTTTCGGAGGTGCGCTTGCGTGACCGCCCTTACCTTTGGCGATAAACTTGACATCTCCATATCCCTTTTCGAGTACACCGACAAGAGCATATATTCCGTTGACACCGCCTATCGGCTTTTCAAGAACCGTGCCGCCCTCATCGAGAACCATGGCGAGTTTAACTCCGTTATCCTTGAGCCATTTGACCGTCTTTTTCGCTCCGTCACCGCTTATTTCTTCAGTGCAGCTACCGGCAAGATAGACGTCAACTTCGGGCTGATAACCCTGTGAAAGAAGTTCCTCTGTCGCTTGAAGAAAACAAAAAGCTGTGGCTTTGGTGTCCATAGTGCCTCTGCCGTGGATAACTCCGTCAGAAATGTCACCACTGAACGGCTCATGCTCCCATGTTCCCTCAGCGGGAACAACGTCTTGGTGACTCATGAAAAGTATGGCATCTCCGTCAGTTTTACCTTTCCACTTGGCTATAAGATTTCCGTCAATGTCGTGTACCTCCAATTTAGAAAAAACAAGGGGGAAAAGCTCGGCAAGTCTTTCGTGATATCTCTCAAACTTCTCGACATCAAAATTGTCTCTGTCCGAGATCGTTTCGACCTTTATCATCTCACTGAGCGTTTCGGCATATTTGCGGCTTCGTTCTTCATCAACTTCGGGAAGTGAGGCTGTTTTAGCCGGTGTCGGTTTCATCAAAGCCGCCCTGACAACGGCAATGAGAAGAACGGCAACGATCGCCGCCGGAATCAAAAGAAGATATTTCATTTAACATTATCCTTTCGGCTACAAATTATGATCACATCTCTTACCGTAGCCTGATAAGACGTGACAGCCGTCCGAATCCAACGGACAGACCTTATACATTATAATTTTATTACAAACTGTGTGAAATGTCAACGGAAAGAAGAAATAACCGGCGACACGCAAAAGAACGTGTCGCCGATGAACTTATTTTTTTCTGAGTTCGTCAAGCTTTTTCATTATAAGCTCAACTCCGTTGTCTATATCATCTATATCTAAAACCGTCTGCTCCATAGGGCATAGACCTGTTTTGTCTCTGTTGATGATATTCTCGGCAGAATTTTCAAAGCTGTAAGTTACACCGTGAGCGTTAAAAAGGCTTTCAGCCTTCTTTGAGAGCGTAACTGCGTGTACCGTTTTAACTTTCGCCTTGATGAAAAGCATAGCCGCCGCTTTTCCGACAACTTTATCTGCGGCAGAGTATCCCGTGAGGTCTTTCCCCTCTTTGAGAAAGCTGACCATGGGTGCTACTCCCCTTTCATCGCTTGTTATCACTTCGCCGTTTTTACAAAGAGCGAGAGTATGACCTGAAAGCGTGGAAATTGCGATTTCGATATCAGTCATGAGCGTTATCTCTCATCATAAGTCGCTTAAGTCCGATGACAACAAGCGGAGCAATAACAGCCTGAACGGCAAAACCTGCTAAACCTGTTTGAATCTGACTTAAAACAGTTGACACCGTCAGCGTTGTGAAAGACTGAAAAACAGCCGTCAAGCCGACAAAGAAAGCTCTTGAACCAATCAGAGCGATTATAACCGCCGGAAAAGCCATGAGCGAATTTTTCTCGATCTTCTCCGAGAAAAGTCCGGTGACAAAAGCGAGAACGGCAAGTTCAGCCATCATGAACGGAAGTCTTTGGAGTGTCGGCATTGCCTCACCCGACAGCGATGTGATAAAGAAACTGACAACGGGTGAAACCATTCCGACCGCAAGTCCCCACTGTGAGCCTAAAAGACAGCCACCGATAAGAATAGGGAAATACATCGGGAGCCATTTTAAACCTGCGTCAGTGCCTATTGCGACATGGGCAAGTTGCGGAAGAACGACCGCAAGAGCAACTATTCCGGCTGACACAAGGGTTTTGACGGTTATTTTAGTCTTAGCTGTTGCCTGTTTTCTTGTTAATAAATTTTCAATCATTGTTTATACTCCTTTTTGAAATATTCAGATATTTTATTCATTTTATCTTTTTGATGTACGCCAAACGGACATCTTAAATCGCAGTGACCGCAGTTAATGCAGGCATCTGCATTAACTGAGAGTTTGCTGTAGTGATTATGAGCCATGCTGTCACCGGAAAGTGAGAGATCATAATACTTGTTGACAAGGCCTATATCTATTCCGGCAGGGCATGGTTTGCAGTGGTTGCAATAGACGCAGTTTCCGACAGCGGATTCGGGCGTGAACTCACCCATGAGGGAATAGTCGTTATCTTCGGCTGTCGAGTTGAGAAACTTCAATATTTCATGAAGATCGTCAAGACCTCTCACACCCGGAACAACCGACAAAACCGCCGGTCTGTCAAGAGCATATTGAAGACATTGATTTTTTGTCATTGCCTTTTTGAAAGGCGAGGTTTTATCCGACAAAAGTTGACCGCCGTGGAATGGTTTCATGACGGATATTCCGACACCCTCTGATTCGCACCGTCTGAAAAGCTCGGCTCTTTCATTTGTTGTTCCGATTCCGTATTCGTCACCTTTTTCAAGGTCATAGGCAGGATTTATCGAGAACATCATCATGTCGAAAATTCCCATGTCAAGAAGTTTGTTCGCAACGCAGGGTGTGTGTGACGAAAAGCCGAGATGACGGACAACTCCATTTGATTTTAAGCTTTTAACAAAGTCAAAAATGCCGTTATTCATGATATCGTCTATATCCTTATCTTCATCAACACAGTGAAGAAAACCAAAATCGACATAATCCGTCTTAAGGCACTTCATTTCCCACTCAAAGGTCTGCTTAATTCTATCAAGGTCTCTCGACCAGCCGTAATCTCCGCTTTCATTATAAACCGCCCCGAAATGCAGTTGAAAGAACACTTTATCCCGTACCTTTGAAACGGCTTCTCCAAACGGCTCATATATCACCGAGCCTCCACCGCAGAGATCAAAGAAGTTAATTCCGTTCGAGATCGCCTCTCTGACAGTCATCTCTATTTCTTCCGGTGAGGACTTTTGTATTCCGCCCAAGCCCAATCCGAGTGAACTTATTCTCTCCTCACCTTTCGGAAGTTTTCTATATTCTATCATTCTTTCTCAAACTCCTCAGCGACTTTCTTAAGAAGTTCTCTTATCTCCAGGTGCTGCGGACAAGCTCTTTCACATTTTCCACATTCAATGCAATCAGATGCCTTGCCGTGTTCCTTTGTGTGTACACCATAGTAGTAATCTGCGTTCCAATCATTATACATCTTTTTTGTGTTCATGCAGGAAAAAAGATCGGGAATTGATATCTTCTTCGGACACCCGTCAATACAATATCTGCAAGACGTACATTCGATAAGGTGCATTGAACGGAAAACATCGCAGACCGAATTGACAGCTTTCATCTCTTTTTCATCAAGCGGCTTGAAGTCTTTCATATATGAAAGGTTGTCACGAAGCTGTTCCATGTTGCTCATACCCGACAGTACCATAAAAACATTGTCAAATCCGGCAGCATATCTTATGGCATAGCTTGCCTGACTTCCGCCGCCGAGAGAGTCAAGAATATCCTTCGCTTTATCGGGGAGGTTAGCGAGATGTCCACCTCTGACCGGCTCCATAACGATAACCGGTTTGTTATGTTTTTGGCAGACCTCATAGCAAAGTCTTGATTGAACAACAGGATCTTCAAAGTCAACATAGTTCAGTTGGAGCTGAACAACTTCGATCTGAGGATATTCTGTCAATATTCTGTCGAGAACATCGGCTGTGTCGTGAAAGGAAAGCCCAACGTGTTTAATTTTGCCCTCAGCTTTAAGCTCAAAAGCCTGTTCATAAGCTCTGCACTTTTTATATTTTTCAAAAAGCTTTCTTGTTTGAGCGTGGAGAAGATAAAAGTCAAAATATTCAACACCGCAGGAGTCAAGCTGTTTTTCAAACAGAGGTTTGATCTCCTCCTCCGATTTGAACAGTGAATCGGAAAGCTTATCCGTCAGAATAAAACTTTCTCGTGGATAGCGTTTTGAGATGCAATCTCTGATAGCGGTTTCGCTGTTTCCCTCATGATAGACACGGGCAGTGTCAAAGTAGTTGAAACCCTCTTTAATGAAAGTATCGACCATTTCGGAAAACTCCTCATAATCAATCTTTTCATCTTTCATTGGTAGTCTCATGCAACCGAAACCGAAATTTTTCTTTATGTTTTCAAATTCAAACATGAGCGTTTCTCTCCGTAAAGTTTATTTCAAATGAAAGATCATTTGAGTGTTCTTTAATTATATATCTTAAAGTCAGCTTTAAGTCAAGAGGTTTTTGTAAATTATTAAGATGTAGGTAAGAAAACAGTTCGGTGCGAAAAAGAAACCCACCCGAATAATCGAGTGGGTAAGATAAACGATATAACTTTATCTCTTTGAGAACTG
>CAZTSC010000008.1:0-82078 GCA_964616655.1 uncultured Faecalibacterium sp.
GTTAAGATTAACGGAAAGAGTGTTAAGCTTTATTCAAGCTGGTCAAGTGTCAAGAGTATTAAAGTAAAATGATAAAAATTGACTCCCTCCTATTCAGGAGGGAGTCAATTTATTATGTCTGTTTATCAACCTATAGGACAGCTTTCATGCTCATCCTCAATCTTGCCAACTATCGGTTCGGGATCAATACCCTGTCTCTTATAATAGTCCGCAAGTGCTGCCTTTATAGCCTGCTCAGCGAGTACCGAACAGTGAATTTTAACGGCGGGAAGTCCGTCAAGAGCCTCAACAACAGCCTTGTTTGTCAGCTTTAATGCCTCACTGACCGGCTGGCCCTTTATCATATCGGTTGCCATTGACGATGTTGCTATAGCCGATGCACAGCCGTAGGTGTTGAACTTAACATCAACAATTATATCGTTCTCTATCTTGAGATACATTTTCATAATGTCACCGCATTTTGCGTTGCCGATCTCACCGATGCCGTTTGCATCTTCAAGCTTACCGACATTATGCGGATGTGAAAAATGTTCCATTACTTTCTCGCTGTATTCCATAGTAAATTATTCCTTTCCGTTTTCCTGATTTATAATATGCTCCCAAAGAGGAGACATCTCTCTCAACCTGTCAATTATCGGTGGAAGTACCGCTAAGATGTGGTCAACATCTTCTTCCGTGTTCTGCTCGCCAAGTGAAAGTCTCAATGAGCCATGTGCGACTTCGTGCTTAAGTCCGATAGCGAGAAGAACGTGGCTCGGATCAAGTGATCCTGACGTACAAGCAGAACCGCTTGATGCACAAACGCCCTGCTCATCAAGATAAAGCAGCAAGCTCTCGCCCTCGACACCCTCGAAACACATACTGAAGTTGCCCGGAAGTCTGTGTTCTCTGTCGCCGTTGATTCTTGAATGGCTTATCTTGCTTGCACCCTCAAAAAGCTTGTCACGAAGCTCAGAAACTTTCTTTGCGTTTTCATCCATATGCTCTGCCATTTCGGTTATCGCAACACCCAAGCCGACTATACCGGGTACGTTTTCAGTTCCTGCACGTCTGCCGCTTTCCTGAGCGCCGCCTTCAATAAGATTTTCAAAACGAAGTCCCTTGCGGCAATAAAGAGCGCCCGTACCTTTAACGGCATGAAATTTGTGGCCTGAAAGCGAGAGCATATCTATGTTTTCCGCCTTGACATCTATCTTGACATGACCGACCGCCTGAACTGCATCTGTATGAAAAATAACGCCCTTTTCCTTGCAGACAGCACCGATCTCGGAGATTGGCTGTATAGTTCCGATCTCGTTGTTAGCGTACATTATAGTAACCAAACAGGTATCGTCAGTTATTGCATTTTTGACATCTTCAACCTTGACAATGCCGTTTTCATAGACATCGAGATAAGTGACCGTGAAGCCCTCTTTTTCCAATTTAGCAAGAGTGTGAAGAACAGCATGATGCTCAATTTTTGATGTGATGATATGTTTTTTGCCCTTCTTTGCGCCCAAAAGAGCTGCACCTCTGATAGCCCAGTTGTCAGCCTCGGAACCGCCTGATGTGAAATAAACCTCATTCGCATCACAGCCAAGAACCGCAGCGACCTGCTCTCTCGCCTTTTTGACCGCCTTGTGAGCTGTCTGTCCGAACGCATATAAGCTTGACGGATTTCCATATTCCTTTGTCATATAAGGCAGCATTGCCTCAACAACTTTCGGTGAAACCGCTGTTGTTGCCGCATTGTCGGCATAAACAAATTTCATATATATCATTCCTTTCGAGTTAAACAATATGATTTTATGTACGGGTGAATGATTTCTTGCGGTAAGCGTTGATCACGCATTGCAAGTTCCACACGCACCGTTTTTTGTTCTTTCCGCAAGATCGGCAAGAGTGATATTTCTAACGACTCCTACAATCGCATTATATATTTCCGACCATATCACGCTTGTTGCACAGTCACAGTATTTATCACACTTTTCGTTGTCTGCTGCACAAGCAACAGGTGCGAGACTGCCCTCTGTCGCTAAGAGGATATCTTCAACCGTGATATTTTCGGGCGCTCTCGTGAGAAGATAGCCACCCTTTGCACCACGGATACTTTTAACTAAGCCATGCTTACTAAGGAGATTTATGATCTGTTCAAGGTATTTATCTGAAAGTTCTTCTCTCTCAGCTATATCTTTGATAGAAACACAACCGTCAACACCGTTTGCGGCAAGGTCGATCATAATTCTTAATCCGTATCTGCCTTTTGTCGAGATCTTCAAACGATCACCTCCGATTCTTACAAATGTATAATATCACACTTTTTAATTCATAGCAAGTTTATATGAATTATTATATGTAGAAATTCTTAGTGAAACAGTGGGAATTTTTGGGAAAATGTGACAAATACCGATTTTCGCACTATTTTGCATCTGTTGATTATAACATCAAACTCCCCCACACGGTATAAAACCGATGGAGGAGTTTTGAGTTTATAAGCTTTTTGCTTATTTGTTTACATTCTCTTTCTCTGCTTTCTTATCATAATTTCTGTTAATAAAGTAAATTACAAAGTTTGCAGAAACCATAACAAGATTGAGTATGTATACGGCAAGAACATAGTTGATCGTACCTGAAATTATCTTAGCCGCAATTCCGGCAACATAACCAAGCATGATAAGAATTGTGAACGGCAAGCTCATGTTTTTTGCGCTCTTTGCCTTTGCGTTTTTATAAGCCGACATCGGCCAAGAACAGCCAAAACAGATGAGCATTATCGTTTCTAAAATCTGTGCCATAGTGTGTTCCTTTCAATTATATCTTTTTATATTTTTCAAGAGCTATGTCGTAAAGATTCGTGCCTTCGCTGTCAATGACAACGATAACCGGAAAATTCTCAACATAGAGCTTGCGTATAGCCTCAGCGCCAAGATCATCATATGCTATAACCTCAGATGACTTGATGCACTGTGAAAGGAGCGCACCTGCACCACCAACTGCTGCAAAATAAACAGCCTTATTGCGGATAATGGCATCGCTGACTTCCTTAGTTCTTCTTCCTTTGCCAATCATTCCTCTTAAACCTAAATCAAGAAGTTTCGGTGCGTAGGGATCCATTCTGCCGGCAGTTGTCGGGCCGGCACTTCCGATTGGTCTGCCCTCTCTCGCCGGAGAAGGGCCCATATAATAGATGACATTTCCGTCAACGTTAAACGGCAATTCTTCGCCATTTGCAAGGGCTTCAGCCATTCTCTTGTGAGCTGCATCTCTCGCTGTGTAGACCGTACCGGTGAGATAAACATAGTCGCCTGTACGAAGAGAAGCGGCGTCCTCTTTACTTAAAGGTACATTTACTTTTCTATCCATTATCGTCACCTCATATCTCTCTGACTGCGTGTCTGTTAACATGGCAGCAAATGTTTATAGCAACAGGTAAACCTGCTATGTGTGTTGCGTATGTGTTGATATTCACTGCAAGAGCAGTTGTTGAGCCTCCGAGACCGCCCGGGCCAATGCCACTCTTATTGATCGTGTCAAGAAGTTCTTCCTCAAGTTCTCTGATATGCGGAAGTTCGGAATGTTCCGAAACGTTGCGAAGAAGGGCTTTCTTCGCAAGCAAAGCACATTTTTCAAATGTGCCGCCGATACCTACACCGACAACCATCGGAGGACAAGCATTCGGGCCTGCATCGTTGACAGCTGTGAGAACAGCATTTTTGACTCCTTCAACACCGTCAGCCGGTGTGAGCATGAAGATACGACTCTTGTTTTCACTGCCGAATCCCTTGGGCGAAACAGTAATCTTGACCTTATCGCCGGGAACGATCTCAGTGTGAATTATAGCCGGTGTGTTGTCCTTTGTGTTAACTCTCAAAAGCGGATCTCCGACAACGGACTTTCTAAGGAATCCGTCAACATATCCTCTGCGTACTCCTTCGTTAACTGCTTCGGTAAGGTCTCCACCAACAAGATGAACATCTTGACCGATTTCAAGGAACACAACAGCCATTCCGGTATCCTGACAAATAGGGATCATTTCCTTTCCGGCAATGTCAAGATTTTCTTCAAGCTGCTCAAGAATCTGCTTTCCTAATGAAGATTCTTCTGTTTTCTTCGCATTTTCAAGCGCACATTTCATATCCGGTGTGAGATAATGTGTGGCTTCAATGCACATTTCCTTTAAATTGGAAGTGATAAGTTTGACATCAATTTCTCTCATAGTTTTCACCTCATCTGTTTTAAATATTTCTCTTGCTGCCGTGTGTATATGTCGGGAGAAGCAAGGGTGAAACACTGTCAATTTCAACACCGTTTTTCTTCATTTCTGCCTCAAAATCATAGATATGACCAAGAGTAAGCTCACCGGATATCTCAGTATTCTTTGATTTTTCCGCTGCGTGTTTGCCGGCATTTCTGCCGAAAACGATAATGTCGAGCAGTGAATTGCCCATAAGTCTGTTCTTGCCATGTATTCCTCCGACTGCCTCACCGGCAACAAAGAGGTTTTCAAGATCACTCATTCCATCGGAATTGATCTTTATACCACCGTTTTGATAATGGAGTGTGGGATAAACTAAAATAGGCTCTTTTCTCATATCTATTCCGTATTCAAGATACATTCTCAACATTGCAGGAATACGGCTTTCTATAGTTCCCTCACCGTGAATAGCCTCAATCATCGGTGTGTCAAGCCAAACGCCATAACGTGTGCTTGAAGTTGGGACACCCTTTCCGTTTGTGACACATTCTCTGATGATACATGATGCGGTAACATCTCTTGTTTCAAGTGGGTTCATAAATGCAACACCGTCAACATTGACAAGCTGTGCGCCAAGAGAACGAACTTTTTCGGTAACTAACGCACCGTAAATCTGTCTTGGGAAGGCGACACCTGTCGGGTGGTACTGCATAGTGTCTGCGTAAAGGAGGCTTGCTCCTGCTCTATAAGCTAAAACAAGTCCGTCAGCAGTTGCACCGTAGTGGTTTGAAGTCGGGAAATTTTGATAGTGAAGTCTGCCTGCACCGCCTGTTGCAATAATGACAGTCTTAGCTCTGGCTATAAGAACCTCACCTGTTTCCATATTCTCAAGAACAGCACCGGAAACCTTACCTTCTGAATCTTTGATAAGTTCAATCGCTGCCGTATAGTCAACGACCGGAATATCTCTATTCCAAACTTCGTCACGAAGAACTCTCATTATTTCCGCACCGGAGTAATCCTTACAAGCATGCATTCTCTTTCTTGAAGTTCCGCCACCATGAGTTGTTATCATCGTGCCGTCATCTTCTTTATCGAACATAACGCCAAGCTCATTGAGCCACTTAATAGATCCGGGAGCGTCCATAACAAGCTTTTTGAGAAGTTCGGGTACATTAAAGAAGTGACCGCCGCCTAAAGCATCAAGATAATGCTGTGCCGGTGAGTCGTTTTCTTTGTCAGCCGCCTGAATACCACCCTCAGCCATCATTGTGTTTGCATCGCCCAAACGAAGTTTTGTGACGATCATTGTCTTAGCTCCGGCAGATTGAGCCTCAATAGCGGCCGATGCACCTGCACCGCCACCACCGATTATGAGTACATCGACATCATAATCAACTTTGTCAAGATCAATACTCTTGCCACTGAGTCTGCTTTGGCCCTGAAGAAGATGACAAAGCTGTTTCGGCACTTTTTCGCCCTTGTTTGGGCCAACTTTCAGTACCTCAAAACCATCTTCTCTAAAGTCGGGGTGATACTGCTTAAGCAACTGCGATTTTTCATCAGCAGACATCTTTTTAAGCTCTAAGTGAAGTCTTTCTTCTCTTGATGCCTCGACTTTTTTTATTGATTCTATCATTTCATTGGTCAGCATTGTCTTACCCCCTTTATTTCTCGATATCTCTGTGGTTATATAATTCTTTCAGTTCTTCTATCGGTTTTTGCATAACCTGCTCGATAAGCTGTTCATATTCGCCTTTTTCTATTTCTTCGACTCTCTTGGTCAGGTGCTTTGATTCCGGAGCGATATATTTTCCGGTTAAGCGTCTGGCAAGCACCGCAACCTGAGGATGCGAAATACCGGCAGGACATCTTGAACTGCAAACACCGCAGGCAACGCAGTCGAATGATTCTTCCGCACATTTTTCGTACTCACCACGCTGTGCGTAAGCGATATACTGCATAACCGAAAGACCTTGCGTACATGACTTTGTGCAGGCATTGCAACCAATGCAACTGTAAATTTCAGGATAAAGCTCCATCATGATCTGTTCGGTAGGCTTTATCTTATTGATATCATATTCAGCCTTCTTTGTCGGGAAGAACGGTAAAGTCGAAACGTACATACCGTCTTGAACCTGTGTCTGACAGGCAAGACCGGTCTTAACATCAAACTGACCTTGTATTCTGTATATTGTTGCACAAGCTCCGCAGAAACCATTACGGCAACCACAACCTCTGACGTACTTATATCCTGCATATTCCATAGCCGTCATGATTGTCAGCGTTGCAGGTACCTCATATTTTTTACCCATGAGGTAGATATTGACCATATTTTCCATGTTAGTGTCCTCCCTTAATATTCATCGGGCAGTTCGTCAATCTCATCAAAACGAAATACCGGACCGTCTTTGCAAACATACTTGCTTCCGATGTTACATCTGCCGCACTTGCCTATTCCACACTTCATTTTAAGCTCAAGTGTTGTATAGACCTGCGTCTTTTCAAAGCCCATTTCAAGCAAAGCCGCAAGAACAAATTTTATCATTATCGGAGGCCCGCAAACTATAACTGTGGTATCCTTCGATATTTCAAGCTCTTTTAAATATGCGGGAACAAAGCCAACATGGCCGTTCCAGCCCTCTTGCTCTCTGTCGATGGTGAGATAGACGTTTATTCCGTCTTCCTTGCACCATTCGTTGACTATCTCATCATAGTCAACAAGATCGTCTGCACTTCTCGAACCATAAAGAATGTCTATATTGCCATAGTCGGCTCTGAAATGTCTGACATAATTAATAACAGAATGGAGAGGAGCAAGTCCAATACCACCGGCAACAAAAAGAAGATTTTTTCCTTTGAACTCAGTGTCAACCGGAAAAGGTCTTCCAAATGGGCCTCTTATGCCTATCTCATCTCCCGCTTCAAGCTGGTGAAGCTGTTCGGTCAGAGTACCGCAACGCTTGATGCTGAAATCTTTATAACCTTCTTCTGTAGGAGATGAGGTTATGGAAAACATTGCCTCACCTATGCCCGGAATTGATAACATCGCACATTGACCGGGCATATGTTCAAACAGTGTCTCACCCTCTTTCGGTACAACACGGAAAGTCTTGACATCGGGTGTGTCCTCTCTGACGGACTCGACAACCGCTATTCTCGGTATATGCTTGTCATTTGATATATCTATACACATTATTTACTGCCTCCGAATGCTCTGATTACTTTAACTATGTTCAGCTTTGACGGGCATTTCTTTATGCACCTGCCGCAGCCGACACATGAAAACTCACCGCCATTGTTAGCAGGGAAATATGCAAGCTTATGCATAAATCTCTGTCTGAAACGCTGCATCTGCGTAGGTCTTGGCGTTCCGTGAGCCATCATAGTGAAGTCGTTATACATACAAGAATCCCAACATCTGTATCTCTTGACACCGTGACCTGTGTCGTAGTCTCTGATGTCATAGCACTGACAAGTAGGACAAACAAAAGTACACGCACCGCAACCGAGACAGCTTTCACTGAGTTTCTTCCAAATGTCGCTCTCAAATCTTTCCTTGACCGCACTTTCTCCCCAGCCGTCAAGACTAAGTGAATGAAGCGGAAGCTTTTCAAGTTTTGATGAAATCTCCGACTTAATTTCATCTGCACCGCTGTTATCACACTCAATCAAAAGCTCAGAAAGCTCACTTGTCAGCTTTTCGCCCTTTTCGGTGTTCGCTTTCCAATATAATTCATTTTCGCCGTACCATGTGGTGACATCGCCCATGGGAGATGATGCATCCACACCGAAAGCGGAGCAAAAACAAGTTTCTTCAGGCTTGTTGCAAGCGGTAGTTATGATAACTCCGTTGTTTCTCTTTGCTGAATAGAACTCATCGGCAGGCTCAGCAAGGAAAACCTTATCAAGCACTTCGATGCCCTTGAGGTCGCAGCCTCTGACACCAAACAGAACGAATTTGTCAAAAATCTTTTCGTTTGTTGTGACTTGAAATTTTCCGTCAATCTTTTTGAAAGAAATTATATTCTCGCTCTGCGGAAAGAAAAGATCTTTAGCTGATTTTGCCGTCTGGAGAACGTCATCGCAATAGTCGGTGTTCTCTGTCCAAAGGTGAAAATCCGACTGACCGTTTTTCATTATCGGCATATATAATGGGGTATTCTCCGAGATTTTTGCAAAAAGAGAGCTTAAATTGTCCTTTGAAATCTTATACATCTCAGTTACCCCTTTCCTCAACTATTGACGGTTCGGCATCATCATTTGTGAAGTTGACAAGTGGCGCTCTTTGATCGGGAAATTCGCCTGCCTGATATTCACCGTAAAGTGCATCTATATCCTTGATGAATTTTCTGTTGAGCAGATGAATGGGTATTCCCTGCGGACAGACTCTTGAACATTCACCGCAATCCGTACATCTTCCGGCAACATGGAAAGCTCTTATAATATGGAAAAGCTTTTCCTCGAAAGTATCATCGTTTGCCTTTGAAGCGACACCTGAATTTACATTATCAAATACACATTTCATGCAACTGCAAGCCGGACAAACATTGCGGCAAGCGTTACATCTTATGCACTTAGAAAGTTCATTTTGCCAAAAATCAAATCTTTCATCGGGAGTCATTTTTTCAATTTCCTCAACGCAAGCAAACCGGTCTTTTGAAGCTGATCTCTCTGAATCCGACTCAATTATTTCATCGTACGCCTTAGGTTCGCTGCCTTTACAGCAAAGGCACTTCTCATAGAGAACTTCCTGCTTATTTACACTTTGACTTCCGTCAAGGGTGAACATATCAAAGCTGTCGCCTTTATCTATAACCTTAGTTACACCTATAAAACCGAGTTTTGTGAGCTTTTCATGGTCAATCATTCCCATGCAAGGAACGGCTAAAACATAAATCTTGTCTCTGTCTATTCTGTGTTCAGTCAAAAGCTGGTTGAAACTATATGTGTCACAGGGCTTAAGAACAACTAAGAGCTTACCTTCGGTCTGTTCTTTGCAAGCCTTTATGAGATATTTGCTCAGATTTGCGGAACAAAAACTGTCATAAACCAAGCTGTCAATATCGTCATTCGTGAAAAAAGTCGGCGATACCTCATATATGAAATCCTCACTGCGAGACCATGCAAGAACTCTTGTCACAGTGCCGTCAGCAAGAAGCTCAAGTATTCTCTTTTTTATCAATCCTGCTGTTTTTTGCATCTTATATCCCCCAGTTTCTTATTCTCGCCGAGTTCATGTATCTGTCTTGAAAAATCGTTCATTACAACTGAAAATTTCTGTCCCTCAGCGGCGGAAACCCATTCAACTCTTGTTCTTCCTCTCTCTATACCGAGGTAATCGAGCATGGAGAAAAGGAGTGTCATTCTTCTTCTTGCATAGTAGTTACCGGTGCTGTAATGGCAATCACCGGGATGACAGCCGCAGATTATAACTCCGTCTGCTCCCCTTTCAAATGCCTTTAAGATAAACATGGGGTTGACTCTACAAGAGCATGGAACTCTGATTATCTTGACATCGGCGGGATAGGCAAGTCTGCCTGTTCCGGCAAGATCAGCACCTGCATAGCTGCACCAGTTGCAGCAAAACGCAACGATAAGCGGCTTAAAATCGGTCTTTTCGATATTGTCATTTATCTGCATATTGCATCTACCTCCGCCATTATCTGTTTATTGCTGAAGCCCTTAAGATCCATAGCACCGCTTGGACAAGCGACAGTACACGCACCGCAACCCTGACATACCGCAGAGTTGACAGATGCTATACGTCTTGTCTCTCTGATTCCGTGATCGTTAACTTCCTTATCAATATAAGTGATAGCACCGTAGGGACAAACTTTTTCACATGAAGAACAGCCGTTACACATAAGCTCGTTCGGAGTTGCCGTACAAGGATTCGTAACAAGCTTGTCCTTAGCCAAAAGTCCTACTACTTTTACAGCCGCCGCACCTGCCTGTGAAACAGTTTCGGGGATATCCTTCGGGCCTTGGCATACGCCTGAAAGGAACACACCTGCTGTCGGACTTTCAACGGGTTTAAGTTTCGGGTGAGCCTCTGTGAGGAAATTGTTTGTGTCGATACTTGCCGTCAGCATTGATGCTACCTTCTTCACACCATGGCTCGGCTCAATAGCGGCCGCAAGTACAACCATATCGGTATCTATCATAACACGCTCATTTGTAATGAGATTGACGGCTCTAACGGTCAGACCGCCTTTCTCATTTTCATAGACCTTGCCAACCATTCCCTTAATATAGTCAACATGATACTGCTCAACAGCCCGTCTGTAGAACTCATCGAAATTCTTACCGGGAGTTCTGACGTCTATATAAAATACGTGTACATTAACATCGGGATATTTTTCTCTTATGAGCATTGCGTGTTTTGCCGTGTACATACAGCAAATCTTTGAACAGTAGCACTTGCCTCTTTCGGTGACATCTCTTGATCCAACACACTGAATGAATACGATATCCTTCGGGTGTTCAAGATTTGACGGACGAAGAAGTGTTCCCTTTGTCGGGCCTGCCGCATTCATGAGTCTCTCAAGCTCAAGAGAGGTGACAACGTCAGGATGCTTGGTGTACTGGAACTCATCGTATTTTGTAACATCGCTGATCTGATAGCCTGTAGCAACAACGATAGCACCATATTTTTCTTCGATTATTTCATCTTTCTGATTGAAGTCTATAGCTCCTGCTGAACAGGTCTTTTCACAAAGACCACACTTGCCCGTCTTGAAATGTATGCAATGCTCAGTATCTATGACTGCAACATTCGGAACTGCTTGAGCGAACGGAATGTATATAGCTCCTCTCTTATCAAGCGAGCAGTTAAACTCATTTCCGGCTTTTCTTGACGGACACTTATTTGTACACACAGCACAGCCGGTACACTTGGTTTCATCAACAAATCTGGCTTTCTTTCTTATCTTAACATCAAAGTTTCCGACAAAGCCTTTGACTTCCTCAACTTCACTATAGGTGTAGAGGGTGATATTCTCATGCTGAGCCGCCTCGACCATCTTCGGTGTAAGAATACACGCTGCACAGTCAAGTGTCGGGAATGTTTTGTCAAGCTGAGCCATTTTTCCGCCGATAGTCGGTTCTCTCTCAACTATATCGACTTTATATCCGGCATCAGCTATATCAAGAGCCGACTGAATACCGGCTATGCCACCGCCTATGATAAGTGCCCTTTTCGTGACAGCACTTTCACCCGGCTGCAAGGGAGCATTTAAGCTGACCTTAGCGACAGCTGCTCTTGCCAAAATTATAGCCTTTTCGGTTGCCTCGTCTTTGTCCTTATGAATCCACGAACACTGCTCACGGATATTTGCTACTTCTACCATGTACGGGTTAAGTCCTGCTGACTCTGCGGTTTTTCTGAACGTTGCCTCATGCATTCTCGGAGAACATGAACAGATAACTACACCTGTAAGCTTATGCTCTTTAATTGCGTTTTTAATAAGAAGCTGACCTGCTTCGGAACACATATACTGATAATCCTGAGTGAAAACCACTCCCGGTTCTTTCTTTATTTCCTCGGCTACTTTGGCAACGTCAACCGTAGCGGCTATGTTGCTTCCGCACCAACAAACGAAAACTCCTATTCTTTGCAAACCTAACACTCCTTATTTTCTGAACTTCCTGAAAGTGCTGACTATCGCCTGCTGCGGCAACTGCGGATCAAGCATTGCAGGGATCTCATCGGGAGAAATGAAGTTTTCTCCTCTGTTTCTGATTATACAAACTCTGACAGCCTCAATAAGTCTTGCAGGCTCAACGCCTCTGGGACATCTCTCAACACAAGCAAAGCATGAAACGCAACGCCAAAGTGATTTTGACTTCAAAAGTCTGTCTATTCTTCCGTCATTGAGCATCGAAACAAATTCATGCGGGTGAATATCCATATCGTCAAACGCCGGACAAGTTGCCGAACACTTTCCGCACTTCATACATTTGCTCGGATCAATGCCGCTTATTCTTATCGCCTCTTTACAAAGCTCTTGTGAATTCATAGACTTTCCCTCCTTACTTTAAGCCGAGAGCCTGTGCCAAAAGCTCAGTGAAATAATATACGGGAAGTTTTTCTTCGCTGCCCTGCTTAAGATTATATAAACAAAGAGGACAAGCGGTTATCATACAGTCTGCTCCCTTAAGTCTTGCCGAATCAACGACCATAGTCGCCATCTTGCTTGCGAGAGATTTATCTGTCATTGTCATATATCCGCCACAACATTCGTTGCGGAACGGATATTCAACCGGTTCAGCGCCTATAGCTCTGATAAAATCCTCAATTATTGTGGGATTCTCCGGATTATCAAAAGCCATTTCTTTGCCCGGTCTTAATAAAAGACAACCGTAATATGCGGCAATCTTTCTGCCTTTAAGGGGATTGGTGACTTGTTCTTTGAGCTTGTCAAAACCATAATCATCTCTGAGCATTTCAAGGTAGTGAACAACTCTTGTTTCACCAAAATATTTCTCATCAAGTTTAAGATAGCTATTGACTTTAGATGCAAACTCCGGTTTGTTTTGCATATCATAGTTAACTCGCTTAATAACATGGTGGCAAGCTGAACACATTGTCAAAAGTGTTTGTTCCTTCTCTCTTGCGCTCAACAAAGCTCTGACTGAAGAAAGCTTTGTTGCGACTTCGTCACTTGCGAGAGGATAAACGCCTCCACAGCACTGCCATTCGGGCAGTTCTTCAAGAGTTATACCCAGCTTTTCAGCGGATTTTCTTCCGTAAATGTCAAGAGCTTTCGCCTTTGTTTTCAAGGTACAACCGGGATAATAACTATAGTTCATTCTTGTCCCACTCCTTATATATTCTTGATAACAGATATAGCATCGGTTATTGTTTTTTCGTACGCCTCGGCTCCGTATTTATCGACCTCTGCTTTATTCTTTTCGCCGTGTGTTAAACAGCCGGCTCCTCCTATGCAGCCCCCTACGCAAGCCATGCCTTCGACAAAGTTCGCATTAAGGACATTTTTACTCTTTTTGAGAAGTGCCATTCGACACTCCTCGATTCCGTCACAAGCGGTCGCCTTTAGATCAAAGTCAGTTATTCCGTGTTCTTTGAGAGCCTGAGCTACTGCGTCTGAAAGTCCACCGCTTCTTGCGAATATTCTTCCGTAATATGAGGCATTGTCGAGTACCTCATCTTCAAGTGTTGTTATATCTATATCTCTACTGTCATAAAGAGCCTGAAGTTCTTCAAAAGTTACGGCTGAATCGACATATTTTCTGACTTCTTCTTTTCTGACCTCAGACTTTTTCGCTGTACACGGGCCGACAAAGACAACCTTAGCTGTCGGATCGGTATTCTTTATATACTGTGCGATAGTCGCCATCGGTGAAAGATTATGAGAAACATGCTTCAAAAGATCGGGGAAGTTCTTTTCTATATAGCTGACAAATGCCGGACAGCATGAACTCATAAGGAATCCTTTCTCATAAAGCTCTTTTGATTCCGCATACGCAACCATATCTGCTCCGAGAGCCGCCTCTATAACGGTATAGAAACCGAGCTTTTTAAGACCGGCTATGACCTGCCCGTGTTTAGCATAGGTGAACTGACTCGAAATTGAAGGTGCAACCAATGCGTACACCTTATAATCGGAATTGTTATTGCTGTTTTTGATCATGTCAATAACTTCCAGAATATATGACTTATCGGTTATTGCTCCGAACGGACACTGATAAACACAAGCTCCGCAGGCAATACACTTTTCTTCATCTATTTTAGCCGCCTTGTTCTCGTCCATTGAAATAGCCTTGACCTTGCAGGCACTTTGACACGGACGCTTACGTTTAACTATAGCCGTAAACGGACAAACCTTAGCACAAGCTCCACAGTCAACACATTTCGACTTATCAATATGAGCGACATGATTATGGTCAAATGATATCGCTCCCCTCTTGCAAACGTCTTCACAACGATTCGCAAGACAACCTCGACAAGCGTTTGTGACTTCATAGCCGCCCATGGGACATTCATCGCAAGCGATGGATATAACTTCAATAACATTCGGATCGTCCTTGTCACCGCCCATAGTTATCTTCACTCTTTCGGAAAGTATCGCTCTTTCCTTGTAAATGCAGCAACGCATAGTCGGAGTATTACCCGGAATAATAGTCTTTGGTATGTCCAGAAGATTATCATAAAGTGTTCCACTCCATGCCTGACGTGCTACCTCTCTAAGTACTTTATATTTTAGATACTGTACCTTAGTGTCAAATTTTCGCATAATTTATTCCCTCATTAAAAATAACTTACTTTAATTCTCTTTCCCATCTTCTTCAAACAAGCTGAAAGCTCCTCGACAAGATTCATCTTTATATTGAAATTTATCGGAAGATCGGGGTTCTGGTGAGCCGGATTTATAGCTCTGCCGACAAAGAAATTTATGTCTGTCGCTTCTTCAAAAAGCATTCTGCTTATCAAAGATGCCCCATCACGCTTAAAGCTCCAACTCTCATATTTTTTATTTTCACCGAGTGCATCTTTAGCGTACTCGACAACTCTGTTGACCGTGATAACGCCTTCGGTCACAAGGTCAACTCCTTCAAGCTCCGCTGTCGGAGGTATGTCGCTTTTTTCAAAATTAAGACTCGGTTTTAATGGCTTCCTAAGATATTTTGCGGCGATTGATGCCGTTGTTCCTCCGCAGACTATGTGCTTTCCCTCTTTTCCAAAGAAAAGTGACATCATTCTGTTGCAATCGTCTCTATGAGTCGGAGGCCCGAACAAAATATTCATTGGTTCTCTTTTTCTTATTCTTACAACACAAGCTGTTGCATCATCTCCCGGCTCATAACCGTAAAGCTTATTACACTCATCGACAAGCATTGTCGCAAGCGTTTTTGCATTATATCCGGCAGGTGCAAGCATTTTCATGAAATCGGCTATGTCCTCTCTTTTCCAGCCAAAATTATAGGCAGTGCCTATTCCGGCATGGGGACAGCCGTCACTCATGGCGGTTATTATGTCACCGTCATGCAAGTCGATAACCGACTTATATATCTTCTTACCCTCAATGTTCATCTCGATTTTCGGATAATCGTATATCTCAAAATCACGGATAAACACAGCGTACGGATTATCATATTGTATAAGCTCAAGTATTTCATTGTTCTTGACGTGCATTATTGTGAAAGTGGAATAAGCCACCCCTCTGACAGAGCATATCGGTAATGCCGAAGCAATAGTGGAAACACATTCTTCAATAGAAAGTCCCTCCGACATCATGGTGGAAATTATCTTAGAAGTCAGCGTTGAAAGTATACTCGCTTTAACACCGCTGCCCAAACCATCGGCAAGGACAATGACAGTCGAATTTTCACCACGCTCAACAACATCAACATGATCTCCGCAAAGCTGTTCACCGACATGATTTATGCTCTTATAGCCAATCTCGGCACAAAGGTTATTCATCTGATATCGACTCCTTCAGCTTGGCAAGTGCAATTTTAGTTTCGGCGGCAGTTTCACCTAAGAGAGAGGCTATCTCCTGAACAATTCTCATCTGTTTATCAACCACTCTGTCAGCCGTTTCAACTGTCTGACGGCTGATTCTTTCTTTTCTCTCTCTTGCCGCTTCTTCCTCAGTTATATCTCTCATGATACAGACAAGAATTCTATATTCTTTGTCATAAATAACCGTCTGTTCAACATATTTTTCATATTCAGCGAGATATGATTTGCGGTTATTGATATTCTTTTCGGTAGAAAGCACTTCCATAAATATAGACGGATCAAGTATTCTGACAACTTGATCGCCTAAAATATCAGAAGTCCGTCTTATATGCATAAGCTTCCTTGCCGCCTCGTTTATTTGTTGTACCTCCAGCTTTTCGTTCAGAACTATAAGTCCATTCGGGGTGTTTTTGACCATACTGTCCGAAAAACTTTCAGCTTTATCCTTAAGATAAGGCAAGCACATGGAAATCTCGGCTTTATCCTGATAAATGGCTATTGCCTTTTCTCGGCAGGTGTCATAACCGCATGAACCACAGTTAAGCTCATCAGACGGTTTCATCTTACCCATTTGTCTCAATATATCTCTGATCTCGCTTTCGCTTGGCATCTGGTGGCGAAGCTCAATAGGTATAAACGTTTTCTGAAGTGAGAGACTATCAGGTTGTTCAACCTCAAAATCATTTTCTCCCGCAAATTCAGACACAGTTACATAGTCTTTGACAGGTGAACGGTGGAATTTTTCCATAATTGGGCCGCCTATGCAACTTCCGACACAAGCTGACATCTCAATAAAACAGTTGTGTACTTTTCCGCTTTCTATTTCCTTGAGAGCTTGAATACAGTTTTCAACACCGTCTATCGCCATATATGTGTATTTCGGGTTGCGTTCTGTCATTGTCTTGAGTATTCCTCCGGTAGTCGGGAAAAATCTTGCAAGGCTGTTCGGATCACTGTCTGCTTTTTGTTCCAATTCTATATTTTCTTCCTTGAGCCACTTTGTCAACTCATCATAAGTCAACACCGCATCGGCATAACCCTCATAATATGAAGCCTCGTCTTTCTTAGCTACACATGGGCCTATGAATACGGTTTTAGCATTTGGATATCGTTTTTTGATATCTTTGCAATGAGCCTGCATCGGTGAAAGCACATCAGCAAGGTCATTTATAAGTAACGGAAAATATTTTTGAATAAGCAAGTTCACAGAGTGACAGCAAGATGAAATAAGAACATCTCTTGAACCGTCAGAAAGTATTCTCTCATATTCCTCTTTAACTATAGTTGCTCCTATTGCAGTTTCCTCGACATCAAAAAATCCGAGCTTTTTAAGCGCCTCACGCATCGCTCCGATTCCTACGTTATCATAGTTAGCAACAAATGACGGGGCAAGGCTGACTATAACCGGATCTTCGCCTTGAAGGAGAACCTTCACTTTCTCAGTTTCATCAACGATCTCCTTAGCATTCTGAGGACACACAACAAAACAATGTCCGCATAAAATACACTCGTTGCCGATAATATAAGCCTGATTGCCCGAAAATCTGATAGATTTGACCGGACAGTGACGAATACATTTATAACAGTTTTTGCAGTTGGATTTTTTAAGAGTCAGACAGTTATTCACTTTGTTCACTCCTTGTGATTTTATCAACCGATCTTTTACATTCCTAATTTTTTAAGAACAGTGTTTTCAAAGAAAGTTTTTACAGTTTCCGGTGACACAGAATAAAGTTCATCATCAACAGTCACGCAAACTCCCTTTTGACAGTTGTTCATGCAAAATGCACCGGAAAGTTCAATTTTATCCTCAAGCTTTCTTTCGCCTATCAGCTCTTGAAGCTGACTTACAACTTGTCGTGAGCCTTTGATGTGGCATGAACTGCCGATACAGATAGTTATTTTCATAATGTTTTCTCCTGTTCAATCATTTTTTGTCTGTTATTCCATATTTTAAGCGGCTTTTAACCGCTTTTCCCCATACTAAATATATTTTACCTGAAATGCGACATTTGTAAAGTATCAAAACTGCATAGGCGTTATGCAGACGGCATATATCCGAAACAAAACTCAAAATAACATTGCTCGCCGGTACACTGAGATCGTGATTTCGGGCAGTTGCCTGACAAGCCGAAACAGCCGATATATACTTTATAAAAGCCGAAACTACGGCATTATATTAAGTTCAGTTTATTGTAACATATTTTCAAGCTTAAATCTACATTTTCAGGATAAGATTTCGACTCTATTCGTTAAATTTTTTTGGTCAAATCGCCGATATGATCCGCTGTTTCTCAATTAAAGCCGCCATATAAAAATATATCCTCCGAGTTCACTCTAACTTAAAATATATGTTGTTTGTTCGTGACATATAAAAAGGCCGCCGCAAAAAGCAGCAGCCTATATAACAAATCATTTGCCGTCTCTTTCTCTGATAACAAATCTTGTCGGTGTTCCCTCAAGTCCAAACACTTCTCTGATTTGATTTTCAAGATATCTCTGATAGCTGTAATGAAAAAGTTCCTTTTTATTGACAAAACAGACAAATGTTGGCGGTCTTGTTGAAGCTTGAGTCATGTAATATATCTTCAATCTTCTGCCCTTATCTGTCGGGGGTTGAACTCTTGCCGTTGCAGAGGCTAAAACATCGTTAAGCTTACCTGTGGAGATACGCATAACATTCTGCTGATCGACAAAATTTATCAATTCAAACAGCCTGTCGAGTCTTTGTCCTGTCTTTGCCGAGATGAAAATTATCGGAGCGTATGACATAAACGAAAAGTCGTTCATCAACTTTTTTCGATAGTTGTCCATGGTTTTGCCGTTTTTTTCCAAAGCATCCCACTTATTGACGGCAATTATGCAAGCTTTACCCATTTCGTGAGCTATGCCTGCGACCTTGCTATCCTGCTCAGTGAAGCCCTCAACAGCATCTATCATAATCACACATACCGATGCTCTTTCAACCGCCATTTTAGCTCTTATAACACTGTACTTCTCGATCTGATCTTCGACCTTGCTCTTTCGGCGTAAACCGGCTGTGTCGATGAACATAAAGTCACCGTATTCGTTTGAAATATAGGTGTCTGTCGCATCTCGTGTTGTTCCGGCAATATCAGAAACAATAGCTCTTTCTTCACCTGAAATCGCATTTATTAAAGATGATTTTCCAACGTTGGGCTTTCCTATAACAGCAACCTTGATTATGCTGTCATCTTCATCATCTTCTTCCTGCTTAGGAAGGTATTTTATCACCTCGTCAAGCAAATCGCCTGTACCGTGGCCATGGATTGACGAAACCTGTATCGGATCTCCCAATCCGAGATTATAGAACTCATAAAATTCAAGCGGAGGTTCACCGATTCTGTCGCATTTATTGACACAAAGCACGATTGGTTTTCCGCTTTTTTGGAGCATCGCTGCCACTTCTTCGTCTGTTGCTACAACTCCCGTACGCATATCTGTGACAAGGATGATCACATCAGCGCTGTCAATAGCCAACTGTGCCTGTCTCCTCATCTGTGAAAGAATGATATCGTTTGATTTAGGCTCTATGCCTCCGGTGTCTATTAAAAGGAAATTATAGCCGAGCCATTCGCAATCGCCGTATATTCTGTCCCTTGTAACACCGGGGGTGTCATCAACTATAGCCTTACGTTGTCCCGTCAGCTTGTTAAAAAGTGTCGATTTTCCCACATTAGGTCTGCCGACAATAGCAACTATCGGTCTTGCCATATTCAGTCCTCCTTATCTTCCTGACATTTTATCGAGCAGGTCATAGCCGTCTACTTCGCAGACGGTCATTTTTACGTTGAGTCTCTGCTGTACCTCATCAACGGTCATGCTATCAAGGAACATATCACGTTCATGTCTGAGCATTACCGAGGGAATAAGCAGTTCATCTCCGAGATTTTTTCCGTTTAGTTGTTTTATGAGATCCTGCCCAACAACAAGTCCTGCAACAGTTATATTTTCACCGAAAAACTCATTTTTTATCTCATAAACGTCTATTTTCAGTCCGCTGATTTTTTCTTCCGCAGCCTGTGAAAGCTCTTTTAATAATGGGTACGCCGCAACTCCGGTCGCAAGGCTTATGTGTCTGTTGCTTTCAAGATTGTTTATGTCCTCACTGTCGAGAGCATCATAAAATTCGGATTTAAGACTCGCCCACAATCCAACTCCGTTTTCTATCTGTGGAAAATCCTCATAAAAATCGGCATTCGGTATCTCCCTTTCGGCCTTGAGGTAAAACTCATCTGCGGCAAAAGCTAAACGTGTACCGTGAAAATAGTTAAAGTGATCGGCAAAACATTCGATTATATCAATGACCTCACCGGCTGTTTTCTTGTTATAACATTCGAGATGACACAATCCCTCTCTATGCTTTGTCAATCCTACCGGAACGGCGGCAATGCTTTGAATATGAGGATAAAGCTTTCCTAACTGTTCAAGCGAATATTCAAGTTCCTTTCCGTCATTTATGCCGGGGCAAAGAACAAGCTGCGTGTTCATCTGAATTCCCGCTTCGGCAAGACGATATATTATATCCAGACTCTTTCCGGCATTGGGATTTTTCATCATTTGAACTCTGAGTTCGGGATTCATCGTGTGAACGGAAATATTGACGGGGCTTATATGCATTTCGATTATTCTGTCAACATCATGCTGTGAAAGATTTGTCAGCGTAATATAATTTCCGAACAAAAATGAAAGTCTCGAATCATCATCTTTGAAATAGAGACTGTCACGCATTCCGTGTGGCAACTGATCTATAAAGCAAAAGACACACTTATTCTTGCAATGTTGTTGGTTATCCATAAGATATGTCTCAAAATTCAAGCCTATATCAGCATCGGGATTCTTTTTAATTATGAGATATCTCCTCTTGCCGTTTTCATCTAAAAGTTGCAAGGAAATCTTGCTTTCTTTCAAATAAAACTGATAATCAAGAACATCGTTTATCTCATGAGTGTTTATCTTCTCAAGAATACAACCCGAACATATATTGTGCCGGTATGCTATTGAGCCTTTATCAACAGATTCTATTTTAACAGACACTTTTCTCACCTCCGCCTATAAACAAACTTAAATCAAAAAGGCAGAGATTTTCACCATCTCCGCCTCTTCGCCGTTCTCAAAGACTAAAAATTAAACTAGAGTTGTCGTTTACAAAGACTTATTCAGCATCGTCCTTAACGACAATCTGCTTGCCCTTGTAGTAACCGCAGTTACCGCAAACCTTGTGCGGCTGTGCATACTCGTTACAGTTGGGACATTTGATAAGAGTGGGAGCAGAAAGCTTCCATACGCTTGAACGTCTCTTGTCTCTTCTTGCCTTTGAAACTCTTCTCTTTGGTACTGCCATGTCAGCACCTCCTTATACAGAATATCTTAAAATAAATACTTAGATGTCACCTTGCAGCAAATCCTGCAAAGCCTGCAAACGGGGATCAATATCCTTTTGGCAATCACAAGATCCCTCGTTGAGGTTCTTGCCGCATTTTGGGCAAATTCCCTTGCAATCTTCCTTGCACAAAGTTTTCATCGGCAGTGAGAGATATATGTCCTCTAAAACCAACTGCTCAATATCAAGCTTCATGTCCTCAACAAGAATAAACTCATCGTTATCCTCATCATTAAGCTCGGAAACAAGGATATGCTCAATGGGAACTGTCATGTCTCTTGAAAAATCACAGGCACATCTGTCACAAACTCCGTCAAAGCGAAACTCCGCTTTAGCTCTCAGATAAACAATACCTGTTTCGTTCTTTATTGAGCCTCTTAATCTGACGGGAGCTGTGAATGGATACATTCCGTCAAAGTCAGCTGTTGAGAAATCGAAATCAAGGTCTGTCCTGATCTCATCTGCACCATTATTGAATACATTTTCAAGATTAATAAACATAACTCACCTCATACTCAAGATATTATATAGATGTAAGGTGCTTTTGTCAATATCATTAATGAAAATTTATCTAATTTTTCTTTCAAATATCGACCGGAACTCTCTCTTTAGGAATAATAAAGCCTATTTCCGGGTGAGTCTTGCTCATTATATCTCTGAACTTCTCAACCGGCACTCGTTTTGTCAGCGGTGGGAACGCATCGTCAAAATGATCCACAAGCACACACTTCGGGTGCGTACTTTCGATAAAAGGCATTGTGAGTTCGGGAATTTTAAGATTTCCGCCGTTTGCTAAAACGAAAAGGTCGCAATCTTTAGGATATTCGACTCCGTCAACAGTTCCAAAAGAACCGGAAAGAAGAATACTTTTTCCACCGTTTTCTATCTTATACATAACGATCTCATTATTCTCCGGCATTCGCATATGCTTGGCAAACTCACCGATAAGTTTCGGAAGTTGAATTGCACACTTGCCAAAAACTGAAAGTATATAGCCGGCATCGAATTTTATATGTTGGCTTTGATAAGCGGTAATTTTAAAATTGCCTATTTCAAAGCTGTCACTCGCCTTGATAACTTTTAATCTGTTTGCATCAACGCCGCATTTTTCAAGTGTTTCTGCCGGTGTTTTAGTGCAATAAACATTAACGTCAGTGTCAACTTTCAAAATTTCCGGAATATCAAGAATGTGGTCAAAATGACCGTGTGTTACAATAACCGCATCGAAGCCCGCAAAGCCCTCGATCGGTGTGCTGTTTTCAAGCTTTTTGTTTCTTCTGACAAACGGATCAAACAGAATTTTAGTCTCACCGTCATCAATTCCTATGGTTGCTGTCCCATACCAAGTTACCCTCATATTTTATTTCCTCCTTTGTCAATATACGACACGATGATGATATCATACCTACGAATGAAAAACAACAGGTGTATAATTTTGTTACGTTATTTTTACAAAAAAGTAAGTTTGTTCATCGTTTATTTAAATTATTTATAAATCATGGTGTAGATTGAGCAAAGTTGTGAACTAACTGTGAGCTTTCACATTTTTGCGTATCATCAAATATTTCAACAAATGTCAAAAAACGAATAGCGGCGATTTGAAAAAATTCAAATCGCCGCACGGATAATGCAATATTCAGTTACACAGCTAAATCATTTACAGCTGCTTTATCTTTAATATTTTAAGGTACTCTTTGGTTTGAGGTGAAATTCGATTGCTTTCAACAGATTTTTGAATTGTTTTATTATGTACCCAAGGTGAAAGTCGGTTCTCAAGCAATATCGGCAACGTTGACTCATACTGCTTTGCGAGGGCGGTCGCAAAAAACCAAGCTATCATCATATTAATATAGTATTCCTCGCTTTCAATAGAACAGACCATTTCCATGTATTCCGGTTTGAAATCATCATCTAAAAAGTGAGTCATCAACATTTCTATTCCGAAACGGACAGTGTAAGTGTTTCGGTCTGTAATCCAAATTTTTATTTGCTCTATAAGTTTATCTTTGTTTTTTATGAAAACCTTAGGTCTCATCATATCGCAGGTTGCCCAGTTATCGACAAACGGAAGAAATCTATTGAGCTGTTTCACACACTCATCATATTCTTTTATTGACTCGATCAAAGCACTATGAATATTGTTTTCCTCATAATATTTATGAGGAAGATCACCCATAAATATCTCTATGTCATCAGATTTTCCGATTCTTTTTGCAAGCTTTCTGATATCCGGAGTGCGAACACCTATGACTGTTTCGGGATCGACTGTCGGCATAAGCTTAGACGAAAACTGTCTGTAAGTTTCATCTTGCATTGAGAACAGTTCTTCTCTTATAAGCTCAACTACATCTTTCTTATTCAAATCCGTTTCCCTCCGACCGTTTTTTTCGGTACGCATAAGACTTCAGCGTACAATTTAGTATATCACTCGTTATATATGCTGTCAATGAAGCAGCACTCTCAAGCATAGTTTTTTCAATTGTAACTAACAAAAATCGTTTTCACGCTGAATTAAAATATTAAGAACTTATTGTGAGATTGAAAAAATATGTTTATAAGCTTGCTTTTTTGTGACAAATAGTATAAAATTTATAAGTATCATTTTCACGGCAAATGTGTGTCGTGGCAAAAAATAAATTGAAAAGGATGAAACAGGAAAAATGGATAAGAAATCCGAAAAGACACAGGCTGAACTTTATCGCGAGGAGCGTAAAGCAAGACTCGCTAAAGCAGCCGCCAAAAAGAAGAAAAGAGCCAACAGAGTCAGCATGACCAAAGGCACTAAAACTGCGATAGCTGTTGTTATTGTTATCGCTCTCGTTGCGGGAATCGCAGGTGTTGCGATTTCAAATTCAGGCATTAAATACAGAAAGTCCGCTGCGTTGACTATCGGTGATATCGGTGACGTTAGTGCTGCCGAATACTCTTTCTACTATCGCACAATTGCAAACAACTATTTCGAGTACGGCTACACATACGATTCACAGTACGGTGCAGGCTATGGTGCAATGTTCCTCGGTGGTTACGATTACTCAAAGTCTCCCGATGAACAGACATACAGCGAAGAACTTGAAGGCTATGAGAACCCGACATGGGCTGACTTCTTCGATTACACAGTTAAAACTCAGCTCGTCAATATCAAAGCCTACGCTAAGCTTGCTGAAGAAAAAGGCATCACTCTTGATGATGACGATATCAAAACCATTGATGAGCAGATCACCTCTATCAAGGAAACAGCTGACAGCAACAACTATTCACTCGGTGCTTACTTAAAGGCAAGCTACGGTGAAGGTGTAAACAAAGCTCTCTTTAAGAAAATCCTTGAAGAACAGACACTTGCAACAAAATATCAAAATGCCATAACAGAGGAACTTGAAGATAAGCTCTCCGATAAGGAAATCGAGGCAGAATACAAAGAAGACACCACCGCTTATGACAAAGTAGGTATTGCATATTATCTTGTTACGGCAAGCAAGGAAAAGACAACAAGCGATGACGGAACAGAAAGTGAGAAAGTCACCGCTGCCACAATGAAGAAAGCAAAGGAGACAGCAAACAAACTTGCAAAATCCAAAGATGTTGATGAGCTTTCAAAGGCTGTTGACAAAGTAGCCGGTGCAGAAGATGCTCTCACTAAACTTAACATAGTTGACAAGGATTCAGTTTCAAACAATCTCGGTTCCGATGTTGCTGATTGGATCTATGGCAAGAAAATTAAAGTCGGTGATGCAAAAGTCTTTGAAGAAGATGAGACCGGATACTATGTCTGCATGGTTCTTGCTACTCCTTACAGAGAAAACAAAAACACAATAGATGTTCGTCACATTCTCATTAACTTCACATCATCAGATGACAGTTCAAGTGATAATGAGACCACAGCGGCAGATAACAGCACAGACGATGCAAACGTTCCTGCACTCGACACATTTAAAGATGTTGATATTAAGATGAGCGTCACAGCAGAAACAGCAAAAGATAAAGAGGCTTATGCAAAGGCTGAACTTATTCTCCGCAAGTATCTCGCAGGTGAAAGAACAGCTGAAAGCTTCGGAACACTCGCAACAGAGAACACAGATGATTCCGGTTCAAAAGAAACAGGCGGTCTCTATGAAAACGTTGCCCCCGGTGATATGATCACAGAATTTAACGATTGGTGCTTTGACTCAAGCCGCAAGGCAGGAGATGTTGGCATAGTTGAAACAACATATGGCTATCACATCATGTATTTTGTTGAGACAAACGCAGATCCTGAATGGAAAGCTGACATAAAAGCTCATCTCGGCGAACACGCTTTTGAAAGCTATGTTGAAGAAAATATAACTGATGAAAAATATCCGGTTTCAGTTGTTGGTCAATCATATATTGACAACGCTATCACATCAACAACAAAACTTATCAAGAGACAAATTTCAAGTCTCAGCAATTCATCAAGCCTTTCATAAATAAGTTTTAGTCTGAATAAATTCAATTCCGCCCATGTCGCACTTTTGCGACATGGGCGGTTTATCTTTGCTGATCGGGATATTAAAAAACTCCACTTCGGAAGTCTATATTTTAGGATGAAACGGATTATATGCATCTTCCTGTTCAGGACTCTTTATCTTCATCGCTGAGGCACGAATAACCGACTCTGTTCCATATTTTTCCCTTATTCTGTCAACATGATCCTCCAACTTTTCAAGTTTTTCGTTCTTAGCATTATCGCAAAACAAGCTATACTGACAAGAATCGTTTTCATCAACAAAATTGCAGGCATGAATAGTCACCGATCTCACTTCGCTATGCCAATCCCAGTTGTCATCAAACAATTCCATTGCCGTTGAAACCAAGTCTTCAACAAGCCTTGTCGGCTGTCTTAATTTCCTCTGACGTTCTATTGTAACAAGCCGTTCATCTTTTATTGAAATAGATACAACCGAGGCTAGAACTCTGTCTTTGCGAAGATTATGGGCTATTCTCTCGGAGAGTGAAACAAATGTCGCTCGCACTTCACTGTCGTTTGTCAAATTTTTAGCCTGAGTTGTTCCGTGACTGTAACTTTTAGCTTTTGGAAGTGAATCGGTCATAAGTACCGGTGAAGTATCATATCCATTGACAGCCTTCCAAAGTTCAAGTCCGTTTTTTCCCAGCTCAAGTTCCAATAAGCTTATTCTGCAATTTGCAACATCACCTATCGTTTTTAGCCCGATACGTTCAAGCGTTCTCATGGTTGATTTTCCGACACCGATCAGCGAATCCGCAGGTAAATGCCATATTTTATCCTTGAAGTTTTCTTGAGAAAGAACTGTCACCGCATCGGGCTTTTTCAAATCGCTCCCAAGTTTTGCGAAAATCTTGTTGAAACTGACACCGACAGAAATTGTGACTCCGATTTCTGACTTGATTCTCTCTTTGATTTTATAGGCAATCTCCTCCCCTGTTCCGAAAAGCAGAGAGCTACCGGTCACGTCAAGCCAACATTCATCTATTCCAAACGGTTCAACCATATCGGTATAGTCGGAATATATGGCTCTCGCTCGCCTCGAAAAATCAACATATCTGTCATAATGCGGTTCAACACAAACCAAATTTGGACACTTGTTTTTCGCCTGCCATATTGGCTCTGCTGTTTTCACGCCGAACGCTTTGGCTTTTTCGTTTTTAGCCAGCACTATTCCGTGACGTTCTTCACGACTTCCGCAAACAGCCATAGGAACGTTCTTAAGTTCGGGTTTATAAAATGATTCAACCGAGGCGAAAAAGTTATTCAAATCACAATGTAGGATCACTCTGTTATTATATAGAGACGGCATGATCTCACCACCCAAGAACATTTGTTCGTTTTGTATATCTTACACTTTTTCTGTGGCTTTGTCAACAGGAAATCAATTTTTTACACACTTTTATCTGAACACTTTTTTACCGTACGCATAAAATTTATTCGTACCTATGAAAAGCGCCCCCCGAGAGCAATATCTCGAGGGGCGTAAGCCATTTAATTTTTAAATTTCAACTACAATCTTTATTTAACTGTGCAATACATAAAGTACTTGTAGCCAAGCGGGTTGGAATAGAAACCTTCTACCTTGTTGCTGAGCATATATGTGTCAGTGTAGAAGTAGAGAGGTGTGATACAACCTGAATCCATAAGCATATCCTCTGCGATGTGCATGAGCTTATAGCGGATATCGTTGTCTTCGCAAGACTTGATTGTGTCTATAAGGACATCGAATGTCTCTGCCCATGTGCCGTTCTCAACCTTTGTGTCATAACCGTAAGGTGTGAGATCAAGGCTATACATCTTGAGCTTCTTGTGTGCGCCCTTACCATACTGGGTATCATTGTTACCTGAGTTGGTAGTCCACATATCAAGGAAGCAAACAGGATCGTTATAGTCAGCAAGCCAACCGTTACGAGCAATTGTGTAGTCGCCTGACTTACGAGTGTTAAGGAATGTGTTCCATTCCTGGTTCTCAAGGTTGAGAGTAATACCATAGTTAGCAAGTGCGCCCTGAATATACTCAGCAATAGCCTTGTGACCATCGTTTGTGTTATAGAGATATGTCATCTCCGGGAAGTTTGTAAACTTCTGAGTTGCCTCATCGAATGTGTAATACTTCTTGAGAACCTCTATAGCCTTCTGGCAGTTGCCCTCAAATGCATCCTTAGAAACATCGTAGAAACCTACATAACCGTTCTTTTCCTTGTCGCCGGCTGTCTCATAGAACTGAGTGCCATCGGGATTTGTCATACCCATAGCAACAAATGAAGATGCCGGAAGCTCACCACTCTGAGAAACGTTCTCAACAATGTAGTTACGGTCTAAGAAGAGACCTACTGCACTTCTGATTTCAGCCATAGCTGCCTCAGCGTCTTCACCCTCAAGCTTTGAATCCTTCGGGAGAATGTTAGCGTTGATGTTCCATGATACATAATATGTACCAATCTGACCATCTACGAAATACTCGCCTTCATACTCAGACTTAAGAGTAGCGATCTCGTTTGTCGGAACATCGTCAATAAGAAGCCAATCGCCGTTCTTGAAGTTTGTGAGCATATTGTTAGCATCATCTGAAAGATAGAAGTTAAGACCGTCCATTGTGATCTTGTCAGCATCAACAAAGTCAGCATTCTTCTTAAGTTTGATAACGCTGTTGTGTTCCCAACTGTCAATAGTATAAGGACCGTTGCAGACATATGTTGCAGGCTCTGTTGCCCAGCCTTCATTAGAAACTACATCCTCACGAACAGGATAGTAGCACGGGAAAGCAAGAAGCTCGTTCCAATACTGAACGTTGCTTGCAAGAACAACTTCGATTGTCTTTTCGTCAACAGCTGTAACGTTAAGTTTTGCATCCGGATTAGCCGGCTCAAGAACTTCTTCGCCGTCTTCGTTCATAACGGGGTTGCCGCTTTCATCAAGCTTAACCTTTGTCTCTGAAACCTTGTCATAACCGTCAACAACTTCAAACATATAGCCGTAGTCAGCACCAAGTTCAGCTGATGCAGCACGGTTCCATGCGAATACGAAGTCAGCAGCAGTAACGTCCTTACCGTCTGACCACTTGAGACCGTCTCTAAGTGTGTAAGTATACTTGATCTTACCATCGTCTGTCTTTACGCCCTTGGTAAGTTCTGTAGCAGCATCGGCAACGATTACAAGCTTGCCTTCGCTGTCCTTTGACCACTTTGCAAGTCCCTGGAAAAGGTGAGCGCAAAGAGTAGCACCGTCAACTGCTGAGTTGAGTGCCGGATCAATTGTGTCAGGCTCAGAGGCTATGCAGACATTGAGTGCCTGAGCGCCGTCTGCGTCATTGCCGCCGTTATTTCCGCCGCAAGCAGCAAAGCTGAATACCATAACAGCTGCAAGAAGAATTGCTAAAAATTTTTTCATGGCTATTCTTTCCTTTCAAAAAATTATTTTCCAAAATTGTCATAAGAAATATTGCACGATTTCTTATGACAAATAATGAACTTAAATCAATTAATTTCGCCAACTCTGTGGCAAGCAACGAAGTGTCCTGTCGAAACTTCCTTAAATTCAGGCATAGATTCGGCACATTTTTCTGTCGCATACGGACATCTTGTGCGGAATGGGCAGCCTGACGGAGCGTTCAACGGACTCGGAATATCACCCGCAAGCGTTATACGCTTATTGGCACGAGCTATCTTCGGATCGGGCATCGGAACAGCTGACATAAGAGCCTGTGAATACGGATGAAGCGGATGATCATAAATCTCCGCAGAATCGGCAAGCTCAACCATCTTTCCGAGATACATAACAGCTATTCTGTCACTAATATGGCGTACGACAAGAATATCGTGGGCTATGAACAGATAGGTCAATCCCAAGGAATCTTGAAGTTCATCAAACATATTGATAACCTGGGCCTGAATTGAAACATCAAGCGCTGAAACCGGCTCATCACAAACAATAAATGAGGGATTAACAGCCAAAGCTCTTGCTATACCTATACGCTGTCTCTGACCGCCTGAGAATTCGTGGGCGTACCTTGAAGCGTGTTCACTGTTAAGACCGACATGATTCATAAGTTCGAGGATTTTCTCCTCACGTTCTTTCTTGTTTGAATAAAGCTTATGAACATCAAGAGGTTCACCTATGATATCCGAAACTGTCATACGAGGATTGAGCGATGAATAGGGATCTTGGAAAACCATCGTGGCTTCCTTTCTGAACTCCTTGACATCGGCTTTTGTCGCTATCTTTTTTCCTTTATAGTAAACTTCGCCGCCGGTCGGCTCATAAAGACGGAGGATCGTTCTTCCGACTGTGGTCTTGCCGCAACCGGATTCACCAACCAAACCGAGAGTTTCACCCTTTTTTATATCAAATGAAACACCGTCAACCGCCTTTAAAGGCTTGGACTTAAAAAGTCCCATGTTTATATTGAAATATTCTTTAAGATCCTTTACCTGAAGCAAAGGGGTGTTGTTTGTATTTTCACTCATCACATTTTCCCCTTTCTTATTCGGTACGGGCAGCTTCACTGCTGTCCTCGGTTTTATCTTCGATTTGCTGTTTGACATTCATCCAACAAGTTGCGAAGTGGTTTTCACCAATCTCCATGCGCTCTGCTCTTTGATGAATACAAATCTTCATTGCCGCATCGCATCTCGGTGCGAACGGACAGCCTTTTGGCATATTTAAAAGGTCTATGGGTGTTCCCGTTATAGGTTTCAGCTTTGTTCCGGCTGTGGTTGTGGTGGGAATAGAACGCATAAGTCCCTTTGTATATTCGTGACGGGGATTATAGAAAATCTCATCAGCACTGCCCTGTTCACAGATAGAACCGGCATACATAACGATAACCTCATCGCACATCTGAGCAACAACACCAAGATCATGGGTTATCATAATAATAGCCATTCCGAGTTCCTTTTGGAGTGATGACATAAGCTCAAGTATCTGAGCCTGAATGGTAACATCGAGTGCTGTTGTCGGTTCATCGGCAATGAGAATATCAGGCTCGCAAGCAAGCGCCATAGCGATCATAACACGCTGACGCATACCACCTGAAAACTCATGCGGATACTGTTTCATTCTCTTTTCCGGCTCATTAACGTTAACAAGTCTGAGCATTTCAACGGCTCTGTCATATGCCTGTTTTTTGTCTCTGTCTGTGTGAAGAACTATAGCCTCAACCAACTGATGACCTATTGTATAAGTCGGATTAAGCGAGGTCATGGGATCTTGGAAAATTATAGAGATCTTGTTACCTCTGATATTTTTCATTGTCTTTTCGCCTGCACCGACAAGTTCCTCACCGTCAAGCTTTATAGAGCCTGAAACGATCTTACCGGTACTGGCTAATATTTGCATTATAGAATAGGCTGTGACGGATTTTCCTGAACCGGACTCACCGACTATACCTAAAACCTTACCTCTTTCAAGGTTGAATGATACGCCATTGACCGCCTTGACTTCACCGGCATCAGTGAAGAACGAAGTATGGAGATCTTTAACTTCTAAAAGTGACATTATATCTTCCTCCTTATGCATTCAGCTTGGGATCGAATGCATCACGAAGTCCATCGCCGAAAAGGTTTAGCGACAGAACTATAAGTGAGATAACGATTGCGGGAATCACCAATCTGTATGAATAAGAGCTGATTCCGTTGAGTGCATCCGAAGCAAGCGAACCGAGCGACGGCATCGGCGCATTAACACCGAGACCTAAGAACGAAAGATAACTTTCGGTGAATATTGCGTTGGGGATCTGCAAAGCGGTGGAAATGATAACAACGCTTATGCAGTTGGGCATGAGATGCTTTCTGATGATCCAGCTTCCCTTTGCACCCGTTGCCTGAGCAGCAAGAACATATTCCTGCTCACGCAGTGAGAGTATCTGACCTCTGATAAGACGTGACATTGATACCCAATAGAGCAAAGCGAAAACAATAAACAAGCTGATAATATTACTGCCTATTTTCGCAAGTGCCGTTCCCTCAATAGCCGGACCTAGCGTCTGTTTCAAAACGGCTGACAGAAGTATGACCATAAGCATATCGGGAAGTGAGTATATAATATCAACAAATCGCATTATCCATAGGTCAACCTTGCCGCCACAATAACCGGCAATTGAACCTATGAGCATACCTATGATAAGAACGATTATACTGGCAAAAAATCCAACAGCCAAAGAAATACGAGTTCCGTAGACAACACGAATGAAATAATCTCTGCCAAACGAATCCGTTCCGAAAACGTGTGGGAACACTTTTTCACCGTTGTCAATTCTTTCCTGTTCGGTTTCACCGTATTCAAACGGACTTAAGTTGTTATATGACGGATCAACAGGCTTACCTGTCTGAATACCTAACTGTGTACCATAATCATAGGGCCAAAACATGGGAATAACTATAGATGAAAGAGTGATAAAAACTATAATTATGAAACTTACAGTTGCTATTTTATTTTTAAGCAGACGCTTTACGCCATCTTTAAAGAAGGTCGATGACGGACGCATTTGCACCATATATGCTTTTTCCTCAGCTGTTGCAGGGATGAACTGATCAAGATCGACCTGCATACTGAAAGGTGTTTTTTTCATGTCTTTAACCTCCTTTGTTTTATTCAAGATTTATTCTTGGATCGACTATCTTATACATAATGTCACCGATAAGGTTCATCACAACGATCAATGTCGCCAAAACGATAGTCGTACCCATAATGAGCGTGTAATCACGGTTAGTTATGCTGTTAACAAATGCTCTGCCGATTCCGGGTACTGCAAATATCTGCTCAACAACAAGTGAGCCTGTGACGATATAAGCAAGCATAGGGCCGAAATAGGTTATAACGGGAATAAGTGAGTTCTTAAGTGCATGACCAAAGATTATATTCTTTCCCGAAACGCCTTTTGCCTTGGCTGTTCTTATATAATCCTGACCGAGAACATCAAGCATTGAAGATCTTGTTAACCTCGTGATATATGCCATGGGATACAGAGCAAGAGTGATTATAGGCAAGATCAAGCCCTCCGCCGTTGAACCGTTAGCCGGCAATATCGGGAACTTGACCGCAAACACTATCAGCAATAGAGAACCCATTATAAATGACGGCATTGAAACGAACGCAGTAGTGACAACCATTATAATACGGTCAATAAGCTTGTTTCTCCGAAGTGCAGCCACCGCACCGAGAACAACACCCGTAACCAATGCCACGAAGGCGGCAATGACACCGAGCTTTGCCGAAACTTTCAAGCCATCAAAAATTATATCGGTGACCTGTCTGCCTCTTTGTTTAAGAGAAGGACCGAAGTTAAACTCAGTCACTATATCTTTAAGATATGTCGTGTATTGTTCAAACACCGGCTTATCAAGTCCATACTTCGCTTCAAGAGCAGCTTTTGCCGCAGGCGAAATAGCTTTTTCACTCGTAAACGGGCCGCCGGGAACAGCATGCATTACAAAAAATGTAATAGTAATAACTACCCAAACCGTCAGCAGTGCAAGTGCAAGTCGTTTGAGTATGTAGCCAATAGTTTTAGAATCCATGTTTTTCAAACACCTCAAATTCAATTTTTATCTTAGTCAAAATACTATAATACTTCCAAGCTATTATACAGTAGAGCAAGTAAAATTTCAACTATTTGAGCATTTTTTTTAATAATTGTCTACAATATTTGTGCAATTTGTTATACAAACATTGTTGTTTTTGTGTCATTTAGTCGAAAAAGCCTAAATATTTTAAAGTTTTTGAATATTTTAACTTTATTTTTTAAAGTTTTAAATTGAGAAATCTTTTCTATCCTTTAGCAGTTAAAAAACAAAATGTTAAATGTGTCTATATTTGCCAAAGTAACCTCTTAACACGATAACTCACTAAAGTGTGTGGGTTGTGGAAAACAGCACGGAGATGTCATTTAGGCATCTCCGTACTGATAAACTTTTAAAACACTATAATATCACAAATCTTATTTTATAACTTTATCCGCATTCCAAATATCATGGGCATATTCATTTATAGCTCTGTCAGCCGCAAAACGTCCTGCGCCTGCAATATTCATAAGCGACATCTTGTTGAACCTATCTTTATCACGATAAATCTCATCAAGCTTTCTCTGAGCATTTCTGTAATCTGCAAAATCAGCCAAAACCATATATGGATCATGGTGAATTATCGTGTTGCCGATTTCAGGGAACTGCTTGCCATCAATGCCCTTTTGAATAAAGTCTATAACCTTTTTAAGCTCCGGATTATTAATATAGTAGTTCATCGGTGTGTAACCGTTTCTCTGCAATTCATTGACTTCGGGAGTTCTCATACCGAAAAGAACGATATTCTCATCGCCGACAGCCTCGTGAATTTCAACATTAGCACCGTCAAGTGTGCCGAGAGTAACTGCACCGTTTATCATAAGTTTCATATTGCCTGTTCCGCTTGCCTCTGTACCGGCAAGTGAGATCTGCTCGCTGATATCTGCCGCAGGCATAAGTTTTTCAGCCATTGTGACATTGTAATCTTCAAGATATACAACTTTAAGTCTGCCTTTCATATCGGGATCATTGTTGATAAGATCGGCAAGAGCGCATATAAAGCTGATTATCTTCTTAGCCATAAAATAGCCCGAGGCAGCTTTTGCGGCAAAAATATAAGTGTGCGGAACATAGTCACCGTTCGGATTTTCCTTGATCTCAAGGTATTTAGCAACGATGTTGAGAGCGTTAAGATGCTGACGCTTATATTCGTGAAGTCTCTTAACTTGAACATCGAAGATAGAATTCGGATCAAGCTCTATGCCGGTCGATTTTTTGACGTACTCGGAGAATGATTTCTTATTTTTAAGCTTGATCTCCCCTATTTTGTCAAGCACTTTCTTGTCGTCTGCGTACTTCTTAAGATTTTCAAGCTCATCTGCATTATACACAAAATTATTTCCTATAAGCTTAGTGAGATAATCGGTCAAAAGCGGATTAGACTGACAAAGCCAACGTCTGTGAGCTATGCCGTTAGTAACATTCTTAAACTTATCCGGTGTAAGCTTATAGTAGTCATTAAAGAGGTCATCTTTAAGAATTTGAGAGTGAAGTGCCGAAACGCCATTGACACTGTGGCAGGCGGCAACACAAAGATTAGCCATTCTGACAACACCGTTTGATATAATAGCCATGCTCTCGACCTTGCCTGCATCACCAGTGAGCGCCCAAACGTTAGCTCTGTAACGGTTATCGACCTCTTTAGCAATCTGGTAAACTCTCGGAAGAAGTGAACGGAACAAATCCTCATTCCAACATTCAAGTGCCTCTTTCATGACCGTGTGGTTAGTGTAAGCGCAAGCTTTCGTGACAATGCTCCATGCATCATCCCAACCGTATCCACATTCATCAAGCAGAATACGCATAAGCTCAAGAATAGCAAGTGTCGGGTGAGTATCGTTTATGTGTACTGCATTCTTTTCGGCAAAATTCTCCATAGTGCCGTAATGGCGAAGATGGCGGTGGATCATATCCTGAACCGAAGCCGAAACAAGGAAATACTGCTGTTTCAATCGAAGCGACTTTCCTTCAGGATGATTGTCTGAGGGATAGAGAACCTTGCTTATAACTTCAGCCATAGCTGTCTGTTCCATGGCTCTCATATATTGGCCTTGATCAAAAAGACTCATATCAAGCCCCGGAGCCTGTGACTTCCAAAGTCTGAGAATACTTATCGCATTTCCGTCTTTTCCACTGACGAACATATCATAGGGTACAGCGGTAATAACGGTAGCGTTCTTATGCTCGACATTGTGATATTGATTATCCCATGAATCTTCGATATATCCGTTAAAGAGAACATCAACCTTATCCTTATCACGTCTGACAAGCCAAACCTCACCGCCCGGCAACCAGAAATCAGGAAGTTCCGTCTGCCAGCCGTCAACAAGTTTCTGCTTAAAAATACCGTATTCATACAAAATGGAATAGCCCATACCCTGATAACCCTGTGATGCGAGTCCATCAAGATAGCAGGCGGCAAGTCTGCCAAGACCGCCGTTTCCGAGACCGGCATCAGGCTCTTGCTCATAAAGTTTGTCAAGCTTTATGCCGAAACTTTTAAGAGCTTTCTCAAAAGTCTGAGTCAAGTTCAGATTATAAAGATTATTCTTAAGTGAACGGCCCATAAGAAATTCCATACTCAAATAATATATTTTCTTTGCACCGTTTTCGAGGGCTGTCTTTTTAAATTCTCTGCTGCCGTCATGCATCATCTCTCTGACAATAAGTGCAACGGCTTTATAAAACTGCTCATCTGTCGCCTCTGAAGGTGAAACACCATAGAAGTGAGAGAGCTTTGCCTCTATAAGCTCCTTAGCTTGAGCTTCAGTAATTGAATATTTCATAAAAACCTCCAAAAAAAGCTGAAAAAATACCGAATTTCAGCACATCTGTTGTCTATTTTATACTAAAATTGAGCAGAATACAACCCCTAAGAAAAAATTTCCTTAGGTTTTTAAAAAATAGGACATTAAATGTAATTTTTTGACGAAATCCGCAATATAAAATCTTGTCAAATTATCAAAATCTTAAACCCGACAAGCCGAAAAAAGCCTGTCGGGTTTTGGATAGAAATTTAATATTACAAATATCTTCTTGCTAAGAAGAACGAAACCCAAAGAGCTATAACAAATGCTCCCTCGGCAGGAATAGCAAGCTTTGTATAGGGGCATTTCCAGCCTTTATCAACACAAAGGAAAATTGATCTTGTAACAAAAACCGTTGTCGCAAAGAACATTCCGCCTATGAGTGAATGATAAGCCGTGCCTGTTGCAACCGCAAGGTAGATAAGAAAAGCTCCCAAAGCGAACGAGATTCCACCATAGTAAACACGAATCTCTGTCTTACCTGCGTTATCGACAGGCTTGATAGAAAAGCTCTCCGCATTTTTAAGCGGTTTTGAAATAAACACGATCGCCATACCAAAGAAATAAAGGGCAAGACAGATCGTTGCAAAGGTTGCGGGTGGATTTGCTGTCCACAAATTTTTGATAATGTCCATAATTAACGCTCCTTTTTTAGATTTAAAATAGTTAGAATACAATACTGTGTTCAATTATGTCGAATACAGATATTTTACGTCTAACTATATCATGAAAAAAGCTGAAAATCAACAAAAACCGATAAATCGTCTCACATTTTGGCTTATAGTCATAACTTTGTGTACACGCCGTCAGGCAATTCGTTATAATTCTCAAAAGAATTATCAAGTTTCTTTGTTATTTTCGCTAACCACTGTTTCAGCATATCTGACCGTCTCCATGGCATCTTTTGCGTATTTGTCCGCACCTATTTTGTCAGCATATTCCTGTGTGAGAACTGCACCGCCGACAACCGTCTTGCACCATGGAGCTTTAATCTTCAGCTCTTTTATCGTTTCTTCCATAGCCGGAACAGTTGTCGTCATCAAAGCACTCAAACCGGCAAGCGGTGCTTTAAGCTTAACGACAGTTTCGACTATTTTTTCCGGCGGAACGTCTTTTCCGAGATCAACAACTGAAAAGCCATAGTTCTCAAGCAGAAGTTTCACTATATTCTTTCCAATGTCGTGAATGTCGCCTTTGACCGTGGCAATAACAAATGTCGGCTTGTCGCCGCCGGTCTTGCTATCGGACATAGCCGATTTTATGACACCGAAAGCACTTTTTGCTGCCTCTGCACTCATAAGAAGTTGTGGCAAATAGACAGTTTTCTTTTCAAATCCTTCACCAACCGTGTTTAGTGCGGGAATAATCTCGCTGTTGACTATTTCAAGCGGAGGTCTGCTTTCTATAAGTGTCTTTGTTATTTCAGCGGCCTTATCCTTGAATCCTTTTATGACAGCAAACTGAAGATCTGAGCTGAGATTTTCACTTGATTTCGGTTCGCTCTTTTTACTCTCAACTGTCACTGTTGTGAACAGATCGGCTGAATTTATATAGTCACTACAGTTTTCATCAAGACCTTTAAGTACACGATAAGCATAGTATGTTTTCATCATTTCTGCTGAATACGGATTCATAATCGCAGCGGAAAGTCCGTTTTCCAAAGCAAGAGAGAAAAATACGCTGTTGACAGCCGCCCTATCCGGCAAGCCGAATGACACATTTGAAACTCCGAGTGATGTGTGACAGTTAAGCTCAGTCTTTATGCGTTTAAGAGCCTCAAGTGTTATTAATGCCGCTTGTTTGTCGGCACTGACGGTCATAGCTAAAGTGTCAAAAATTATATCCTTTCTGTCAATTCCATATTTTTCGGCAGTAAAAAGTATCTTCTCCGCAATTTTAAATCTCCCGTCAGCGGTGTTGGGTATGCCGTTCTCATCTAAAGTTAAGGCAACAACCAAACCACCGTATTTTTTAACTATCGGAAAGACGGAGTCCATACTCTCTTTCTTGCCGTTGACGGAATTAACCATTGCCTTTCCGTTATAGCGTCTGAGAGCCGCCTCCATAGCTGAAATATCAGACGTGTCTATCTGCAAAGGCAGATCCGTCACAGCCTGAAGTTCACACACGGAGTTTGTCAGCATTTCTTTCTCATTTATTTCGGGAAGTCCGACATTGACGTCAAGAATTTGTACACCCCTATCTTGCTGACCTATAGCCTCGTTTAAAATATAATCGGTGTCTTTTTCAATCAAGGCCTGTTTCAATCGCTTTTTTCCTGTCGGATTAATACGTTCACCGATAAGAACCGGATAATCGCCAAATTTAACACAGTGAGTGTATGATGAAACAGCGGTCAAGTTCTTATTTGTTACCGGAACAGGTGAAAGTTCGCTGATTTTGCTCTTAAGCTTTTCAATATAATCAGGTGTCGTGCCGCAACAGCCACCGACAACACGAACGCCTTTTTTGACAAGTTCAGCCGTTTCAGATGAAAATTCATCGGCAGTGACATCAAAAACTGTCTTTCCGTCAACAGATTTTGGAAGTCCCGCATTCGGCTTTAATATAACCGGAACAGAGGCACATTCAAGCAAATGTTCAACTATCGGTCTTAACTGTTTTGGGCCAAGTGAGCAGTTCGCTCCCAAAGCATCGACTCCCAAACCCTCAAGCATCACAACCATTGCATCGGGAGAGGCACCTGTCATGAGCTTGCCGTCCTCAGAGTACGCATTGGACACAAGTATAGGCAAGTCGCTATTCTCCTTGGCAGCCAGCACAGCAGCTTTGGCTTCGTAGCTGTCATTCACGGTTTCTATAAATATAAGATCGACTCCGTATTTCACTCCGAGTCTGACGGTTTTCGCAAAAAGCTCAACAGCGTCCTCGAAGTCAAGATCGCCGAGTGGCTTTAACAGCTTTCCGGATGGCCCAATATCAAGAGCGATAAACTTTTCTTCTTCCGAGTGACTTAGTTCTTTGGCTCTTTTGACATTTTCGACAGCCGATTTTATTATTTCTTCAAGCTCATTGTCCGAGAACTTAAGAGCATTAGCTCCGAAAGTATTTGTAGAAACGACATTGCTGCCCGAATTGAAATATTCCCTATGTATCTCGGTGATGATATCAGGGTGAGTGATGTTCCACCTCTCCGGATATTCACCGGGCATAAGTCCCCTCTCCTGAAGCAGAGTTCCCATTCCACCGTCAAGACAGACGATATTATTTTTTAAGTATTCTCTGAAATTCATGAATTTTCTCTCCTGAAGTTGCAGTCTTTTTTATCACAGGCGGCACACTTATTTTGTCTTTTGATTTTTCCGTCATTTGAAATTCCGACAAAAGCAGTCACCGACTTTGAGGGTGACATAAGCAGACTATCGTTGAGTGTCAGACCTATTCTTTTTTCACAATCCAAAACAGAAAAAATGTTTTTCTGTATTTCAAGCGGAAGATCACCGTATCCCGGACTAAAACGAGGCATAATCTGTTTATTGAGTTCGTTTTTGATATCCTCACAAAAGAAGTCGCAAAGTGTCTCAATTCTTTCAGCCCCTATTGCCTGAAACATCAGAGCTTTAGACGGAGACAGACGACCGTATTTTGAAATTAGTCTGTCAATGCCGACACCGACCGTTGCGGCAAAAATTATGACTTCATCGCAAGATTTCAAATTTTGAGAAAGCATATATGATTTGAGGCTGAAAGCTCCGAAGTCGCACATATCTTCGTGTACCGAAACGGGAAACAGCCTATAACAGACCTTATAATTAAGCTTGCCGTCTGCTTCATTTAAGCAGACTTTCAACAGCTTTTCGGTTTCGCTGTCAGCCGATTTACAGCCGGCATATCTCAAAATTTCCCTTTCGCAAAACGGCAAATCGCCGTAAGCTTTATTTAAAATGACCGTGTTCATTTGCCCAAAATATCCGACAGGTTAGCTTGTATCTTTGCGGCAACATCAGGCTTATTCATTGAATAGACATGAACATTTTTTATGCCATTGGCATAAAGGTCGATGATCTGATCTGTCGCATAGGCTATTCCGGCTTGTTTCATGGCAGCGGGATCGCTTCCGAATTTATCGACAAGGCTCTTGAATCTTTGAGGCATAAACGAACCTGAAAGCTTTATCGCTCTTGCGACTTGATTGGCATTTGTTATGGGCATAATTCCGGGAATTATCGGCACCGTTATCCCCTTTTCTCTGATTTTATAGAGAAAATTATAAAGCAAATTGTTGTCAAAAAACATCTGTGTCGTTAAGAAGTCGCAACCTGCATCAACTTTCATTTTAAGGTAGTCGATGTCGCTGCTTTGATTCTCACTTTCCGGATGTATTTCGGGATAGCAAGCACCACCGATGCAAAAATCATTATCAGCCGATTTAAGCTCTGAAATAAGATCAACGGCATATTTATAATCCCAATTTGTGCGGTCGGAACTTTTCAACTCATTGGGGATATCCCCTCTTAATGCCATGACATTTTTAATTCCGGCGGACTTAATCTCATCAATCTTCCGTCTTACGGTTTCTTTTGTTGAAGAAACGCAGGTCAGGTGAGCCAAGGTCGGCACACCGTATAACTCTTTGATGTTCTTAGCTATATCTATAGTATATTTACTTGTACCGCCACCGGCACCATATGTGACGCTCATAAATGACGGCTGAAGCTGCGCTATTTCCTCCGTGGCAAGCTTAACGCTCTCAAAACTTGTTTCCGTCTTTGGCGGAAAGACCTCAAATGATAAAGACATGGTGTTTTTATTGAGAAGATCCGTGATTTTCATATAACATTCCCTCTTGGTGTGTTTTTGTGCTTTATTATACACCTTGCCGGTACCTAAAGCAATATTTATTCCCCATGCTTTTACATTCGGTTCACAATTTTACTCACAAATAATAAGTAAAACGCAATGTATGTGGCGGGAAAATTTTCGACAATTTTTCATAAAACGGTTGACAAAAAAGCAAATATTTGCGACAATTATAATAAGTAGATAAAGTTGATTCAAGCTTTATCTTCGTTTTTCTTTAAAGTTATTAATTCAGCACTTATTTAAGACGCTAATGTTTTAAATAGGTTCATTTATTTGTATGAGACAGTGAATATCAAACTCGTCTCTATATTTTTAGTTTTAGTTGGAGGAAATCAAATGTCTGAATTTCAAAACTTATTTAAGGATATGATAAAAGATAGTGAAAATACGATATATGCTCTTTCAACTATGACCGGAATCGAAAGAAGTTATCTTTCAAAAATTATTTCGGGAAAGAGAAAGATGACGTTTGATATTTTTCTTTCTATAATTGATGCTGTTTGCGAAAGTGAAAGCGAAACCAAACGCAAAGAAATAGTTGAAGCATATATAAACGATGTGTTCGGCAGAGATAAATTTGAAAATTACTATTATCATTTGACATCGGATATAGCTGACTATACAAATTCAAATCAATCAACCATAAGCGAAATAACATACGATTTCAAAACCTTTGATTCAAAACTCAGCCTTTATAATTTTGCTCTGTTCTTTTTGTCGGATAACAACAAAACTAACAGAATTTATACTAATGTGCCTATCCGAACCTTGCTTGACATTGCCTGTAAAAAGGAAAACTGTGATTTCAGATGCATCATAAATGCAAACAACAAGGATAAAAATGTTTCCATCTTTGATCTGATAAAGCTTAATATGATCTGCTGCACAGGATATATTGACGAAAATACGGCTTCGATAAAAAACAAATCGGAATTTTATCCTTATATAATAATCAGCGATAACAGCATCCTTTTCTCAAGCAGAAATTTTGATAGAGGATATTATATCTCGAATTCAGAGCTTGCTGATTTGTACGCAAATGAATTCTGCAACACTTGCAAATATCTGAAAGTTAACTCGCAAATTCATGATGATGTTTTAAACGTAAAAGAACCTATAGCTAAATATTTATTTAACAGAGAGGTACACCGAGTCATGACCAGCAATCTGTGTGTTGTTCCCTTTATGACTCGTCACGATTGGGAAGAATTAGCACAGCCGGATCTCGCTGACAGAGGATATCTTATCAACACCACTTATGAATACTATCAAGAGTTTTTCAACAGCATAAGCTGTCATATGTTTATAGCCCCCATAAGCGGTCTTGTGGACTTTTGCGACAATGGCACTGTCAAAGAAATGCCTACCGAATACAGCAAACCGCTAAGCGTTGAAACAAGAATTGCCCTTCTTGAAAAAATAGTTCATTATATCAAGGAAGAACCGGATAAATATAAACTGAATTTTTTGAGAAACAACAATTTAGGAAGCGAAGAAATCACTTTATCCATAGAGTCATCGTTTGATCACAACGCCGACTATGAAACAACACTCATCACAATGTCAGACGATAAAGCTCAAAAGACTCATTTTCCCGGAAATTATCTGTTTTTGTCAACAGATAAAGATGCAATCACTGAATATAACAGCTTTTTTAATATTCTTCGTATTTCCGACAAGGTTATGACAAAAGAAGAAACTCTTGCTGCGTTAGAAGATAGAATTTTAAGATTAAAGTATAATGCTGAAAATATAAACACAGCTATTGATAATTAAAAGTAATCAGACGGTATGCTACGACTGCAAACCGTCTGATTTTTATAAAAAGTATTGTTTTTTGAGTGTGACAAGGGTGAAAAAATTTTTTACTACCTTGTCACATATTGCATATTTTTTTAAAATGTATATAATATACTAATCGGCTTAACGATTTTAGAATTTAAAGCTTTTATCTTTAAAAGTCATAAACCGAGCTTATAATGCCATATGGCACAAATATTGACAATCCGCTTATTTGCACACATTATAAATGCATGACCTCAAATCAATGTTTTGGTTTGAGGTCATGTGTTTTTGTCTTGTTGTACCGGAATTTCTGCGGGTGGGAGTCGGGGTGCGTAGCAGGGCGACAACGGAGGCGGATCGTGTACCGGCACGGCGAAGGCGTGCCGGTGCCGATCAGCCTCCCCGCTGAAGAAACCAAAAACTCCCTCCGATGTTGGAGGGAGTATATAGTTTGGTTATTTATTTTTCGATTATTTCATAGCCTCTGCAACTGCAACTGCGCAAGCAACTGTAGCGCCAACCATCGGGTTATTACCCATGCCAATAAGTCCCATCATTTCAACGTGTGCCGGAACAGATGAAGAACCTGCGAACTGAGCATCACCGTGCATACGTCCCATTGAGTCTGTAAGACCATAAGATGCCGGGCCTGCTGCAACGTTGTCGGGGTGAAGAGTTCTGCCTGTGCCACCACCTGATGCAACTGAGAAGTATGAAACGTTGTTTTCCATAGCCCACTTCTTATATGTGCCTGCAACTAAGTGCTGGAATCTGGTCGGGTTGGTTGAGTTACCTGTGATAGAAACATCAACGCCCTCGTGTTTCATGATAGCAACACCTTCAAGAACATCATTCGCACCGTAGCACTTAACCTTTGATCTATCGCCGTCTGAATATGCCTTCTCGCTGACGATATTAAGCTCGCCTGTGAAGAAGTCATAGTCTGTCTTAACATATGTGAAACCGTTAATTCTTGAAATGATCATTGCGGCATCTTTGCCAAGACCGTTGAGGATAACTCTGAGTGGCTCTTTACGAACCTTGTTAGCCGTCTTTGCAATACCGATAGCACCTTCAGCTGCTGCGAATGACTCGTGGCCTGCAAGGAATGCAAAGCACTTTGTCTCCTCTTTGAGAAGCATTGCACCAAGATTGCCGTGGCCGAGACCAACGTTTCTCTGCTCTGCAACAGAACCGGGTACACAGAACGCCTGCAAACCCTTACCGATTTCAGCTGCTGCCTGAGATGCATCTTTAATGCCTTGAGAAAGAGCGATAGCTACACCTAATGTGTACGCCCAAACTGCGTTCTCGAATGCAATCGGCTGAACGCCTTTTACGATTGATTCTACATCTATACCTTTTGATAAGCAAAGATCACGAGCTGCTTCGAGGTCCTGAAGACCATACTGAGCAAGACACTTCTCGATCTTGGCCATTCTTCTTTCTTTGCCTTCAAATACAACATTGTTAGCCATGATTAAATGTCCTCCTTATAGTCTTATTCTTCACGCGGATCGATATACTTTGCAGCATTCTCGAAACGACCATAGTGACCTGTGTTTGCCTTAAGAGCCTCATCAGCTGTCTTGCCGTGACGGATATCTTCAAGCATCTTACCGAGTTTGATAAACTCATAACCAATAACTTCGTTATCTTCGTCAAGAGCCATTCTTGTGACATAGCCTTCAGCCATCTCCATGTAGCGAACGCCCTTTGCCTTTGTTGAGAACATTGTGCCAACCTGTGAACGAAGTCCCTTGCCGAGATCTTCAAGACCGGCACCGATAACAAGACCGTCTTCTGAGAAAGCAGACTGAGTTCTGCCGTAAACGAACTGTAAGAAAATCTCTCTCATTGCAACGTTGATTGCGTCACAAACAAGGTCTGTGTTAAGGCACTCAAGGAGTGTCTTGCCGGGAAGAATTTCAGCAGCCATAGCAGCTGAGTGTGTCATACCTGAGCAACCGATAGTTTCAACAAGAGCTTCCTCAACAATGCCGTTTTTAACATTGAGTGAAAGCTTGCAAGTGCCTTGCTGAGGAGCGCACCAGCCTATACCATGTGAAAATCCTGAGATGTCTTTGATTTCGTATGCCTTTACCCACTTGCCCTCTTCGGGGATCGGTGCCGGACCATGGTGCGGTCCTTTAGCAACAAGGCACATATTTTCCACTTCATTAGAGTAGTTCATAACCGTTTTTCCTTTCAAATAATATATTATTTTCGGCTAAATACCACTCAGTATTATAACCGATATTATACTTTTCTGCAATAGAAGTCAGAGAATTTTATCGAAAAAAATTACTCTTCTTCATCTTCCTCCGTCTTTTCAATCGGAGTTATAACAATTCTTATTTTTCCTATTCGCCTTTCTTCAACACTGAGTATCGTAAAGTGCAAATTTTCAAACACGACTTCATCGTTGCTTCCCTTTTGCGGTAAATAACCGAGTTTGCTTATAACAAATCCTGCAAGAGTATCATAATCACCATCGGGAATCTTCTCACCGACAAGCTCATTTGCCTCCTCGATTGATATTGTTCCGTCAACGGTGAACGTATTCTCGTTTTCTTCGACTATTTCTTCGTCCTCTTGGTCATATTCGTCTTGAATATTTCCGACTATGGACTCCAATAAGTCCTCCAAGGTTATTATGCCCGCAGTTCCGCCATATTCATCAACAACAACTGCAAATTGAGTGTGTTTTTCTGTCATTTCGGTGAAAAGCGCTCCGCAGCTCTTAGTTGTGGGTACATAATATGCCGGACGCATTATATCGGCAGGGCCTTTATCATCCGGAAGATCTTCATCAATAAATTTAAGAAGATCTTTAATGTAGATTATTCCTATTATGTTGTCCTGATCTTCGTGGAACACGGGAATTCTCGAAAAGCCGTATTTAATCGACAAATCGACAACTGTTTCAAGTGAATCGGTATCCTCAACGGCAACCATATCCGTTCTGTGAGTCATTATGTCGGCAACGTCAATATCATCAAATTCAAAGATGTTGTTTATCATCTCTTTTTGAATGTTCTCGATAACGCCTTTTTCTTCACCGACATCGACCATCATTCTTATTTCTTCCTCTGTTACGTTTTCTTCGTCAACATTCGGATCAAAGCCGAACAGCCTAACGACTAAATTAGTAGAAAACGACAGCACCTTGACAAAGGGCTTGCTTATCTTTGAAAAGAACAGCAAGGGGCCAACAACCGCAAACGATATCTTTTCAGGCTTTTGCATTGCCATACGTTTTGGAGCAAGCTCGCCGAAAACAAGCGAGAAATAAGACATAATGATCGTGATAACAACGACCGAAACAGCACTGATTGCCGATTCGGGTGCATTCGGAAATGTTTTCATGACCGCATCTGTCAACATAGCCGCAAAAGTTTGCGATGCTGATGCCGAAGTCAAAAATCCCGCCAACGTAACACCTATCTGTATCGTAGACAGGAAGTTACTTGCGTTGCTCGTTAGTTTTGCTACTTGTTTTGCTTTCTTGTGACCGTCCTCAGCCATTTTTTCAATGAGATTATCGTTGAGAGAAATTATCGCTATTTCACTCATTGCGAAAAACGCATTAACAACGATGAGGAATAATAGTAGAACCAGCTTCAAAATAATGCCGGTCGCACCGGGGTCGTCCATTTGTTCAAAAACTCCTTTCAGTTTTCGGTTCACGCAGTATTACTGCGTACACTCGGATGTGACGAATCAATTTTCTTTTCAGAAGTACGCTCAGTCGTACCGAAAATAAGAATTTCTTCGTCATTATAAAATTAATATATTATGAACGGCTAGAAGTTAAGTCTATAGCCGAGTTCACCTAAGTATCTTTGCAAAAACTCCTTGTTTTTGCCTTTCATGAGCCAATAGGGATCTATGCGATTTGTTTTGATTATCTCGTCAACAGCCTTCTTATTAAGGTTCACCCACGCACGGTATTCCTGATCGGGCATTTTAATTATACTTCCCATTGTAATCTTTCCTTTAATAAGTATATTCGCAAATTTCTTTTATCTTTTTTTGCAACGCAAGGAAATCTTCCATTGCCGCCCCTTTATTGTTGGGGTTTCTCAAAAGTGCGGCCGGGTGAAATGTACCCATCATAAGCGTTCCGTTTTTATTGATAAACTCACCATGCTGCTTAGTGACCTTAAAATCCGGATCAATAAGCCTTTGAGCCGAGATTCTTCCTAAACAGACGATTATCTTCGGTCTCATGAGCCTAACCTGTTCTCTGAGCCAGAATATGCAGGTGTCTTGTTCTTCGGGCTTAGGATCACGGTTTTTCGGTGGTCTACATTTAACCATATTAGCGATATAAATGTTTTTTTCACGGTTCAATCCGATATGCTCCAAATACATATCCAAAAGCTTTCCGCTTCTTCCGACAAATGGTTTGCCCTGAAGATCCTCTTGTTCGCCCGGGCCTTCTCCGATGAACATAATCTCAGCATTCTCATTGCCGTATCCGAAAACAAGATTTGTGCGAGTTTGACAAAGCTGACATTTTTCACACTGCTTGCAATCTGTTTCAAGCTCTTTCCATGAATTATACATATATACACCCCATAAGTCAAATATTATTTTATAAAAACATAATTAAAATTAGTGATTTTTGTTTGAAAATACTCTGTTAAGTTAAGTATATCATATTTTTACGCTCATTTGTTGAAATTTCATAAAAAATGTTGTAATATATTATAGTCTACGGCATTAGCTCAAAGAATCGTTCTCAACTGAACGGTTTCGCCGCAAAGACGGAATAATCATATAATAAATATTCGGAGGAATAAACAAATGGCTAAAACTGTTTTAGTTGAAACATCTGCACGTCACGTTCACGTTTCTAAGGAAGATCTCGCCGTACTTTTCGGAGAGGGCTATGAACTGACAAAGAAAAAAGATCTTTCTCAGCCCGGTCAGTTTGCCTGTGAGGAGAGAGTTCAGGTCATCGGTTCAAAAGGAAGTTTCCCCGCTGTTTCTATCTTGGGGCCGGTTCGTCCCGAAACACAGGTTGAACTTTCGGCAACAGATGCACGTTCTATTGGAGTCAAAGCTCCTATCCGTGAATCCGGTGAGCTTGAAGGCAGCGGTGCTTGCAAACTTGTAGGCCCTTGCGGTGAGATAGAGCTTGACAAAGGCGTAATCATAGCCAAAAGACACATACACATGACAACAAAAGATGCAGCCGAATACGGACTTGAGGATAAGCAAATCGTATCTGTAAAGCTTGACACTCCCGACAGAAGTCTCATCTTCGGCGATGTAGTCGTCAGAGTAAGCGATAAATACGCTCTTGCAATGCACATTGACACAGACGAAGCCAACGCCGCTTGCACAGTACCCGGCATGATGGGCGAAATTCTGTAATAACAAATCAGGCTTTAAGTGCAGAGCAATACAAAAGCTCTGCTCTTATTTTTAGGAGTAAAATATTGAACAGATAATCTAATAGGAGATTGGAAAAATGAAAGAGAAAATAAAAATGCATCTTCGCTCTCAGTTTGAGCGATTTAAAAAAGAAATTAAACTTCCTGAATATATATGGTGGTGGATAACAAGAGCCGTCATGATATGGTCTTGTTTTTACGCTGTGAAAAATCTTCCGGATCAGCTTATCTTAGCTGTTTTCGGAAACACTCTGGCGACATTCGCCATTCCTCTGCTGTCGGCACTGTTTCCGCAGAAACTCTATCTCGGCAGACTTCCGTTCAGAGTTCAAAGCTACATAAACTTTTTTGTCTTTGTCGGTTCGTTTCTTCATCAATGCACCGATATCGGCGACTATGTTAACTATTTTGATAAGTGGTTGCACTTTTTCGCAGGCTTTATCGGTGTCTTTTTAGGTTGTCTCTTAATGAAAGCTTTATCTCCGGACACACCTTTGGATAAAAGACAAGAGCTTTGCAGTGGTGTCGGTTTCTCGGTGTTCCTTATGGTTTTTTGGGAAATGTTTGAGTTTTTCGCCGATTACTACATACCCGGATCTTGCAATCAAGGCTACGGTATAACTTATAGCGAAGATAACCCTTGGTTTAAAATTTTCGGTTACGGTGCAAACGAAGGTCAAGTGCCTCTTTATGACACGTTCTTCGACTTAACGACAGCTTTTGTCGGTCTGATATTGGCGGTTGTAGTCTTTCTTATCATCGCAAAACTTAAAAGTACCAAATCAAAGAAAGATGACGAAATCAAAGAAACGGTTACGGTTTAATATGCACTGAAAATCCCGTAAGCCTGAGGGCTTACGGGATTTTTTTATCTTCTTGAAAAGTCATCATATTTGCTTTCACGTTTTTTGAATTGCTCGTCATAGTCGTCAAGATCATAGTCGTTGTCGGTTCTGTCGGAATGATACTCGTCAAGTTTCATGTTGTTTCTTGTTTTTGATATCACCGCAACAAGACTAACCAAAGCAACCGCTACCATAGCAGCCAAAATCACAACAAACACTCTTGAAACATTTCCGCTTGACTCATAATCATTTGAGCTATCAATACTTTGTGTCGGTTCTGTTTCCGTCACTGTCGGATTTTGAACAGAAACGACTTTGGTTTCATCTTCCGTCACTTCATCAAGCTGAGATTGACTTTCTATTGGAATATATTCCACATAAGTCATGATATCATCTATACTGTCCGTCAGTGCCATACAAAACGCATCGGTGTAGTCGTATGAGTCGCTAACATAATCATATAGTTCATAGTAACTGCCCATGCTGTCGAGATATGATCTGAGAGTGTATAACGCATCTTCGTCAAGCACTTCTTTAGCAGTATCAGTTCCTATCATAAGCTCATAGTGATATTCAGAAGCTTCGGTTTCTGCGTAAAAATATATCAGCAGATGCCCCTCATCGTTGAACAGCTCAAGGTACTTATCATATGCCTGACTTTCGTGATCTTCAATATAAGGATCATCGGTTATATAAAGACATGGTTCAACACCGGTTTTCTCGGCGAAGTTTTTGAATGACTTCGCAAGCTTTTTCGGGCTTTTTATTATTCCCGTTTCATATGTATCATAAAGATAATTCTCTGTTTTTTCACACAAGCTTTCGTCAAGCTTGTTCTTTTTCTTTATGACCGCTGTATAATTCTCATCGTTTACATATTCATTCGTATAGTCGTTTTTATAATGTATTTCATCAATATGATCAGATAATCTTGTAGCTGATGAGCCTAACACTAACGAAGCCAAATATGCGGCAAAGCAAATGAGGATAATGAAGCCTTTTCCTTTTTTGGGGCTTCTGCCTTTGTTATTTCTGTTGTTATAATTACCTGTTCTGTAGATATTGTGATGCATATTCATTCCGGTGTTATGCATTCCGCCTCCCGAACTGAATCCACCGCTGCCTCCGCCTCCACCGCTGCCGCCGCTTATGGGCATATTCTTCACTCTCCTTTATATGTTGTATCTGAATTCTAGCATATTCGACCGAAAATATCAATATAAAGTTAGTCTGAGCATACATTCAGCGTACAAAAACAAAATAAAAATGACAAATTATGAATATGAATTAAATAGTCGATGTGGATTTGATTATTTTTTCGAGATATGTTACAATAAGTATTGATATACATTTTGGGAGGTGCATTATGTCTGTGTTAAATAAGCTTCGCAGATTCAAAATCAAAAATTTCCTTTTGCTGACTATTGCCGGTATCATAAATGCCATTGGTGTCACGGTGTTTATCGCACCGGTAAATTTATACGACAGCGGAATTTCGGGAACTTCTATACTTTTGTCTCAGGTAACACCCGAAAATTTTTCACTGTCTCTGTTCTTGCTTGTTTTGAATGTACCCCTGTTTCTCTACGGACTTAAAAGGCAAGGCATTGTTTTCACAGTCTATGCAATTTATACAGTCAGTATATATTCTGTTGCAGCTTGGCTTATAACTGACGTTTTGCCTATTGATGTCAGCATGGCATCTCCCCTTGCCGGCTCCGACCTTCTTCTTTGCGCCCTTTTCGGCGGCATTATTTCCGGTATAGGCAGCGGTCTTGCTATCCGTTTCGGCGGAGCTATGGACGGCATTGAGGTTATGGCAGTCATTTTCGCTAAGAAGCTCGGTATCTCTGTCGGAACTTTCGTTATGATATATAATGTCTTATTATATGTTATATGCGGAATAGTTCTCGGAAGCTGGATCTTACCTCTTTATTCAATAGTTACTTATGCGGCAGGTCTGAAAACCATTGACTATATTGTCGAAGGTCTTGACAGAGCCAAAGCGGCTATGATCGTCACCGTAAAGCCGGATGAGATCGGTGCGGCAATATCGGAAACATTTGAATGTGGCATAACCGTTATGGACGCCAAAGGCTACTATTCGGATTCACCGAAAACTATGCTTTATGTTGTACTTAACAGATTTCAAATTGAAACGCTTAAACAGATAGTCGCTGAAATCGACTCAACTTCTTATGTCACAGTATCTGAGATAGCTGATGTTTTCCACCCCCGTAAAGACAACTTCAAATCAGAAAAGGTTTTACCCGATACAGATAAAAATAGAGGAATAATAAAAACTGACAAAGGCAGCGGTAATGAAAATGAGCAGAATTAAACTGAAAAAACTTGAAAACACAAGAGATCTCGGTGGCATTATCACCGTTGACGGCAGACGTATTAAAGATAAAAAGCTAATAAGAAGCGGAGAATTATTCAAAGCAACAGAAAAAGATAAGTCTGTTTTATTGAATGACTATGAGCTTAAAACAGTTGTCGATTTCAGAACGGAAACCGAACGTGATCAAAAGCCCGATCCCGCACTTGTCGGAGTTGAAAACATATTTAACCCGATACTTAAAGAAAAAACTCTCGGAATCACTCGTGAACGTTCAAGAAAAATTGATATGCCGAAGAATTTCAAGGGTGTGAAAACAAAGCCCATGGAGTTTATGAGAAATCTATACACGGATATCGTTCTTGATGAACACGCACAGCAAGGATATGCTAAGTTTTTCGACATTTTACTCAAGCAGGAAAACGGCAGTGTGCTTTGGCACTGTGCAGCCGGAAAAGACAGAGTCGGTGTCGCAACCGCCTTGCTTTTGACAGTGCTGGGTGTTGATCGAAAGACAATAATTGACGACTATCTTCTGACAGACAAATACTACTGCAAAACGAATTTTTATTTATATTTGCTTTTAGATCTTTTTGTATGGGATAAAAACGCAGCAAATCATCTTAAGCATCTCTTATCGGTAAAAGCGGAATATTTGGAAGCGTCATTCGATGCTATAGAAACAAATTATGGTTCGATCGAAAACTATCTCTCTCAGGCTATGAATTTCAGCATAGAAAAGCAGGAAACATTAAGAAGAAAATATCTCGAATAAACAGGTGGTAAAATGGATATCAAAAAATTGGAAGTGTTCATAAATGCGGTCGATCTCGGCAGCCTGACAAAGGTTGCTGAAATCATGGGGTACACACAATCGGGAATCACTCATATGATAAGCGGACTCGAAAAAGAGCTTGGTTTCCCTCTGTTGATAAGAAGTCACAGCGGTGTTTTCCCCACTTCAGAAGGAAAAAGACTTATACCTATTATAAGAACTCTGCTTATTCACAGCGAGCAATTTGATAAAGAAGTCTCAATGATAAGAAGAAACAAAAATGACAGCATAAAAGTCTGTGCGTACACGAGTATTATCATGCACTGGCTGCCGCACATAATTCGCCGCTTTCACGAAAAGCTCCCTGACGTTTCGGTCGAGATAAGTTCAAGCAGTATTGACGGTGTTTACTCTATGGTCAGCTCCGGCGAAGTCGATATTGCTCTTGCAAGCCGTCAGGATTATCCAAATCTTGAGTTTATTCATCTTCACGATGATCCCCTGCTTGCCATTTTGCCGAATAATGATAAGTACGCTCAACTTGACAGCTATCCGATAAAGGAATTTGACGGTCAAGATTTCATCATGCCATATTATGGATTTGACAAGGACATCGTTCATTTCTTTGAAAAAGACAACGTTCAACCGGATATCGAGCCAACATACGTTGACGATCCAACTGTCATATATATGGTTGAACACGGAATGGGTGTAAGTATTCTGTCTGAGCTTGTCATGCATGGCAATAAAAATGACGTTATATCACTTCCTATAACACCGGCGGCTCACAGAGAGCTTGTTATATGCTTAAAGTCAATGAAAGCTGCTTCGGAAAACACGAAAATATTCATAAATTGTGCAAAAGAAGTGGTCGAAAGCCTTTATAATGAGCAATAATTTTTCATATTTATTTAACTTCCATGCAAAACAGTCCAGCACTCCATGACGATTTGTCATGGAGTGCTTTGCTTTTATTAGGTTCTGAATAGACCGAAAAAATGTGATTTCTTTCAAATCAGTGCAGTTTTTTGTGCGTTTCGACCGAAAATCAAGTCTAATTTTGTATATTTTATGCAAAAGGCTGAAATATCTAAAAACTGTTGACAATTACAAACTGTAATGATATAATCGCTTCAACATAAAAAAGGGCGTAGCCCTATTTAATGTAATCAAAAATGAAAGGTCTTGATTTCAATGAAAATCAGAAAGATTCTCGCTCTCGTTCTTGCAGCAGCTCTTTGCCTTTGCATATTCGCAGCTTGCGGCAACAACAGCGGAACAGACAGCACAAGTGACAATTCGGCAAGCTCAAGCAATGCCGGTGAATCAAACAGTGCTAACACAGAAGCTAAGGGTACATTCAAAATCGGCACGATCGGCCCTCTGACAGGCAATGCAGCTATCTATGGCAATGCAGTTGCTAACGGTGCAAAGATCGCTGTGGAAGAAATAAATGCTCTCGGCGGAATTCAGTTTGAATTACGTGCAGAAGATGATGAAGCAGACGGCGAAAAGTCAGTCAATGCTTACAACACACTCCTTGACTGGGGTATGCAGGTTCTCGTGGGCCCCACAACAACCGGTTCAGCTATTACAGTTTCAACAGAAGTGAATAAGGATAGAGTGTTCGCTATCACTCCGTCAGCATCTTCTCTTGACGTTATCGAAGGCAAGGACAATATGTTCCAGGTTTGCTTCACAGATCCGAACCAAGGTACTGCATCAGCTGACTACATCAGCGAAAACCTCAAAGACGGCAAGATCGCTATAATCTACAGAAACGATGACGCTTACTCACAGGGTATCCGTGACACATTCGTTGCAGAAGCTAAAACCAAGGGTCTCGATGTTGTTTATGAAGGCACATTCACAAAGGACACATCAACAGACTTCTCAGTTCAGCTCACAGCTGCTCAGTCAGCAGGTGCAACAACAGTATTCCTTCCCATCTATTATGAACCGGCTTCAGTTATTCTTAAGCAGGCTCATGACATGAGCTACAAACCGACATTCTTCGGTGTTGACGGTATGGACGGTATCCTCACAATGAAGGGCTTTGACACAAGCCTTGCTGAGGGTGTAATGCTCCTCACTCCGTTCGTTGCCGATGCAGAAGATGCTAAAACTCAGAGCTTTGTTAAAAAGTACAAAGATGCTTATGAGGACACACCCAACCAGTTCGCTGCCGATGCTTATGATGCAGTATACATCGTTTATAATGCACTCGTAAAGGCAGGCTGCACAAGTGATATGAAAACAGAAGACATCTGTGCTAAACTCGTTGAAGTTATGCCGTCTCTCTCAGTTGACGGTTTGACCGGTGAGGCTATGACTTGGAAAGCAAGCGGTGAGGTTTCAAAATCTCCCAAGGCTATGGTCATCAAAGACGGTGTTTATGTTTCACCCTCTGCTGAATAATACAACAATTAAACTCTGATTTGCATTTCGGCTGCTTGTTTGATTTTTTTCAAGCAGCCGAACTTATTATAACGAATATACTCCCCTACACGCATGACTAATGCGTACAAACAAAGAGGTTATCTTTATGGAATTTTTATCTTATCTCATAAGCGGTATCAGCTTGGGAAGCGTTTACGCTATCATAGCTCTCGGATACACGATGGTTTACGGTATCGCTAAGATGCTTAACTTCGCTCACGGCGATGTTATCATGATCGGCGGCTACATATCCTACACCGCTTTGACTTACATGGGCTGTCCGGGTTGGCTTTCGGTCATCATTGCTATGATCGTCTGCACCATTCTCGGTGTACTTATTGAGGGACTTGCTTACAAGCCTTTAAGACAAGCTCCGTCACTTGCGGTTCTTATCACCGCTATCGGTGTTTCCTATTTTCTTCAGAACACTGCACTTCTCATTTGGAAACCGGATCCGATAAGCTATCCGTCTCTTATTGCCGGAACGTTCAAGCTCTTTGACGGTCAGCTCTCGATATCTTACGTTTCCGTTCTGACGATTGTCGCTTGTATCGTTATCATGGTTGCGCTGACTTTGTTCACTTCAAAAACAAAGATGGGCAAAGCTATGAGAGCCTGTTCAGAGGACAAAGGTGCGGCACAACTCATGGGTATCAACGTCAACCGCACGATTTCTATAACATTCGCTATCGGCTCGGCACTCGCTGCTGTTGCAGGTGTTTTGCTTTGCTCATCATATCCGTCACTTGTACCCACAACAGGTTCTATGCCGGGTATCAAAGCGTTCACGGCGGCTGTTTTCGGTGGTATAGGATCTATCCCCGGAGCTTTCCTCGGCGGTATTCTTCTCGGTGTTATCGAATCACTCGCCAAGGCTTATATTTCAACTCAGCTTGCTAACTCTATAGTTTTCGCAATGCTTATTGTCGTTTTACTTGTCCGTCCTGCGGGACTTTTGGGCAAATATGTGCCTGAAAAGGTTTAAGGAGGGGTAAGCATGAAAAACATTAAGAAAATCAGCGGTGCGGCAAAAAAAGACTTTTTAACCTATATTGTTGTTATCATCGCTTTCGTTGTTGTTAATATTCTCTCCTCTGCCGGAGCTTTAGGCAGATCTGCTCAGGGACTTTTAGTTCCCATTTGCTGCTATATTGTTATGGCACTTTCACTCAATCTCACAGTTGGTATCATGGGTGAACTCAGTTTAGGTCATGCCGGTTTCATGAGCATCGGCGCATTCACAGGCGTTATAGTTTCAATGAGCCTTTCGGATATCATCCCCAATGACATCATAAGACTTATACTCGCCTTGGTTTTCGGTGCGGTAATAGCCGGTGTTGCCGGACTTCTTATCGGTATTCCGGTTTTGAGACTTCGTGGTGACTATCTCGCCATCGTTACACTTGCGTTCGGTGAGATCATCAAGGAGCTTATCAACTGTCTTATTGTCGGCTACGACACAAACGGACTTCATGTTATCTTCAATTTCAAAGGTGACAAGAGCATAGCCGATCTCGGTTTAGTTGAGGGCGGAACAGCCATCATTAAGGGTGCGCAAGGTGCTACGGGTACAAAAACAATAGCATCTTTCACAGCCGGCTTTGTCCTTATTCTTATAGCTCTGTTTATCATTCTTAACTTCGTCAGAAGCCGTACCGGCAGAGCTGTTCTCGCTATTCGTGACAACAGAATCGCTGCTGAATCGGTTGGTGTCAACATCATGAAGTACAAGATGATCGCATTTGTCATCTCGACCGCTATCGCAGGTGCGGCAGGTGCGCTTTACGGACTTAACTATTCTAACCTCTCGGCGACAAAGTTCGACTTCAACACATCTATACTCGTTCTTGTCTTTGTCGTACTCGGCGGTTTGGGCAATATGCTTGGATCAATAATCGCAGCTACGGTTCTCTATATTCTTCCTGAAGCATTGCGTGAGTTTGCCGACTACAGAATGTTATTATACGCCATAGTTCTTATAATAGTTATGCTCGCCACTAACAGTCCACAGCTTAAAAATCTTTTCTCAAAGATCATACCGTTTAAAAATAAGAAAGGGGAAAAAGCAGAATGAAAGAGTTTCAAAAAGGCAACATGGTGCCTGTTCCAAGCCATTCGATAATCCCCGAAAGAGATATAAATTCAAAGCCAGTTCTTGAATGTTTGCATCTCGGTGTTGACTTCGGCGGTTTAAGAGCCGTTAATGATTTTAACTTCACAATCGGAAAAACCGAAATTGCAGGTCTTATCGGCCCAAACGGTGCAGGTAAAACAACAATTTTCAACCTTTTAACAAAGGTTTACACTCCGACAAGAGGAACAATAATCCTTGACGGAATGGACACTTCAGGTAAAACTACCGTTCAGATCAACAAAATGGGCATTGCCCGTACATTCCAGAATATCCGTCTTTTCAATGATCTCACAGTTGAAGAAAATGTTAAAGTCGGACTTCACAATCAAGTCAAGTATATGACACCTACGGGAATCTTGAGACTTCCAAACTATTGGAAAAAAGAAAAAGAATTCCACAACAAAGCTATGGAACTGCTTTCGATATTCGATATGGAAGACATGAGCGATTGGAAAGCCGGTTCACTCCCCTATGGCGCTCAGAGACGTCTTGAGATAGTTCGTGCGCTTGCCACTAATCCCAAGCTTTTACTTCTCGATGAGCCTGCGGCAGGCATGAACCCCAACGAAACAGCTGAGCTTATGGAAAATATCGTCAAGATAAGAGATACATTTAAGATCGCCGTTCTTCTCATAGAACATGATATGAACCTTGTCATGGGCATTTGTGAAGGTATATGCGTTCTTAACTTTGGTGAGATAATCGCTAAGGGTACGGCTGAAGAAATACAATCAAATCCCGCAGTTATCGAGGCGTACCTCGGACAGCAAAAGGAGGGCTGAACAATATGCTGAAAGTTGAAAATATCAATGTTTATTATGGCAGTATTCATGCAATTAAGAACGTCAGCTTTGAAGTCAGCCAAGGCGAAATCGTCACTTTGATCGGTGCTAACGGTGCAGGTAAAAGTACGACTTTGCAAACCGTTTCAGGTCTCCTTCACTCAAAAACAGGTTCGATAACATTTCTCGGTGAAAAGCTTGACAACACACCGGCTCACAAGATCGTCACCAAGGGTATCGCTCATGTTCCCGAAGGAAGAAGAATCTTTCTTCAAATGACAGTTGAGGAAAACATTCAGATGGGTGCTTACACAAGACCGTCAAATGAATATGATGAAGTTCTCGCAGAAGTTTATGAGCATTTCCCAAGGCTTAAAGAGCGCCGCAAACAGATTGCAGGTACGCTTTCCGGCGGTGAGCAGCAGATGCTCGCAATGGGCAGAGCTATGATGAGCAAACCCAAGCTTTTGATGCTTGATGAACCTTCTATGGGTCTTTCCCCCATCATGGTCGATGAAGTTTTCGATATCATCAAATCTTTCCACGCAAGCGGAACAACGATTCTTCTCGTTGAGCAGAACGCTAACAAGTCGCTCGCAATTTCCGACAGAGCCTATGTTCTTGAAAACGGATCTATAACCCTCACCGGTACAGGCAAAGAGCTTATGGAAAGCGAAGAAATCAAGAAAGCTTATCTTGGCGGATAAAATCAAGACTTATATAAAAAGTCCTCTCGTTTCATTTTGAAACGAGAGGACTTTTAATTTTTTAGATCATCATTGAATTTTCATATTTCTTCATCATCTATAAATTGCATAACATCTTCAACATTACACTTTAAAATTTTGCAAAACATCTCGATAGTGTGAGTGCTGACACTTTCATTTCGCTTTAGTCGTGTAATTTGAGCAGGACTGACATTGTACTTTTTTATTAGAGTATACTGAGTAATGCCTTTTTCTTTCATCGTTTGCCATAATTTGTCATAGGAAATCATATTTGTTACCCTCCTATTGACATGATAACCAATTCTGGTATATAATCATATTAACCAATATCGGTTAATAAATTTGGAAGAGTAACAGTAGTTAGTACTGTTGGTTAAAGCACAACACCGTGCTTTAGAATTTGAATAAGAGCCATTCCTTCATATACGATATTGGTGACAAAACATTTTTTTATTTTACCGAAATTGTGTAGAAAATTTAATCAACGCAAAATAAAAAATCTCTGAAAGAGCATTGTTCTTTCAGAGATTTTTTTAACCTTTTTTATTTGAGTTACCTCTCCTTGATACGCTGTATCTTGAATCTGATGACTTCTTAAAAGCGGACATTTTCTCGTCACTTTCCTGCTTAAACTTCGCCATCATGTCCTCAAATGAGAGCTTTTCGTTGGTTTCGTTTTTCTGTTGTCCCTGCCACACATTCGGAGGACGGTTTCCTCTCGGCTTCGGCTGACGTTTCGGCTTTTCTTCTTCCATCGCCTTTCTTATTGAAAGACCGATCTTTCCGTCATCTCCGACAGAGATAACTTTGACCTTAACTTGCTGGCCTTCACTGAGATGATCCTTGATATCCTTAACAAATTGTGTCGATACCTCAGAAATATGTACCATACCGCTTTTACCGTCCGGCAGACTGACGAAGGCTCCGAAATTTGTTAAACCTGTAACGGTACCTTCAACGATTGTTCCGATCTCTAACTGCATTAAAGCACTGACCTCCTGAATTTCTACTTACCGTATGATGAATCATAAAATGCTCTCTCACCCGGAGCAACATAGCCGTATTTTTCTCTTGCAATACGCTCGATATATTCAAGTCTGTTCTTGTCATCAAGCAAATATTCATATTCGCTTTTTATCAAGAGTTCTTCCTGATACATCTGTTCAAGTGCATTATATTTTGTCTTTTTTTCCTTGAGCTGATTGCAAAGTGACAAAAAGTTCGCTAAAAGAACGATCGCAGCAATAATCATCAGCGCATTTGCAAGTCGGCTTGTCGAACGTTTTTTGTTGCCGTTTTTCTCTGACTTTGCTTTGTCTGACACTGCGATCACTCCCTTAAATTATATTTAAGATATTATACAACACTTTCTTTTTCTTTTGCAATAGCTTTATGCAATTTTTTGATTTTTTTCTTCTCATTTTTTGGTCTATTATGTTTATCTTTGATCTTATTTGCGGTACGTTTTAGTGTATTCGTTAACCAAGCTGTCAATCGCCTCACAGGACTTAGAATTAATCGAAAAACCTTGTGTACGAAACCGATAATAATTTCTCCAATACGCTGAACATATGCTCCAAAAGCAGTAAAATAGGCAATCAAACCAAGGGAAATACCTAATATCATATAAAGCCGAATTTTTCCGAGATTATAAGCAAGGATAAACCCAAAAAGTGAAACGGCACAAACCAAGCAAAAAACAATATCGCATATGACGGTCTTTTTCTTGCCGACAGTGAAAAGGCTTGTAATAATATCAATAATTCCATAACTTATGGCAAGCAGCACACCGAAACCGACAGACTCAATAAAAACAACAAGCTGTTCCGTTATTGAAAAGCTATACATCATCTGAAAAGCTTTCCGAAAAAGCCGCTTGCTCTCGGCTGATCTGTTGTATATATTAAAGCCGAGACGTTGCCCTCAACATTCAGCTCTCCAAGCTCTGTGTCAAGTCTCGATATATGAAGTCCGCTTCCCTTGATAGTTAATTCGCCCAAATCGGTGAACGCTATTATCATGTCCTCATCAAAGCTGTCAACATCGCTGACACCGGAAACTGTCAGACTTTTTCTCTCCTCAAGCACCAATGAATGCGGAAAAGTTAATCTTTCCTCTGCCACGGTCATCTATCCTTTCTACGGCTGTTTTAATCAATCCGATAATAAAGGATATGCTCTATAAGGCTGTTTTATGATTTTTACAGTATTTTATACATAAGCCCCGCATCGCTTTTTGTTGCGTGTTCATTGACTATAAGAACCTGCGCTTTAAGCAGATTTTCTCCCATTTGTATCTCAATCACATCGCCGACTTTGACATCATATGATGCTCTTGCAACTTTTCCGTTAACAGTGACTTTTTTCGCATCACAGACTTCATTTGCAACGGTTCTACGCTTTATCAATCGTGACACTTTTAAATATTTATCAAGTCTCATATTTGACCTCCAATAATCATTCTCAAGAAATGATTTTACACTAAAATATTTGAATTGTAAAGCTTTAATTTCCTCTGTAGTCAAGCCTTGATAAGCTCATAATTTTGTGTACTTAAAGCAGCATAAAAAAGAGAGTGGCGAACCACTCTCTTTAATTATTATCTGAGTCAATTATTTCTTGACCTTGATGTTGACAACACTACTTGCAGAACTCTTTACGCCGTATGCATTAACTGCGATAACCTTGACGTAGAGTTTCTTGCCGCCGCTAAGCTTCTTAAGCGTAGCCTTGGTGCTTGTAACTGTTGTTGACTTAACATTCTTCTTAAAGTTCTTATCAGTTGTATACTGAACGATATACTGCTTTGCACCTGTTGCCTTTGACCATGTGACATTGACCTGCTTTGACTTAGATGATTTAAGCTTAACGTTCTTAACCGCATTAGTCTGAGTTCCTGTCTTTAAGACTGCGCTGTATTCGCCGTTCTTCTTAAGTTTGGAAACAGCACGAACCTTAACCTGATACTTCTTGCCGGCAGCAATCTTGAATGTCTTTGAGTTCTTAACAGTAACAGAAGTCTCTGTTGTCGTTGCGACTTTTGTCCACTTCTTGCCGTCTGTACTCATATAGACTTCATACTTTGTTGCATCGGAAACTTTCTTCCAAGAAATTTTAATTGAATCTTTCTTGATCTTGCTTGCTTTAAGTCCTGTTACCTTGCCGGGAAGAACCGTTGACTTAACAACAGAACTAAATGCACCGTATTTGTTAGCAGCTGAAACTGCACGAACTTTGAACTGATATGTTACTGTACCGGAAAGCTTTGTGATCGTGATAGAATTAGTCTTTGTTGTTACGGTTGTCCACTTCTTGCCGTCTGCACTATACTGTACTTCATACTTAGCGGCACCATTCACCTTATTCCATGTAAGAACGATAGCGCTTGACTTAACCGAGCTAACCTTAAGACCGCCGACCTTACCCGGAACAAGAACGGGAATTGTTTCTGTCTTGAACTGCTTGCCGCAGTATTCACAGCAGTAAACCTTTGTACCTGTTGAAGTATAAGTAGCAGCCTTAGTTACCTTTGTGATTTGCTTATGATTGTTACAAACGATGTTTGTGTTAAGAACTACGCTGCCGATATAGTCGCCCTTACCGGTAACTGTGACCTTAGCGTTGCCGATTTTAGCTGTTGAAGTAACAGTGTAGTCTGTACCCTTTTTAAGCTCTTTGCCTGTGTACTTATTGATAACCTTAACATTGCCGTCATGGTTCTTTCCGTTAGCCTGAACTGTCGAGTCGATAGTTGCTTCAAAATAGCTCTGATCTGAAAGAGCATTGAAGAGATAAAGAGCAACTGAAAGCAAGGGAGCTTTTCTGTTGTTGAGACCTGTGAGAAGTTTCTTAACTACGCCTTCGAGTGTATCATTCTTGATCATATTGTCAAGTGAGATAAACTTTGAGTCGAATACCTGAGTTCCTACAGCGCCTATGAGAAGGTTGTTGATCATGCCGTAAACAAGGTTTGCAGCTGAAACTGTTGTGTTCTTGTCTGTGAAAGCTTCTTCAAAGCCAACTCTGAACAGCTTTTCAATATCAAGATTGATGAGTGCATCAACAACCGGCTCTATAACCTGTGTTGCTGTTGAGTAGTCAAACTTAAAGTTGCCTGTCTTGTTTTCATTGTTCTTATTGAAAAGAACGACCTGAAGTGCATCAAGTTTCTGAACATATGTCATGTTCTTTGTGAGCTTTGCACCCATGAGAGTAGCAAAGTTGAGGTCGCAGAGATAATAGTTAGCTGCGTAGTTGAGAACATCGAGATATGTCTTGCCTGAACCGACTTGATATCTCTGAGTGTTTTTGGTGTCTGTATAGAGTATAGCTACCTTATTGAGATAGTAGCCGAGGATATCGCCAAGAACCTGCTTATATGTTGTTGACTTGTCGCCGATAACCTTTACTACCTCACCGTTCTCTTTGAAAGAGATGAGTTTAAGAAGGTTTGTGACAACTTCCTGTGTTGTTGTGCATTTATTGAGTGCAACTCTGAACGGATCGTTCTCGTTGTCAACTGCTCTGTTAACTATAACCTTAGCAAGAGTGAGAGCATATGACTGGAAGTCGCCTTCTTTATAGCCTTCAACTGCATAAGGATTGTTTTCACCTTCGGCAACAGGAGCTTTTCTGGCAACGTCCATTGACCACATGAAAATAGACTCATAGTTTTCACCGAAGCTCTTGTCATAATCCCACTTATATGTAGTAAGAGCCTCAACTAAAATACCTGCAAAATCATTGAATGATGTGAGAGAGCCTTTCAAAGCCTTACCCATTTCATCAATATAAGCAACTTTTGACTCGTCATCTGCCTTGAGTATATCAAGTTTGATGATAGATGCGAACGGCTTGCCCCACTCGTTGGCAACGATGTTCCAATAAAGCTTATCGCCGCTTCTCATAAGGAGCTTCTTAATAACGTCTGCATTATTTGTGAAGATAGTCTTAATGATATCGGTAACTGTAGCATCAAGAGTCATGTTTTCGTTATAAACATAACCGTCAAGGCTGCCCTCAAACTTGAATCCTGCTTCACCATAAAGATATGCGAAAGCTTTTTCCATTGTTGAGGTCGGATTTTCTTTAACGAACTTGCCCTTGAACCAATCGTCAAGTTTGATAAGTAAACCGTTTAATCCGTCACCGAGAGCATCTTCAAAGACGATCTTGTCAAGTGTCTTATTGACAGCTGCGTTATATTTTTCAGTGCCTTTTTCATAGATAAGACCTGCAACTGTTTCTTTAACGAATGTGTAGATGTCTTTGCCGCTGAGAAGGCTTGACATAGTGGGAACAGATATTCCAAGATAGCTGTCGTTTGTCTTATTGGCAACAAATCCGCCAAGGAAAGCAGAGTTGTCCGAAAGGAACTGAATGAAATTGCAAAGAACAGCATAGTCGCCTGTCTTTTCTCTTGACTGATCCTTAGGCCAATTCTTTGTGTTAAGACCGTAGCCAGTGCCAAAAACGCTTTCTGTTAAAGGCTTTGGATTAAAAATTCCGACATCAACATTTACATTTTTAACGGTATCAAGAGTCTCCAAGATTCCGTTTATACTGTTGATGTCAATCGTAATACCAATAAAATTACAGAAATTTATAACGCTGCCTGCTGTTTCACCAAGCAAATCATTAAGATTAATGTCTTTCAAGATTGAATCCAGCCAGTCAAACAGTACAGTTGTGTTGCTGTTTGTAGCGTTTCCGTTGTCTGTTACATAGCCTTGTGTTATGCCATTAGCCGGATCAGCAAGTAAGCCGGACGGATCAACTTCAGCCGAAGCAAAAAGTGATAAGCTTACTGAGCTGAGAAGCATAATCATAGCTAAAACAAAGCTGATTATTTTGTTTGTTCTTCTCATAAAGATTTTACCTCCTTGACAGGGCGAAATTTTTGAAACCCTATCCAACACAAGTTGATTATACACTTTTGACTAAAAGCAGTCAAGCAGATTTAGGCTTTTTATCAAAATTCACAAACTCTACACAACTATTTAAAAATAATTAAACTTTTTGACAAAATCTTTTCCCAATTTTGCGAAACTTTGTCAAAGCACTGCATTATGCGTACATATATAAAAGAAAAACGTTTCAAAAGCTTTTTTATATTCTCTTATTTATTGACTTTAAAGGGCAAGGCTGATAAAATATAAAAGACATATGTCAAATTGAAAGGAGTCTATTTTATGGGATTTTTAACAGGTAAGACCGCCATTATCACCGGCGGCGGAAGAGCAACTCTCAGTGACGGCAGTTGCGGTTCTATCGGATACGGTATAGCTACAGCTTACGCTAAAGAGGGTGCAAATCTCGTTTTAACGGGAAGAAACGTTCAAAAACTTGATGACGCAAAGGAAGAACTTGAAAGACTTTATGGTGTTAAAGTTTTGGCGGTACAAGCTGACGTAAGTGCAGGCGCTGACAACGAAGCCACAGTTCAAAATGTCATCGACAAGGCGATCGAGGCTTTCGGAAGAATTGATGTTCTCATCAACAACGCTCAGGCCTCGGCATCAGGCGTTGCTTTGGCAGATCACACAACAGAACAGTTTGACCTTGCTATGTATTCCGGATTGTATGCAACATTTTATTATATGAAAGCTTGCTATCCGCACCTCAAGGAAACCAAGGGTACGGTAATCAACTTCGCATCAGGTGCAGGTCTTTTCGGAAACTTCGGTCAGTGTTCATATGCTGCCGCCAAGGAGGGCATAAGAGGACTCACAAGAGTTGCCGCAACGGAATGGGGCAAAGACGGAATAAATGTCAACATCGTTTGTCCGCTTGCTTGGACTTCTCAGCTTGAAAACTTTGAGAAAGCTTATCCCGATGCTTTCAAGGCAAACGTTAAAATGCCGCCGATGGGCCACTACGGTGATGTTGAAAAAGAAATCGGCAGAGCTTGCGTTTCACTCGCCTCCCCCGACTTCAAATATATGAGTGGTGAAACGATCACTCTTGAGGGTGGCATGGGCCTTAGACCGTAATTGAAAACAATCATAAAACCGTGTTTCGCATTCAGCAAGACACGGTTTTTATTATTCTATTATTCTTTTATCAGCTGCACGGACATTCTGTCATCATTTTGATGATAAGCTTGTCCGTTTCTCTCATTCCGTCACGAGCTAATTCGCCTATACTTCTTATGGTGTTCTCGACTCCCTTGACAATGATTCCCTCGCCGCCGAAAAATTCCTTTCCATGATTTCCCATCTGCATACCGAGAAGTCCGGATTCAACAGCTGAGGCGATCTTTGCCGCACAACTAGGTTTTGCTCCGTCACAGATCATGCCCGAATTTATGGCAAGTGCATTGACAACCGTGTGCGAAATTTCTTTCGTACCGCCACCGTAAAGATATGTAATGCCTGCACCGGCTCCGCAACCGGCACTTGTCGCTCCGCAATAAGCTGAAAGTGGGCCTATCCCCGTTTTAAGGTGGATAGTCACCAAATTTGAAACAACTAATGCTCGGTACATCAAGTCTTTTGATACGCCCAATTCTTTTGCGTACACGATAACCGGCAGCGAAGCTGTAAGTCCTTGATTTCCACTTCCGGAATTGATAACGACCGGCATTTCACAACCACTCATTCTTGCATCTGATCCTGCTGCCGCATACGCTTTCGCTCTGTTGTGAACGCTGTTTCCGTAAGATCTGAGAAGAATACTTCCGATACTTGCACCCCAATTATTGTGAAGTCCTTCTTCGGCTATGGCGGTGTTGCACTCGATCTGTTTTGCTATAACTTCCTCAACATCGCTGATTTCAACCGTATTCGCAAATTCGACTATACAATCAACATTCAAAAGAGAACGGTCTGTTCTGTAAGCATTCTTCTGCTCCGTGTATTCACGACTGAACAGTGTTTCTCCGTCTTTTTTCATACATATGATGTTTGTATGCTCGCCGGCTATCTCGACATATGCCGAGTGACCATTTGCCTGAGCTGATACTGAAATATAAAAAATATAGCCGTTATCCGAAGATTTGACCTTGCAATCAATTTTTTCAAGATATTCCGATATAAGCTTTATCTCATCACCTGTGACCTTGCTTAAAACTTGTAGCTCATCGTCAGCCTGACCTGCCACTAAACCTGCAACGGCTGCGGCCTCGATTCCTCTGAGCGAACCCGTGTTTGGAACTATGACGCTCTTGACATTTTTGATAATGTTAGGGCTGGCTTCGATTTCAACATATTCGGGAATACATCCGAGTATCTGTCTGGCTTTTGCCGCCGCATATGCTATTGAAATAGGCTCTGTGCAACCCATTGCCGGAACAAGTTCTTCTTTCAAAATAGCTATGTATTCTTCATATACGTTTCTTTCCATGTTTTACTCCTTTTGGCAACGATCTTAAAGAACGTTAGATTATAAATATAAACGTTTCTCAGCGTACCGAAAAAGCGACATATATTTAAATATGATTATACCCGCTTTCGACACTAAACGCAACCAAAAAGAGAAAATTCGTGATTATGACGAGTTTTTTCGTAAAAAATATTACAAACTTCTCTTGACTTAAACCTAACTTTAAGTTTTATAATAGTATAGACAAATTAAATTAGGAGGTACGCTCATGTTTACTGTTACACTTAATAACGGTGTGAAAATGCCGCAACTCGGATACGGTGTTTATCAAGTCACAAAAGATGAATGTGAACGCTGTGTCAGCGATGCACTCAAGGTCGGATACCGCTTGATAGACACAGCTCAAAGCTATTTTAACGAAGGAGAAGTCGGAAATGCCATAGCTAAAAGTGGCATACCCAGAGAAGAAATTTTTCTGACAACCAAAGTTTGGATAGAACACTACGGATATGATGAATGTCGAAAGTCCGTGATTGAATCAATGAAAAAGCTAAAGGTGGACTATCTCGATCTTTGCTTGCTTCATCAGCCGTTCAACGATGTCTACGGTGCTTACAGAGCTTTGGAGGATCTTTATGATGAGGGCAAAATAAGAGCTATCGGTATATCCAACTTCTATCCCGACAGAATGATAGACCTCACATCATTTTCTCGTATAAAGCCGGCTGTAAATCAAATAGAGATACACCCACACAATCAGCAAAAAGAGTCAATCCTTTGGCATGAAAAATATTCTGTTCAGCCTGAGGCTTGGGCACCGTTCGGTGAAGGCAGAGGCGGACTTTTTGAGCTTGACGATCTCAAAAATATAGGCGAAAAATACGGCAAAACAACTGCGCAGGTCATTCTCCGTTGGCATTTACAGCGTGGAACAGTCGTTATACCGAAGTCAACACACATTGAACGTATGAGAGAAAACTTTGATGTGTTTGACTTTGAACTTAGCAGTGATGACATGAAGATAATATCTTCCCTTGATAAAAAGGAAAGTTCTTTCTTCTCACACACCGATCCTAAAATGGTCGAATGGTTTGTGAAAATGGTTGAAGAAAGAAAGAACAAAACAAGTGCCGAAAACGAAAAGAAGGAGTGGTAATATGGTTTTCTTCTTCACTGCAACAGGCAACAGCCTTTATGTGGCTAAGAAGTTGGAAGAAGATCCGATAAGTATTCCTCAAGCCTTGAAAAACAACAAGCTTGAATATACTTGCGAAACAGTTGGTATTGTTTGTCCGGTATTTTCCGGTGAACTTCCTGCTATAGTGTGTGAATTTCTGAAAAAAGTCAAACTCAATGCCGAATATGTTTATATGGTTTTGACATATGGAAACGATGAAACCGTTGCTGCCAAAGAAGGAAAGAAGTTCGCCGAAAAGTGCGGAATAAACGTCAATTATATTGCAACAATCAAAATGGTTGACAACTTTTTGCCTGTTTTCGATGTGTCACAGCAGATAAAAGAGGATAAGAAAACCGATCTTCAAATCGAGAAGGCTATAAAAGACATAAGTGAGCGAAAAAACTATCTACCGAAAGTCACCTTTAAAGGCAAAGCTCTTTACAATGTGGTTAAAAGAATGCACAATGCTCACCCGGAACAAATCAACGGTCAGATTTTAACCGTCAAGGACAACTGCACTCGCTGTGGTATTTGCACAAAGGTATGTCCCGAAAAAAATTTCAAGGTCGAAAACAGCAAAGCTTTCAGGGTGCGTGAAACCTGCAACTTCTGTTTGTCATGTGCAAACAACTGTCCCGAAAAAGCTATCGGGTTCACATCAAGTGAAAAGAACCCCAATGCAAGATACCGACACGAAAACATCTCGCTTGAAGAAATAATCAAAGCGAACGATCAAACATAAAAAAGCACTCGCAAGGCGATCGTCTTGCGAGTGCTTTTTTGCTGTTTTTTACAATCTTAAGTCATCTTCTTTTCTCTGTCTTTTATCTCTTATAAACCAAGGTACGCCAAAACCGATACCGCCTCCGACTAATGCTCCGATAAGAAGGAACAGCCACCAAAGAGTATTTTTGCTTTCTTGCTTTTCTTCGCTGACCAATGTTTCAACGACCTTTTCTGCGATAAGCGTATTGACATCAACTGTCTTTTTATACTCTTTGCCGTAATCATCTTCATAAGTTATAAGTATTGTTCCTTTGACTTCTCCGACAGCAGCACTGTCGATTTTGAGGTTAGCCGTGCAAACAGCACTTTGAGCCTGTTCAATATCTCCGACAAATGAGCTTCCGCCCGATGACATTTTTTCTATATCAAAGTCAACCGTACAGTTATATATTTTGCTTTTGCCCGTATTCATAAGAGTGATTTCCACCGTATACGTATCACCTTGAACAAGTTTTTTCGGAAGAGATGCCCCACTGTATTTGAGCTTAACCGGCTGTCTGACATCAACTCTCACCTTGTCACTTGATGAATACGATGAATAGTTCTTGTCTTCATACTCGGCTGAAATTTGAAGATCATGAGAACCGACAGCAGCCGTGTTAGCTGCTTTGAGCTTAAGCTTCCATTTATAGACACCGCCAGCCGATATACGATTGACATATTTTGTCGGCATTTCTTCGGTCAATATTTCACCGCTTGGATCTTCAAGTGTGAGCTTGATATTATAAAGTGCCTTTGCACTGCTGAAATTTTTGAATGTGACCGAGAGTTCAGCAGATTTGCCCGGTGAAAGGCTGTTTTCATTTAGTTCATATCCTGTCACCATAAACCGTGGAGTGGAATTGTCTGTTTTCTCATCATTTTCCGCAAACGCAGTGATTGGCATTAAGAAAAGCAAAAGACAAAGAATATACGCAATAACTTTTTTCATAGTGTTTCTCCCTTATAACTCTCTGATATTTTCGACTATGCTGTGCTTCATTTCCTGCTTTATTTTGAAGTACAAATTCAGGCTGCAAATAAGGCAAAGCAATACACATATGACGAGTGACGGCCAAATAAGATATTTCATTTCATATCCATCTTTCAAGGCAAACTTCAAGACTAAATGTGCGACAGTGTAACCGCCTAAACCTATTCCCATGCCCCAAGCGAACATTGACACTAACTGTCTTATGTACGCCTCGGTGAGATCTTTGACGGACGCTCCGACTGCCCTTAGAGTGCCTATTTCCTTTTTGCTTTCCCGTATCTTGCCGGTCAATGCGTTATTGACGATGCTTGCACAGATGGCGAACATCAATATAACTATTGAAAGCAAAGCTAAAATGAGATTACTCATTACTGATTGATTATTTGATTTATAGGCATAATTTGAAAATGCCGAGAAATCTGTTCCGGAGAAAATGTCGTTTAAATATTCCATGACTTTTTCATCGGTATTATCGTCAAGCTCGCCGTCATAATCAAATTCCATATAACTGTAGCCATGATTATATTTTGAAATTTTGCTCAATCCATCGGTCGTTGTCATTATTCCGATATTATCAAAGCTATTCATACTCATAACTTGGCTGAAATAAAACTTCTTGATTATTGCTCCTATCTTTACTTCCTTTTCATAACAAGTTGATATTTTATCTGAATAAGTGCCTATCTCTTGAGTAAATTCACTTTTGCTTTGGTTTGAATACGGTGTTTGGAGCTTAATAGTGTCACCTACCTTATAGCTTAATGAAGCCGCAGGGCCATACAGAGAATAGTCTTTAAGGCTGTCGGAATCATCGAGATTTTGGACTCCGTATGAAAGTATTCTGCCATCATCATCAAAAGTGCAGGCATAGCTTATATTTTGATAAGCGACAAGCACCACTTCTTCACCGGAGTTGAGCTTGTCAATGTTGATCTTTCCGTCAATGACCTCAAACCTATCCATATTTTCTTTTATCATTTCCGGCATAAAGCCACAAATACCAATATGGAAAAGCTCGCCTGTACCAAGAGCTTTCTTAAGTTTTGTATAATCCTCTGTTTCTTTTTTAAAATAAATATTGAGAAAATCCTCAGACTTTGTGTTGTCGAGTATTTCTTTTGTTAACTCATTGCCATTATTATAGTATGGCATAACCAAACCACTTGTTGATAGGATTTTCATGTAATCATCATACTTGTCAACTTCTATCCATGACGAAAGTTCTTTATAGGCTTTGAATGAAGTGAACATTGACGAATCGACAACATCATGGTAGTCATTAGCCGTTATTTCCGAAACAACATTCGGCATATTGACAAATAAGCCGTTGGTCAGAAAACCGCTTGTCACTCCCAACGAATATTCATATTTATTGTATTGGTTCCAGCGATCCATATCGGACTCCGCCTTTAAAGCCGAAAATCCGAAGCTTGATATAAATATCGTTATAATAAGTATAACGGTAACACCGATCTGCTTTGAACGGTAAAACTTGATGCTTCTGCTTGAAAGAAGTTTCGGAACGCTAAATCGCTTTTTTGTTTTGATCTTCTGCTTTTTCATTTTCCTGCTAAGCTCGACATTTCTTATCGCCTGCATGGGTGACACCTTAGATGCCGAGACCAAAGGAATAAGCGAGGCTAACATTACACAGACAACACTCACGGCAGCAGTGCCTATGAGTACCTCAAAATTGGGAATGAAAATAAACTGCTCACCCATAAAATATGCATAAAGCTTAACTGCAAAATATGAAATGAGAACACCTATCGGAGTGCAGATGAGAGTGATGATAAAGGTCTCTCTGCCGAAGATATTTATAATCTGTCGCCTTGTCGCTCCGACCGCACGAAGCATACCAATTTGTTTGCGGCGTTCGTTAAGGTTAGTCGAAAAAGCGTTGATGATGCCCATACACGATGCCAACATAAGCACAACGGCAAAAGTTATGGTGATAAGTGCCGAGTTCATAACATCGCCGCTTGAATTGTCGGAGTAAATCAATGTATAAATCATCGGATTTGAATAGTTTTCTCCATATTTTGCCGCCGCTTTATCATATATCGGAGCAATGAAGTTCGCCCAAAACACAGTTTCACCCGATGAAGTTCTTTTATTTAAAGTTTCCTCAGTTCCCTTGAAATATATACCCAAAATTTCCTTTTCGCCGGCTTCGGTGTCCTCCTTGTCGCTGACAAATGCGGCAGGTATAATTGAGGCTTGTTCTTTATCGAATAACTCTCCTAAATTTGACCTTTTATCTTTTAAGATTCCGACTAATGTGTAGGTTTTCTGTTTCGTTTTTGAAAGATAATCTAGTCCGTTCGCTCCGAAAACAGCAAGCGTGACCTTCTCGCCTATCATGTCGGACTTGATTCCAAGTCGTCTTGCGGCGTCATCCTCGATCGCTATTTCACCCTTGTTTTCGGGATATCTTCCCTCTTTGACATTGACATAATAAAGCTCTTTCGCCTCATCATCAAGCCATGCTATAGCCGCACCTCGATCTGTTTTTTCTTCGTCTGTATAGCCGTAGCCTAAGATGTGAGCGTAGCCGTAGCTTTCGAGATATCCGCCTTTTTTGCCCGCTTCGGCATCAACAAAATCCTGCGGTGCGAAATAATAGCCTGTAAATTTTCCGTAGCTTTGATTGCGATATTCTTCGTTAGACGACATTGTGGTTGAAATAAAAAACATCGTTCCCGATGAAAAGATTATTGCTAGAATTATACCGATTATCAAGACGGTATATTGCTTTTTTCGCTGCTTTAAGTTGCCTAAAGCCACGGTGTTGACAGTGAGTTTCTTTTTCATTTCAGTCACCTCGCCTTATGCCTCATAGGTCGGCTTTGTATCTCTGACAATCTTGCCGTCCTCTATAGTGAGAACTCTCTCCGCTTGCTCGGCGACATGGAGATCGTGGGTGACGAGAATGAGCGTTATTCCAAGCTGTTTGCTGACGTACTTTAAAAGTGACAACACTTCACGTCCGCTTTTTCCGTCAAGGTTTCCTGTCGGTTCATCGGCGAAAAGTATAGACGGTCTGTTCGCCAAGGCTCTTGCGATAGCTATTCTCTGTTGTTGACCACCGGAAAGAGCAGACGGAAGATGATCAAGTCTGTCACGAATTCCAAGCATATCAATAATTCTATTCAAGTATTCATCATCGGGCTTCTTGCCGTCAAGCATTATCGGCAAAAGAATGTTCTCATATCCCGTAAGTTCTTGAACAAGGTTATAAGCTTGAAAAACAAAACCGAAACGGCGGCGGCGGAGAATTGACAGCTGATTGTCGCTATATGAAGAAAGTGACTTATCGCCATAGATGATATCACCGCTTGTGGGGCTTTCAAGTGAGGAGAGCGTATGCAAAAATGTTGACTTTCCGGAGCCTGACGGCCCTGTTATAGCACAAAACTCGCCTTTCTCAAAGGCAACGGTAGCGTTGTCAACAGCTTTGACAATGTTTTCACCGCTTATGTATTCCTTCGTCAGATTTTTACATTCGATAATTTTCATAAAAAACACCTCTTCTTCGTTTTGTGCTTATATAATACACTGTCAACCTTTCTTTTCGGTGACTTTTAGCTTAAGATTTTGTAAGGTTTGACAAACCCGCCCGCGAAGCGGGCGGACAGCGACAGTTCGTGTACCTGCGAACGCCGGAGGTGTGAGCAGGTGCCGAACTGTCGCTGCAAAAAAACTGTTTATATTTTGATATTTCCGTCTATGATCGGAAAGCATATTACTATGCGAAGTCCGTTTTCGCCATTCTCCGCAAGAACTGTTCCATGATGCTTTTCAATTATTGCCTTCGTGATAGAAAGCCCTATTCCTGCACTATCCGGAGATGCGTTTTCAGTGCGATGAAAACGTTTAAAAAGCTGTGTCAGTTCATTCTCATCAACACCGCCGCCATCATCTTCAATAATAATACTCATACTTTTTTCTCCGCTGTCGATAAAAATATCAATCACACCGTCAGGCTTTGTATGCTCACAAGCATTTTTTATGATGTTTCCGAAAGCCTCGCTGAGCCATACCTTATCACAGCGTAACAAACCGTCACCGTTTATGAAAATATTTTTTTGTGGAAACAGCAGGGAAAATTCTGCTCTAAGCTCTCTGAAAAGAACAGAAATTTCAGTTTCTCGAAAATTCATTACATATGTATCACTTCTAATTTTTTCCAGTTTCAGCACATTATAAATGAGATTTTCCATTTTGCCTATAAGTTCCAACTCTTTTTCGGTGTGAAAATCATTAGAAATGCTGTTCTCCATTTCACAGTAAAGCCGCAGTCCGGCAAGCGGAGTTTTAAGCTGATGCGAAATATCGGATACAAATTCGGCATTATTCTTCGCTTCGAGCATAGTATTTTCTTTTTCTTGAATAAGCTGTGTTTCCAGCTCATATATTCTGCTTTGCAAGTCGGAATATACACTATCGGAGAAGATCAATTCCGTCATTCTGCCGTATTTGATGAAATCATCAACACTTTTCGTCAACCTGTGAATCTTTATTCGGCTGAAGATAAAATCTACCGACAAGAACACGCAAAGTATAGCTAAAATAAGTAGAATTGCTATTGTAGGATTCACCGTCAACCCTCCCACCTATAACCTGCTCCACGCACGGTCACTATATGCTCTGCACCGATCTTGTCACGCAAACGACTTATATGTACGGAAAGAGTATTGTCATCAATGAAGTTTCCATCACTGTCCCAAATTTTCTGTAAGAGGGAAGATCTCGTCACGATAATTCCGTTGTTTTGCGTCAATGCGGATAAAATTTGAAATTCTGTAGGTGTCAAGAAAAGATTACAACCGTCTTTTTTCACAACCATATGAGAAAGATCAATAAAAATATCCCCAAAATGATAATTGGTACACATGGTTTTTCGTCTTAGTAAAGCTCTTACACGAGAAAGAAGTTCCTGCAAACGAAAAGGCTTCGTTACATAGTCATCTGCTCCGGCATCAAGCCCTCGCACAATTTGAAATTCCTCATCACACGCCGTAAGAAAAAGTATGGGAGTTTCATCTCCCAAAGAACGAATATATGAACATATTTCAAGTCCGCTTCCATCGGGCAGCATAACATCAAGAATGATAAGATCGAACTTTTCCTCACCGTAAAACTTTTTACCTTCAGTGCAGTTTTTAGCTGATACGATATCATATTCTTCTTTAATAAGAAGTTCGCAAAGACCATCTCGAAGATAAACATCGTCCTCAACAAGAAGTATTCTGTTTTTCATAATTAATCACCTGAATTCATTATACATTTATACTCTGTTTTTTTCAATGCGGTGAAGCTTAAGTTTTTGTAAGATTGCGGAAAACAAAAATATTTTTACAACCATGTGATTTCTTGTTAACATTAATTTAAGCTTATATAAAGTTTTTCAAAATAACACTTTTCTTCTGTTTACAAGTCCACTCATTTATGGTATATTTCACTCAGCGGTAAAATTTCCGTCAAAAAGTGAGGTTTTATTTATGAAAAATTTTATTGAGTACATTGAATCCTCATGTGCAGAACTCAAAGACAACAGAATGACTTATCTGTACAAAAGGAAACTTCTTGATGAAATGACTGAAAGAGCTAATGAAATGACACACGCAGGACTCAAAGATGAAAAAGTTCTTGCCGATCTTGTCGCTGATGAATTCGGAGATATTAAAGGAAACTTTGCAAGTTTTGAAAAAGAAGAAAAGAAACGTATGCTCGGCAAAAAATTAAAAGTTATCTTGCCGATTGGCGGAGTCATCTTTTTCGTTTTAATGTTCGCCGCATATTTTATAATAAGCGACATAACAAAAGCTTGGGACAAAACATGGCTTATAATCGTTGGCGGCATCTTCTTTATGATAATCTTCTATCTGAGTTTCGCTATAAACAAATTATGTCATATGAAGCAGGTATTTCATCCTATTGCACGAGTGATGATTATAGGCTGTGTTATGCTGTTTATGGTTTTCACCTATTTGTTCTGGCTCATGATGCTTCCCGATGAGCTTACAACTTGGCCTATAGTTCCGGCCGGCGTTATGCTATCACTGATAGCCGATCTGATTTTCGCCTATGCCACAGGTCAAAAATTCCGCATGATTTCATTCTTTATCTATATGCCTGCAATCGCAACAATGGTCTACATTATTCTTGCGGCATATAATATAGTTTCATGGGGCGGTGGCTGGCCTATAATCCTTATCGGACTTGTTATAGACCTTATATACATTCTTGCAGTCATAATCAGCAACATGAAATACTTTATGTATAAACAGGAGGCAGAATAATGGAACGCAGATTAACAGCTGAACTTTGGGATAAAATGCACTATTTGTTCCGTGATTTCAATGACCGTATGGTTCATGTTGAGTTAAACTATGATTTTGTCCCCGATATTGAGGCTCTCAAAACGGTTATTATCTGTGCTTTTGAAAAAGCACCGGTTCTTCACTCAAAGTTTGTCGATCATAAGCTTTATACATATTGGAAGGTCAACCCATATAATATTGATGATGTTTTCACGGTGAGCTATCCCGAAGATCTGAGAGAAGCCGTTGACACATTTCTTACACAGTATATACCGGCTGATTCCGATATACAGATGAAAGTCGCCCTTTTTATAAAGGATAATAAAAGCACACTTTGTATTGTCGAAAACCATATGTGTATGGACGGCGGCGACCTTAAATATTTCATTCAGTCGCTTTGCGAAAATTACACCGAATATGTTGACAACGGTATCAGCCCTATTGATTTCAGGCATGGTTCACGTTCTTATGATAATGTTTATTCCGGTTACACTAAAACCGAGGCCGATGTCGCACAGCATCTTTTCAAAAACATCAATTCAAGAGATGATCACAAATTCCCACTAACCGCTGACAATATTCGTGACGAATCATTTATAGCGAGGAAAAAATTCACCGAGGAAACACTTCTCAAGCTTAAATCAAAGGGTAAAGAGCTTGGTGCAACGATCAACGATCTTATTTTAGCGAGCTATTTTTACAGCGTGTATGAGCTTGCCGAGTACCCGATAAGTGACAAAGTGATGATATCAAATGCGATCGACCTTCGCAGACACATGAACAGTGTTGAAGGGCAAGGTTTCACAAATCACACTTCGTGGATGCAATGTGCAATTCCCGAAAGAGGACGTGACATTTTTGAAACAGTCAAATATGTTGTACGCAGTTCAAACAGATTCAAAAACGACAAATTCATGGGACTTTACGGTCTGCCGCTTCTCAATTTCGGATATAATTTTCTGCCCCACACGGTGTCGGAACAGATCATAAAGATCGGATATTCAAACCCACTAATGGCTATGAGCAACATTGGTATTCTCAACGGCAAGCATTTCTCTCTTTCAGGAAAAGAACCAACCGATGCTTTCATGTCAGGTGCAGTAAAATATAAACCGTTTGTGCTTTTGACGGTAACAACATATAAAAACGTCATCACGCTTTCAATGTGTGTCAGAGGAAATGACGAAGATAAAAAAATCGTTAATAAGTTTTTCGATCTCATGGAGAAGAATATAAACACGATAATCGAATGAGTCAGTAAAAAAAGCCTGTACTGTCCGAACACAAGGTTCAGACAGTACAGGCTTAATATTTTCTCAACTTATTTACAATTTCTCAGTCAACAAAATCTTTTTCCGCCTCGATGATTGCACCTGTCTTTGCGTTGATACAATATTCATACTCAACATAGCCTTTTACAAACTCTACTTCATACTCATAAACACCGTCATCTTTTTCAAGATGAACTTTTTTCATCTTAACTTCGCTTAACTTAAGCCCTGCATGGTCAAGAGCTATAGAGCGAGCTTTATCCGTGCTGATAAGAGCTGATGTGTGCAAAGCTGTGTCCTTGACAGTCTTAACTTTCTTGTCGATAATAGTGCCGCTTGCCCCTATTTCATATTTGTATTCCTTGTCATCGGATACAAATTCAATTTCAAAATCTCTATCTTCATTGTCATATTCAGCTTTTGTGAACTTAACATTTGATGACTTAACCTTTGCATCGCTTATCGCAATGTTCTTAGCCTCAGTGAGTGAAATTTTAGATCCGTTCTGTGAACTCAGATCCGCTGTCGTTCCAATAGAAGATTTCTTCAAAGTCTCAACTTCCTTTTCAAGAACCTTGCCTGAATATGCATCTAAAGTGTAGTCATACGATTTATTACCTGATATAAATTCTATATCATATTCGTAATCTCCGTCATCTTTTTCGAGCTTTGCCTTAGTGAATTTAGCTTTTGATGAATCGATGCCTGCATTATCCAGTGCAATTTTTTTGGCTTCATCAAGCGAGATATATTTTGTTTGTGAGTTGGAAACTGTCGTTGAAGCTGTGGAAACTTTCTTCAGTGTCTCGATTTCCTTTTCGAGTATCTTACCTGAATATGCGTCTAACGTGTAGTCGTACGATTTATTGCCCGATGTAAACTCTATATCATATTCGTATTTGCCGTCATCTTTTTCAAGCTTTGCTTTAGTGAATTTGGCTTTTGATGAAGTAATGCCTGCGTTATCAAGTGCGATTTTCTTAGCCTTATCAAGTGAAATACGCTTTGTCTGTGAATTTGAAGTTTCAGCCTTTGTTGTTTCTTTGTTTGTTGTACTGTCGGCTGTTGTTGTGCTTTCGGCTTTATCTGTTGTTTTGACAACAGCACTGTCGTCTTTGTCAACATCACGTTCGATTATTTCTCCGCTTTTCGCATCTATTTTGTAGTCGTATTCTTTGCCGTCACTGATAAAGTCCACATCAAAAATATATCTTCCGTTGTCTTTATCAAATTCTGATTTTGTGCCTGTGGCTTTTTCTTTTTGTATTCCGGCATCGGTCAAAGCAATTTCAAGAGCTTTATCCGAACCGATAGAATTTTTCTTCGTAACTGATGCCGAGGCGAATGTTGCACCTGCAAGAATTGCACCTGCTGCTACTACCGAGCATATACCTGTAATAACTTTTTTCATAATAAACATCTCCTTAATAGGTTTTAAATTCGGTGTGGTTGTTCATCTCTCCCTTACCGTGATTTAAGTTTACCCTATAAAGATTAAAGAAACATTAGAACTTCAAATTTTTTTGAAAATAATTTTAAAGCAGCTTCCAACTCCGATTTCACTTTCAACTGAAAGCTTCGCCGAATGGATCTCTGCAATTTCTTTGACAAAAGAAAGACCTAAGCCTGTTCCTCCGGATGCTCTTGAGGTGTCCGATCTGTAAAATCTGTCAAATATTTTTTCGATGTCTTTATTTTCTATACCGACACCGTTGTCTTTCACACTTAACGTTGCCTGTGTATCATCGCTTTGGAGATCAACATATATATTGCCCTCCGTCTTTCCGTACCTATAAGCATTGGATATAAGATTTATACACATACGAGTCAAAAGCTCAAAGCTTCCATTAATAAATACATCGGGTTCAACGCTGTATTCAAGCTTAATATTCTTGTCTTTTATCAGTGACATATCCTCACATACAGACGATACACACTCAGACAGATTTAACTTATCGAGAATTATATTCTCTGCTCCCCTCTCAAGTCTGGCAAAATCCAACATATCATTAATTATGCCGGACATTTTTTTGCTCTGACGCTCTATCAGAGATATCGACTCTGTGAAGTCCTCTTTTGTCTCATCCGTTTCAAGGGAGAGTTGACATTGTGAATATATAACGGATATTGGTGTTCTCAATTCATGAGAGATATCCGAGGTCAATTGTTGTTCTTTCTTGAATGAGTTTTCAAGTCGCTCTAACATTGCATTGAACGACTTTGCTATTGAGTGTAATTCGCTGTCGCCATCTCCGATGTCTATTCTTCTTGAGAGGTCGTTTCCGACACTGATACTTTCAGCGGCATCGTTTATTTTAACAACAGGTCTCAACGCCCTTTTGGCAATAAGATATCCACCGACAATCGCAAGCAAAACAAGAACGGGAATAAAAAGCATAACCATCTTTGTTATAACATTTATCTGTGATATTGTCGATTCAGCCGGTACTGTACCTCTAAGCCATATATCGCCAACATCGGTGCTGATCTTTCTGTCATAAACATAGTATTTTTCGCTTGCCAATTCAATATATCTCATAGTTTTATCGGAAAATTCGGGAAATTCTTCATCATAAAACAACGAGCTGTCTCCGTAAACAAGTCCGTCTTTATCATAAAGCGAAACGACCATGCCGTTCACGTTTTTCATAAAGTCATCATCTATTTCAAGAAAGCCATCGCCATAGCTAAGGTAAGCATCATAAGGATCTTTGACTTCAAGATAGCTGAATTCTTTATAGTATTCAACTTCATCGAGGTTATCTTCAACAGTCTTAGTCAGTTCATCACGGACAACTTTATGAATGACTGAGCGACTGACCATAATAGTGGTAAAGACAGATAAACCTGAAATAAGAATAACTGCTGCGGAGAACCAGAGCATCAACTTATACTTAATAGAATGAATTTTCATATTTCCTCCCTAATAACGTAGCCTCTGCCTCTGACGGTGTGAATGAGTTTTTTATCAAAACCGCTATCTATCTTTCGTCTGAGATAGCTTATATATACATCAATGACGTTCGTACCGCCATCATAATCAAAATTCCAAATATGATTTTCAATTTTTTCACGGGACAAGACGACACCGGCATTTCTTATCATGTACTCTAAGAGAGCATATTCTTTAGCGGAAAGGTCTATTTTAATATTTCCCCGTACGACCTGCTTTGCTGCGGTATCGACCTGAAGATCGCCAACTGTAAATATGTTCGAGCCGGCATTGCCGTTTTTTCTTAGCATCGCTCTGATTCTTGCACAAAGTTCATCGAACGAAAAAGGTTTGATGAGATAGTCATTAGCGCCTGTGTCAAGTCCCTTGACTCTGTCCGAAACAGCATCTTTTGCCGTCAGCATTAAGACGGGAGTATTATTGTTTCTGTCACGAAGTTCCCTAAGCAGGGTGAGTCCGTCTTTTTTTGGCATCATTATATCGAGTATAATTCCGTCATACTCAGCGACCGACAGACAATCTGCGGCTTCCTCGCCGTCAAAGCAACTATCAACCGAATATCCATCTGATTGCAATTTTTTTGTAATAATTCTGTTTAGATCTCGCTCATCTTCAACAACCAAAAGTCTCATTCATATACCTCCTATAAGTTCGATTACAACTTTAAAAATATATACAATTTTACGGCTTGCATATTATTTGTGTACATTAATTAAAATTATAGCATTTAAGATAGGAGTTGTCAAAAGGTATTGATGACATAGCCGGTCGTGTTGGTTTTTGATACCGGCGAATCACATGATTTGTTGATCAAGCAACATTTTGATTGCATTTTATGTACAAAACGGATTGACAAAATCTTAGAAAAGATATATAATATTAAACGTTGTAAAAAACTTAATTAGCTATAACTAGTTTCGGGGTGTAGCGCAGTTGGTAGCGCGCCTGCTTTGGGAGCAGGATGTCGCAAGTTCAAATCTTGTCACTCCGACCAAAAAATGACCGAAAATAGAGGTTTCTCCTCCGATTTCGGTCATTTTTTATGCCTTTTTGGGTATTTTAGTGTCACTTTAAGAAATTCATATTTTTGCGACCACACAATCAAATGTGGCCTGCAAAATTTCTTTCCTTTGTTTAAATCGACTCAAAATTTGATTGTAAAACAAAAACTCCGGTTCAACCGGAGTTTTAAATTTTTTGACATTTAACCGATAATTTTGATTATTTGATCCTTTTATTCGGAATTTATCTTACAAACGAAAACTAAATGCAACTTGTATCATCGTTTGATATCATAAGCACTTGATCAGTTCAGGCAAAACCGGCTCAAATTTTACACCATACCAATGTTCCGGATCATCTTGCGTATTTTCAATACACAGCACAGTATAATCTGCGGCAATTTTTGCAGCATCTAAAACCGACTTTCCACGCATCAATGCCCCCATAAATGCCGAAGCATAAACATCGCCTGTTCCGTGACAGCCTTTTTTGATTTTATAATGTTCATAATAACTTATGTTTCCGCTTTCGTAAACAACCACGCCGGTTTTCTCGGTTTCATAGCCCACACCGGTCAATACGATTGTTGAACAACCAAGTGAAGAAAGTTTGTCCAGTAATTCTTTTATATATGTCTCATCGTATTCTTCTTTATATTCTACATCAGCTAAAAAACAAGCTTCTGTAATATTCGGAAGCAAAATATCTGCAAATCCGCAAAGCGTTTTCATCGCTTCAACATATACACTATCAAAAATCGGATAAAGCTTACCATTGTCAGCAAATGCGGGATCTACAACTTTCAAAGCTCCTTCTTTTCCCATTGTAGCAAGAATGTCTTTCACATATCCGATTTGCTTTGTACTTCCGAGATATCCGGTGTAAATTCCGTCAAATTTGATTCCTTCTTTTTGCCAGTGTTCTTTAATTGCCGGCATATCATCGGTAAGATCTCTAAATGTAAATCCGGAAAATCCTGATGTATGTGTTGACAAAACAGCAGACGGAAGCACTGCCGTTTCAATTCCGCAGGCAGATAAAATCGGAAGTGCAACCGTAAGCGAACATTGTCCCACGCAGGAAATATCCTGTATTGTTAATATCCTTTTATATTCCATTTTCATTTTCAATATAATCGCCTCTCTTTGTAATGATTATACCACGTAATCCTTAAGTTTTCAATGAAATCTGCTTCGCAGATGAAATTAAATCCATCAGTTCTCCCAAGGAAATTGGATTTAGCTAAAAAACGAACAACCTTTGTTTAGCGCACAAAGGTTGTTTCTTTTCGTG
>CAZTSC010000009.1:0-12039 GCA_964616655.1 uncultured Faecalibacterium sp.
TCGGGGTTTTCGCGGAACATATCTTTTTTATGTTCCTTTTATGGTGGACCTGAAGAGATTTGAACTCTCGACCCCCACAATGCGAATGTGATGCGCTCCCAACTGCGCTACAGGCCCATATTTATTCAGCTATTACTCTATTATAATACAAAAATTTAAAAAGTAAAGTGCTAAATCAAATATTTCATCAAAAATTTTTCTCCGTTTTTTCATTCAGTATGCTAACTTACAATTTGCACTAATTCGGTGTGTACGGCAAAAAACACGGCGGCGAACCGTTCTGTCCGCCGCCTTATTTTCATGTCTTACCATGCTATGTCGTAAACGAGCATATCGTTTGTCAATCTTGCTGTACCGGTGATATCGGTGATAAAGTGAAGATCAACGTCAATATCAATGTTGGCATGATGTGTTATTGACACAACCTGATCGTTAGCCGGATTGTATACGCACTCGAATGTGCAATCACGGTATGTCATATCAAAGTTGTTGCACTTAGCACCTGTCATCTTCTCAACCTTATTGACCTCAACCATTATATCATCTCTGTTGCCGGGCATAAGCACTGCACCGTGATAGCTTGTTGATTCCTTTGAACCTGCCGCAAGAGGTGCGGGGTTCTTCTCATCTTCAAGGCTGAATGAAAGCTTATATGTGCCGTCACCGTTGTCTGTGCAAGTTGCGTTCTTGACTGTGCTGAAGTCCTTAAGGAGACAGCCTTCCTCCATACCGTAAATAGGTATCTCATTGATAATATCGGCATATCCCTTTTCACGAACAACTATAGCTTTATCGCTGTCCTCTTTTGTCATATAGCTATCAGCAAAACCTAAAAGTCTGTTGACAAGGCTATTGCTGAACTGACGAGATTCTTCGGGAAGCTCCTGATATTCTTTCTTTGTGTAAGCCGGCTTTTCCTGCTTAAACTTCTTAACAACTTCGCCGTATTTCGTGACTATTTCTTCAGCTGTCTGAGGCATCTTGCCACTGTCGGACTTGCTGTTGTCCTTGTCGTCTTTTTTGTCGCTTGAAGAAGAATCTGATTTGTTGTCCTTCTTATCTTCCGTAGCCGCACTGTCGCCTGAGTTAGCTGTTGTCTGAACTTGGCTCGGCTGTGATGTCGGTGTGGAAGCACTTGCGTTGGCTGCAACTGAGCTTGATGAACCCTGTGTTGCATTGTCGTATGTAACTTTGAGTATTGCCTCATACTCATTGGGGAAGATCTGAACGACTAAAAAACACGCAAGCACAATTGCAAGGGCTGTGATAAAAATTTTCTTTTTCATAATGTTACCCCCTTGAAATTTAATTCACAATAAGTCTTATTCTACGGGCAGGTTGAAGCAATGCATATGTATTGATCTCATAAGTCTGAAACCTTCAACTGCCTTTGCTCTTGTACCCTTAGCGAAATACTGCTGCTGGAATCTGATAACAGACATAAGAGTCGGATCAGCCTGTGAAACATGACAAGCTATAGACTTCATCTTTGTTTCTTCAAAGTCGCTGATATCAACTTTATAGTTGGGCTTATCCGTGTAATAGAATCCAATATTGGGTACACTGTAAGCATCTGTTCTCAACTGACCGTTATCAAGTTCGGGATAGAACTTGCAAGAAGCGTCCATGCAGGCATATTTGACAGCCTCGCCGACCTTAATATGGTCTGAATGGCACTCATTGATAAGGCTCGGATCAGCAGTGATAACAAAGTCAGGTCTGATTTCTCTGATAACCTTGCAAATATCTCTTGATATGTCATGAACCGATGCTGTTGTCTTATCGGCATAACCAAGGAAACCGGCATTCTTCATTCCGAGGAAAGCCTCTGCACTCTTGGCCTCTTTCTGACGGAGAGTTTCAATCTCGTTCTCCTTGCCGACATATTCGGGAACGGCATATCTGTCATCGGTGACAGTTAACTCATAACATTCGACACCTCTGCTGATAAGCCAAGCGATAGTTCCGCCTGCAGCGATCTGGTTGTCATCGGGATGCGGCTGAACAAAAAGAACTTTCTTAGCTGTTCTTAATGACGGCGGAGCACAGAGAAACGGTGCTGCCGGTGTAAGTGTGTTTATTGCCGCTGCTTCCATATCAAACTTTTTAGAAGCGTTTCTTTTGTTTTTTTTGAAATCAAATAACATGGTAAATTCCCCCTTATTGGATATTTTACAACATTTATGAGAGAAAATCAACTAAAAATGAACAAAAACTATTATATAATCAAAAGAATTGGCGACTTCGGATTTAACTTTAATGCTTATATATGATCCCCATGCAATTTTTTCCGCAGTGAGCTGAAATGCAACAACCGGCTTTATTGACAAACACACGCTCAAAATCATATTCCGACTTAAGTGTTTCTTCAAGCTTTTTAACTTCACGGTCGTTTTCGAGAGTGTGATTTAAAAAGCAAACCGATCTGTCCGGATCATCTGATGTTATTCTTCTTTCGATATATTTAAGTCTTGCCGCTGAACCCTTGCCATGATATCTTTTGGTCGGGGAAAGCTTTCCGTTAATCATTTCTATTGACGGCTTTATTCCCAATAGATTGGCTCCGAGTGCCTCAACCGCCGTGCATCTGCCGCCTCGTTTCATTCTTTCGAGATCTTCAAGAACAAAACTTGTTTTTATATCGTCTCGCTTGCTTTTAAGAATTGAGACTATGCTTTCGGCGCTCTCTCCCGATGAAGCGAGCTGAGAGGCTATCACACAGAGAAGTCCGACACCCGCTGACAGACTTAAGCTGTCAACAACATAAATGTTGTCAAAATCTTTCGCCGCATTAACTGCGTTCTGATAAGTTGAAGATATCTTGCTGCTGAGAGAAACATGAACTATGTCGCAGTTTTCTCCCTCGTACCTAAAAAACTCTTTAAATTCTTCCTCGTTGATGGCGGCTGTCGATGCCACAGACTTAGTTTCAAGCAATTTCTCAGTCGTCAGAGTCACACCATCTTTGTACCCTTTATTATCAAGGATAATATTCATCGGAATAACACTTATGTCAAATTCTTTTCTTATTTCTTCGGAAAGATCAGCCGCACTTTCCGTTGTTATCTTAACGGGCATAAAAAATCCGCCTTTCATCATAATATCGAACATATTATTGACATGGGCGGATAAATTATATTCACTTTTTGATCTGTCTGACATCGTTTCCGCAAAAACCGAGGTTTATATATGTTCCGACAAAACGTGAGGCAATTCGCTGGGTGTATTTTTCTTCAAGTTCTTTCGGATCGAGATTAGTGCTGATAATTGTCGGAAGTGACGACAACAGACGGTTGTTGACTATATTATAAAGGCTTGAAACGGTGAAAGATGTTTGAAATTCAGCTCCGAGATCATCAAGTATCAAAAGATCACAGCTGCTAAGCATTTCAAGCGTATCGTCACCGGAATTATTTCTGCCGAAATGCTCTTTTTCGAGTCGGTTCATGATATTCGGTGTCGAATCATAAACCACCGCATAACCCTTATTGACGGCTTCACCGGCTATGGCGAGCGACAAATGAGTTTTTCCGAGTCCTGTTTTGCCGTACATCAAAAGACTCTGCGAATCGGTCGAAAACTTCGTGGCGTAAAGCCTGCAAAAATGCAAGATGTTTGTCATATGTTCACGAGGAACGACTCCCGTATTGGGATCAAGCGTGTCGGGATAATATTTTGTTTGAAAGCTTTCAAATGAAGAAAGTTTCATCGGCGATGAACGGCTGAGTTCGTCAAACGCAAGCTTTTTGACAAGCTTATTGAAACATTCGCAGATATAAGCCCCACGAAGTCCTGTGTCACGGCATTTTTCACAACAGTATTTTGTTTGAAGATAATCGCTCTCATATCCGTGTTCTTTTAACAACTGTTCACGTCTCGCCTGAGCTTTAAGATTTTGCGATGATATTTTTTCTATGTACTCAGCGGCATCTGCTCCCATGCCGATAGCCCTGACAGCCTCAGCTCCGGTTCTTGCTATCTCTCTTTCAAGCTGCAAAATTTCGGGAATTTTCAGACAAACTTCATCATGTCTTGCCTTTTGATCGCTTTCCGCTTTCTGCTTTCTCTTTGCAAGCTCCTGCTTGGCTTTGACATATATTCTCTTATCATATCCCATTTATCTCACCTCATTTCAAAATATTCAACGGATTTGAAAATGCCTTTTTGGTGTAAGCGTCTAAATCATAGCTTGCATCTGACTTTTCATCAGCCGATTCCTTAGTTTTCGCTGTCGGCTTGGTCTTTTGGGCCTTTTCAAATCTATCCTGCTTGGCTTTTTGAGCATCGGCGGGAGTGAATATTCCGCACTTTTGCCAATTAACCAATATTTTATTCATATAGCTGAAGCTGAATTTACCGGTTCGCTCAGCCATCTCCTCATAGGCAAGTCCTATCATTTCCATGGAAAAATTCATCTTATTTATCCACAGTTCAAGAAAATCCTTCTGTTTTTTTGTCGGGCTTGGATTTGTCGCACCCGTGACTTCTCTGAACTCCGACCAATATCTTTCAACGGAGTTTGCGTTGTCTATGTATTCCATCGCTTTGTCAATGGTGTCGATCTCGTTTTCGCACCAAAGTCTGCCTATATTTGCAAGGTATCTTGCGTTGACCTTCTTTCTGCCTGCGGCATATTCGACAGCCAAAGCTATCACTTCGACCGGCAATCCGTAATCGTCATGCAGCATCAAAAGAGTGCTTTGCATTGAAAAAGAGAGAGTGGCATTGATTCTTTCCTCTGTTGTTGACATCAGCTCTCTTATCTCCTGCGACTCACGACAACGCTTGACGAGTTCCGTTTGAGTCGGAGGGTTAACTGTTATCGCCTCGACCTTCTTCGTTTTTTCAACTTCGGGTACAGGCGAAAAAGATGGCTTAGACGGCTCTTTGGATATTATAAAGTTTTCTTTCGGCTTTTCGGCTTGCGGTTTAAAAGCGAGTTGCAAGTTTGATTGCGAAGTTTTGGACTTTCCGGAGCCTTCAAATACAAGTCCCTTTCCAACCCAATAATCAAGGGCATCGGCAACTTCATCGGCTGTCATTGAGAGTTCTTCGGCCAATATCTCGTCTGAAACGGGAGAACCTATCGGCTTTTGATAAAGCCAAAGCATGACTTTGATCTGACCGACAGTGTTCGCCGAGAGACATTCCTCAGCAACGGAAACAGGCAGGGACATATTTACATTTTTTAAAATAGGATCAGTGTTTACTCTATATATCATGGTTTTACCTCGATTTTAGGTTTTAGGCATTTTGCAAACTGTATAGATTTCGCTTGGTGTCGTAGGGCGATATCTCGTTCGGTATCTAATTTTACCACCAAAAATGACTGATTTAAAGATAAAATTTTCAACTTTTTTCATGACGGACACTCAATGTGGAAAACCCTGTGGAAAAGTAGCAAAAGTCTGTGGAAAAGCTTTGCATAACTATGTGGATAGTGTGGAAAAGAGGGCTAAAAAAGTAACTTTCACCAAAATTTCAATGAAAACTTTGGTGAAAGCTACAAAAATTAAAAACAATTATATTTGCTTGAAAGATTTTTATTTGCCGACACAGAAGTTTCTGAACACTTCGTCAACAATCGCCTCGCTTGCTCTTTCTCCCGTTAACTCTAACAATGCCTGAACCGCACAATCGGCACTGACGTTAACAGCGTCAAGCGTCATTCCGACCTGCAATGCCGATATTGCCTCATCAAGACAACCCTTGGCTCTTTCTGCCGAATTTCTCTGTCTTTCCGTTGTCAGCATCGCCGATGACGTGTCAATTTTATCCGTACCGAGAATTTCTTCAACGGCTTTTTTCAGATCGTCATATCCGTTTCCGTTCTCGGCTGAAATTTTCACACTTCGTTTTATGGAAAGCGATATTTTTTCTTCATCAAGCTTTTCTTCAAGATCGCTCTTGTTTATCACCGCTATGCAGTTTTTCCCATCGCAGTATTCGAGAATTTTTTCATCTTCGCCGTCAAGCGATTCAGATGAATCAAACACGGCTAATATCAGTGATGCTCTTTCAAGTTTTTCCCTCGCCATGTTGACACCGATACTTTCGACTTCATCAGCTGTCTCATGAATTCCGGCAGTGTCGGCTAAACGCAAAACCACGTCTCCGAGTCGAACAGTTTCCTCGACCACATCTCTTGTCGTACCGGCAACATGAGTGACTATAGATCTCTCATAACCCGTGAGCATATTCATGAGCGTTGACTTTCCGACATTCGGCTTTCCGACTATCGCCGTGTGAACTCCCTCGGTGATCGCTTGTCCGGCATCGAACTTTGAAAGAAGCTGTTCAAGTGAATTTTTGGCTTTTGTCAGCCTTTCTTCGATCTCGTCACGACTCATTTCGTCTATATCTTCATCGGGATAATCAACCCATGCTCCCAAAGCCGCACAGACCTCGACTACACCGTGGCATATCTCGGATATCTTTTTCGACAAAGCACCGTCAAGAGTGTTAAGAGCCGCTTTAGCCGCCTGATCTCCCTTGGCGCTGATTATGCTCATGACGCCCTCTGCCTCGGTGAGATCCATTTTTCCGTTGAGAAAGGCTCTCTTTGTGAACTCGCCTGCCTCAGCCGGAACTGCACCTGCTGAAAATACGGCTCTGAGTGTTTTTTGAAGAACAAACAGGCCGCCATGGCATGAAAGCTCAACGACATCTTCACCTGTGTAGCTTTTCGGCGCACGAAAAACAAGGCAAACCGCTTCGTCTATTCTTTCGCCGTTATATTCGACCGCACCGAAGGCTGCCTGATAGCCTTTCATGCTTTCAACGCTTTTGCCCGATATCGGTTTAAACACTTTTTGGGCTATGCTTATTGCCTCGTCACCGGAAATTCTGATAATTCCTATGCCGCCGGCAGCTTGCGGTGTGGATATTGCCGCTATTGTTGATGACATGGTATCACCTCGATTAATATATAGCTAATAATGTTTGGGAACACTTCGCTGGCTGTTTTGTCCGCTTGCGGTTTGTAATGATTTTCGGCTGTGATGAAGGCGGGGTGTCAGCAGCGAGCGAAGCGAGCGTAACGGCAGGAGTTCGTGTACCCCTGAACGAAGTGAAGGGGTGCCGAACTCCTGCCCCGCTGTAAAAAGGTTGTTGAAATAAAACTTCAAAGGTTGTGCGGATTTAAATTCGCATAGTTTAGCTGTTGTCCGTTGTGTCTGTAGTGTCTGTAGTGTCAGCCGTGGTATCGGTTACGCTGCCAAGAAGATCCTCTGTGTCCATAAGAGTCTTTTCTGTGTATTTATCTTCGATGACCTCATCGAAATAATCACTTGCAAAATCGTATGTAAAACCGGAAATAGCGTGACCTTGAGCATTTTCCTCTGTAAACTCGCTGAATGGAAGAACACGATAGTTTTTCTTTCCGACAGTGACCATGGTCACTGTCGGAATAAGTTTTGCACTTTCGAGCTTAACTTCGCCGCTTTCACTATCCTTTGAATAGACGATATCGGCTATCGCTCCGAGCATATTTTCCTTATCGGTCTGGGCGGACATAAAATTGCCGATAGAATTGGCTATGACCGTCTTTGTTCCGTCAACGTTGTCTTTTATCTCAAGCGGCTGAACCGAATGTGTGCCTGTTCCGATAACAACATCAGCACCAAAAGAAACAAGATAGTTTATGCAGTTTTCCTGTGATGAAGTCGGCTCTTTCGTCTCGTCTCCGCTGAAATTAACCGCAACAACAACTACGTCTGCACTGTCTTTTGCGTTCTTTATCATGTGCTTAAGCTGATTATATATGTCAACCTGACTCTTATTCTTTTCGTCAAGTGTTATTATCTGTACACCCGACTCCGATGAGTAACCGGACGACTTAAGCTCATAGGTGAATGAGATGAATGCGAACTTTATTCCGTTCGCCTCTTTGATTTTCAGCGATAAAAGATCAGTTTCATCTTCATAAAGACCGGTAAGAACAACGTCACTCTTTGATTTCCAATAATTAAGCGTATCTTTTGCTCCGTCATCACCCTTGTCCCAAATATTTTTGCTTGCCTGATTTATAACATTGAATCCGACATCGCAAAGAGCATCACCGAGAGCTGTCGGTGAGCAGAATTTAGGATATGATGAGGGTGATATATCATCTGATATGACAGTCGCTTGATTTATCATTGCGATATCGGCCGCACCGATGATATCCTTGACATTATCATAAAGATATGAGAAATCATATCCACTGTCAGCTCTATCCTTTGCCTCTTTATACATAGCCTCATAAATGAGGTTTTCACCGGCAAACATTAGTCTTGCCGTTGAATTTTCATCTTTCGGCTTGCTGCTTTGGCTATCACCGCCTGTCGTGCTGTTTTCATCATAGAGGAACGTGAAAGCTCCTTTCACGCTGTCGGCAACTTCAGGCTTTAAGTGACTCAAAGTTAAGTATCCGCAACAAAGCAGAACCATTGCCGAAAGCACACATATCATCGCAACGGAAGCTTTAAAACCGTCATTTTTCTTATCGTTTTTCATTTTGACCTCCGATATTTCAGATCGGCTTAAAATGCCATCTTATCTTCGATATATTCAACAAGCTTGTCAATAGGAATACGAACCTGCTCCATTGTGTCTCTGTCACGAACAGTTACGCAGTTGTCCGCTTCTACCTTATCGTCACCGACTGTTTCAAAGTCAACAGTGACACAGAAAGGAGTTCCGATTTCATCTTGACGGCGATATCTCTTTCCGATAGAACCGGCATCATCGTAGTCAACCATGAAGTGCTTTGAAAGCATCTGATAAACTTCGTTTGCTTTGTCACCGAGTTTCTTTGAAAGAGGAAGAACGGCTGCTTTAAATGGAGCAAGGGCAGGGTGCAAGTGCAACACAACTCTTGTGTCGTTCTTCTCTGCATCGACAACTTCTTCATCATACGCTTCGGTGAGTATCGCAAGGAAAAGTCTTTCAACACCGAGTGACGGCTCGATAACATACGGAACGTATCTTTCGTTTGTTGTCGGATCAAAATAGTCAAGAGCCTTGCCCGAAGTTTTGATATGCTGAGTCAAGTCATAGTCCGTTCTGTCGGCTACGCCCCAAAGTTCACCCCAGCCAAACGGGAAAAGGTACTCGAAGTCTGTTGTTGCCTTTGAATAGAAACAAAGCTCCTCTTTGTCGTGATCTCTGAGTCTGAGATTATCCTTATTTATGCCGAGAGAATAGAGCCAATCACGGCAGAATGATCTCCAATAATCGAACCATTCAAGGTCTGTGCCGGGCTTGCAGAAGAATTCAAGCTCCATCTGCTCAAACTCACGGACACGGAAGATGAAGTTACCGGGGGTGATCTCATTTCTGAATGACTTGCCTATCTGAGCGACACCGAACGGCACTTTTCTTCTTGTTGTTCTCTGAATGTTGGCGAAGTTAACAAAAATTCCTTGAGCTGTTTCAGGTCTTAAGTAAAGCTCATTCTTGCTGTCCTCTGTGACACCTTGGAATGTCTTAAACATAAGGTTGAACTGACGGATATCCGTAAAGTTCTGCTTTCCGCAGTTGGGGCAAGTTATGCCTTTTTCCTTTATGTACTCCATCATCTTTTCGTTTGACCAACCTGTGACATTTGTTCCGTCAAAATCCTCGATAAGGTTGTCGGCTCTGTGACGAGTCTTACATTCACGACAATCCATAAGAGGATCTGAGAAACCGCCGAGATGTCCCGATGCTACCCAAGTCTGAGGATTCATGAGTATAGCCGAATCAAGACCTACGTTATATGGGTTTTCCTGAATAAATTTCTTTCTCCAGGCTCTCTTTATATTATCTTTAAGCTCCACTCCGAGAGGGCCGTAATCCCATGTGTTGGCAAGACCGCCGTATATTTCACTTCCTGCGTACACAAAGCCTCTGCCCTTGCAAAGAGCAACGAGTTTGTCCATTGATTTTTCTGTGTTGAGCATGATCGCATTTTCCTTTCGTTTGCAATTAGGGATACACATATGCTTAGAACAGGTGAAGAACCTATAGATAAGCATAAATGTCGAGTGTACCCTATCTTATCTTTTCATTATATGTAAATAACTGTGAAAAGTCAAGGAATAAGCAAAAGAAATCAAGCTATATTTCTGTGTTCGCAATTAGGTATTGTTTCTTAACAAAGGTCTTGCTTTACGGACAGTTTCGGTGTATAATATCCGTGTTACGCTCATAGGGCGCTTTCGCTAAAATCGACTACCGAAGGAGGTATCCTTATGGCTAAGGAAAACAGCGGAAAAAACAGAAAAACCACCGTTGTGGGTATAATCGTTCTTGTGCTTGCAATAGTCGGCGCTGTGACGATCATAAGCTCGGCAGTGCGGACAATATCAAATTCGTTTGATAATTCAGAAAAGTTGGAGGAATATAAAACTTTTGTTGCTCCGGTTATAATGAGTGATCCGACTCCGTTTGACGATGTTATCAATGCCGACCAAAGTCAGCTTTTGAGTATTTCGATATGGTCGCTTTTAAACAGCGGGCTTGATCCCGACAAAGTTGAATATTCCGGTTCAAAAATGCTTATAACAAAAGAAACTGTTGAGGCTGAATTTTCAAGACTTTTCGGAACTGATGTTGCAGCACTTCATCAGACTGTTGACGGCGGTGACGGTGTACAGTTTGAATATAATTCAACCACAGCAAAATATGCTATTCCTTTGACAAGTATTGATTCGGTGTTCTCACCGATGATAGCTGACGTGAGTGAGAGAGGTTCAACGGTGATCCTCACCGTAGGCTGTCTTGCAAGTGCAGATTGGAAACAAGCATCAAACGGTGATATGATAGCACCTGAACCGGTGAAATATCTTAAGATCACTCTGCGTTCAAGCGGTGACGGCTACTATATCAGCTCATTAAAGGAGGCTGATCCCATGGAGGCATCACCGACAACCCAAGAAGAAACAACTCAGGAAACCACAGGAGAAACAACGGCTAAATAACAGCCGTAGGAGGAATTGAAATGAATAAGCTTTTTAACAACAAGACAAAGATCGTTTATGTCGTTTTGCTCTCGATCTGCTTTATCATGGGCTGTGTTATGGCAGGCATGAACGTTCACTATTCTGAGGCTTTTGAAGAAGCCACCAAATCAGACGATTTAACTCAGAAAGTCGTAGACGTTATATCCGGTCTTGCATCGGCTTTAACATCGAACGCAAACGGAACGACTTCATCGGCAGCACCGGAAAAAGAAGTCGAATATGACGAGGCAACACAGGCGATATTGACAAAGAAAAACGCAACTCTCGCATTCACGATAGTGTTCTATGTTCTCACAGCGGTATTCATAGCCGGATCTATCACCGCAAATGAGTATCCGAAGTATCTTGAATCTGAAAAATACAGTGCAAAACTCAAAAGGCAGAAAAAAGCAGAGAAGATAATGGAACAGCAAAAAAATGCATAAACAATTCCGGAAAACTGTGTATAAAGCTCTCCCGATAAGGGGGAGCTTTTTGTTTATCAAATAATCAATTTGTCGCTTCTCTTTCTAATTCTATCCGTCACTTAGGTCGCTTGCGGATTTTGTTCAGCTTGGAAGAAACTTCTTATTCAAGCTCTCATCAGCGGGAAGGGGTTCGGCACTCACTCGCCTGCGGCTCGGAGTACACGAACCCCTTCCTTATGCTCGCTTCGCTCGCATAAAACCGGAACCTGTGTTATCTCTGTTTGTTCTGCTGCTGTTGCTGCTGTTCCTGCTGAGCCTGCTGCTGTTGCTGTTGCTGGTTCTGCTGATTTTGCTTTTGCTGTTTGTTTTCCATTTGTTCATCTTCCTCTCAATATATAATCGGATATAAGACACAATATCCGCTTTTATTATTGCCGTTTTGCGACAAGTTATCCGAAAAACAAAAATATCCATGCTTTCGCATGGATATTTTTGAAAAATAAAGAAGAGAAAAATGAAAAAAACAAAAAATTGTAACGGTCGAAATTAGTTGGATTATCTCCACAACTATAATAACAAATGTTGCACTGATATGTGTGAATAAACTGTGAACAATTCGTATTTTTAATGAAAAAGTCTCTGTTTTG
>CAZTSC010000009.1:12139-78878 GCA_964616655.1 uncultured Faecalibacterium sp.
TTTTGTCGCCAAAAAACAGCCTAAAGCTGTCTTTTTCGACACAAATTTTGGGGACAATTTGACTTTTCTTGTTTCGTTAACATTTTATACATTTTTAAATTTCTTTCACTGTCTTTTTTCATAAAGGCTGTATAAATCATGATATATGCCCTTTTTCGCCATAAGTTCGTCATGTGTTCCCTTTTCTTCGATTCCGTTCTCCGTCAAAACTATTATTACACTTGCGTTTTTGATCGTTGTTAATCTGTGAGCTATAGTGAAAGTCGTTCTTCCTTTTGCAAGCTCTGAAAGCGATTGTTGAACCAACAGCTCACTTTCATTGTCAAGAGCAGAGGTCGCCTCATCAAGTATAAGTATCGGGGGATTCTTGACAAACACACGGGCTATGCTTATTCGTTGTTTCTGTCCTCCGGAAAGCATGACTCCTCTCTCACCGACATAGGTGTTATATCCGTTCGGCAAAGATCTGATAAATTCATCTGCACCTGCGAGTTTGCTTGCGGCGATAATTTCATCGTCTGTTGCGTTAGGCTTGCCATAGGCTATGTTTTCTCTGACCGTACCCGAAAAGAGATAGACGTCCTGCTGAACGACACCGATATTCGATCTCAGCGATGAGAGAGTGATGTCCTTGACATCTTTTCCGTCTATAAGTACACGACCTCCCGACAGCTCATAAAATCTCGGTATAAGATTGCAAAGTGTGGTTTTGCCGCTGCCTGACGGGCCGACTATCGCAACATTTTCGCCGGCTTTAACTTCAAGGCTGATATGGTTTAAGACCTCGCCTTTTTCCTCTGTATACTTGAAAGTGACGTTATCGAAAATGACATCGCCCTTGACGTTTTCAAGTGCCTGTGCGTTTTCGCTGTCGGCTTTTTCGGTCGGAGCGTCCATGATTTCAGTGAAACGCTCAATTCCGGTCATTCCGTCCTCGAACTGCTCCGAAAATTCGACAATCCTCTTTATGCTGACAAGCAAAGTTGAAACGTACAACAAATAAGCGGTGTAATCGGCAGGGCTTATCTTGCCACGAATCATGAATAACGCTCCGATGACAACGATGACAATATACATAACGCCCTCAAAGACGCGAGTCGTTGTGTGAAACGCACCCATATGTTTGTACGATTCGGCTTTTGCTTTAAAGAAACGCTCGTTCCCGACAGCAAATTTTCTGTTTTCTTCGCTCTCGTTGGCAAAAGATTTGACTACCCTGATACCGAGAAGGCTATCCTCTGTCTGTGAGTTGACTTCGCCAAGCTCATGCTTTCTGTCTTTGAACGCAATTCGCATATTTCTGCGTGACCTTGCGGTACATATAAGCATCAAAGGCAGGACAGCGAACAAAATCAATGTCAGCGGAACATTGACACGACACAAAATGACAAAGGTCGCCGTTATCTTCACTGCGGCAATAAAAAATTCTTCGGGGCAGTGATGGGCAAATTCCGTTATCTGGAAAAGGTCATTTGTGATTCTCGACATCAACTGACCTATTTTCATCTCATCATAATATGAAAACGGCAGTTTTTGTAAGTGGGCAAACAGGTCTGCTCTCATGTCGCTTTCTATCTTAGTACCCATAATATGGCCATAGGAACTCATATAGTATGAGGCGGCGGCATCAATAAGTCTGAGCAATATGTAAAGTCCACCGAGAGTCAGCACGAGTTTCACCGTAAGCTGTGAAATATCATTTATCGCCGTGTCGGTTATCTGTCTGACGATCAGAGGCAAGACAAGCTCACCGACAGTTGTCAATCCCGCACAGAAAAGATCCAATGCAAGTGTCGGGTAATATTTTTTGAAATAGGGAATAAATCGCTTTATAAGCTGAATGTTGTTTGTTTTTTTATTTTCGTTTTTCATTGTTGCACCATTAATATTAAGTTTTGATTTGTGTGGATATGCGAGCGAAGCGAGCATAAGGCAGGGGTTCGTGTACCCACGAGCCGCAGGCGAGTGGGTGCCGAAGCCCTGCCCGCTGATGTGAGTTCGATCAAGATGTTTCTTCCAAGCTGCACAGAATTCGTAAGCAATCTCACTGTCGGGCGAAACGGCTATCTTCACAGTTGTTCTTTGGTTTTAGCATAATTCCCCTCAACCGCATTTCGGAGAGGGGAATAATAATATATAAATTTATTCGCAATCTGCGTAACCGTTCGGGTTCTGTTTCTGCCATCTCCATGTGTCACGACACATATCTTCAAGATTTCTTTCAGCTTTCCAATCAAGCTCATCTGCTGCCTTTGACGGATCTGAATAGCAGGTCGAGATATCACCCGGACGTCTGCCGACTATCTTATACGGCACTTCAATGTTGTTAACTCTTTGGAATGTGTTAACTATGTCAAGCACCGAGTAACCTGTACCTGTTCCAAGATTGTAAACGTCAAGTGCCTTTGTTTCCAAAACGTGCTTAACGGCTTTGATATGACCTATAGCAAGATCAACAACATGAATATAATCTCTGACACCTGTTCCGTCAGGAGTGTCATAATCATCGCCGTATACATTCAGATATGGGAGTCTGCCGACCGCAACCTGAGAAATGTATGGCATGAGATTGTTGGGAATTCCGTTGGGATCCTCGCCTATTCTTCCACTCTCGTGAGCGCCGATCGGGTTAAAGTAACGAAGAAGGCAAACGCTCCATTCGTTGTCGGCTTTATAAAGGTCGGAGAGGATAAGCTCTATCATATATTTTGTTGTGCCGTATGGGTTTGTAGTGCCGCCGGTGGGCATTGTCTCTTTCAACGGAGAGGGATTATTCATTCCGTAAACCGTAGCCGAAGATGAGAACACGATCTTCTTGCAACCGTATTTTCTCATTACACGACAGAGTGTTATTGTTCCTCCGACATTGTTTTCATAATATTCAAGCGGTTTTATACAGCTTTCGGGAACAGCTTTTAAACCGGCGAAATGAATAACTGCATCAATTTTTTCATTCTCAAAAATATGTGAAAGTCCGGCTTCGTCTCTAATGTCACACTCATAGAAAGCGAACTTTTTTCCGGAAAGCTCAGCGATTCTATTGAGAGATTCTCTGCGGCTGTTATAAAAATTATCAAGAACAACAATATCATAGCCCGCCTTGATAAGCTCAACACAGGTATGTGAGCCGATATAACCTGCTCCGCCCGTAACTAAAATTGACATAATCAACACACCTTTCGTAATAAATGCTTTTCCGTACACCGAGCTTGCAAAGACTCGAACGTCTCACAAAACCCAAAACCGTACAGCTCAAAACCTTCCAAATATATAGTATACCGCAAAGATAAGTTAAATGCAAGACATGAATATAAATTTCAGCGGCTTTGAAAATGGAAATTTGTCCTCCGATTTAGCCGTGGATTTGCCCCTGAAATTATTGCCACCGGTGCCGCACTTGCATTTCTTGTCGTTTTGGTGTATAATAGCCAAGCGTAAAATATTTGAACACCTAAGGAGGCGAATCCTTTGGCTCAAAATAATACCGAAGAAAAAAAGGAACGAAGTTCTATTTCCAGTATGTTTTTATCGGAGAGCGAAAATAAAAACAACTCTTACGATGATGTTGACTATATTGTTTATGATGAATATGAGGAAGCTGAACAAGTCATAATCCCCATAGAGGAAGATCAGAAACAAGAAGAAAAGAAAAAAAGCTTTGTTTTCGATTTGGCTAATCGTGAAGAACTGATCGAAATGGCCGATGAATATGTCAACAGCATAGGTGAAATGGCTATAAGCGTTATGACGGTCATCTTCCACGCATTGATTGAAGTTGTTAAAATACCCGTCATGCTTATTTGGCAGAAAGTCTTTTTAAATCTCGCTGTTATCGCTAAGACCAAACTTATCCGGTCTTTTAAACGCATGAGAATAAAAGACTTCAAAAGATTCAGCCGAGATGCTAAAAAATCCGCAAAGGAAATGAGGCGGATAAGGCAAGACGAGGACTTCAAAACATGGGTCAAAAATTTCAGACTGCAAACTAAATTTTCATTTAAAAAGCATAGGCGAGTTTGGCTTACTATAGCAAACATAGTGTTCCCCGTTGTCTGTATCATTATAATGCTTTCAACTTTCGGGAAATACACAGACAAGGTCTTTGCTCTGCAAGTCAACTATAACGGTCAGAACATCGGTTATGTTGAAAACGAGGAAGTTTATAATCTGGCTCAAGAATATGCCACATCAAGACTTTCACTCAATGACAGCGAGTCTCTTAAGCTGGACTCTCCAACCTATCAGATAAAATTACTGACTTTAAATAAGCTCAGTGATTCAAAAACGATATGTGACAAGATAATCGAAAACACAGACGGAAATTACGTCAATGCCTGCGGAATTTATGTTGACGGCGAGTTCGTTTGCGCTGTCAAAAATGAAGCTGACGCAAGAAACGTTTTTGAGCAGATACTCAAACCGTACCAAACAAAGGCAGGCAAAAACGCAACGGTCGCTTTCGTTGAAGAAATTAATTATGTTCAGGGCTTTTATCCCGACACAGATAATGTCGTGTGGGACACGGCAAAGCTTAAACAGGTTATGACTTTGACAAAGAGCAATGCCGTTTATCACACAGTTAAAAAAGGCGAGTCCCTTTCAAAGATAGCGGACAAATATAAAATGTCTCTTTCCGATTTGCTTTCATATAACCCGAAACTCACGGAAGAAACTTCGATTCATGTCGGCGACAGAATCGTTATCTCAAATCAGGTCAATTACATTCGTGTTAAGGTTATGAAAACCGAAAAACGTAAAGTCAAAATTGACTATGAAACTGAAACCAAAGAATCCAACACACTCTATAAAGGTCAGTCAAAGGTCGTTCAGAAGGGCAAAAAAGGCACTGAACGCATCACTGAAATGGTCACTTATATTGACGGCGTAAGAAGTTATGTCACGGAAATATCAAGCGAGATCGTCAAGAAACCGACAAAAGAAATCATTTATAAAGGTACAAAGGAAGTTATCAAGCCTTCGTACTCCGGAAGCTATTATTCCGGTGGCTACAGCTCATATAAGCCCGGCAACGGAAACACGACATATTCCGGCGGAAAGCTCGCTTGGCCAAGCACAAGTGCGAGAATCGTATCTTCTCCATTCGGCTATAGAAGCATGGGCTGGCACGGTGGCGTTGACCTTTGCGCACCGGGCGGTTCAAAGGGTGTTGCCGTTCTTGCGGCGGCAGGCGGAACTGTAGTAACGGCAGGTTGGCACTATTCCTACGGATATAACGTTCTTATTGATCACGGAAACGGAATCAAAACAAGATACGCTCATATGCTTGCAGGATCTCTCAGCGTTAAATCAGGTCAGAAAGTTTCACAGGGACAACAGATAGGAAAGATAGGTGAAACCGGTGATGCTTGGGGCGCTCATCTTCACTTTGAAGTTATTAAAAACGGTACAAGAGTTAATCCCATGCCTTATATAAGATAAACGCTTAAAAGAAACGGAGTTTTAAATCTCCGTTTCTTGTTTTTTATTTCATTTTTTATTAAATGTTCAGAAACAGTTCGAGTTAAACAACAAGTACAAAATGAACATAATATTTAATATGTTGAGCAATAAGCTGATCCGGAAAAAATATTCACAGTTTATTAACAGTTTATAATTAGTTTATTATTATTTAATAAATAGTTTATTAAACACATTTATATTCCTAAGTGATAAACTAATAAAGAAGAAAACTATATGAGGAGATGTGAACAATGTTTAATCTTTTTTCCGGTGTAAAAACGACCGATGTTTTACCTTTTGTTGATTTTATTTTCGGTATAATACGCGCACTTTTCGGAATAAAAAAAGAGACACCGATTGATGAATAATCTTTCGGTAATTCACAAAACACCATCAAAAAGCATCACGGCGAGCCGTGATGCTTTTCTGTTTTCACCTATTATATTATTATTTTATCAAACCTTCACCGTTGCCTATAGCCATAAACAGCGGAGCGAAAACAAGTGAAACGACCGTCATAAGTTTTATGAGAATGTTTATTGACGGCCCCGATGTGTCCTTAAACGGATCACCGACAGTGTCACCGACAACTGAAGCCTTGTGAGCTTCACTGCCTTTTCCTCCGTTGACACCACCCTCGATATATTTCTTCGCATTATCCCATGCGCCACCTGAGTTCGACATGAATATAGCCAAGAGTACACCCGAAACAAGCGCTCCGGCAATGAGTCCGCCCAAAGCCTTAACTCCGAGAACCACTCCAACAAGTATCGGACAAACAACCGACATTATACCGGGGACAAGCATTTCCTTTAACGCTGCCTTTGTTGATATTGCAACGCATGATTTATAATCGGGTTTATCTGTTCCCAAGAGAATACCTTTTTTCTCCTTGAACTGTCGTCTGACTTCTTCGATCATCTCATAAGCCGCTTTGCTGACTGAACTCATTGTCATTGACGAGAACAAAAACGGCAACATTCCACCGATGAAAAGACCGATAACGACCTGATAATTCAAGAGGTCTATATTCTCAAGCTTGACCGATTCCGCATAAGAGAAGAATAAAGCCAAAGCCGTCAAAGCCGCTGAACCGATTGCAAAACCCTTACCCATGGCGGCTGTGGTGTTTCCGACAGAGTCAAGCTTATCGGTGATTTCTCTGACACTTTCGTCAAGTCCCGACATTTCAGCTATGCCGCCGGCATTGTCGGCTATCGGGCCATAAGCATCGACAGCGACAGTCATACCCGTTGTTGAGAGCATTCCGACAGCGGCAAGTGCTATTCCGAATAATCCGCCAAAATGGTAAGCAACAAGTATTCCGACACAAATAAGCAGGATCGGAACTGCCGTTGACTGCATACCGACAGCTATTCCCGAAATTATGTTAGTTGCCGAACCTGTTTCTGATTGATCGGCTATCTTTTTAACAAATCTGAATGAATCCGAAGTGTAAACCTCAGTGATAATGCCGATTAAAACACCGACCGCAAGACCTGAAATTATCGAGAGTGATAAGGCGTACGAATCAAATATCAACTTGCTGAAAACTATAGATGAAATCAGCACAAGCGCACTTGAAACATAAGTTCCGTTTTTGAGCGCTCTGTGAGGATCGTTTGTTTTTCCCCGTACAAAGAAAGTTCCGATTATTGAAGCAATAATACCGACAGCGGAGATTATCAGCGGATATAAAGCACCTTTGAATCCTTCAGCTCCGAATGCCGCAACACCGAGAGTCATAGCTGAAATTATCGAACCGACATATGACTCGAAAAGATCAGCTCCCATACCGGCGACATCACCGACATTGTCTCCGACATTATCAGCTATAACCGCAGGATTTCTCGGATCGTCCTCCGGAATTCCCGCTTCGACCTTACCGACAAGATCGGCTCCGACATCAGCCGCCTTGGTATATATACCGCCACCGACTCTGGCAAAAAGAGCAATTGACGATGCACCGAGGCTGAAACCGAACAGTATATCGGTGCAAGCGACAAGCTCAAGCCCCGCAAGCTTATAACCTATCAGATATATCCCCGACACGCCGAGAAGTCCAAGTCCCACAACTGAAAGTCCCATGACCGCACCGCCTGAAAAGGCAATGGAAAGAGCCTTATTCATTCCGCTTTTCATAGCGGCATTGGCTGTTCTGACATTGGCTTTTGTCGCTACTTTCATTCCGAAGTAACCGGCTATTGTCGAGAACAAAGCTCCGATAAGGAAGCTGAAAGCTTTAAGCCAACCGTTGTTTTTGCTCATGCCGAAACCTATCAGCAAAAACAGCACCGCAACAAAGACAACAAGTATCTTATATTCCGACATCAAAAAGGCTGTCGCACCCTCATGAATAGAAGCAGAGATCTCCCTCATTCTCTCGTTTCCCGGCTCCTGTTTTGAAACTTTCAATGCAGTTATAAGTGCGAAAACGAGTCCGATGACACCGACTATCGGTATCAGATAAATTAAGCTTTCCATGTGTAAATTCTCCTTTATATTAGCATGGTCACTTAATAGCTTTTTCTCCATATTCTCTGCTATTAGAGTATTCAAATTATATACTCTTAAAATGGGATTGTCAATAATTTAACGATTAAAATTCACAAAATTTCCGACTAAATATCTGATATTTTATGAAAACTGTGTAAAAATAATGGGTTTTAATGGGAAATGTCCCGTTTAAAACAGAAAATTTTTCATTATGAAATAAAAAAGCTGCCGGCAGGGCCGACAGCTGATGATTATTGTTTGAAAATTTATGCCGGAAGCTTGACCACATCGGTCTTGCCATGATCAAGATAGATTTTATAAGCAAAGCCGATAATTCTGGTATCAACTATGGTAAGAACTGAATCTATGCCTGCACACTGTTCGATATAATTATCATCATAAAGAGCATAGAGACCAATACCGAGAGATATCCAATGATAATCTTCTTCCTCATCGAAATAGAACTCAAGATCTTCCCAATCCGCATAACCGTTCTTGACGTTAACAAGTCCGCCACCGGTGCGAATAGTGATCGGGGTGAAACCGCAAGCAGCTCCGGTCAATGCGAAGTTAATATTTCCCAAAACTTCCCAGTCCATGACTACTCCATAGGCAGAAAACAGATCATTTGTACCAATACCCCATTCAGCAGCGATATCTCTATGAGCGTCTTCTCTCTTGTAGTCCCAGACACCGAAGTTCTTGACCGAATTATAAAATTCGATTTGACCTTTTCCGGGATTTGTTCTCCACTTTTTGGCGATTTCAAGGTTTTTGTCGAGAAGTGCCTGATACTGCTCAGTGACATCTTTGCAGCCTGTGACTCCCTCGAATTTCTTTTTAGGTACATAGTTTTCCTGATAATATTCCTCTAAGACATCATAGCTGACTTCGTGAGTCGTTGCCTCGGTGACGATCCAAGAAAGATCAAAACCGTTTTTGATCGACTGAACTAATGTCGGAATAGCTGTTGTCAAAGATACCAGGTATGTTACCACTGCCATTAAGATTGACATTATTTGTGTCATTATGTTTCCTCCTGTTTTTAAGTACACGCCGAATGACTGCGTCCGTGTGCTTATTAAATATTTGTTATCATATTGTACACGGAAAGTTCACTGTTGTCAACTGTTTTCCTGATTATTACAGATAAAGCGAAATTTTTAATTTTTCTGCAATGAAAATGATATAAACGTTCCCTCACGGACATATATATCTGTGAATACTTCAAAAAATAAACGCCCCGAATTTATCGGAGCGTTTTGGATTTGTTCTTATGATCAATAAGCGATTGTGTAATCTTCAACAAATGTCATGCCGATCTGAGCAGGTATTGCTGAACCGATAAGCTTTGCGTTAAGAGAGAGAACAACGGGAAGTGTGTAGTTGCCGTAAACAAGATTGCCTGTTGCCTTGTCAACCTTTGCAATGATAACACCGTCATGATATGTCAACTTAACGTCTGAAATTGAAAGTCCCGGATAGTCGAGTGTGATTTCCTCTGCACCGAGATAGTTCATGCAAGAACCGTAGCCGTTGCCTGCTGTGCAGTTGGGTGTGTCATCGTTGTTAAGCTCAATCTTGATCTCATACTCTGTTCCGTTATCAGTGCAAGTTGCGTTCTTAACCTGAGCAGCGGTGAGCTTACTTGAATAATCCTGATTTTTAACAGGGAACTTAGCCTTTATATCCTCACCTGTATATGTAACTGCGTTCTCGTCTTTTGTAAGGAATGTACCCATAGCGAAAGATGCGACTGACTTGAGTGCGCCTGATACTTCAAGGTATTCATCGTTTGACATTCTGTCAACATAGTTAAGTGTAACAGAAGAAGCGTTTGTCTTGACCTTGTTAGCCGCTGTGTTATAATACTCAACTATTGCATCAACACCTTCCGGCATACCTGAAGCGTTGTCCTTCTTGTCATCTTTAGGTGTTGTGTCAGCGGGCTTGTCTGCCGGAGTGTCTGTCGGAGTGTCATTAGACGGAGTCTGAGCTGTAGGCTGCTGAGTTGCAGCAGGCTGAGAAGCTGTCGGCTGAGACTCTGCGGGTTGAACGATCTGAGTTGCGCCACCGTTCAAAAGCTGAGCAGCTCCGGTACTCATCATAGTGATTATGTTTGAATAAGAACCGCAGGCAAATCCGAGAGTAAAGATAAATACACCTACAAGAACGGCTGCAATAGCTCTCTGTGTCACGGGATTCATAGATTTAAAAAAGTTCATCATTAAGTCCTCCAATGATAATTTCGTTTAATACCGCAAAACACTAAGCGGCATAATACCGAAAGTATTATAATACATAATTCGTCTTATGGCAAGCTAAATTTTATAAAATTTTTATTTCAAGTTAAAATTTATATAAAACTGTCTTGACTTTTTACCTTTTTTGCTCCATGATATACAAGTTGATACTATACTATATTATATTTACGGCTGATGAAAGGAAGAAAAAATGAAAAAGCTCAATCGCATCACTCCTCTTTCAAAAACAACGATGATAATTTGGTGGACCTGCCGAGGTTTGCTTTTGCTGTGGGGTATAATCAATCTGTTCTATGGCTACACTTCACAGTTTGTTCAGGCGGTTTTCGCTATAATATTCACTCACCTTTGGGATATGTTTCAGCTTTTAGGCGGAAAGTCATTTATCACACAAGTTCCGGCGTACCTTCAAACAGAATTGAATATTTTCACTTGTTTCGGCTGTGTTGTCGGTTCAACTATCAATGAACACACCGATTTCACCGGAATTGACATACCCGAACATATTTTCGCAGGATTTCTGGCTTGCAGTTTCGGATTTATTCTTTCCGATATAATGCAAGGGGAACGCAAAAAGATCAAGCCCGCCGTTCAAGCCCTTTTCGGTTTCGCTTTCGGTGTGGCGATGATGGTCGGTTGGGAATTTTATGAGTTCACCATGGACAGACTCTACGGTTTTGATATGCAGCATGGCTTGCCCTACGCTCAAGACGGTCTCATCGACACCATGGTCGATCTTATCCTGGGAGCAGGCGGTTCTCTTGCGGCAATGTTCATTGAAGCGTTCAGACGTGTCGGGCTTATAGGTTTCAATAAAGAAGAAAAGCGTGATGCGTACCTCAAAGAAAGAGCTAAAGATAAAGAGGACAAAAAACGCAGGCTTGAGGGCAAAATGTGAAATCCGTTTGTCGGGCAAATTAAAAATATCAAATTGAAAAATCTTTCTGTTGACAAATGATTCCATTTAATCTATAATTAAGTTGTTAAGTTATAGCTCTCGTTATGAGCTAAATATTTTAAAGGAGGCAGACAACATGAAAAAGATTATCGCTGTGATCCTTGCTATAGCAATGGTATTCTCAATGGCTACAGTTTTTGCTTTCGCAGGTGACACGACAGATGACAACGGCGGCATTCTTACTCCCAATCACGGTAACACCGAGAATGACGATCAGTACGAGGATTATTACACTCTTATGAATTTCTTTGAGGATCTGTTCGCAAGAATAAATCTCCTTATTGAATATATCGTAACGGTGTTCTTCCCCGGCGTTAACGATGTTCCGGATCTTTTCCCGTCAGGTGCTTCATTAACAATCTGAAAAACAAAAAATGAATTCACTGCGGCTTGATGTCGCAGTGATTTTCATGTTATAACGGTGCGAGCGAAGCGAGCATAAGGCAGGGATTCGTGTACCCACGAGCCGCAGGCGAGTGGGTGCCGAAGACCTGCCCGCTGATGTGAGTTTGGTTGAGAAGTTTCTTCCAAGCTGAACAGAGTCCGCAAGCAATCTAAGCGGCGGGTGAAACAGCCAAAAGTCAGAACAAACTGAAAGCGGATACAATATTTATTATTCCTTAAGCTCTGCTTTGTTTATCCGATTATGATTTTGTCATAATAATATAGATTAAATCGATTTTAGAAAGTGTGGTGCATTATGCAAAAAAACTTTTCCGTCACAGGTATGACCTGTTCCGCTTGCTCGGCAAGAGTTCAAAAGAGCGTTGAAAAACTTGACGGTGTTGAAAACGCAAACGTAAATCTTCTCAAAAACAGTATGACTGTAAATTTTGACGAAAACAAACTAAGTGCCGATGAAATAATAACCGCTGTTGTGTCGGCAGGATACGGTGCTTCGGTTATAGGCGAAAAAAGCAAGAAATCCACTGAGTCCGACAGCAAAAAGAGATCTGACGATGAACTTAAAAGCATGAAAACAAGGCTTATTGTTTCTGCTTGTTTTGCCATTCCACTGTTCTATCTTTCCATGGGACACATGATGAATTGGCCTTTACCCGATTTCTTCTTAGGTGCGGAGAATGCCATGACATTGGTTTTCACTCAGTTTTTATTGGTACTCCCGATAATCTTCGTCAATTTCAAATATTACCGTGTCGGTTATAAGTCGCTTTTGCACCGATCACCGAACATGGATTCACTTATAGCTCTAGGTTCATCTGCCGCTGTTGTATACGGCATTTACGCTATATATAAAATAGGTATCGCTTTGGGACACGGTGATCTTGCCACGGCTCACTCGTTCATGATGGACGTTTATTTCGAGTCGGCAGGAGTTATACTGACACTTATCACTCTCGGAAAGTTTTTCGAGGCCAGAGCAAAGGGCAAGACTTCGGGAGCGATAGAAAAACTCATGGATCTCTCTCCGAAAACGGCAACCGTTTTCAAAGACGGAAAAGAAGTGACCGTCTCGGTTGACGATGTGGCTGTCGGAGACATTCTTGTTGTCAAAAGCGGTGAAAAAGTACCCGTAGACGGTGAAGTGATCGAAGGCTGCTGCTTTGTTGATGAGTCAGCTATAACCGGTGAAAGTGTTCCGGCTGAAAAGAGCATCGGTGACAGAGTAACCGGTGCAACAACGTTAAATTCCGGTTATATCAAAATGAAGGCTCTGCGGATAGGAGACGAAACAACACTTTCACAGATAGTCAAGCTCGTTGATGAGGCGACAAGCTCAAAAGCCCCCATAGCGAGACTTGCCGACAAGGTCAGCGGTGTTTTTGTTCCGGTCGTTATGAGCATAGCTCTTATCGCAACTATCGTCTGGCTCATTCTCGGAAAAGGCTTCGAGTTTTCACTTTCAATAGGCATATGTGTTCTCGTTATCTCCTGCCCATGTGCATTGGGACTTGCGACACCGACAGCTATCATGGTCGGAACGGGCAAGGGCGCAGAAAACGGAATATTGATAAAAAGTGCGGAAAGTTTGGAAACAGCACACAAAATACAGACGGTCGTTTTTGACAAAACAGGAACAATAACACAAGGTACACCGGAAGTGACCGATATATTCACCTGCAGTGGCACAAGCGAAAGTGAATTATTGATCTTAGCCGCCTCTATAGAAAAACTCTCAGAACACCCTCTCGGTGCGGCGATAGTCAGAAAAGCCGAAAGTCAAAATCTCACCCTTCTTGCGGCGGAGAACTTTAGTCAGGAAGTCGGCCGTGGCGTACACGGAAAGATAGGTTCGGACACGATATCGGGCGGAAACGAAAAGTTGATGAGTGAACTCGGAATTTCGGACAAGCAGGCTTTTAACTTTGGTGAACAAGCTGCCGAAAACGGAAAAACTCCCTTGTACTTCTCGAAAAACAATGAACTTTTAGGTGTGATCTGTGTTGCCGACACGCTCAAGGATTCGAGCAAGGAAGCAATTCAAGCGTTAAAAGATATGAAGATCGAGACGGTCATGCTCACGGGTGACAACCGAAAAACAGCAGATGCAGTCAAGACACAAGTCGGAATTGATAAGGTCTATGCCGAGGCACTTCCGCAGGACAAAGAAAAGCTCATCAGAGAACTGCAACAGCAGGGCAAAGTCGTGGCGATGGTTGGTGACGGAATCAACGATGCTCCGGCTTTAACAAGAGCCGATGTCGGAATAGCCATAGGTGCAGGCACGGATATAGCGGTTGATTCGGCTGACATTGTGCTGATGAAAAGTGACATTTCTGACGTTGTTTCAGCTATCAAACTCAGCAAATCGGTCATCAGAAATATAAAGCAAAATCTATTCTGGGCATTCTTCTATAATGCTATAGGAATTCCAGTTGCGGCCGGTGTATTCTTCCTGCCGTTCGGATTAAAGCTCAACCCGATGATAGGTGCATTTGCGATGAGTTTCAGCTCAGTGTTTGTGGTCACAAATGCGTTAAGACTCAGATTTTTAAAATTAAACAAATCGGAAAAACCGGCAGAAGTTGCCGAAAAAACAATCGGAACGGAGGCGAAAAAAATGACAAAGACTCTCACAATTAACTCAATGATGTGTATGCACTGCGTTAAGCACATTGACGATGCACTCAAGGCAGTCAGTGGTGTCACAGATGTAAAAGTTGATCTTGAAACCAAGACGGCGACAGTCACAGCTGATAACGCAATCAGTGAGGAGACGCTCATAAACGCTGTCAAAGCGGCAGGCTATGAAGTCGATGAAATAAAATAAGTTTGAAATAAAGTCAGCGGCACTCCGAGTTATTCGGAGTGCCGCTGTTTGTTAGCTTAAATGCTTTATGATTTAATATAGCAAAGCCATATTTGTTGGGGTTCGGTCGTGGGGTGCGAGCGAAGCGAGCATAAGGCAGGGTTTCGTGTACCCACGAGCCGCAGGCGAGTGGGTGCCGAAGCCCTGCCCGCCGATGAAAGTCAGAAAAGAAGTTTTTCGCAAGCTGCACACAAAGTCCGTAAACATTCTAAACGGCGATGAAAACCAAAATTCAAGCGGATATAATCCGGAGGCAAAACGAAACCACATTTTTCATTATTTCTTGGCTTTTCTTATGCACTTTCCGTCTGTTCCGGCTGTTCAAACACGGTTTCTATCACCTTTTCACAACATTCCGGTGAATACACCCAGCGGTCAATATGATCAGCCTGTGTGTAATACTCAACCGTGTTGTCGGGATATTCCGCATCAAAAGAATCAACTATTATCAGCTTTATCTTCATTTTCTCCGGAATAAGCGACTTGACATACACACTTGCGTGTTGACCGGGATGTACGTCAGGCACGTATTCCGCAAGCCCTGCAAGGTTAGGCTTAAGCTCAACGAAAACACCGTATTTTTCGACCGATCGTATTATCCCTGGCACCGTCTCGCCTGCCGAGAACTCACTTGCGTTTTGCTCCCATGTACCCAAAAGCTCCTTAAAGCTCAAGGTTATCCTGTTTTCTGCGTCTATGCTCTTGACCACCGCTTTAATGTCATCGCCTGTCTTAAAGCGTACCGATGGGTGTGGTATTCGTGAAACAGATATGCTGTCAATAGGCAATAACGCACTCACACCTGCTCCGATATCGGCAAAAACGCCGAAAGATTCCATGTGTGTGACCTTGGCATCAATAACGTCTCCGGAAGCAAGCTGTGAAATATACTCACGAATACAGTCCTCTTGCACCTGTTTTCGTGATAATACGGCAGTGGTACGTCCCGATTCATCTTGAATAAAGTCGGTTATCCTGAAAGCTACCGGCTTGTTAACACGAGAAATTATTGCTATGTCACGAACAGAACCGTCAGAAATTCCGATAGCGCCTTCCTCTCTGGGAATAATTCCTTTCATCACTCCGAGATCGACATGGAGGTTATGCTCCTTGTCGCACATAACAGCTCTTGCCTCGATTATTTTCCTGCTGAAAAACGCTTCTTTTAAAAGCGACTTTGAAGTCAGCAGATTTAAGTTTTCCCTTGTGGAGATAAGTGAGCCTTCCGGCATAAATTTTGTCATGATTTTGTCCTTTCCGCCTTTGACGGCTTTAGAGTCTTTGACTTCCATAATATTTATATGCAGGGCATATGCCTGATTATTAACACTTTATGTATTTTTAAATCGGTGTCACTGAGATTGTTTTGGGGTAACGCTCTGCGAGCGAAGCGAGCATAAGGCAGGGGTTCGTGTACTCCGAGCGACAGCGAGTGAGTGCCGAAGCCCTGCCCGCTGATGTGAGTTCGATTGAGAAGTTTTTTCCAAGCTGAACAGAGTCCACCTACTAAATCTGTACGGAGTCTCCTACATTCATTATTTAACTTTGTGTCCGCATCTAAATTGTTGCGTTTTTCCCGATATGGTGGTATACTAATATATCATTACTTTTCGGGAGGGCCTGCTATGGATATCAGAGTGAATGATGTGCTTGTGATGAAGAAAAATCACCCCTGTGGCTGTAACAAGTTTCTTGTTCTGCGTTCGGGCATGGATTTTAAGCTCCAATGTGAAAAATGTGGACATGAGATTATGATTCCGAGAAACAAAGCGGAGAAAAATATTCGTCAGGTTATCCGTGAAGAAAATGAAAACTAGCAAATAAATTCTTGACTTTAAGACAAAGATTTAATCGAAAGGAATTTATTTATGCTTGAAAAACTTAAAAATGTTGAGAAACGGTACGAGAAAATCAACAGCGAACTTTTCGATCCCGATGTCGTTTCCGATATGGATAAATATGCCGCCTTGATGAAAGAGGTCAAAAACTTAACTCCCGTTGTGGAGAAATACCGTGAATATATCAAGGCTGACGAGGCTTTTTGCGAAGCAAAAGAAATGCTTGATGCGGGCGGACTTGACCGTGATTTTCATGAGATGGTCAGACAGGAATTTGAAGACGAAAAAGCTCACAGAGAAACCTGCCTTGATGAGTTGAAAATCTTATTGCTGCCGAAAGATCCTAATGACGACAAAAATGTCATAGTTGAAATAAGAGGCGGTGCAGGCGGAGATGAGGCATCTCTGTTTGCCGGCTCACTTTTCAGAATGTACTCAATGTACGCCGAAACAAAGGGCTGGAAAAGTGAGATATTAAACTCAAACCCGACAGAGCTTGGCGGTTTTAAAGAAGTCAGCTTTATGATATCGGGCGAGGGTGCATATTCCAGATTTAAATTTGAAAGCGGTGTTCATCGAGTTCAGCGTGTACCCGAAACCGAATCCGGTGGAAGAATACACACTTCGACAGTTACCGTTGCCGTTTTGCCGGAGGCAGAAGACGTTGATGTTGAAATAAATCCAACCGATCTTCAGATCGACACATTCCGTTCAAGCGGTGCAGGCGGTCAGCATATTAACAAAACCGAATCAGCGATAAGAATAACCCACATTCCCACCGGAACGGTTGTTGAATGTCAAGATGAACGCAGTCAGCATAAAAACAAAGACAAAGCCATGCGTGTTCTTCGCTCAAAGATTCTTGAGGCAGAGCGTGAAAAACAGCAAAGCTCAATAGCCGGTGAACGCAAAGCCCAAGTCGGAACCGGCGACAGAAGTGAACGCATCAGAACCTACAATTTCCCGCAAGGCAGAGTCAGCGATCACCGAATAGGGCTGACGTTATATAAAATAGAAAGTATCATGAACGGCGACCTTGACGAGTTGATAGACTCGCTGATAACAGCCGACACAGCCGAAAAGCTGAAAGCAAACGAGGAATAAAAATGCAGACAAAATTATTATCAACAAGTGATGATGATATAAGGTACGCAGGAAGTATTATCAAACAGGGCGGTCTTGTCGGATTTCCGACCGAGACGGTTTATGGTCTCGGTGCAAACGCTCTTGACAGCGAGGCGGTTAAAAAGATATTTGCCGCCAAGGGTAGACCTGTTGATAACCCTTTGATAGTTCATATATCACACCTTGAACAGTGGAAAACTCTGGTCACGGAAATACCGGAAAACGCCTTAAAGCTTGCGGAAAAATTTTGGCCCGGCCCGCTGACTATAATATTAAATAAATTGCCGAACGTTCCATATGAAACAAGCGGAAAACTTGAAACGGTCGCTGTGAGAATGCCGAGCGATGAAACCGCAAGACTGCTTATTGATGCCGCAGGTGTTCCAATAGCCGCACCGTCAGCGAACACTTCGGGAAAACCCAGCCCCACCGCCGCAAAGCACGTTTTCGATGACATGAACGGCAAAATAGATGCCATTATTGACGGTGGAAAATGCGGTGTCGGTGTTGAATCGACCGTTATAACTTTAGTCACCGAAACACCGACTCTGCTCAGACCGGGCGGAATCACGCCGGAAATGTTGGAGAGTGTGTTGGGGGAGATAAAAATAGACGATGCCGTTTATTCAAAACTCAAAGACGGTGTTAAAGCCGCCAGCCCCGGCATGAAATATAAGCACTACTCACCCAAAGCTCACGTTGCTTTGGTCAAGGGAGATTTTGATAAATTTAAAAAGTATATTTCTTCAAAGAAAGACGAAAATATCATTGCCTTGGTTTTTGACGGGGAGGAAAAAAACCTTGATGTTACCGCAATACCTTATGGTGATGAAAACGACTCGGCATCTCAGGCTCAGAACATATTCGCTTCTTTAAGAGAAGTTGACAAATTAGGTGCAACTGCGGCGTACGTCAGATATCCCAAAAAAGAGGGAGTCGGTCTTGCCGTTTATAACCGCCTGATAAGGGCGGCGGCATTCGAGGTGATAGAGCTATGATCATCGGACTCACCGGAAAAACCGGCAGCGGAAAAAGCACCGTCAGCAATATGCTCAGAGATATGGGATTTTTCGTTTGCGATGCCGACAAGATCGCAAGACGGGTCGTTGAAAAAGGTTCGCCATTGCTTGAAAAGTTAAGTGATGAGTTCGGAGAAGATGTTATAAACTCTGACGGAACGCTCAACAGATCCAAGCTTGCCGAAAAGGCTTTTTCGACAAAGGAAAGAACCGAAAAGCTCAACTCACTTATGCATCCGGCAATACTTGAAAAAAGTTTCGCCGAAATGCAAAGTGCTTTAAATTCGGGTTACAAGGCTGCGTTTTATGATGCGGCTGCCTTGTACGAAAGCAAAGCAGACAAACTCTGTGACAAAACGGTTTGCGTTCAAGCACCCGCTGAGGTTAGGCTTGAAAGAATAATCAAGCGTGACGATCTGACAACCGAAAAAGCTCTCGAAAGAATGAATGCACAAAATCCCGATAGCTACTACAGCAGCAAAGCGGACTTTATGATAGATAATTCACCTGACAAAAATTTAAGCGAACAAGTGAAAGAGCTTATCCGACAGTTGGGATTATAAACCATAGAGAATACAAATGTAGTCGAAATGGGAAGATGGGGTTAAATTTAAGGTCAGCTGCGAGCGAAGCGAGCATAACGGCGTGGGTACGTGTACCCACGAGCCGCAGGCGAGTGGGTGCCGAACCCACGCCCCGCTGTTGAAAAGTTAGGTAAGATGAGACTTGCAGGCTGAGATTAAGTCGGGAAAATAGAAAAAACAGCATAAGCTATTGACGTTATGTGCTTTATCACATATAATGTAGAGGGAACAAAGGGAGTGGTCGAACTGTTTGAGGTTGAGTTCTACGAAAAAAGTGACGGCACATATCCTGCCGAGGAATTTATTCTTTCACAAGATGTGAAAATGAAAGCAAAACTGTTTCGGCTTCTTGAATTGCTTGAGCTAAAAGGCAATGAATTGCGTGAGCCGTATTCTAAACCGCTTTCAGACGGAATTTTTGAAATTCGAGCGATACAGGGAAACAATATTTCAAGAGTGTTATATTTTTTTGTTGTAGGCAAAAAAATAATACTTACAAACGGATTTGTTAAGAAAACACAAAAGACACCGGAAAGTGAAATTGAATTGGCTAAAAAATACCGAGCAGATTATGAACATAGGAGGGAGACTTTATAATGGGAAAAAATTTCAGAGATTCACTGAATGAGCAGCTTAAAGACTCCGAGTTTAAAAAAGAGTGGGATGCACTCGAACCCGAATATCAAATTATAAAAGCTATGCTCGACACAAGAAAAGAAAAAGCAATGACTCAAAAACAATTATCCGATATAACGGGAATACCGCAGGCTGACATTAGCCGACTTGAAAACGGAAATGCAAATCCTTCTTTGCGAACGCTGAAACGGCTTGCCGAGGGAATGGGTATGCAGTTAAAGGTGGAATTTTGTCCCCTAAACCGCTGAGTTCCGGCGAAACGATGAGCGAACGAAATGAACAACCACTGCATATCCACCATAACTAAAAATCCGTTCTTCAACCATTTATTTTTAATCAAACAATATTTTAAAGGAGTAATATAAATGAGTGAAAAATCACAAGCAAAAGAGCTTAAGGAAAAGCTCTTCTTAAAAAGAGAGCATTGCTCAAAAACAATGAGCGATGACGAAATCAAACTTTGCGATGAATTTTGCGAGGGCTATAAGGCTTTCCTTTCAAAGTCAAAACTTGAAAGAGATGCTGTCGATGAGGCAATCCGTGAGGCCGAAAGCAGAGGATTCACAGAGTACGACAAAAATAAAAACTATAAGGCAGGCGACAAGGTCTATGTCAACAATAGAGGCAAGGCGATAATCCTTTGTGTCTTTGGTACGGAAAGCCTTTCAAAAGGTGTCAAGATAGCTGCGGCTCATGTCGATTCTCCAAGACTCGACCTCAAGCCCAATCCGCTTTATGAGAGTGACGAGATCGCTCTTTTCAAAACTCACTACTACGGTGGAATTAAGAAATATCAGTGGACAGCTATCCCTCTGGCTCTTCACGGTGCTGTCGCTCTGGCTGACGGAACGGTTGTTAGAGTCAATGTCGGCGAAGATGCAGGCGATCCTCAGTTCGTTGTCACTGACCTTCTTCCCCACCTTGCATACGATCAGATCAAAGAGCCTTTAGGCTCTGCTATCAAAGGCGAGGAGCTGAATATCCTTGTCGGTAGCCGTCCGTTTAAAGATGATGAGGAAAGCGAACTTGTCAAATTGAATATTTTAAACATTCTCTTTGAGAAATACGGAATTGTTGAAAAAGACTTCCTTTCAGCCGAGCTTGCTATGGTTCCGGCATTTGAAGTCAGAGATATTGGATTTGACAGAAGTATGATCGGCGGTTACGGTCACGATGATAAAGTTTGTGCTTATCCGGAAATGATGGCCATTTTCGATGTCGGTACACCAACATATACTTCTCTTTGCATCTTTGCAGACAAAGAAGAAGTCGGTTCTATCGGCAACACAGGTATGCGTTCGGCATTCCTTAAATATTTCGTAGCTGACATAGCTAAGGCGGAAGGTCTTGACGGCAGAGATGTCCTTTCACATTCCGAGTGTCTTTCGGCTGACGTTAATGCGGCATTCGATCCCACGTTCCCATCGGTCAGTGAGAAGAACAACACGGCATATCTCAATCATGGTGCAGTTATCACAAAATACACCGGTTCAAGAGGAAAGAGTGGCTCAAATGATGCAAGCGCAGAATTTGTCGGAAAGATAAGACGAATTCTCGACAAGAACAATGTCGCATGGCAGACAGGTGAACTTGGCAAGGTTGATCAAGGCGGTGGCGGAACTGTCGCACTTTATATCTCAAATCTTAATGTTGAGGTTGTCGATCTTGGTGTTCCTGTGCTTTCAATGCACGCTCCGTTTGAGGTTGTTTCAAAGTTCGATGTCTATATGACATATAAGGCTTGTCTCGCTTTCTTCGGTGATGATGAATAAAGTGATACTCCTCGCTATTGACAGAAACAAAATTTCATAGTAAAATATTACCACCAACTTAAAGGAGGAAATTATTATGACACTCGAACACTTTTTAGAGCTTCTTTTCCAAGACTTTTTTGCTTATGCAAACAGAATCCTCGATTGGATTCAGAAGAACATTCTTCAACAGGGTTAAATTAAAAAATCACGGTGTCGATTTCGGCACCGTGATAATTTTTATAAAAAGAGCGATATTTCAGCCTTTATATCTTCTGACTTTTAGGTTATTCGACTTAGGGGAGTTTCTGCCGGACTATATGTAACGGTCGATCTGTTCAGCCTGCAAAGTTTTCATCTTATCCCTCTTTTCAACAGCGGGGCAGGAGTTCGGCACTCACTCGCCTGCGGCTCGGAGTGCACGAACTCCTGCCGTTACGCTCGCTTCGCTCGCTGCCGCACTCACTTCAATCCCTGCTCATATCCTCTCGACACTTTTCGCTCTTTTGACAAAAAATATGACGTGTGGAGTTTTTGCTCCACACGTCTGTTTTTATCTGTCTTTATGTTAGTCAGCCTGCTTTGAATATTTTAATCTGTAAACGATATTCATAAGCATTGATTCGATCGGATTTATCGGATCTATCTTTCCGAAAAGCTCTCCGCCGATATATGCCTTGCAGTTCTTGTCAACGACCATTTCCGCCGCCTCTGCATTAAACTTATCCTTGCCACAGCAGATAACACCGTTATCCTTGAGAAGAACGGCATTTCTTCCGCCCTTTAAGGCTCTGCCAATCTTTTTAAGGGTTTTGCTGCCGTCATTGTAAGCTATAGCTTTGACTGTCGGGCCTGCAATCTGAGCAAAGTCGTCAAGCAACGGCTTAAGCTTTTTGCCTTTGATAGACATAGCGTGAACTTCGGGGAGATCTGAATGAATGACATAATTGACATCTTTACGGCTGTTATAGACGCTCATATGAACAGCAGCCTCTCTTGAAATCTGATCTCCATCGGGAGGACAGTCAAAATCAACCTTGAAAAGTTCTTCACCCTGTTTGTCAAGAAGAACCATAATGTCGCCGTCTCTCTTGCTGTCATATTTCTCAAGCTGGATAGCCTGATTTCCTGTTCTGAATCTGTCACCGATGAACTTTGCGACCGCATCAAGCGAATCTGCCGCCTTGCCCGTGACTTCTTTATATTTTCTGAGTACAAACTTAGCACACACTAACTCGACCTCGTTTGCGACAGAGAAAGCCTCATCATAATCTTTGCCTAAGCATAACGCACCGTGGTGAGCCATGATAACAGCCTTTGAGTCTGTTCTCTTGAGAGCCGAGATGACACCCTCACGAAGTGTCTTTGTTCCGGGCAAACCGTAACCGCCCATGACAAGCTCATCACCGATAATGTCCTTACTTCTGCCCTCGATGCCGGTGATGTCCGAGCCGAGTGCGCTGACGATAGAAGCATTCATCTGATGAGTGTGGATAACAAAGTTAACTTCAGGACGAAGAGCGTAGCACTGAGCGTGAATACCCTTTTCGCTTGACGGCTTGATATCACCGTCATAAGAGAGATCTGAAATATTAACTGTCACTATGTCATCGACCGTTAAAGTTTCATAGGGCTTGCCGGACGGAGTAATAACAAACTGTGTGTCGCTGATTCTGCAACTGATGTTACCCCAAGTTCTGACAATAAGACCGTATTCAACAAGCTGTTTGCCTGCATTTATAACAGTTTCTTTTGCTGCAATAATATCCATGTTTTGCCCTCCTGTTTTGTACGCTGAAATCTCTGCGTACATAAAACCTTTTAAAACAGGGGACGACTAAGCCGTCCCCAAAATATTATTTTGTTTATCAGTCGTTCTTGATGTCGATGTGAGAGAATACTCTGTCGAAACGTGCAAGAGCATCGTCTATCATTTCTTCTGTGTAAGCGGCTGATGTATAAAGTCTTGAACCTGCGAGTGTAACAAGGCCCTCTGCCATATAAGCTGCACCCATGTGCTGCATCTCTTTCTTGCGGACACTTGTCTCCGAAAGAACATGAGGAACTGTCCAAAGCTTTGACCAGTCGATCGAGAACTGAAGTGTACCAACAGTTTCGAGGTGGCAAATTGAACCCTGGTTGAATGCAACGAACGGAAGATGACGTCTCTCGATGATCTCCTGAAGACCTGCTGTGATTCTGTCACCCATCTGACCTGCCTTCTGGCAAGCGTTTGTTCTGTCGATTTCTTCAAGTGTATAGTAACCTGCAACACAGCTAAGCGGGTTAGCGCTCATTGTACCGCCGCAGAATGCCTTCTTGATCTTTTCGCCTGTAGCATCGAGACCGGCACCGAGATACTTCATGTATTCTCTCTTACCGCCTACGCCGCCTGCACCGGGATAACCGCCTGCGATAACCTTACCGAAGATAGTGAGGTCGGGTTCACAGCCGAAGTAGCCCTGAGCACCTGCCATGCCAACGCGGAATCCTGTAACAACCTCATCGAAGATAAGGAGTGCGCCATACTTGCGGCAAAGTCTTTCAACGCCCTTGCAGAAGTCTGCATCAACCGGTCTTGAACCGCTTTCGGGGCCAAGAGCCTCAAGATAAACAGCAGCTGTGCCGCCCTTGAACTGGTTGCATCTGAGAACTCTCTCAAGATCATTGAGATCGTTGGGGAAGAACTCCTGTGTGTCTCTCATAAGTCTTGCCGGAACACCGCTTGCCTGAGTGAACTTTGTGCCGGGGATACGGATACCGTAGCCAAGCTGATCTGACCAACCGTGGTAAGCGCCGCCCATCTTAACAATGTTTTTCTTCTTTGTGGCAAGTCTTGCAATTCTTGCTGCACACATACAAGCCTCTGTACCCGAACCTAACATTCTGAACATATCAACTGTCGGAACTGAATCGGCGATCTTCTTAGCGAGCTTATATTCAAACTCGTGGAAAAGACCTGTTGACGGGCCGCAGGTGTTGAGAAGGTCGATGACCTGGCTTCTGACTTCGATCGGGTTTGAGCCGAGAACTGTCGGGCCGCCTGCCTGCAGGAAGTCATAATACTCATTTCCGTCAATATCATAGAGCTTTGCGCCCTCCGCCTTTGTGAAAACAATGGGGAACGGATAGTTGAAAGCGAGGTTATGCTGAACACCGCCGGGTATGTAGTTCTTAGCTTCGGTGATCATCGCTTTTGACTTTGAGCATTTAGCCTCAAAATAGTTCTTTTCATAGTCAGCCAAAGCATCTGCTGAAATAGTGTGGATCGGCATTTCAATAAGCTTATTGAGCTTAGCGTCGATCTCTCTTGCATTGGGATATTGCGAAATAGAAAATCTGGTATCCATAGATATGTTTCCTCCGTTTGTCAGTTTGGTGAGCAACTGCTCACTTTTAAATAAAGTATATACGATTATGCAACGATTGTCAAGAATATATCATAATGTTAATATTTTTTTGTAAATGGCAATGTCAAATCTTTCGATTTGTCTGATTTCATTCAAGAACCGGCATTAACTATTTAAAATATATTCCGTATTAAAAATATTGTCTGCCAATCATGTTACACGGAAAATTATGATTACCATTAACACTTTTTCAACATAATAAACATAATGTCGGTGCAAAATAAAGCATTTTTTCACAATATATCATCTTTACTTTTTGCATTTGTCATGGTACAATATCAGGTGGTGTATTATTTTTATTTACCATATACTTTTAAGGAGGATATTTTCCAATGGCAAGAAAGTTTAAAACCATGGACGGTAATAATGCCGCAGCTCATGTGTCCTATGCGTTCACAGAAGTTGCAGGTATTTATCCCATCACACCGTCAAGCCCCATGGCAGACTATGTTGATCAGTGGTCAGCTCAGGGCTTAAAGAACATTTTCGGAACAAAAGTAAATGTTGTTGAGATGCAGTCGGAGGCAGGTGCCGCAGGCACAGTTCACGGCTCACTCGCAGCAGGCGCACTCACCACAACCTATACAGCATCACAGGGCCTTCTTCTTATGATCCCCAATATGTATAAGATTGCCGGTGAACTTCTCCCCTGCGTATTCCATGTTTCAGCTCGTTGTGTTGCATCACACGCTCTGAACATCTTCGGCGATCACTCAGACGTTTACGCTTGCCGTCAGACAGGCTTCGCTATGCTCGCTGAAACAAACCCGCAGGAAGTTATGGATCTCGGTGCTGTTGCTCACTTGGCATCAATCAAGAGCCGTGTTCCGTTCCTCAACTTCTTTGACGGTTTCCGTACTTCACACGAAATTCAGAAAATTCAGATTTGGGACTTCGATGACCTCAAAGAAATGGTTGACATGGACGCTGTTGAAGCTTTCCGCAAGAGAGCTCTCAACCCCGAACATCCCGTTATGAGAGGTTCACACGAAAACGGCGATATCTTCTTCCAGAACAGAGAAGCTTGCAACAAGTATTATGATGCAGTTCCCGGTATCGTTGAAGAATATATGGACAAGGTCAACGCTAAACTCGGCACTGACTATAAGCTCTTCAACTACTATGGCGCTCCCGATGCAGAAAACATCATCATCGCTATGGGTTCAATCAATGACGTTGCAGAGGAAGTTATCGACTATCTCACAGCTATGGGCGAAAAGGTCGGTCTTGTTAAGGTCAGACTTTACAGACCGTTCTCAGCTGAAAAACTCAGCGAAGCTATTCCTGCCACAGTTAAAAAGATCGCTGTTCTTGACAGAACAAAAGAGCCGGGCGCTCTCGGCGAGCCTCTTTATCTTGACGTTGTTGCAGCTCTCGCATCACAGGGCAGAAGTGACATCAAGGTTATCGGCGGCAGATATGGTCTCGGTTCTAAGGACACACCGCCCTCAAGCGTATTCGCAGTTTATAACGAGCTTAAGAAAGATGCTCCCAAGGCTCAGTTCACAGTCGGTATCGTTGATGACGTAACCAACCTTTCACTTGAAGAAACAGTTTCCCCGAACACAGCAGCTGAGGGTACTATCGAGTGTAAGTTCTGGGGACTCGGCGGTGACGGTACTGTCGGCGCAAACAAGAACTCTATCAAGATCATCGGCGACCATACAGATAAATATGTTCAGGCTTACTTCCAGTATGACTCAAAGAAAACCGGCGGTATAACAATTTCTCACCTTCGTTTTGGTGACAAGCCGATCAAGAGCCCCTACTACATCAACAAGGCTGACTTTGTTGCTTGCCACAACCCGTCATATGTTGTCAAGGGCTTCAAGATGGTCAACGATGTTAAGCCCGGCGGTGTATTCCTCATCAACTGCCAGTGGTCAGACGAGGAACTCGACAAGCATATGCCGGCTGAGGCTAAGAGATATATCGCTAAGAACAATATCCAGCTTTACACAGTTAATGCTATCGACCTTGCTATGCAGGTCGGTATGGGCAAGAGAACGAACACAATTCTTCAGTCTGCGTTCTTCTCACTTGCAAAGGTTATGCCCGAAGCAGAGGCTATTCAGTATATGAAAGATGCAGCAACAAAGTCCTACTCAAAGAAAGGTCAGGATATCGTTGATGCTAACCACAAGGCTATTGATGCAGGTGCAACAGCTTACCATAAGGTTGACGTACCCGCTTCTTGGGCTGATGCAGAAGATTGCTGCTGCGGTGAAAAGACAGAGGGTGCAGAGAAGCTTGTCAAGATGGTTGACAAGATCCTTAAGCCCGTTGATCTCATGAACGGTGATGCTCTCCCCGTTTCAGCTTTCGTTGATCACGCTGACGGTACATTTGAGCAGGGTGCTTCCGCATACGAAAAGAGAGGCGTTGCAGTTCTCGTTCCCGAATGGGATCCGACAACTTGTGCTAAGTGCAACCGCTGTGCTTATGTCTGCCCGCATGCTACTATCCGTCCGTTCGCTATGAATGAGGAAGAAGTCGCTAATGCTCCGGCAAACATGAAGAAGGCAGAAAAGCCCGTTGTCAAGACCAACTACACATACACACTCGCTGTTTCTCCCATGGATTGTATGGGTTGCGGTGTTTGTATCGGTGTTTGCCCGACAAATTCTTTGAAGATGGTTTCAAGAGAATCACAGGAAGATCAGCAGCAGGTATTCGATTACTGCGTAGCAAATGTAACCGAAAAGCCCGAAACAACCGCAGTTATGAACGTTGTTTCAAGCCAGTTCAAGAAGCCGCTTCTTGAGTTCTCAGGTTCATGCGCAGGTTGTGCAGAAACATCATATGCAAGACTTATCACTCAGCTCTTTGGTGACAGAATGTATATCTCCAACGCAACAGGCTGTTCATCAATCTGGGGCGGTCCGGCTGCTACATCACCCTACACTGTCAACAAAGACGGTCACGGTCCGGCTTGGGCTAACTCACTGTTTGAGGATAACGCAGAGCATGGTCTCGGTATGTTCTATGGTCAGAACGCACTTAGAAACAAGCTCATTGACGAAGTTAAGGAAATCGCAGGCTCAGACAAGGCATCAGACGATGTCAAAGCAGCAGCCGATGCGTACCTTTCAACAATAGATGACGGCGCAAAGAACGGCGATGCAGCTAAGGCTCTCGTTGCAGCTATCGAAGCAGCAGGTGCAGATTGCTGTCTGTGCAAAGACGTTCTCGCTCACAAGGAATACCTTTCAAAGAAGTCTGTATGGATCTTCGGCGGTGACGGCTGGGCATACGATATCGGTTTCGGCGGCCTCGATCACGTTCTCGCATCAGGTCAAGATGTCAACGTCATGGTATTCGACACAGAGGTTTACTCCAACACAGGTGGACAGGCATCTAAGGCTTCTAACATCGGTCAGGTTGCTCAGTTCGCAGCAGCCGGTAAGGAAGTCGCTAAGAAGAGCCTTGCCGAGATCGCAATGAGCTATGGCTATGTTTATGTTGCTCAGATCGCTATGGGTGCTGACATGAACCAGACACTCAAGGCTCTCCAAGAGGCTGAGGCATACAACGGCCCGTCACTCATCATCGGTTACTCACCGTGTGAGATGCACTCAATCAAGGGCGGTATGACTAACTGTCAGGCTGAGATGAAGAAGGCTGTTGATTGCGGTTACTGGAATATGTTCCGCTACAATCCGGCACTCAAGGCTGAAGGCAAGAACCCGTTCACAATGGATTCAAAGGCTCCGACAGGCGTATACAGAGACTTCATCATGAACGAAGCTCGTTACAACAGACTTGTCAGAGAGTTCAAAGACAGAGCTGACGTTCTCTTTGAGAAGAACGAAAAGACAGCTATGGCTAGATATGAGCATCTCCTTAAGCTTAAGGATCTCTATGCTCCCGATGCCGAATAATCAATATAAATAATAATATTTATATGTACAAAACGGACTGCATCGAAAGGTGCAGTCCGTTGAAATATTATAAATTAAAACAACCGTCACTCAACATAGTGGCGGCTGTTCCTTTTATATCTTATGTTTTATCAATAGTCCGTTACGCTTATCATTGACTTGATCTCGCAGCCGAGGTTTTCGGCTTTGATGCGAATTTCTCTTTCTGTCATGACAGGTGTGATGAAAGCTATGTCCTCTTTTTCTATCATCTTGACGTCACCGAAAGCTTCCTTGATCTTATTCTTATCCGCATCGGCAGCAGCTCTTATAAACAAGCTTGTTTCAACATCGAGATGATCTTTGATGAAATCATCACCGGCATCTTCCGACCAACCGAAGAACTTCGGTCTCATATAGTGGTTGCAGCAGTCTATAACGTCTCCGACAACAGCTGATGCTGTCGGCATCATACCTGCTCCGGGGCCATACATCATGATCTCACCGACAGCGTTCGCTCTGACTAAAACGGCATTGTTGACACCGCTGACACAGGCGAGCAAGCTCTCTTTCTTGACAAGTGACGGAGCAACGGTAACACAGATCTGATCTCCGACACGCTTTGTTCTTCCCAAAAGCTTTATTGCGTAGCCAAGTTCGTTTGCGTAATCGGTGTCCTTAAGCTCAAGCTTTGAAATTCCCTCGGTGTAGACCTGCTTGGGATGAACGTGTTTTCCAAAAGCTAAAGCACTCAAAATACAGATCTTTCGGCAAGCATCGAGTCCTTCGACATCGGCGGTCGGATCTTTTTCGGCATAGCCGTTATCCTGAGCGATCTTAAGCGCATCGGCATAGGACATATTTTCGTTTATCATTTTTGTGAGGATAAAGTTAGTCGTTCCGTTGATAATTCCGGCGACTTCCTCGATGATATTGCCGTTGAGCGAACCGGAAAGCGGTCTTATTATAGGGATACCGCCGGCAACCGATGCCTCAAAGGTGAAGTTGACCTGATTAGCCCTTGCAAGCATGAGAAGCTCCAGACCTTTTTCGGCGACAAGCTCCTTATTTGAAGTGACAACGCTCTTGCCGGCTTTTAAACATTCAGAAACAAAATCATAAGCCGGATGGATACCTCCCATTGTTTCGACAACAACGTGTACTTCGTTATCATTAAGAATATCTTCAAAATTTCTTGTGACAAGGTGAGCGTTTTCGTCATTGATCTCTCTGATTTCGAGAATGTGTTTAACGTCAATCGCTCCGTGTCTTGATTTTCTTGAAATATGATCACGGTTCATCTGAAGAACCTTGACAACTCCGGCACCTACCGTGCCGTAGCCCATAACGGCAATATACATTTTAACATCTCCCTATGTGAAAAGTATTGGAATAATAATAACACATTTTTTAGTTCAAGAAAAGAGCCAATTCATATTTTTTGACGTTTTTTTATAATTGTATTGCTTAATCAGGCTTTATGAGTTAAAATATAATTGATTTTAGGTACACTTAAAGTCACTGCTTATGGCGAAAATAACACAAAGGAGTTATATTTATATGGCAAATGTGGAAAGAAAGAGAGAAACGATAATAAACATCGTATACTATGCGATAATACTTGCATTGTTTTATTATTTTTGTAAGTATGCTCTATGGTTGTTCCTTCCGATATTCATTGCGTTTGTTGTGGCTTTGCTGTTACAACGGCCTGTCAATTCGATAGCCAAAAAAACACCTATCAAAAAAGGTGTGGCATCAGTGATATGTGTGCTTTTGCTGTTATTTGTAATCGTTGCGTTGATAGTCGGAATCGGTGTCAGTGCGGCGAACTATCTTAAAGATTTCATCACCTATTTGGGAACGTTGTTTGAGGACACCGAACATCTGCTTATACAGCTTGAAGATTGGACAATAAATATTGTCAGACGACTTCCAGATGCGGTTTCAAATATTCTGACTAAAAACGTCAGAGAGCTGTTTGACGGATTTTCCGCTGCCTTGGCAGGTGACGCCAACTCGTCACAGACAGTTGACAGCACAGCACAGGCTATTCAATCGGCTAACGCTTTCAGCTTTGACTTTTCATGGATAAAAACTCCGCTGACAAGCGTTATCTCCACCGCAAAACAGATTCCGAGTATGCTCACCTCGTTCCTTATCACGCTCATCGCAAGCTGTTTCTTGACCGCCGATTTTGATACATTCAAGTCATTCATCAAAAACCAGCTCTCTGACAAGAGAATCAAGGATATCCGCAGAGCAAGAACTCTGTTGAGAACGACATTCTCGAAGATGCTCAAAGCGTACGCATTAATAATATTGATAACGTTCAGCGAAATGTTGATTGGTTTGACCGCCTTGAAACTTATCGGAGTTTATAAATCATCATATATTCTCATTATCTCGGCTTTGATCGCCGTGGTCGATATCCTCCCTGTTTTCGGCACGGGAACGGTCATAATCCCTTGGGCAATATATTCGCTTTTCAAGGGCGAGATCGGAATGGCTATCGGTCTTGTCGTTATCTATATCGCAATATCTGTCATCAGACAGGTCATTGAACCGAAGCTTGTCGCAGGTCAGCTCGGACTTCCGCCGTTTGTGACGATAATCGGAATGTTCGTAGGATTAAAGCTATTCGGATTTCTCGGAATGTTTATCATGCCGATAATGATAATCATGATAAAACTCCTCAACGATGAAGGTATTATCCACCTCTGGAAAACCGGCAAAGAGAAAGCGGAAAAATCAGAGAAAACATCGACCGACCAAAAACAAACCGAAATTTAATAACCGACAAAAAATTGACAGCCGCCTTTAAGGGTGGCTGTCTTGTTTTATGTGAATAAACGTTTAATCCGTTCACGGCTGAATTTCATATGAAAACCGACCGGACTTAGCCGGTCGGTTTATGATTTATTTAGCCTATTTTCGCTGTGTCAAGTATGCCGACTATATAGATCTGATAAATGTTCCATACAACCTTTATTACTTTCATTATCAAAGCGAACACTCTGGAGAGTGTTGTGGGTGTTTCGTCTGTCGGCTGCTGCTCTGTCGGCCAATCTTCTTTTGCGAGTTCGTCACCCTGCGTTGCATCCTTACGGATAGCGAATGTGTCGATGCACTCAACATTCTCACCGTCAACAAGATATGCGTTATAATAGAGAACACCGTCTTTGATCTGGAATGCGGTAAAGAGGTTAGTGTAAGCATCAACTATCTTTTCAGCACGGGGGAAGAGTTCATCTGTAGCCGTAACGTCTTTTGTCTGATAGAACTTAACACCTGAGCAACCGGCTATCTCATAGATAATGCCTGTCGGATCGTCATATGTCTTATAGGTATAACCGTTATTTTTAAGGTACGTTACCTTTTCTTCTACAACTTGGTTTGAATCAAGAGATGTAGTTCTGAGATAAACGTGATCATGTCCCTGAAGAACAACGTCTATTCCGAGATCCGGCATGAGTGAGCCGAGCTGTGATCTCATCGCTACAACATCATCATCGTCATAGTGTGAGCCGTTTGAATAAAGAGCCTTGTGAAGAACAACTATTTTCCACTGAGCGTCAGAGGCTTCCATGTCTTTCTTCAACCATTCGACCTGCTTATCACTGAGCGACTCATCATCATTGAGATCATTGGTGTTGAGTACCGCAAAGTGAACGTTGTTATAATCATATGAGTAGTAAACACCGGTCTTTGTGTCCTGATCGGGTACGTTCGGGAGGGCAAAGTTTCCAACTGTTGAATAGTCGTCTTTTTCCTCGTGGTTACCCGTTGTCGGCATAAGATATGTGCTTTGGAGGTGATCGGAAGCTGTGTCAAACATCCACTGCCACATATGTGAGTTCATACCGTAGTCAACCATGTCACCTGTGCAAGCGATGAATTTAGCATCGGGATAAAGCTCAAATGCCTTGTCGATCGTGTGAGCCCAGCCTCTTGTGTATTGCTCCTCGCTTTGTGCCTGAGGATCAGCCAAGTGGAAGAATGTGACATTGTTTGAGCCGTCAGCCGTCTCGATGACACCGGTGTCGCTCCACCAGCCTCTCTCGGCATTACCGACACGATATTCATACTTCGTACCCGGTTCGAGGTTTGTCAGCTTGATTGTGTGTCTATACATATCGAAATAGTAGTTGAACAAGCCGAATGCACCAAGGTCGATACCCGGATAATAGCGTTCAACAAGCTCTGTTGTCTTTTCGATATTACCGCTGAAGCTGTCAGTGCCGACCTTTTTGATTTCAATATCGGCCGCTTCAAGAGTGCTTTTTGAGAACCAGTTTATGTACGCTGAAGTCTGTGAGTCATCGCCCATCGTGACCGAAATCATTGTCGGCTTTCTATAGTTCTTTGTGTTTACAGGTACTTCAACGTCTGTTGAATAATATGAAACTCCATAGTCGCCCTGCGGCATGGGATCGCTGTCGGTCGCAAAGTCATTGATGAAATATGCGAATGTGCGTCCGATAGATTCGTCTTGGCTTTCGGTGTAGTATTCCTGAATAAGAAGCTTGTCTAAAATGTCATATATACTCGTGTATGGCAGTATGCCAAGGGCGAATATCGTGTTGACGAGATTAGAATATGAGAAGTTGCCTCTGAGAACATAGTTCATCAGATAATTGATTCCTTCGGCAGCCTTTTGACTGATGTCATCATCAGCAAAGAGTTTGTCAAGTCTGACTTCCAGTTTCTTAAGAATAAGTCCGTCAAGAATATCATTGAATACAACGTCCATGACCGCATCAAAGAGACCGATCTCGGTAACGCCCTTCTTGAACTGCTCGATGACATCCTGCAAGAACAGATCGTCAGAGATATCCTCGTTGCCGGTATAGAAGTAGTAGACAGCCGTGAAGAGTACATCTTCAAGTGTACCGCCCTTGTTGGGATCGCCGATGCCTATTTCATCAATAAGTTTCGTGCAGGGTATTTCAGAAAGCTGAGTGTTAGCAAGCTTTCTGATGCAAGGCTCAAGCTCAGACCAAAGCTTATCGGGATCATTGATATAGTTTTCCTGAATTTGATCGCTGAGGTCATTGATGAACCACATGATATTTTCAGCTGAAACAACGCTCTTGCCGTTTATATAGAATCCTTCACCTATATAGGGTTCAAGGAAGTCTTTGATTATCTGTTCAAGGTCAATATGGAGAGACTTGAGATAACCGACAAGTCCGCCTGCCGCTGTTATATCCTTGAATATGCTCTTTGCATAGCCGTTATATAAGCCCTTAACAAAACCGACCATATCAGCTACGCCGTCTTTATTTCCTAAAGCACCGCCAAAGCAAAGTCCGAATGATTCTTTCTTGAACTCTCCCTGAGCGTATGTTTTGCCGTTATGGACATATGCTGCTGCCGCATCGAAGTCAACGTTTTCATAGTCCATTTTGCCTTCACCGTTTTCATAAACGGTGTAGTTCATTTCTCTGTATGTGTTGGGATAGCTTGTCAGTGAACCGGATTCACAGTCATAGAGAATCTGTCCGTCATCGTTGATAACAGTTGCGATATCAGCCTGATGAAGGTGGCCTGTGAATGTATAATGAATATTGTGAGCCGCAAATGTCTCGGCTACATCAAGATAATCGTTGATACAGAAAGCGAATGTAACAGAAGGCTCGCACTCCATATGAGGAGCTATATTGTGGTGTACCATAACAAGGTTTGTTCTGCCCTGAGCAGTTGCCTCATCAGCCTTTTGACATATCCACTCCATACATTCGGGTGAAATCTCGCCGCCTGTTTCGGCTTTGCCGACTTCGTCAAGCGGATAGATACATGAGTCAATAACGATAAGCTGTGTCTTTTCGTCAAGATCAACAGTATAAGAAAGAGCATTAGCCTTCTTCTCAACAACAGGCTCACCGTTTACATATGTAACACCGTATTCACTTGTTGCAAGGTCGTAACCAAGATCAGCATAGATCTCTCTGAACTGCTGAGGTGAAGTCGAATCGGCTTCTTCCTTGACACCGTTCTTATAGGAAGATGCTCTGGCACTGTTGATGTCATGGTTGCCGTTGATAGCTATGACCTTAACGCCTGATTCTTCTTCAAATTCTTTCATCATCTCGGCGAGACCGACATGAGCGTAATACTCGCTGTTTCTTGTCAAGTCGCCTGAGAGGAGCAGGTACTTTGTGCCGTTTTCCTTAGCTCTTTCAGCCAAGGTAGCGAGAGCTGTCTTAACGATATCTTCGCTCTCGTCATATTCTTTTGCATCAGAACGACAATCCTCATACCAGGTGTCGCTCTTGTTGCCGTTTTCGTCCATTGTGAGATACTGCGGATAGTAATGAATATCCGACATTGTCGCAAACGCTAATGAACTGACGGCTTTGCCGTTTTTATCCTTTGCAAGAGAAGTTGCGGGGATCATGCAAATAACCATGACAAGCGCAAGAATCGAGCAAAGAATCTTCTTAGAAAGTTTCATGTTACTTTCCTCCTTTTAAAAAGTCGTAATCATTGTACCATATTTACACATTTTTTCAAGGCTTTTTATTAAATATCACTAATTAAAATTTATAGTGGGTTCGGTTTGGGGGGATTGCGAGCGAAGCGAGCATAAGGCAGGGGTTCGTGTACCCACGAGCCGCAGGCGAGTGGGTGCCGAAGGCCTGCCCGCTGATTGAAGTTCGATTGAGATGTTTCTTCCAAGCTGAACAGAGTCCGCAAGCAATCTATGTGGATAGATCAAAGTGTAAAATAACGCTGAAATTATTCGTTCTCACTCAATCTTGTGTCTGAGTTGGCTTTTTCATAGTCAGAGAAATTCTTCCTCTTTGTGTGTCAACACTCTTGATCCAGACGGTGATAACATCATTGACCGTCAAAACATCGCTTGGGTGATTTATTCTTCTATAACTCATCTCGGAAATGTGGACAAGTCCGTCTTGGTGAACTCCTATATCGACAAACGCTCCAAAATCCGTAACGTTTCGGACAGTTCCTTTCATCTCCATTCCTTGAGTCAGATCGTCCATTGTCATAACGTCTTGTCTGAGCATCGGCGGCGGAAGTTCGTCTCTGGGATCTCTGCCCGGTTTCATAAGCTCTTTGACAATATCCTCAAGTGTCGGTACGCCAACCGATAAGCTCTCGGAAAGTGATGCAAAACCTATCTCATTTGCCTTGTCGGCAAGTGTTAAAATGTTGCCGTTCTTCACATCGTCAAGCGTAAAACCGCACTGTGAAAGAAGATCCTTTGCCGCTTGATAACTCTCCGGATGCACTCCCGTGTTATCTAAGACATTTTTGCTTTCGCTGACTCTCAAAAATCCCGCACACTGCTCGAATGCTTTAGCTCCGAGTTTCGGGACTTTCTTAATCTGTGTTCTTGAGGTGAAAGCTCCGTTTTCTTCTCTGTAATTCGCTATGTTCTGGGCCACTGTCGAGTTTATACCCGAAACCCTCTGCAAAAGTGAGGGCGAGGCTGTGTTCAGATCGACACCGACACTGTTCACGCAATCCTCAACAACTCCGTCAAGAGCCGCATCAAGCTCTTTCTTTGGCATATCATGCTGATATTGTCCGACACCGATTGATTTCGGATCTATCTTGACAAGCTCGGCAAGAGGATCTTGCAAACGTCTTGCGATAGAAACAGCCGAACGCAGAGAAACATCAAACTGCGGAAACTCCTCTGCGGCAAGCTTTGATGCCGAATAAACCGATGCGCCCGACTCACTGACGACCATATACGACACGTTTTGCGGTACGCTGTGAATGAGTTCTGCGGTAAAAATTTCTGTTTCTTTTGAGGCTGTGCCGTTGCCGATGGCGATAATACTTACCCCGTACTTTTCAATGAAACGGGTTAATGTGACTTTTGCCTGCTCCTTTTGAGCCTGAGAATGGGTGATATATATAACTCCGGTGTCAAGAACCTTGCCCGTTTCATCAACAACAGCAACCTTACAGCCTGTTCTGTAGCCGGGATCTAATCCCATAGCGACCTTGCCCTTGACGGGTGGCTGCATTAAAAGAGGTCTGAGGTTATCGGAAAAGCTCTTTATTCCCGACTTTGCAGCTTTTGCTGTCAGATTAGAACGTATCTCTCGCTGAACAGACGGACAGATCAGTCTGTCATAGCTGTCTTGACAGACAGCTAAAATGGTGTCGATACAAGGCGAATTATTATTCTTGACGGCAACCGAATGTATGACGTTCATTGCCTTGACAATATCAAGAGAAACATTGACCTTCAGAAAATCTTCCCTTTCGCCTCTGTCGATAGCCAGCACTTTATAGTCGGCTATTCTGCTGACTTGGTCTGTGAAGTCATAATAATTCTCATAAACGCTCTTTTCTTCCGGATCAGTCGCCTTGACGGTAATAATTCCGCTGACGGTGAAAAGGTTTCGCAAACGGCGGCGAATATTTGCATCATCTGATAAATTTTCAGCTATGATATCCATAGCTCCCTGCAATGCCGCTTCGGCTGTGGGAACTTCATTTTCCTCGCTTATAAACTCCTCCGCCATTTCGATAGGATACGGACACTCCGTTTCTTGAGCGAATATTCTTTGCGCCAACGGTTCAAGTCCTCTTGCTCTTGCAACCGATGCTCTTGTTTTTCTTTTCGGCTTATACGGTCGATAGATGTCCTCAACTTCGGCAAGCGTGACCGCTTTCGACAAAGCTGATGATATTTCGTCATTCATTAGTCCGAGCTTTTCTATTGAGGCGACAACTTCTTCCTTGCGTTTTTCAAGTCCTCTCAAATATTCAAGTCTTTCGTTGATTTCTCTTAAGACTTGATCATCGAGAGTTCCGTGAGCTTCTTTTCTGTATCTTGCTATAAAAGGTATGGTGTTGCCCTCATCAATAAGCGACACCGTGTTTTCTATTTGCCAACGCTGAAGATGAAATTCTTCGCTAAGCTGTGAAATTATATCCATTATTTATTCCCCTTTATTTTTTCGCTGTATGCCTTAGCTGCCTGTTCATTTTTGTTATCCCCAAACTCATAGTATTTTCTGTTCTTGAGGTTATCGGGCAGATATTGCTGTTTAACATAATGGTTTTCATAGTCATGCGGATATATATAGAATTGCCCCTTGTTTTGATTGTCCTCTCCGTCAAAGTGCTTATTTTGAAGATTTCTCGGAACAGGGCCGGCAAGTCCGCTTTTAACATCATCAGCCGCCTTTTCATATGCCAGATAAGCTGAATTTGACTTCGGGCTGTTACAAACCAACACAACCGCATCGGCAAGAGGAATTCTTGCCTCCGGCATACCGACCATTAAGGCGGCATCAACAGCCGATTTGACTATCGGAATTATCATCGGATAAGCAAGACCGACATCTTCACACGCACAGACCATAAGTCGCCTGACAGCACCCGGAAGGTCACCGGCCTCAAGAAGTCTCGCCAGATAATGCAATGCGGCATCGGGATCGGAGCCTCTCATCGACTTCTGAAAAGCCGACAGCATATCATAATGATAGTCACCGTCTCGGTCGTACTTCATGGAGCTTTTTTGAGTCAAAATTTCCACAGTTTCAAGAGTTATCTTCTTGACTCCGTTTTCACTTCTTGACGACATCACTGAAAGCTCGACCGTGTTTATCGCTTTTCTGACATCACCGCCGCATCCGGCTGAAATCCGTTCAACAACACTTTCCTCGATATCAAATGTTTGAGCGTACCCCTCGGAAAGAATGTTGAAAGCTCTCGTAACCGCCTTTTTTATCTCCTCTTTCTCAACGCTCTTGAACTCAAAGACCGTGCTTCGTGACAAGATAGCGTTGTGAATATAGAAATAGGGGTTCTCGGTCGTTGATGCGATAAGCGTAATGTCTCCGTTTTCAATGTATTCAAGCAAAGTCTGCTGCTGCTTTTTTGTGAAATATTGAATTTCATCAAGATAGAGCAATATCCCATTGGGTGCTTGCAGGGTGTGAAGCTCGGACACGATATCTCGTATCTGTGCCGTAGTTGCCTGCGTTGCGTTAAGCTTATGAAGTCGCTTATTGGTTCTGCTTGCTATGATAGCGGCAACGGTGGTCTTACCGACACCTGATGGGCCATAGAATATAAGGTTCGGGATATGTCCGTCTTCGATCATATTTCTAAGCGGTTTGTTTTCGCCTAATATGTGCTTTTGACCGACTATATCGTCTAACGTTTTCGGTCTTATGCTATCTGCTAAAGGTGACGGCATGGAGATCACTCCTTTCTTAATTCGGATATTGAATTTAAAATGCTATATTTGCCGGAAAACAAAGCCTGCCTTGGACTTAACAAGACAGGTTGGATAATCGGATATCTTCTCAACCGACATTCGCCTGCAATATCGGCAACAGCTCTGCCGGTTTATCTATGATCGTCTTTGCGTTGTTCTCGGTAAGTTCCTCTCTTGTTCTGAATCCCCATGAGACGCTAACGCACGGCAATCCTGCGTTTTCGGCTGTCTTGATATCAACTTCGCTATCACCGACATAGATGCAGTTTTCTTTCTTCGCACCAACAGCCTCTATGCACTTCCAAGTGTTTTCGGGATTAGGCTTTCTGTCGTTTTCACCGTCAGCACCCTTTGCAAAATCGACAAACTCACCGAAATAGTCCTTGCAAAGCTCTTTCACCGCCGAATCAAGCTTATTTGAAACGACACCTATCTTATAGTTCTTTTCTTTGAGTACCTTAAGAACATCTCTGACACCTTCATAGGCATCGGTCTTGTTTCTCATATTTCCGAGATAATGCTCTCTGAAAACCGAGAAAGCTTTCTCAAAATCTTCACCCTCAACTCCGTTCGGAACGCTTTTTTTCATCAGTACACGAACACCGTTTCCGACAAAGCGTCTGATCTCATCATATGACCTTTCGGGATAGCCAAACTTATTAAGAGCGAAGTTTACGCTGTCCATCAAGTCGGTGAGAGTGTCAAGCAACGTTCCGTCAAGGTCGAATATAATTGTATCTATCATTGGAAAAACACTCCTGTTATTATATAAGTTATCAAATATTGTATAAAATAGCCGGTCACAGCCGCCACGAATGAGCTGCCGCCCTTTCTCATGAATTCGGCAATTTTCATTTTGTCATCGCCCATAGCTTTTTCATTGGTTGAGTTAATGTCTTTGACGGCTTTTCTCTTATAGAGTCTGTCAGCCGTGAAAGCCATGACGAGGTGCAAAACCAAGACCAAAACGAGAAACGTCATCAACATGGGCATATTGGCATCGGTTATCTTTGTCAACTGATCGGCAAAGGCTGTCATATCAGCGGTTTCGCCGGCTTGCTGAGCCTGTCGGATTATGTCCGACATTTCCTCATAAGCTGAGATCACGGGATTATAGAAAGCGAATGACAGACACAGCGAGAGAGTCATAAAGATTATTCCCGCCTTGAAAAGTTTTCTATAGAAAAACCAAAGATGTCCGAAGATGAAAGCACCGATATTAAAGGTCGGTTTTTTGTTCTCGATCGACTTGAATTTTTTATAGTACGCAGTTGGACTTATTCTGACATAAAGTTTGATATCTCTGTTTGAAAGACCGCAGGTTTCGCCCTCCGGAATATCGCTTCCGAAAACGGTTGGATCAACCGTAAAAGGTGAATCAATAGGTTGATCGTTTTTCGTTTCATTGGTCTGATATCCGTTTTCGCTCGGCTTAAAATCTTCGACTTCAAACGGCGGTTTATATTCATAGTCCGTTTTTTCCTGCTCCCGTTCGTTTTCTTCAGGCAGTATACTTCTGCCGAAAAGTTCAAACGGCTGACCGCAGTTTTCACACATTTTCGCTCCCATATCGTTCTCATGACCACAGAACGGACATTTGATCATTATTTCAAGTTCTCTTTGGTCGAGGTTGCTTTCAATCGGAGCGTGTTTTGGTTTCCACTCATAATTTTCCGAGTGAAGATGTTCGTTGACACACTTATGCTCTTTGTTATAACATTCTCTGTGTTGCGGTGTTCCACATTCGGGACAGACAACTATATCATCGCCATCTGCAAACTTTTTTCCGCAGCCTTGGCATATTTCGTTATTATATTCCACGGTTTTGCCCTCCTTTATTTCACTGGGTATGTCTGCAATTACGCATTCATTTTATTGTACCTAAAACAAAAGAAAATTTCAACGCTTTTAAAAATATTTTAAGCATTTTTGATAAGCAGGTAACAAAGATATATTCTTTCGGGTTGAAAAGTTAAGTCGAATAGTGTATAATCGCCTTGTTTCGGAGGTAAAACCATGAACAATTTGACTGTTATAATTGGAAATATCGTTGCGGCGGCAGGTTCGCTGTCGCTCTTTGTCAGCACAACTTCAAAAGATAAAAAAGGTATTCTCAAAGCACAGGCAGCAGGCAGTTTTTTTCTGCTGTTGTCAGACCTTTTTCTCAAGGGATACAGCGGAGCTATTCAGGACACTGTCGGTCTTATCAGAAACATTGTCATTTTAGCCGGAAAAAACAGCAAGGTACTCAGTGTAATATTAGTGGCCGCCGGTGTTATACCGGGAATAATATTCAACAACCACGGTCTGCTCGGAATTTTGCCCGTGTTCGCAAACTTTGAGTTTGCCTGCGTGACACTTTATCCGAAGTCGAACGAAACTGTGATGAAAGCCGCCATCTGTGTCAGCACGGCTTGTTGGGCGGTCTACTGCTTTGTTATCCACAACTATGTCAGCACTTGTGTAAACATTGTCACTTCTTCATCGGCGCTGATATTCGTGATAAGATCTCTTATCAAAAAGAAAGGTGAAAACAAAAATGGCGAAATCGAAGGATAAGGAAAAGACAAACGTCATGCGACTGCTTGACGGAAAAAAGATCGAATATGAAACCTTTTGTTATATTGACACACCGACAACTGTCGGAACGGAGGTTGCGTCACTTCTCGGACAAGATCCAAACAGCGTTTTTAAAACACTTGTCACTGTCGCATCAAGCGGTGAACACTATGTTTTTGTCGTTCCGGTGAATCGAGAGCTTGATTTAAAGAAAGCGGCGAAGTGTGTCGGAGAAAAGAAAATCGAGATGATAAAATCCAAAGAGCTTTTGCCTTTAACGGGATATATTCACGGCGGTTGTTCACCGATCGGAATGAAAAAGTTTTTCAAAACGGTTATCAATTCCTCGGCTCATGATTTTGAGAGGATATATTTCAGTGCCGGCAAGATTGGATATCAAGTCGGAGTTCGGATCGAAGATATAGAAAAAATCATCAGAGTCGAATATGGAGATATAGCGATTTAAGAGGGGCTTCGCCTCTCTTTTTTTGTCGGCACTAAACTAAAAAACACAGCCTCACCGAATGATGAGACTGCGTTTTAGTGCAAATTATATTAAGAGGTTTTCTTCATACTTTCTGACTTACTGCCAGTTGAATGTCCATGTTTCGTCCATGCTGCCCTCGAATGAGGCTGTTCCTGTTGCACCGAGAGCCTTAGCTTCGCCTGAGCCTGTCATCGGGAATTTGCAATCATAAGAATCTAAAAGACCGTCTTTGTTGACACAGATCGTTACCGTTGCGCCTGTGTATGTCATGTCAGCCTTTGTGATAGTTACCATTGGGATATCAAGGCTTGCTATATCGAGATATCCGACCGATGATGAGTGATAGGGCGGGATAACGTCAAGTGAACCTGTTTCGGGAACGAGAGTAATAGTGAGCTTATATCCGCCGTCACCGTAATCTTCGCGGTTAGCTACGGAGATACCGTCAGCTGTGATAGATGTCTCCTTATTTGACGGGGGAAGTACGCTCAAGAGAGTTACACCATCGCTTGTCACACCGTTTACGAACGCATAGTCGTTGCTTTCCGGACCTGTGAATCCGCTTACTATGTTGTTGACAGTGCCTGTAAGTCTCGGAACTGAGCAATCAACAACGCTTATCTGAACGTTGGTGTCCTGCTTAGCGTTGCAGTTTTGTGTCATGTTCTTTGTCTTATTCATGGCATCGTTGAATGCTGTGGCGATTTCTTCCTTTGTTGATGGCTTCTTAGAATTGCTTGAAGAATCATCTTTCTTTGTTTCATCGTCTTTCTTTTCTGTCGGCTGAGCCTCCTGTGATACTGTGTTATTCGGAGACTGAGTGCTTGCAGGCTGCTGAACTGTCGGAGCAGTTGTTCCAGCTGTTGTCTGCGGCTGAACCTGAATTTGATTGCTGTTGCCTGAAGTTATTGATGAATTAATTGCTTTTCTTTCTCTGTAAGCACCGATTTCAATGCCCATGGCGAAGATCCATACGCAAAGCACGACACTGACTATGATCTTAACTGTGCGGTTCATACGAATCGCTCCTTTCAATCTGATAATTATACAATGTATGATCGGAAATCAAATCAAACATCTGAATGAAACCATCGATCCCGACAGCTTTCACTGAAATGCTTTTATGCAAAATCCGATCATAAGCTAATGCTCTATTAAGCGTACAAAAAAACGTTGCTTTTGTCAATAGTTATCGTAAATTATTTAAATACTTTTTAAAAATTCATTTCTTTTATTAACCTTAATTGCGGTTTTTCTTCTGTTTCTCCTGCAAAATCGGCAGACACCGCAGTGCCTGCCGTAATTCAGTTAAGTTATTATTTCGGCTTAATCGTCTTGAGCGTCTTTGACAGCCTCATCAAGCCATGTTGAATCCTCGTCTTTTGAAAGTTCGCCGTGCTTGACCTGTGAAATAACCGCAAGACCGATAGCAAACATAACAGCGCAGAACAGGAACATATAGTTATAGTCCTCGTTGAACAGACCGATAACAAGACCGCAAAGAAGCGGGCCTGTGACAGCGGCCGCCTGAGTTGCCGTGTAGTAGTAACCGGTGAATGTACCGACATATTCTCTGCCGCCGATAGCAAGAACAAGCGGGAGAGTGTTGATGTTGACACAGCCGATAGCCGCACCGCCTATAATAAGAGCGATCCAAAGCATTACCCAAATGAATGTCTTTGATGTGGCGACCTGAGAAGCCGTGAGATAGATAGCGAACATTATAACAATGCCGGTCAAACCTATCATGATGGTTTTCTTTCTGCCGAGTTTCTGTCCCATCTTACCTGCGGGAATACCGAAAGCGGCAAGTGAAACAGCAAAGACAGCCATCATCAATGTCGAATAAATCGGCTTAACATTGAGCGTATCGAGAGCGAAGTTTGTGAAGTTGGGAACAATAGCCTCTGTGGCATTGTTGATAAGGAAAAGAGCAATGAGCATTGTGATAAGGCTCTTTCTTTCGTCCTTTGTGATCGGGAGATCTCTAATCTTGATCTTCTGCTTCTTGCCGCTGTCGGCTTTTTCTTCGATAGCGACATTGGCTGAAAGGTCATACTGCTTGTTTCTCTTATAGAATACGATAAGACCGATTATGCAAAGAACAGCGATTATAGCCGTAACAAGGAATATCGGAGTGTAGTTGACAGTGATCGGATTTCCCGATGCATCAAGACGTGCAACCTTCTCAGCGACAATTGTTTCTCCGTCCATGAGGGTGTCTCTGCCGCTTTCGATGAAGTTTTCGATCTTGTCCGCATACTTTGAAGTATCCTCGACAAGCCAATTGATAACGGGTTTGCCGTTGGCATCAAGCTCAAGGAGCTGACCGAGGGTGTTTGTCTTAGCTGTGAGAGCCTCTTTCATTTCAGTGAAGCCCAAAAGTCCGACAATGGCCGCTGCGATAGTGCCGACAACGAAACCGATCATCTGACCGATACCGCCCATGATGTTGATGACTGCGTTAGCGTCACTTTGAAGATGAGACGGAGTGAAGTCGGGCATGAGCGAAACAACGGGTGAACGCCAAACCGACATCGTGAAGTTGAAGCAAATGATAATGCTCATCATAAGTAAGATGCTCAAGCCAGCCGCTTTGACTGTAGCCGCAACGGGAATGAGTGTGAAGAACACAGCACAGATGGGCATACAGATCATAATGAAGGGCATACGTTTGCCCATTTTGGAATGAGTGCGGTCACTGAGCTTGCCGAAATAAGGCTGGAAGATAACACCGAAGATGTTATCAATGGTCATGACTGCATTAACGAGAAGCGGAACCGTAACCCAAGCGAGCCATGAATGGTCGTTGATGAAGCTTGCAAAAGCTCCGTCACCTGCGAAGATCTCAGTTAGCTTACTTCTGAGGATAACCGGTACATATGAATTATAAACTGACCACAAAAGCATACAGCCCAAGAAGCCGAAGCCGATGAGGAACGTTCTTTTATAATTCAGACCGTCACCTTTCTTTTCTTTCTTTGACATTGGAAAATCTCCTTTTAAGATATTGGAACGATAAGAACTCGTTTTGTGTACGCCGAATTATTATCGACCTTAAAATTCCGCCCGCTATTAAGAGCTGTTTTCTGACTCACACAGCGGACTTAGGTTTATTATACATTAAAATGCTATAACTTTCAACACCTAATCTGCGGATTTTCGTGCAAAAAATATAAAAGAAAATAAAAAACGTCTGTTACAAAAAATATGTGTTGACAAATCTGACAAATAGTGTTATTCTTTGGTAGTCAAGCAATGGTGGGTGACGTTTGTCCACCATTGCTTTTTTATTTTTATGAAAGAGGTATCGCTTATGAGTTACACAAAAGAGGACATTCTCGAAATAGTTGAAAAGGAGGGTGTGAAGTTCATCAGACTTCAGTTCACCGACATTCTCGGCTCTCTGAAAAATGTCGCCATAACATCAAGCCAGCTTGAAAAAGCACTGAGCAACTTCTGTATGTTTGACGGCTCGTCAATTGACGGCTTTGTTCGTATCGAAGAGAGCGACATGAAACTTTATCCCGACTATGACAGCTTTTGTATTTTGCCGTGGAGATCACATTACGGCAAAACGGCCCGTCTTATCTGCGATATCCGCACCGCTGATGACAAGCCTTTCGCAGGCGATCCGAGGTACGTTTTAAAAAGAGCTATAAAGAAAGCCGCTGATATGGGGTACGCTTTCAGTGTCGGCCCGGAATGTGAATTTTTCCTTTTTGCGACAGATGAAAACGGTGTTCCGACAACAAAGACCGGCGACAAAGGCGGATATTTCGATATGGGGCCGGTTGACAGAGGCGAGGATTGCCGCCGAGATATCTGTCTCGCTCTTGAAGATATGGGATTTGAAATCGAGGCATCACACCACGAATGTGCTCAAGCTCAGCATGAGATCGACTTCAAATATGCTGATGCTCTTAAAGCCGCAGACAATGTTATGACTTTCAAATACTGCGTCAAGAACTTAGCTCCACAGCACGGTCTCCACGCAACATTTATGCCCAAGCCCGTCTATGGCATAGCCGGATCGGGTATGCACATAAATATGTCTCTCCACAAAGACGGACACAATGTTTTCTATGATGAGAGCGATGAAAACGGCTTAAGCAAGACCGCTTATTGCTTTATAGCCGGTGTCATGAACCATATCAGAGAGATAACCGCTATCACAAATCCTCTTGTTAACTCGTATAAGCGACTTGTTCCGGGATATGAAGCTCCGGTATATATCGCATGGTCGGCAAGAAACAGAAGTCCTCTGATAAGAGTTCCGTCAGCCAGAGGAAACGCAACAAGAATTGAGCTTAGAAATCCCGATCCGTCAGCCAACCCCTATCTTGTTATGGCTGCCTGTCTTTTCGCAGGCCTTGACGGAATTGAGAAAAATATGACTCCGCCTCCTGCTGTTGACGGAAACATTTACGCTATGTCGGAAAGCGAAAGAGATGAACGTCAGATCGGTTCTCTCGCCGCCTCACTTGAAGAAGCTATCAACGATTTCAAGGGCAGTGAATTTATTAAGTACGCCATGGGTGATCATGTCTATGAGAAATACGGCGAAGCAAAGCAAGCCGAGTGGGACGACTATAAAACAAAGGTCACACCCTGGGAGATCGACAGATATTTCGTCAAATATTAATCCATCCCTTTCAATATATAATATATATAAATAGTATACAGCGGCATCGGTGTTATCCGATGCCGCTGTGTGTTTTATTTTCTGCCGTGAGCCGGAAGTGAGTTTATCATTTCCGTCAACTCTATGTAAAAATTATGAGTGACCTCAGCCGATCTGTTCATGCCTATGACCGTTCCGTGATCTCCGACCGCTGTCGGCATAACATTCCATATTCCCGATCTGATATGCCTTTCATCAAAATCGGTATATTCGCTTCCAAAGGGATATTTTGCCGAAACGACATTCACAAGTCCGTCATTTGCAAGCCGACTTTACATTTTGCTATTTTAACTGCAAAATCGGATTTAACTTCAATGCTTATATATATCTGACTTTATTGTGAATACAGATTATGCCTTTGGGAGTGATATCTATAATTCCGTAGTTCCCGTCACGCAGACTTCCGGGATTGAAGATATGAATTCCGTCATAATAATCTATATACGGCTCATGCGTATGACCGAAAAGGGCAATCGCCGCCTCCTGTTCACGGGCCGAATAATAGAGAACATCAAGCCCGAATTTAACACGCTCCGAATAGCCGTGAGTCACATAAATTCTTTTTCCTCCAACCGACACGATCTCACGCACCGGAAGATCTGAGGAAAAATCGCAGTTGCCTTTAACACGGACAAATGTCCTATCGGAATAAAAGGGGATAAGGTCGTCTATATCTCCGGCACCGTCACCCAGATGAAATACATATTTCGCATCGGGCTGCTGTTCAATAGCGAGGGCGGCATTACGTCTGTCGCCGTGGCTGTCTGACATAACAAGTATTCTCATACATATTAATCCTTTCATTTGAATAAGATGAAGTGTGACGGTGTCGCCGCTGCGAGCGAAGCGAGCATAAGGCAGGGGTTCGTGTACCCACGAGCCGCAGGCGAGTGGGTGCCGAAGGCCTGCCCGCTGATGTGAGTTTGATTGAGAAGTTTCTTCCAAGCTGAACAAAGTCCGCAAGCAATCCATGCGAATATATTTCGTGAACAAGCGACACCTCAATTATTATCATTCATTAAAATTATATCATCTGAAAGAGGCGATTTCAATGGATAACGACAGACTTAACGATCTTATCGGTAAATTAAAAGGAACTGAACCCAACTCACCGGAAAAAGTGAATGACTTCATAAATCAGAACCTTTCTCCGTCTCAAGCGGCAACGTTCAACAAAATCCTGCAAGATCCTCAGCTGATATCCCGTCTGCTTTCAAGCGATCAGGCGAAACAGCTCTTTAATAAGTTGCAAAATAAGGAGGAATAACATTGGATATCGGTGATATACTTTCGTCTTTGAGTGCGGAGGACATTCAAAGCCTGCAAAATATCGCTTCCTCTCTGTCGGGAAATATGCAAAACAATCAGAATAACGCTCCGTCACCGCCGCAAACCGCCTCACCCAACGAAAAACAGCCGCCCGAACAAAAACCTTTGCCGCCGCAGATAGGCGGTTTCGGTGGATCGCTCGGAGATTTGACCGGCATTATGTCAAAATTGGGTTCAGCCGGAAACGATCCTCGCTGTCAGTTGATCTCTGCCCTGAAACCAATGCTTTCACCCGAAAAACAGCAAAGAGCCGATGAAGCTATCAGAATAATCAAATTGCTCGATCTTTTACCCGTACTCAAAGATTCGGGAATATTGAAAGGAGTGTTGGGACAATGACGGAATATTCCTACAGCGATCTTGTTAAGATGCAAGATCAAGCTATTCGCCGTGTCAGAGAAATGCAGGAGAGGGCAAGGCTGACGGTTAAGGAAAACCCTATCCCCGAATTTGAAGAACCGCCGAGTGAAAATGATGTCCGAAAAGATGAGCCCGAACGTACTGAAAAGGCAAAAAAACCGGAAGAAAAGAAAAAACCGCCAAAAGCTCCATCTCACCCTAAAGGGCAAAACAAACTTGACTCCGACATGGCGGTACTCCTGCCTTTGATTATGCTTTTAAGTCAAGAGAACGCCGACAATATGCTGATGATAGCTCTGCTATATATTTTAGCGTGATTGACATGAAGCGAAAAATGTATTATCATAACAGTGAAAACAAAGGAATTGAGGTAAAAAAATATGTTCGTTTACAAGCCAAAAGGCGTTTGTTCAAGAGAAATAAGAATTGAGCTTGACGGTGACACCGTGAAAAACGTTGAATTTGAAGGCGGTTGCAACGGTAACACCAAGGGTGTCGCAAGTCTGGTCAAAGGCATGAAAACCGATGAAGTCATTGACAGACTCAGTGGCATAAAGTGCGGATTCAGAGGCACTTCATGTCCCGATCAGCTTTCAAAGGCCATAAAAGCCGCTGTCGAGGCTCAAGGCGAATAAAAAATTGAAACGGTGCAACTCTAAATGGGTTGCACCGTTTTTGATTATTTGTCTTTATTCTTGATCTTCTCTCTGAGCATGGTCGAAGATACTTTCTTGGTGTAAGGGAAGTAAACTATGTCAACTCCCTTTTCTTTAAATTCTGCCTCAAGTTGATTCCATTTGTCCGTGCCTTTCCAATCGTCACCGACAAACATGACGTCAAAATGATATTTTTCCCATGCCGCCATTTTATCCATGCTGACCTGCGGAACAGCTTGGTCAACATATTTGATAGCCTCAACTATTTGTATTCTATCCTCAAAAGGAATGACCGCCGTTTTGTTTTTATAAGAAACCAATTCGTCAACGGTGACTCCGACTATAAGATAGTCGCAATGCTCTTTTGCTCTTTTTAAAAGGTTAAGATGACCGACATGAAACATATCGTAAACACCGGTAGTATAACCAACTTTATATTTTTTCATAGGATAGCTCCTTTTATGAATTTTCTTTTTCGTCAGCAACGCAAGTGTCAAACCTTATCGCATCAAGATCCGAATGACAGATTCGCTGATCCTCCGGCGGAAGTTGCATATAGGTGTTTCCGAACAGATGAAGAAGATAGCCTTCCCATTTTTCGGGTGCCATATACATTTTTCCCGAAAGTTCAAGCTCTGTCGGTTCACCGAACCACTCTGACTTTAAAATTCTCTTTGTCATCGGCTGATAGTGACTGCCGAAACTGCAAACAAGATCTTTGTCGCCATGCTTATTGCAGAACTTCAGGAAACTGTCACGGCGTTTATACCAGAATGTTTTCGGAAGAAGTTTCGCAATCTTAAAGAGAACTCTTATAATGATATTGCTCGAATGACAATATTTAAATGCACAAACTTGATGCAAGAATGATGCTATGTGCAGGTACGCTTTGGTAAGCACTTTGTTTTTCGGGAAGTGATCGAGGGGAAGAATGTCAATAAATATGCCTTTATGAAGGTTTTTATCGTCCCACTTCTTCTCTCTGACATAGGTGTTGTCTTTTCTTATCTTAGCCGCAATGTTCGGGTACTCCGGATCTGTCAAAGAGGTTTGATAGAAATAGCCTTTTGGAAGTTCCGTCTTACATATTTCAGCAAATTTCTCATAGTCGTCACGCATCATGACGATATCCATGTCATCGTCCCAAGGGATAATACCTTTATTTCTGACAGCACCCAAAAGCGTACCGCCGTAAAGGTAATATTTAAGTCCGTGTCGGCGACAAATGTCATCGACAACATCAAGTATCTGAAGAAGAACAGCTTGCAGTTTAAGGAGTGACGCTTCCTTTTCCGGTGTCATTTCCGGAACTATCTCTCCGCCGCCTTTTTTCTTTTTTCCGCCCTTTTTCTTCTTTTTCTTTTTCTTCATGAGCTTTCCGAAATATTTATCAAGGAAGTTGCCTATGCCTGCGACACGGTGAGCTTTATTAAAGCCTTCAACGGTGCAACGGCTGAGAAAGTTATATTCACGGCGTAATCTTTTAGTCGTCATAAACTCCTCAAAGGCATATTCCTTGTTTTCGAGCATGAATTTTTTTATCGTGTCGAACTCATCTTTGAACTCATCTAACTGAGATTGTGTTGCATTTAAGCAGGCATATCTCAGCTTTCTTATTGCCGACACCGCATCGGACATCAGTTTAAGCTTAAGGTCGGGATATTCTTCGACAAGATCGTTATATCTTTCAACATATGAAAGAGCATAGTTGACACCGTTCTTTATGCTTTTTGTGTTTATTATGCTGCCCTCATTGTCGGCATAGTAGTATTTAGGATCTCCGAGAAGAACTATGGTTTTTGCATATTCAAATATTTTGTGCATTGATGCCGTTCCCTCATATGTTCTTCCTTCGGGGAATCGGAAATTGTCGAACATTTTACGTTTGAAAAGCTTGTTCCAAAACGTACTTCTGAGAACAAATCGGTTGACAAGCTCTCTTGTCGCCTGAGTTCTGTTAAGGACTACATCTTCGCCATTGCAACGTGAAACAATATCTTTTCCGTCAACAACTCTATAATATCGGCAGCTGACTATATCTGCCTGATATTCTTCGATCTTTCTGACGAGATAATCATACATATCGTCTTTGAGCCAGTCATCGGAATCAACAAAGCCGATATACGCACCGGTAGCTATCTCAAGTCCGGCATTTCTTGCTCCGCAAAGACCTCTGTTCTTCTGGTGAATGACTTTTATTCTCTTATCCTTTTCGGCATATTCGTCACAGATCATTCCGCTGAGATCTTTGCTTCCGTCATCGACCAAAATTATTTCAAGATCTTTATAGGTTTGATTTATTACGGTGTCAAGGCATTTTCTTAAATGTGCCTGAACGTTATAGACCGGAATTATTACGCTGACCGTTTCGCCTCTGTATCCGGTTTCATTATAAACAGCTTGTCTTATCTTGTTTGCGTTTTCGTTGCAGAATTTTTCGATAAGCTCTATATCGTCACGATATGTTTCCTTATCTTCTTCACTCAGCGGTCTATGCATTTTAAGTTCAAGCAAAGCCGGAACCATGTTCTTTATAAGTTTATATCTCAAGTCGGGATACTTCGAGATAAGATCGTTATATCTTGTTATATGTGCCCAAGCTTGATCAAGGGCGTTTTTGAGAGTTTTTGTATAGATATAACTTCCGTCATTACAATAATAATAGTATTTCGGATCACCGAGAGAAACGATTTTATCGCTCTTTTCAATGAGTTTATATATCATTGCCGTGCCTTCATATATTCTTCCTTCCGGAAAACGGACACCGTCAAACAACTCTTTTTTGAAAATTTTATTCCAAAATACGTTTCTGATTATAAAGTAACTGACGAGCTGTTCTATCGCTTCGTCCTTTTCATATATATATGTTCTTCCGTCACAACGTGATTTTGTCTGTTTTCCCTCAACCACTCTGTAATATCGACAGCAGGTTATGCCGGCACCGTATTCTTCGGCTCCGTTCATCAGATATTCAAACATATCAGCCTTACATTCATCATCGGGATCGACAAAGCCTATATATTCGCCGGTGGCTAATTCAAGAGCTTTATTTCTTGCGGCACACACTCCGCCGTTTTCCGTGTGAATAACTTTAAATCTGGGATCACTCTGAGCGTACCTGTCACAGATATTTCCGCTGTTATCGGTTGAGCCATCATCAACCACGATGACTTCAAGATTTTTATAAGTTTGAGCCTTTATGCTATCAAAACATCTTTCGATATATTTTTCAACATTATATACGGGAACGATTATACTTATCAGTTTATCCATGCCGATGTCCTTTCTTTGGTGAGACACTGTTTAAATACAAACTAATTCACTTTGCATTATATAGCATTGGGTGTTTTTTGTCAATATATCCCTTTAGACAGAAAGATTGGGGACCGACCAAAACAGGTCAGTCCCCAACAATAATATCCCCAAAATATTCTTCAAAATTCAATGCAAAGTCTTGTTGACTTTGACTGAAATTAATTTAACATAAACACAATCTTTTGTCAATAAATTATTAACCTAATATTCACTTTTTAATTGATTTTAATAAATTAGCATTAATCGGCTTTTAAGACTTTAACGATTTCGCCAACATAAAATCTATGAAGATCATTGGCGGAATAACAATCTTTGAGTACGGATTTGTCAAGAAAACCTTCTTCCGCAAAGTCTTGTTTATACAGCTTTTTGCAGCAGACAATAAGTTCTGCCTGCTCAAATGCCGTTCCAAATCCGGTTTCAAACGCTGTCAAACCGGTTTCTTTCGCCTTATCGTAATCTCTGCCGCTTTTGCTGCCGCAGAAAGCCAAAGCTTTTTTATATTTTTCGGAAAAAAATGAAACTGTAAATGTATCGTTATTTTCCATAAATCCGAATGTATATCTTTGCGGTCTGACAAAGACAGTGCAGACGTCTTTGCTCCACAATTCTCCGAGAGTACCCCAACTTATGGTCATGGTATTATAGTTTGAAGTATCGCCGGCGGTCAACAATCCCCATTTGTCGTCAAAAAGGCTGACGGTGTTGATGTCGATTTCTTTCGGTGTGATTTCTTTGAACATGATTATTCCTCCTATGGTTTTGATTTGTTTCACAATAATAGATAATATGGTGTCGCTTGGATTTTTCGCCCGCCGCCAGATTGCTCACGGACTCTGTGCAGCTTAGAAGAAACTTATTCTCCGGCTCTCATCAGCGGGCCGGAGTTCGGCACTCACTCGCCTGCGGCTCGGAGTACACGAACTCCGACCTTATGCTCGCTTCGCTCGCACCATCGTCTTAATTAAATTATATCACAATTTAAGTAAAAATTTACCTTGAAATAACAATTTTTCCTCCTCTTTATGTTATAATATTAACAAAGAAAGTAAAGAGGTGGTAAAATGGCAGGTCAATATGTGCCGGAAATTCATGGTGAACTTCGCAAATTCAGACTCCATGTTCCCGAACCGATATATAAAGCCAGCGGAATTATCGTGTTCGGAAGAAGAATCAAATCGGTCGTTTTCTCAACCGATGTTTGTATCATAAGAAACACAAACGCAGATGCGGTCATTGCGGTCTATCCGTTCACACCGCAGCCCATCATCACTCAAGCCATTATGTCGGCTGCTGAAACTCCCGTCTTTGTCGGTGTCGGCGGCGGTCTCACTCAAGGTCAACGTGTTATCGAACTCGGTCAACACGCTGAACATCAGGGAGCTTTGGGTGTCGTTGTCAACGCTCCGACATCTAATGAAACAATCTCACAGCTTAAGGAAACGATTGATATTCCGATTATCGTGACGGTCGTATCGGATAACTGCAATATAAAGGAAAGACTTGATGCCGGCGCTCAAATTCTCAACGTGTCCGGCGGAGCTAAAACTGTCGATATTGTCAGAAAGATAAGATCCGAGTTTCCGCAAGTTCCGATCCTCGCCACGGGCGGCCCGACAAATGAGAGCATCGAAGCAACAATAGCGGCAGGAGCAAACGCTATTTCGTGGACTCCTCCCAGCAACGGTGAAATATTCAAGGATATCATGCAGGCATATAGAAACGGTGAAGGACACCCCGAATTTTAACAGATATCAGTTGAAAGCATATATTTTCGGAAAATGTAAAGCCAAATTATTACAATAAATTGTGTTCTGCAAAATTATGACTACAATGCAGCGGTCATATCCGACAAAATAGGACTATGATTTTTGGATATTTTTACTAAAAAACTTTTGACAGAATAATATTTCTTGACTTAATTTCCTTTTCGGTGTACAATATAAGCAGAAATTGGGGATTTATTTATGATATTCTTTTGAAAGGAGAATGCTTTATGGCAAGAGATGTCGATATTCTCGGTCTTTGGGACATGTTTATCGGATTTTTCAACAGAGTCGTTGCTTGGCTCGTGTTTATTTTCGGCGGCGAGTGGGATCCCGGTGCTGTTGAAGGAACAAAGTAAGCTTTTATAAGGAGAAACGAAAATATGGATTGGTATCTTTTTAGAGAACTTTATGTTTATTTCAGAGATGCATTCAGAAGATTCCTCGAATGGATCGTTATTAACTTCGGAGGAAACAACGAATAAGAGTGCATGACACTTGAAATCTGAAAAACGCCTTGCTTGGCAAGGTTTATAATTGTGTGCTTTTATGGCGGACTTTATGTTGAGCATAAAGTCCGCCGCTTGTTTTTTTATTTTGTTCACATAAAATTCATATAAAAAATCATAAAAATTGCTATGTTTTCATCTATTTTTCTTGACTTTTTTGTTAGTTTTTGATAAACTTATTACATCTACAGGTGTATGCGGTGTTCTATGAAAAAGTGAGCGACCGTTCACCCGAAAATAAGGAGGAATTCATCATGACAGATGCAAAAACCTTAGCGTATATTAACCTTTATGGTATTTTTGGCGCTTTGGAAAATCTTTGTGAGCTTGACGAAAGCGCACAGGAATTGTTAAAGGGTAAAAAGCCCATCTCTATCGGCATCACTGTCAAGGGCGGTCCCAGTGCTACCCTTACATTTAAAAATTGCCGTTGCAGAATGGAAGATGGCTGTGCAGCAGATTGCGATGTTAAATTGCCGTTCTCATCATGTGAGAAGTTCAACGGTCTTTTTGACGGAACAGTTACTCCGATCCCCTCAAAGGGCTTCCAGCACATCGGTTTTCTTCTCAAGCGCTTTATGCCTTTGACAGATATTCTCACAAAATATCTTCGCCCCGAAGAAGATGACCTCAAAGATGAGAAATTCTTTGAGATCAGCACAAAGATCATGTTCTATCTCATCACTGTTGCTATTTCTCAGATAGCTAACCATGACGAAATAGGCAAGTTCTCCGCACACCTCATTCCCGATGGTATAATCGAAATGTCGATTAAAGATTCTGTCGCTGCGACACTTAAAGTTAAAGATCATCACTTCGTTACTATAAAGCAGAAGCCTCAGTCATACCGTTCGGCTATGCAGTTCAGCGATATTCATTTGGCTCGTGACCTCTTTGACGGCAAAGTTAACGCTGTTGCTTGTATCGGTGAGGGAACTATCGAAATGCACGGTCTTATCAACATGATAGACAATGTCAACAGAATTCTTGACAGAGTCGGTCTGTATTTAGCATAAGGAGGGTTTAAAAATGAGTTTTCCGACATATAACAACGATAAAAGCTCTGAGCTTTACGCAAGAGCTACAAAAGTTATCCCTTCAGGTGTTTACGGTCATTTAGGCCCTGCCGAAGGTCAGTTCATTCCTGTTCAGAAGTGGCCCCGTTTTTCAGAAAAAGCTAAGGGTACATATTTCTGGGACGTAGACGGAAATAAGTATATTGACTATATGTGTGCTTACGGCCCGAACGTTCTCGGTTATTGCGATCCCGATGTTGATAAGGCAGCTATCGCTCAGATCAAACTCGGCAACTGCACAACTTCACCCAGCAAGATCATGGTTGATTGTGCAGAGCTTTTAGTTGACACTGTTAACTGCGCTGATTGGGCTTTCTTCGCAAAGAACGGCAATGACGTCACACAGGCTGCTATTCTCACAGCCAGAGCTCACACCCACAGAAAGAAGATCGTTTTCTTCAACGGTTTCTATCACGGTGTTTCAGCTGTTGTTCAGAAGATCGACTATCCGGGCGTTCTTCCCGAAGATGTCGCTAACAACTTATATGTAAATTGGGACGACATTGACGGTCTCAAGAAGGTTGTTGAGGAGAACAAGGGCGAAATCGCAGGTATCATCGCTCAGCCGTATAACCACGGTAACTTCGCCGACAACACAATTTCAACCAAGGAATTCTGGCAGCAGGTTCGTAAGATCTGCGATGACAACGGCATCATTCTTATCATTGATGACGTTCGTGCAGGTTTCCGTCTTGACCTCGCAGGTTCAGACCATTACTTTGGTTTCAAGGCTGACCTTATCTGCTTCTGTAAGGCTCTTGCAAACGGCTACAATATGTCAGCTCTTTGCGGCAGAGAGTTCCTTAAGAGCACAGTTTCAGGTCTTTCATACACAGGTTCATATTGGATGAGTGCTGTTCCGTTCGCAGCTTGTATCGCAACGATCAACAAGATGAAGAAACTCGACACACCCACAATGTTCAGACAGAAAGGTCTTATGCTCACAGACGGTCTTGTTGCCGCAGGTAAGGAACACGGATTTGATCTCGTATTCTCAGGTGAGCCGGCTCTGTTCTATCTCAGAATAGCTAATGATGACTCAATGCTCCTTCATCAGGAATGGATCGCTGAGTGCGTCAACAGAGGTATATTCTTCGCATCTCACCATAACCACTTCATTAATGCTGCTCTTTCAGAAGAAGACATTAAGCTCTCAATCGAAGTCGCAGAAGAAGCATTCGGTGTTGTCGCTAAGAATCATCCCGAACTCCCCGAACTTCACTAATCAATAATATATGTACGGGCAAGTTTCGTGCGTGAAAAAGCTTTGATATCGAGTCATAAACTTTCGATAAGCATTCACTCGCCCGTACATAAAAATAAAATTAAACAAAAATTTTAGGAGGAAATAATTATGCCACTTTCAAAAAAAGAATGGCGTGCGCTTGAAGATAAGGCCTTCGACCTTCGCAAGCTCTGCCTTCAGACAACAATGTGGGCAGGCAGCGGACATATCGGCGGCGGTATGAGCGTTATGGATCTTCTCACAGTTCTTTATCACAAGTACCTCAACATCAAAGTTGACGATCCCAAGTGGGAGGACAGAGACAGATTTATTCTTTCAAAGGGCCATGCAGCTATCGCTTATGCTCCGGTTCTTTGCGATAAAGGTTTCAATGATCCCGAAATGTTAAAGACTTTCAACCTTTCAGGTTCTAAGATGGGTATGCATCTTGACTCAAACAAGGTTGTCGGTGTTGACGCATCAACCGGTTCTCTCGGTCACGGTGCTTCTATCGCAGCCGGCACAGCTTTGGCAGCAAGAATTCTCGGCAAGGATTACCTTACATACATCGTAACAGGTGACGGCGAACTTGGCGAAGGTTCAAACTGGGAAGGTTTCATGACTATCAACCATTATCAGCTTTCTAACTGTATCGTTTTCATCGACAGAAACCACTGCATGATTGACGGCCCGACAGAGGAAGTTATGAAGTTAGAGCCGCTTGCTGACAAGATGACAGCTTTCGGTTTCAATACAGTTGTTGTTGACGGTAACAACATCGGCGCTCTTTGCGATGCTATTGATGCCGCAAGAGAAAGAGCAAAAGAGCCGTGCGCTCCGACTTGTATCATTATGGATACACTTAAGGGTGCAGGTATCAAGTCTATAGCAGGCGATTATCACTGCCACTACATGGCTATTGATGAGCCTACATTTGACAAATACAGCAAGGAACTTGAAGAAGATTATAAGGCACGTTGCGCTCGTGCAGAAAAGGAGGGTAAATAATTATGGCAGGCGGATTTGTATATAACGCAATTGACCAGACAGAAGTTGCTACCGCTGAAATTTACGGTAAGGCTCTGGCTGACATCATAATGAAAGATCCCAAGGTCGTAGCTATAACACCCGACCTTGCAAAATCAACAAAACTCGGTGACGTTCTCAAGGTTTGCCCTGAGAGAGTTATCAATGTCGGTATCGCTGAACAGGATATGTTCGGTGTTGGCGCAGGTATGGCAAGAGCAGGCATGATTCCTTTCATGTCAGGTTTCTCTGCTTTCACATCAATGAGAGCTTGCGATCAGCTTCACACTGACATCTGCTATCAGAATGTTAACGCTAAGATCATTGCTACACATTCAGGTACATCATTCGGTCAGGCAGGTTCAACTCACCACGCTATAGTTGACCTTGCTATCACAAGAGCAATGCCTAACCTCACTGTTATCGTTCCCGCTGACGGTTTCGAGACAGCTAACGCAGTTAACGCTGCTTATGAAAACTACGGCCCGTATTACATCCGTATCAACCGTGGATTTGACCGTGTTCTTTATGAAAATCAGGACTACGGCTTTGAAGTTGGTAAGGCTGTTGAAATTAACGAGGGTACAGATATAACAGTTATCGCTTGCGGTTCTTGCGTATTCCAGGCAAAGCAGGCAGCTGAATTCCTTGAGAATGCAGACGGACTCAAAGTTAGAGTTCTCAATATGCACACAATCAAGCCCATCGACAGAGACGCTATCATTAAGGCAGTTCTCGAAACAAGAAGAATTATCACTGTTGAGGATCACAACATTGTCGGCGGTCTCGGCTCAGCCGTTGCTGAAGTTGTTGTTGACTCAGGTAAGGCTTGCGCATTCAAGATGCTCGGTCATCCCGATAAGTTCGCTCCTATCGGTCTGCAGGAAGATATCATGTCAGAAGTCGGCATTGACGCTAACGGCATAATCGCAGCAGTTCGTGAGGTTATGAAGAAAGACTTTGAAGAAGACGACAACTGGGACGACGAATTTTAATTAAGGAAAGGAGCAAAATATAATGTCAGTATCACCGGAAGCATTATATACAAACAAAATATTTTTAAATGCTGCTCTTCCGCTTGTTAAGGTTATTGCAACAGATGTTCCTTCTCTTGCAAAGAAATTTGAACACGCTCACGCAGTTATACAGGTTAGCTGTATCAATCCCGAAGCTCCTGAAGGAAAATCAGGTATGCACTTCGTTGTCAACAGCGGTGAATGGCTCGTTCACACCTGTCTGACAAAAGATCCTCACATTGAGCTTGAATTCAAGAGTGTTGAGGCTCTCAACGGTTTCTTCAAGGGTAATATCACACTTGGTGCTATTCCGAAGATTCACGGTATTAAGAAGGCAGGTATTCTTCTGGCATTCGTTCAGGTTCTTCTCAAGATGTCATCTCTCTTGACGGCTAAAGAAGCTCCCGAAGATGAGGAGACACAGAGACTTATGGTTAAGTGCTTCTTCTATCTTTTGACAAGCGGCATCAGCCAGCTTAACAAGTGTGACCATCCTGAAGTTAAAGAGTGGACAGCTAAATCACCTGACAGAGTTTATGCTCTCGCTGTTAACGATCATCCCGAAGTTGCGGCTTATATCCGCATCAAGGCAGGTAAGTCAAGAGCAGGCAGAGGCGAATATAAGAGAGCTATGCCTTTCTTCACCCTTCGCTTTAGTTCTCTTAAGAACGCACTGAATATCCTTCTCGGCGTTGATGATATGCTTGATGCCACAAAGAAAGGCAGACTTATCATGGACGGCGGTCCGGAGTTCGGCGCACAGTTCGGTAACTTCCTTCTCGTAGTAGGCGGTTACGCTCAGTAATATTAAATCTAATAAAAGACAGTGTGGTTTTTGCCACACTGTTTTTTTGTGAATATTGTGCGAGCGAAGCGAGCATAAGGCAGAGGTTTGTGTACCCACGAGCCGCAGGCGAGTGGGTGCCAAACTCCTGCCCGCTGATGTGAGTTTGTTTAAGAATATACTTTCAAGCTGAACAAACTTATTTTTGAAAATTTGAAATTGGCTGAAATTTATAAATGCATATTTTTCATACTCTTGATATCTTCTTTCTTTTGCTCTTTTTAACTTGCTTATGTCTTGTCTAACCTAAGCATTTGAGTTAAATCCGAAGTCGCCTAAAACGGCAGGATTTGACTTCATTGCTTATAAATATCTCTTGCATATTTCTCTGTTTTCTGCTATAATTATAGTATACTGTTTTATTGTGTCTTATTATGTTCATTTTTACTTTTTAACGGTTTTTTTACGTTCGACAGTTTACGGTAAAACATGACAATTATTTTTTATTTAAATATATTATTTATCAAGGAGGAATAATTTTGGACTCTATTTCGGAATTATGGGAGCTGGTCAAAGAAGATTTGAGAGCTTCTGTTAAGGAAATAGCTTATACTTTTTGGCTCGATCCTCTCGAATTTGTCAAATACGATAATAATAAAATTACGCTTAGAATTAATGCTGAATTTAAAAGAAATACTATACTCGACAAATTTTCAACAACTATAAGAGATTCAGTGGAAAATGTTTTCGGTTTTCCGGTCGATGTCGAGATAATTCTACCCGGTGAAGAAAAAATAGAAGAAGAGGGAAAGATTGATTCCGCAACTAAAAAAGCTATGAATAAATATAATTATTCATTTGACAACTTCGTTATTGGCTCATCTAATAAGTTTGCTCATGCGGCAGCTATAAATGTTGCAAATAATCCCGGAGGTTCATATAATCCGTTGTTTATTTACGGTCATTCGGGACTTGGAAAAACTCACTTGTTATGTGCTATTCAAAAGCAGATATTGAAGAACAATCCTAAAGCAAATATAATTTATACAAGCGGTGAACTTTTCACAAACGAACTTGTTCATTATATCAGTCTAAGAGATACTCATACTTTCCATGAAAAATATAGAAATGTTGACGTTCTTTTGATAGATGATATTCAATTCATAGCCAAAACCGTCAGCACTCAAGAGGAATTTTTCCATACTTTTGATTTTCTTATTCAAAAAGGAAAACAAGTCGTTCTCACTTCGGACAGGCCTCCTAAAGAAATGGTAACTTTAGAAGAAAGACTCAGAAACCGATTTGAATGGGGACTTATGGCTGATATTCAGCCGCCGACTTTGGAGACAAGAATGGCGATCGTTAAGCTTAAGGCAGACGAACTCGGAATCGGTCTTTCAGATGATATTATCAAGTACATAGCTGAAAACATCAAAAAGAACATTCGTCAGCTTGAGGGAATTGTCAAAAAAATCGAAGCTTTTTATAATCTGTACATGATAGCTCCTACTTTAGCTCATGTTCAAGACATGATGACAGATCTGATAAACGATGAACAACCCTATCCGGTCACAGTTGATAACATTATCACCGAAGTCGGAAGAATATTTGAAGTTTCACCGGCTGAGATAAGATCGGAAAAAAGAAACGCAAATATCGTTTTAGCCAGACAAGTTGCTATGTATATTGTTCACGAAACAACAAATCTTTCACTTCAAAATATAGGAAACGAGTTTGGAAAGAAACATTACACGACAGTTATGCATTCTTTAAGTGAAATTGAAAGCAAAATGTCCAAAAATGTCACTCTCAGAGCAACTGTTGACGATGTTTTAAAAAATCTTATGGAAGATTATAACATTGAAATACCGGACTAATAAAAGACAAGTTTTCCACATCAATTCATGTGGAAAAACAATAAGTTTTCCATATTAGTTTAATATTCTCTTTTATAAATATAATAACTTAAAATTTTCCTCTCTGTTTTCACATCAAAAAACAGACTCTCAAACGGCTTAAAATATAGGGAAAAGATAAGTTTTCCACATATTCATGCCCACTACTAATACTACTAAATATATTATATTATTTTTATTGATTTTGAGTGAAAAAAATCTGACGAAAATAATTAAGGGATAATTAAAGCTAAAGGAACATTAATTTTCGGAGGTAAACAAAATGAAAATAGTTTGCGAAACTTCAATTTTATATAAAGCCTGTCAGAACATTCAGCGTTCCGTTTCAACAAAAGGTACACTTCCGGCTTTGGAATGTATTTTACTTGATGCGATAGGTGACGGTGTGAGCTTAACGGGCTATGATTTGGAAATAGGAAGTGAAACTTATATTTCCGCTTTTGTCGAAGAAAAAGGCAAGGTCGCTCTTAATGCAAGACATCTTTGCGATATTCTCAGACTTCTTCCCGGAAACAAAGTTACCCTTTCAACAGACGAGAAAAATGTCTGCACTATTTCAAGTGAGGACACGGAATATTCAATTATAGGAACAGATGCCGAAACATATCCCGATCTTCCAAGCGTCAACGGAGTTTTTCCGATAGTTGTCAACCAAGGCGTACTTAAAGATATGATAAGAAAGACTATTTATGCCGTTTCAATCGTTGACACAAAGCCGGTTCACACAGGTATAAAGTTTGAAATAACTCAAAATCAGATAGTTTTAGTCGCTCTTGACGGTTTCAGACTCGCAATCAGACGTGAACAGATTGACTATGACGGAGATTCGATGAGTTTTGTTGTACCGGCGAAAACATTAAACGAGATAATAAAGCTCTCTGAGGACGATGAAGACGTTTTCACTATAAGTGTAGGAAAAAGACACATAGTTTTCCAAGTCGGCGAATACAAGATAATTTCAAGACTTTTAGAAGGTGACTTCTTAGACTATAAGTCAGCTATACCTACGGCATACACGACAAAAATAACAGTTGACACAAAAGAACTTATTGAAAGTGTAGAAAGAGTTTCTCTTTTGGTTTCGGCTGAAAAAATCAAAACTCCTATCAGATGTTTAGCTGAAGATAATATGCTCAACCTTTCAAACGTCACTTCTGTCGGCAGAGCAAAAGACAGATGTATAGCAGACACCGAGGGTAATAGTATTGAAATCGGCTTTAATGCAAGATATATGCTTGATGCACTTAAAGTTTGCGATGAGGAAAAAGTCAGCATTGAACTTAACAGCAGTGTCAGCCCAATTATTATCACACCAACAGATAAAGAAAATTTCTTATTCTTAATATTACCCATGAGGCTTAAAAATGAAACTGAAAGTTAAAGTAGCAGAAAAAAAAGAAGAAACGGTTGAAATAACAACTGAGTTTATCCGTCTCGACAGCGCCATGAAATTGGCAGGTATTGCAGCCACCGGCGGAGAAGCAAAAATGTATATTCAAGACGGTTTAGTTAAGGTCAACGGTGAAAAATGTGAAAGTAGAGGAAAAAAGCTCCGTGACAGTGACAAATTTGAATTTCAAAGAACCGTATATCTTATAAAAAACGCTTGAGGATAATAAAATGAAACTTAAGGCTCTTGAAATAAACAATTTCAGAAATATTGAAAATATGAATATAGAGCCTTGTGAAACGGTGAATGTTATCTTTGGTGAAAATGCTCAGGGAAAGACAAATCTTCTTGAAAGCATTTGGCTTTTCACCGGCTGCAAGTCGTTTCGTGGAACGAGCGACAAAGAGCTTGTCATGTTTGAAAAAGAAAAGTCAAAATTAAAACTTGACTTTTTTTCTGACGGACGGGATCAATATATGAACATTGATATTGACACAAAAAGAAAAATATCAAAAAACGGAATAGATTATCCGTCATGTTCAAAAGCGGTCGGTGAAATAAGATGTGTTGTTTTTTCACCGGTACACTTAAGTATCATCAAACAAGGGCCTGCCGAACGGCGAAGATTTATTGATATAGCGATAAGTCAGCTTCGTCCTAATTATGCCAAGCTGTTGACGGAATATAACAGAGCTGTGAAACAGAGAAACATTTTGTTAAAAGATGCGGCTTTTCACTCTGAAATATATGATATGCTTGACATATGGGACGACAGAACGGCTCATTATGCTTCAAGAATAGCTAATTACAGAATCAGTTATCTTGAAAAGCTGAAAATACAGGTTGATGAGATATACGGCGGAATATCGTCAAAGAAAGAAAAAATTGAAATAAAATATATTCAAAGTGGAGCAAAAGAAAACTTTGTTTCAAAAGAAGAATATATAGAAAAGCTGAAAAAAGCACGAAAAGAAGATATAACTTTAGGCAGCACTTCTGTCGGAATACACCGAGATGACATAGAAATAAGCATTGACGGAATTTCGGCGAGAAAATATGGTTCGCAGGGACAACAAAGATCAGCCGCCCTTGCTCTCAAATTAGGTGAGGCGAGCGTTATAAAAGAAATGACGGGTGAACAGCCGGTTGCTCTTTTAGATGATGTTATGAGTGAGCTTGACATTTCAAGACAGGATTATATTTTAAATCACATAAAGGATTGGCAGGTATTCATAACTTGCTGTGATCCTAACACAATAAAAAATCTCAAACAAGGAAAAGGCTTTGAGATAGAAAAAGGAAAGATAATTTCAATAAGGTGAGAATATGTTTCTTCATTTAGGCAACACAACAGTTATTCATCAAGACGACATCATAGGAATATTTGACCTTGATAATACAACTGTTTCAAAAATTACAAGAGACTATCTGACAAAAGCCGAAAAAGAAGGCAAAGTAGTAAACGTTTCGACCGAATTGCCGAAGTCGTTTATAGTTTGCGAAAATGAAGAGAAAGAGATAACAGTTTATATTTGTCAAATATCGACTTCAACGCTCATAAAGAGAGTTGAAAACGATTTAATAGATATAAAGTAGAAAACAAAGTCTGAAACCGACTTATACGGAGGATAATAAATGGACACAAAAGAAATCAATGAACAGCAGGAAGAGGTATTTGAAATAGCTCATGAAGAAACTCAACAAGAAGAAGTTGAGCTTATGGATACTGCCGTCACCGAAGAATATACGGCTGATGCGATCCAGGTGCTTGAGGGACTTGAAGCTGTCAGAAAAAGACCGGGTATGTATATCGGTTCGACAGGGCCGAGAGGTCTGCATCATCTTGTGTACGAGATAGTTGACAACTCGATTGATGAATCGCTTGCGGGTTTCTGTACTCATATAGAAGTCAATATCCTGCCGGAAAACGTAATCGAAGTCAAAGACAACGGCAGAGGAATTCCCGTTGATATTAATGAACAACAAGGATTGCCGGCTGTCACTGTTGTTTTGACAGTTCTTCATGCCGGTGGTAAATTCGGCGGCAGTGGATATAAAGTTTCAGGTGGTCTGCATGGTGTCGGTTCATCTGTTGTTAACGCACTGAGCGAATGGTTGGAAGTTGAAATAAGCAGAGACGGCCATATACACAAACAGAAATTTGTCAGAGGCAAGATCGCAACAAACTTGACAGTTATAGGTGACACGGAAGAAACCGGAACACTTGTCAGATTCAAAGCCGATCCCGAAATCTTCACCGAAACAACTGAATATGATTATGAAACTTTGCAAAGACACTTAAGAGAATCAGCATTTCTCAATGCCGGACTTAAAATTACACTTACAGATTCAAGAAACGAAGAAGAAATCGTTCAAGACATATTCTGTTATGAGGGTGGTATTGGTTCGTTTGTCGAATATATCAACGAATCAAGAGGACTTACCCCGATACATGAAAAGCCAATTCACTTTTCAACAGTCAGCGGTGACAGAAGTGCAGAAGTTGCCTTGATGTATAATGACGGCTACAACGAAACACTGCTTTCATTTGCTAATAATGTTCACACTGTTGACGGTGGTACTCATGAAACCGGCTTTAAGAACGCATTGACTAAAGTATTCAACGAATACGGCAAGAAATATAACTATCTTAAAGATTCAGACAAAAAACTTTCGGGTGACGATTGTCGAGAAGGTTTAACAGCTGTTATTTCCGTTAAACTCACCGAAGCTCAGTTTGAAGGTCAGACCAAAGGCAAACTCGGCAACACCGAAATGACAAAGATAGTGTCAAATGTCGTGTACGATAAGCTTTCGACATATTTTGAGGAAAATCCTCAAGTCGCAAAAGCTATTCTCAAAAAATCTCTCGATGCCTCAAGAGCAAGAGAGGCGGCAAGAAAAGCAAGAGATGCAGCGAGAAGAAAGAGTCCTCTTGAAAGCAACGCTTTGCCCGGAAAACTTGCCGATTGTATAGACAAAAATCCCGAAAACACTGAAATTTACATTGTCGAGGGTGATTCTGCGGGAGGTTCTGCAAAGGGCGGACGTGACAGAATGATTCAAGCTATTCTTCCTCTTTGGGGAAAAATGCTCAACGTTGAAAAGAGCCGACTTGACAAGATAATCGGAAACGACAAGCTCCAGCCTGTCGTGACGGCTTTGGGCGCAGGCATAGGTGATGATTTCGATGTCACTAAACTGCGTTACCATAAAGTTGTTATAATGGCTGATGCCGATGTTGACGGCGCTCATATCAGAACACTTCTTTTGACATTCTTCTTCAGATATATGAGACCGCTTATTGACAACGGTTACGTTTATATTGCTCAGCCACCTCTTTACAGACTCACAAAAGGCAAAAAGCACGAATACGCATATTCTGACGAAGAAAGAGACGAGATCATGGCGAGAATTCCCGGCTGTGACATTCAGAGATATAAAGGTCTTGGTGAAATGGACTCAGAACAGCTTTGGGATACGACAATGAACCCCGAAACAAGAATAATGCTCAGAGTTACTCTCGAAGATGCTATGCAGGCAGACGAGACGTTCTCAATCCTCATGGGTGATCAGGTCGAGCCGAGAAGAAACTTCATTGAGAAGAATGCGAAGTATGTTCAAAATTTGGATATTTAATTAGATGGTAGACAACCCCTCTGTCACAACGAAGTTGTGACATCTCCCCTAAAGGGTAGACGACCCCTCTGTCGGCTTCGCCGACATCTCCCCTAAAGGGGAGACGAGAGTCTCAAT
>CAZTSC010000010.1:0-76439 GCA_964616655.1 uncultured Faecalibacterium sp.
GCAGACATCGCACAGTCCGTCACCGTCTGAGTCGGCGTGATTTATGTGTTTATATCCGGCGTAGAGCGAGAAGTCACTCGCAACAACGCTGTCAAAGTCATATCCGCTGCCGTTTTCCGTGTACCACACAAGAGCATAATCCTCTCTTTCGGGCATTATCGGGGGAACGAGCTTTGTTCCGTCACCGACAACAAGTGCTGTCGCAAAAGGCTCTGTGTCGGTGTCGTTCTCAAAGAATTTGACAGTGTAGGTATTGCCGACGTACCCACCAAACTTTGAGTCGACATAATCTAAACCGCCGTAGAAAATACCGGCATACACATTGCCACTATATGTCACTTTTCCGTTGAAAACTGTTGTTCCCTTGGCATCATCACTGCGTTTAATGTCACACCAGCTACCAAAGTTAGCTGCGCCGTCGATCACACCGCCGTCGGCATACGTTTCGCCAACTTCTGCAGAACAATAAGCATTTGAACTTGGCGTATTCGTTGATTCGCAATTTTTAATTGAGCCGCCTGTCATTTTGAACACAGCACCGTAATTCATAACACCGCCGGATACGGATATTCCTACACAATTTTCAATTATTCCGCCGTTCATAGTGAAAGTTTTATCGAAACCGGCAAAGTAAACGCCGCCGCCGTTTGGTGCAACGCAGTCTTTTATACTGCCGCCGTTCATGGTGAAATTGCCGGAACTTTGGATTCCGCCGCCGTAGTTTCCGGATGCACAGCCGATGATATTGCCGCCATTCATATTGACATTACTCCGCGCGCTATAGATTCCGCCGCCGCCAGTTCCTGCTATGCAACCGACGATGTTTCCACCGTTTATATTGATATCAAGAGCAACCGACAACTCATTATGAAATGCATGTATACCGCCGCCTTCATTGAAATTACCGCCGGTGATAACGCCACCTTCGACAAGCTCATAGCCCTCGGTCGCTTCGGTAACAGTCGGCTCCCATTTCCAAGTTCCGTTTTTCTGCTTTGAGAAATAGTGCTTTGCGGTGGGATTGCTGTCTTGAAGGGTGAAGTTTATTGCGCATACTTCACCTGTTAGTTTTACGTTGGAAAGGTATATAATAGTTCCTTGTGCCGAGCCGCCGTAAAAACGACTGTTGAACTTTATGACATGACCGTTGAGGTCAAGGACAACATTGCCATAAAAATAAAGAGGTGCATCAATCGTGATATCTTCGCTTAAATAGTAGTTTCCGCCATCGAATTTCTTTCCGCCGTCTGCGCTCGTCAAAGCTGTCCAACCGTCGGAGAAGTCGGGCGGAGTGCTCGCCGCAAACGCTGTCGGAACTAATGCCATGAGCATACACAGCGTTAAAATTATACTTAATGCTTTCTTCATAGATAATTGCCTCACTTTCAAATCGTTATTTTATTTTTTGTACAGGCGAATGTGTACGAACAACTCGCCTGTACTCGATTTTTAATTCAATCAAATTCTGCCGGATAATATGCGTAAGATCGCTCTTATAGCTTCATAAATGAGATTGAGAATATGATCAGCGAGTGTCTTTTCTGTTGTCGGTTCTGTGGGTGTTGTTGTCGGTACTGTCTCGTCGCAGACGTCGCACAGTCCGTCACCGTCTGAGTCGGCATGATCTGTGTGAGTATATTCGGCATAAAGTGCGAAGTCACTCGCAACTGCGCTGTCGAATTTGTATTCATCGCCACCCTCGGTGTACCACGCATCGAAAATGTAACCTGTCTTTGTGGGCGCTGTCGGAGGAACGAGCTTTGTTCCGTCACCGACTATAAATGCTGCCGCAAAAGGCTCTGTGTCTGTGTCGTTCTCGAAGAAATCGACAGTGTAGGTGTTGCCGATGATTGCGCCATGCTTCGTGCTGGAACAATATAAATCGCCGTAGAAAATACCGGTATATACATTGCCTTTATATGTCACTTTTTCGTTGAAAACGGTTGTTCCTTTGGCATCATCACTGCGTTTAATGTCACACAAGTCGTCGAAGTATGCTGTGCCGTCGATCACACCGCCGTCAGCATAAAATACACACTTGTTTAAACTACTGTAGGCATTTGAACTTGGCGTATTCGTTGATTTGCAATTTTTAATTGATCCGCCTTTCATTTTGAAGCTGCCGGCTTGATTGCAAACACCACCGCCGTCTTCAGTTGCTACGCAATTTTCGATCTTTCCGCTGTTCATAGTAAGAGAGCCTGTAGTGCCGCCGGATAAGATGCCGCCACCGTATATATTTGCAACACAATCTTCAATGCTGACATCGTTGATAGTCAGATCGTTACAATTATAAATTCCGCCACCACCTTCTGCTTTGCAACCGATGATTTTGCTACCGTTTAATATGACCCTGCCATAATTAAAGTTGCCGATTCCGCCGCCAAGATATTCTGCAACGCAGCCAATGATATTGACACCGTTCAAGGCAGAAGCGGTATAGGTATGGTTATAGATTCCGCCACCATTATCTGCTTTGCAGCCGACGATGTTGCCGCCGTTCAGATTGACAACAAAAGAAGTTTTTGTAAAAGACTCATTTAAAATAACACCGCCGCCATAATCTCCATCTCCGCCGGTGATAACGCCGCCTTCAACAAGCTCATAGCCCTCTGTCGCTTCGGTAACAGTCGGTTCCCATTTCCAAAGTCCGTCTGTCTGCTTTGAAAAATAGTGCTTTGCTGTGGGATTGCTGTCTTGAAGCGTGAAATCTGTTGAAGTTTCATCCGTGTTGTAAACACTGATAACAGTAAGGGAACAAGTTCCGCCGTAACGCGTTTTGTCGAGATTCAAGACATGGCCGTTGAGATCGAGGACAACCGTGCCTATGAAATTGATTCCGAGTTCTATCGTTACGTCATCATCTAAATAATAGTTTCCGCCGTTGAATGTTTTTCCGCTATCTGCGCTCGTCAGAGCTGTCCAGCCGTCGGAGAAGTCGGGCGGAGTGCTCGCCGCAAACGCTGTCGGAACTAATGCCATGAGCATACATAAGGTTAATAAGATACTGATTGCTTTCTTCATTTTAATTTGCCTCACTTTCATTGACGCTGTCAGCGCCTTTAAATTTTATATAGAAAAGCTTAATGCCCTCTTTTAAAATACCGATCTGTGTTTTGAGATAAAACTCATCTTCAAACAAAGCGAAGTGAACACACGCTCTGATAAGAATAAAGATCAACGGCGTTGTTATTTCATAAGGTATGCCGATCTTGCTTTCAAGAAGCTTTGCGTATTCGGTATATCTTTTGTTAACACCTTCAAAAAATTTCTTGCCGTTTTCGATATATTTCGGATGAGTGTATACCTGATACATCAATCTGTATTTTTTACCGTGTTTTTCGGCTGTCCAATATGGAATTTCATCAATGAACTTTTCAAGCTCCGCTTCACTTTCCGGCGCTATCGCCATGAAATCGTCCTCAACCTTAGACATACAGTATTCGGTGGATTGTATGATAAGATCGTCAAGATCCTCGAAATATGTATACAGCACCGCAGGATTACAGCCGCAATATTCACCGAGCGCCCTTATGCCGACACTGCTAAGACCGTTTTCGGCGAAGCAGTCAAAGCATTTTTCCATTAACATTCTTTTTTTCTGTAAAAACTGTTCCTCGTTGCGTACCCTCATTAAATCTCTCCTAAAAAATTTATATTCTGTTAATAATCAATCGTTTGATTAGATTATATCCCTTAGTGGTTGCTAAGTCAATAGAATTTATGACATTTATCCAAGAAATTACCAAATTTTCATGTCAAAATATATTACTCTTGCCAAATCTCGGTTTTTATTGTAAAATGATATGGATTTCAATTAAGAGGTAATATCATGTCTGTTTTAAACGCACAAAATTTAAAAATGGAATTCGGTCAGAACACTGTCTTTCAAAACGTCACCTTTGATGTGTACGAGAAAGACAAGATCGGACTTATAGGTGTCAACGGCGCAGGCAAGACAACGCTTTTCAAGGTAATAACAAAGGAATATGAGCCGACCGAGGGAACTCTCATTATCGGCAAAAACACCGTTGTCGGATATATGGAGCAACACGCCTGTCACAACTCGGAGCGTTCGGTCTATGACGAGATAGCGACCGTATTTTCACATTTAGCCTTACTCGAAGAACAAATCGAGTGTACGACAAAGTCAATAGAAAAAGGTGAAGAAGATATCAACAGCTTGATAGAGCAGCAATTAAGCTTGCAGGAGGAGTTTCAATCAAACGGCGGCTTGACTTATAAAAGTCGGCTGAGGGCGACTCTTATCGGCTTAGGCTTCAAGGAAAGTGACTTTGATATGCCCGTTTCGCTTTTAAGCGGCGGACAAAGATCAAAGCTAAGCTTGGGAAAGCTTCTTTTAAGCGGGGCGAATTTGCTCCTGCTTGACGAGCCGACAAACCACCTTGACATAAAGAGCGTTGAGTGGCTTGAAAACTGGATAGCGGATTTTGACGGTAGTGTTATCGTCATATCTCACGACAGATATTTTCTCGACAAGGTCACGAACAAGACCATGGAAATGGAACGAAACCGCTTGACAGTGACTAAGGGCAGCTACACACGTTTTATGGAGCTTAAAGCCGAAAGACAGATGAATGTCGAGCGTACCTATGAGCAAACAATGAAAGAAGTCCACAGAATCGAAGGCATTATCGCTCAACAAAAGCATTTCGGACAGGAGCGAAACTACATAACGATAGCTCACAAGCAAAAGTCGATCGACAGGCTTTTAGACGGACTTGAAGAACCCGAAAAGGAGCTTGAGAGCCTCAATTTCAAATTCACAGCCGATGCGGTCAGCGGAAACGAAGTGTTAGCGGTATCTGGACTTAGCAAAAAATTTGATAACAAGCGACTTTTCAGTGACGTTGACTTTCTCATTAAACGTAACGAGCGAGTATTTCTTTTGGGTGACAACGGCTGCGGAAAGACAACGATACTGAAGATACTCACAGGTCAACACAGACAGGACAGCGGCGAATTTAAGTTCGGATCAAACGTTAAGGTCGGATATTTTGATCAGACACTCTCACAGCTGAATGAGAGCAAAACCGTCTTAGACGAGGTGTGGGACAGCTATTTATCAATGGCCGAAAGCAAGGTCAGAGCCGCACTCGGAGCGTTTCTCTTCAAGGGCGACGACGTTTTCAAGCTCGTTTCGACTCTAAGTGGTGGTGAAAAAGCACGGGTAGCATTATTAAAGCTGATGTTGTCGGGTGCAAATCTGCTCTTGCTTGACGAGCCGACAAATCATCTTGATATTAAGTCAAGAGAAGCACTTGAAAATGCACTGTTGGGCTATGACGGAACAATGCTTGTCGTGTCGCATGACCGATATCTCATAAACAAGCTTGCAACGAGAATATTCAGAATGACCGATTGCGGAATCAAGACGTTTAACGGCAACTATGACTATTATCTTGAACATTTTGTCGAAAAGCAGGAAGTGAAAGAAAAAGCCGAGAAACCGAAAGTCAATGATTATAAGCTCAGAAAGCAAAAGGAAAGCGAACTGAGAAAGCTTAAAAGTGCTATAGCAAGATGTGAAAATGAAATAAATTCACTCGATGAAGAAATAGCACAAACGGAAAAAAAACTCGAAAAACCCGAAAATATGGCTGACTACGAAAAGATAGCCGAGATAACAACGGCACTTGATGAGCTTCATAATAAACAAAACAAGCTTATGAGCGAATGGGAAGAAATGCAAATTAAGCTTGAAAACGAAAACGAATAACAAACAACAGCACGGACAGAATATGATCTGTCCGTGCTGTTGTCTGTGATGTCTGTATTATGCTGTAATACGGCTTATCAACAATAAATCAAGCAGCTAAAACGCTGCACAGTCGTTTTTTAATTTTCTACGAACGGTATATCAAAATATTCTGCAATAGACCGTGCTATTTCTCTTGCGATGTTTTGTGTGTTATTTTTTATCCAAGTTGCATCTTCCGGATTATCGTGATATGCCGTTTCTATTAAAACAGCAGGTGCATTTGTTTTTGTCACCTCACCGAGATAATCTGTCGGGAGAATATCGACCTTTGACGGATCCGGATAAATAGTGCGGAAGTTATTTTCTAATATTTGGGCAAACCTTCTGCCGTTTGAGCTGACCGGCGAATAATATATATCCGTTCCCTGCAAAACACCTGAAAGATTCGGTGGAGATGAATTTGAATGTATCGCAACATGGAGATCAACACCGGCATCATTACTTGCTTGTATTGAGCTTCTTGCGGTCATATCGGGTGTGTTTCTAACAAAATCTATACCGCTTGCGGTGAGATACGGCTCAATTTCATCGGCTATAATATTCATGATTTCTTCTTCTGTTCCGCCATTGATAAATTGGTTAAATTCCTGTGTTGACGGACTTAGATAAACTAACGGCATAAGCGTTACCTACGGTTGATATTTTGTCTCTGACAACCTATATCAGAGCAGTTATCGAATGATGGGTTAAAAGCGTAGAAATTTTTATCGTTAAGCTTATCGGTTGCGATTCTTAATCCTTCACCGAAACGCTGATAGTGTACAATTTCACGTTCACGCAAAAACTTTATAGGCTCTTTAATATCAGGATCATCAACAAGTCTCAAGATGTTATCATAAGTTGATCTTGCTTTCTGCTCGGCAGCCATATTTTCATGAAGATCGGTTAAAACATCACCTTTTGACTGTAGGTATGCCGCAGTAAACGGTACTCCGGCTGCAGAGCTTGGATATATGCCTGTTGTGTGATCAACAAAGTATGCATCAAATCCCTGAGCCTTGATTTCTTCAGGCGAAAGGTTTCTCGTAAGTTGATAAACAATAGCACCGATCATTTCAAGATGTCCAAGTTCCTCAGTACCCACATCAGTCAGCAATCCAATCAGTTCGCCCCATGGCATTGAAAATCTTTGAGACAAATATCGAAGTGAAGCTCCAAGTTCACCGTCAGGCCCACCGTATTGCGTTATGATAATCTTTGCTGCTCTTGCATCAGGATTTTTAATTTTTACCGGAAACTGTAACTTTTTCTCATATTGCCACATTATCTGTCACCTCCGCAATTCTGCCACGGCCATGGCGATTTAGTCCAATTTTCACCAAAACCGCTTTCGGGAGTAAGCGGCCCATTCATTCTTTCATATTCTCTCATAAGTCTGTTGGCTTTATTTGCATATTCTTTCCAAAGTTCGATCATATCGCAATCATTCGGATGCGTGTCAAGATAAAGATGCAATTCCCACATTGCAAATCTTGCCGCTGAAAGTTGACACATTAAACTGTTATTATTTATCATCGCATACACCCCGTAAAAGGCTTGTCGAGATCAGGAAACAGTGTACCTTGACAAAAAGCCTTCATTTCATCATAAACCTCAGGACTTTGCTGAAACTGTACAAAAGCCATGGCTACCGGCGTTATATCAGGAAACGCTGTCGGCACAAAACAGCCATTTGATTGTCTGTTATCTTGTCTGCCACAATAGCTTCTGTCTTGCATAAGTCCACGATCATATCTGTATTGCATATTTTCTCTGCTGTTATACAAAAATCGTCACTCCTTATTCCGGCCCATATTTTTGTCGGGCCGTTTCCTTACAGACTATGCACAAGGTTAAATTGGAGTGACAATGATTATTTAATTTTGTTTCTGTTGTACAAGCGAACTGTATGCTTTTTGAAATTCGACATTCGACATTTAACGTTCTTCTGTTGATAAGCCTATAACGATCATCATACCCGATGTACAAAAAAATCGGACGACTAAGCGTCCGATAAGGTTTTATTTTTTGCTTTCGACTTTTTCATTCTTATGTATTTCATCGTCAATGTGGACTTTCGGTAAACTCCACTTGAATAATGTAGCTAACATTCTCAAAATAAATGTGACAAGCATCGCCGCAAAGATTGCATAACCGTTCTTGATATCAAAGCGAACCATAAAATAATATGTGCATGAACCAAGAATTGATGCTAATGCGTAGATGTGCTTTCTGAAAATAAGTGGTACGCTAACGCTCATAACATCACGAAGCATTCCCCCACCGACACCGGTCATTGTACCTAAAAAGACACAGAGAAATGCGTTATCACTATGTCCGGCATTCATTGCAATGCTTACTCCGAGTACCGAAAAAACACCTAAACCTATGGCATCAAAGATGTTATTGATAAAATTTATCAATGCAAGATTCAAACTGAATTTTTCCTTAGCGACATATGCCAAAATGAACAGTCCAATTGAAGTCAAAGCCGCAAGAAGCACATATTCATAGCTGTAAAACATACTCGGCGGTAATTCTCCTATGAGAATATCTCTAACAACACCGCCACCCATTGCAGTTGTTATTCCCATTACAATAACGCCAAAAACATCAAGATCTCGCTTTATCGCTGTTATCGCTCCGGAAACCGCAAACGCAAAAACTCCGATTAATTCAAGAACATAAAAAATTGTCTGACCGACATCCATTAGCTACACTCCATTAAATTTATTCTTCTTCCTTTTTGATTTTAAATATCATTCTTAAAACGCCTCTGAGCATTTTAGGACTTCTAACCACAACAACTTGCATAAACTTTACCTCCAAGATCTCTTGCTCTGACTTGATTTGCCGGTTGGGTTTATCTGGTTATAGTGATTCCAAGAGCAATAAGAGCCACAGCCAAAACAAATATAAGAAATTTTGTAGGAAAGCACAGCCCAAGCAATAAACCGACTCCAAAAGCCGCAAACGCAACTCCTGCACATTTGCTCTTTGAACACACTTTTAACACCCCTTTTCTGCACCTTCTGTTACATTATATGCAGAATGGGGAAAGTGTGATTTAGCTCAAAAAACGAATTATTTTTTATCTCGGTTTAATTGCCAATGTTTTAAATCTTTAATTTCGTTATAAATCGAAACATAGCTTGAATGTCTTGAGGCTGATATTTCTCCGGATTTGACTTTTTCCAATATCGCACAGCCTTTTTCGCTGACATGAGAACAATCAACAAACATACATTTTCCGATGCTGTCATCAAACTCTCTGAAAAAGTATTGAAGTTCATCTTTCATTATGATCTCATTACTCAGAAAATCCAGAGAGGAAAATCCGGGTGTGTCTATCACATAGCCTCCGAACAATGGAAATAATTCGGCTTGCCTTGTGGTATGCCGACCTCTACCGAGTTTATCACTTATTTCTCCCGTTGCAAGATCCAAATGAGGGGCAAGCTTATTTATAAGCGTTGATTTTCCGACACCGGTGTTGCCGGTTAAAACGGTCACCTTGTTGTTAAGTAATGCCTTAATTTTATCAAGTTCGCCGCTTTCTTTTCCAACTGAAAATGTCTTGAAACCTGCTTTTTTATAAATTTCAACAAATTCAGTACTATCTGAAAGATCTGATTTTGAAAAAACGATGATTGGCTCTATCCTCTTTTTTTCGGCAATAGCTATCATTTTATCTAAAACAAGCGTATTGACGGTCGGTTCAACCACAGAAGAAACAAGCAACATATTATCAACGTTAGCCACCTGAGGTCTGACAAGTGAATTTTTACGCTCGCAAATATTATCTATGGTATTTTCGCCATTTTCACGAATTGTTATCTCAACTCGATCACCGGCAAGCGGTGTAATTCTGTTCTTCCTGAACACACCTTTTGCTTTACATTCATATACGGCATCGGCGGCCTCCACATAGTAGAAGCCTCCGATACCTTTTAAAATTATTCCGTTAAGCTGCATAGTTATTGCTGATTCTGATTATCTGTTGCAGTGTTTTCTGCGTTGTGATCAACTGTCGGTCTTTCAGAAGTTGGCTCAGTTGTACCCGAAGATGTAGGAGTGTCCGCAACTGATGGTTCTGCCGAATTTGATGTATTTTTTGTCGTTGTTGTTGAATCATGTGTCGAAGTAGCCGGTGCTTCTGTTGTATATTTATAAGTCTTGACATCTGTCAAAATATCTTCGCCGGACAGAGCATCATTTATAAAGTCGGCTTTTGCGGAATAGACTTTCTGACCGTCAATATAAATTTTAATGCTGTTTGAACTGCCGGATCCGCCAACCGAAACTGTGTATGCACTGCCGTCAAGCACAACGTTTTCTGTTTTATATTCGTTTCCGTTAATCTTAACAACAAGCTTACCTTTTTTGCTGCTTAGATCCGGAAGATCAATATTTATATCAGCGTGTCCTTGCTGACCGGTACTTATATACACCGCAATTTTTGTTCCTTTAGGTACTTCTTGTTCTGCAAAAGCATTTCCGATTATCTGGCCCTTGGGACGGTCGCTGTCTCTCTTTGTTGAACCGCTGACATCAAGCTCAAGGCCCAAATCTTCAAGTATTTTCTTAGCTGATGAAAGTGTCTCTCCTGCAAGAACGGGAACGGTAACTGTTTTTCCCGCACCCATGGGAGATGGAATATAAATAATAACAGTTGAGTTCGGAGCTGCTAATTCACCTTTTTCGGGCGATGTTTTGATAACAATACCCTCCTCGCCTTCCGATTCGGTGTCATATTCAACTTGAACAAGGAAACCTTCACTTCTTATCGTGCTTTGAGCAACTGTCAATTCCAAACCGTAGACATCGGGAACGGGGACTTTTGAGTTGTTGGAAGCAATTTCAAGGAGAATCTTCTTTCCCTCGGATATCTTCTTACCTTTGGTAGGTGTCTGGCTGATAACAGTTCCGTCATCAACCGTTGAATCAACAACAAACTTAGTTTCTATATATTCCCAATATTCTTCATATTCTTTGTTAGCGAGAATTTCTTCAGCATAGTTCAAACCGACAAACTGAGGCACGGTCAACTTTTTAGAAGATCCCGAAACAAAAATAATCACCATTATTATGATAAAGAGGATCAAACCTGCAAGAACTCCGGAAAGAATACCTATTGTTTTCTTTTTTTGTGCAGCCGCAGCCATCTCAGCATTTGACAGTTGTTCTTCCTGCTGTTGCTGTTGCTGTTCTTCATCAAGTTTAGCCTTTATTTCATTTGACGGAATATATTTTGTCGGCTGATTGTCAACAAAGAAGTTATAGTCAAACTTTATGTTCGGATTTCTGCTGAATTCACTTAAATCAACAAGCATTTCCGCAGCTGATTGATATCTGTCGGCTGTGTTCTTCTGCATTGCTTTCATGACTATCTGTTCAAGGCCGATAGGAATGTCGGGATTAAGCTCTCTCGGTCTTTTCGGCTCTTGCTGAAGCTGCATAAGAGCAACGGAAACCGCATTTTCGGATTGGAATGGAAGTGAACCTGTCAGCATTTCATAGAGAACGACACCGACAGAATAGATATCCGATTTCGCATCAGTAACACTGCCCTTTGCTTGTTCGGGGCTTATATAATGAACAGATCCGATTGCAGTGCCTGTCATTGTCTTTGTTTCGTCTCTGGAGAATGTTGCAATACCAAAGTCGGTGACTTTGAGAGTTCCGTTTGATATAAGCATTATATTTTGCGGCTTTATATCTCTATGAACAATTCCTTTGTCGTGAGCGTGTTGCAAAGCTCGAAGAATTTGCATAACAAAATAGAGAGCCTCTCTTATTTTGACTCTTCCCTGCTGTTCGATATACTCTTTCAGCGTGATACCTTCAACGTACTCCATAACGATATATTGAAGTCTGTCACCGAAACTGACATCAAGAACCTTAACTATGTTTGGGTGCGAAAGAACTGCAATAGCTTTAGATTCATTTTTAAAGCGTCTTTTAAATTCTTCATTTGTAAGAAACTCGTCTTTAAGAATTTTGACCGCCACTATTTTTCGGTCGATATTGTCATAAGCCTTATATACGACAGCCATGCCGCCGACACCGATTATTTCATGTATCTCATATCTTCCGTCAAGTCTTTTTCCAACGTAATTATCCATGCTTTTCCGCCTCCTTAATAAGAAACTGCTGCAACAGTGATATTGTCGCCTCCGCCGTTTGCGTTTGCTCTGTCAACCAAAGCCTCCGCCACTTTTAAGTTATCTGTATCGTTTACTATTCTATATATTTCATCTGCATCAACAAAATTTGAAAGACCATCAGAGCAAAGCAAGAGTGTTTCATCTTCATTGAGATAGTCGGTGTTGAAATCTATCTCAATTTCTTCTTCGACACCTAAAGCCCTCGTTATCAGATTTTTCTTCGGGTGTGTTTTAAGCTGTTCGACTGAGATCTCACCTTTGTCATACATCTGTTGAACAAAAGAATGATCTCTTGTCAATTGTCTTATACCCGTCTTTGATATAATATACGCTCGGCTGTCACCTGCATGACCGATGCATATTTGACCTCCGATTATTACTGCACATATAACGGTAGTTCCCATACCCTTAAGAGTGGCATCACCTTCAGCGGCATCGTAAATAGAAACATTAGCCGTTGTTATCGCCGAAAGGAGCATATTTTCTATTGAAGATATTGTCATTTCTTCTCTATAGCACATACTTATCTTCTGAGATATCATATCACAAGCCATTTTGCTTGCTACCTGACCAGCATTTGCACCACCCATGCCATCACATAAGACAGCAAATGCAGCATTTTCTCCAAGCTCTTTGGTGAAAACGCAGTCCTCATTATTGCTTCTTTTCAGACCTACGTCACTTTTTGATACTAAGTGCATTTTTCTCTCCCCTTTTTTTACATCTCCTTTTGCTTTCTGCGAAGCTGACCGCAAGATGCATTTATGTCAGAACCGAGAGTTCTTCTTACCGTTGTGTTTATGCCGTACGAAGTAAGTATCTGCATAAAGCGTTTTATTCTGTCCTCACCGCTTTTCTTATATCCCGTTTCTTTGACTTCATTTACAGGTATAAGATTAACATGAGCTAACATTCCTTTTAATCTTCCGGCAAGCTCTTTGGCACATTCGTCACTATCATTAACTCCGCTTATCATGGCGTACTCAAAAGAAATTCGTCTTGATGTCGCTTTTGTATAAGCCCGACAAGCTGTCAAAAGCTCGTCAATATTCCACTTTTTATTAACAGGCATCGTTCTTGAACGAATTTCATCGTTTGGTGCATGAAGTGAAATTGAAAGAGTCAGCTGAAGCTTTTTCTCAAGCAGCTTGTATATTCCATCAACTACACCGCAAGTTGAAAGCGATATGTTTCTCATGCTGAGATTCAAACCGTTTTCATCGGTGACAAGCTCAAGAAAACGCAAAACATTGTCAAAATTATCCATCGGCTCACCAACACCCATAAGAACTATATGGGAAATTCTGATGTTAAGATCATGTTGAGCCGTGGCTACTTGTGAAAGTATTTCGCTTGCGGTAAGATTTCTAATAAATCCGGCGATAGTCGATGCGCAAAAAGTGCAGCCCATTTTACAACCGACCTGACTTGAAACACAAATCGTATAGCCGTATTTATATTTCATAACGACAGATTCTATGTATTCTCCGTCATGAAGTTTAAAAAGATACTTAACTGTGCTATCATACACCGAAACCAACTTTTTTTCAATAGTGCAAGTGTAAATTTCATAATTATCTTTTAATTTTTCACGCAAATTTTTTGAAATATTCGTCATTTCGTCAAAATCTACGACTTGATTTTTCTGAAGCCACGAATATATCTGTTTTGCCCTGAACTTCGGCTCTCCCATTGAAAACACAACTTCTTCAATTTCGCTATAATTCATGGACTTGATATCCTGTTTCATTCTGCTCCTCCGATTTTTTCAAAAACTGCTATAAAGAAACCATCGCAGTGATTTGTGTGTGGCATCAAGGTGTAATATTTTTCACCAAACGTGTCAATTTCAAGTGGCTGTATGCACTTGAAATCTGAGCGTTCCATCAAGAATTTGTCACAAACCTTGTCGTTTTCCTTTTTGTTAAGTGTACAGGTTGAATAAACAAGACGACCACCTTGTTTAACATATTCTGCGGCATTGGATAAAATACTATATTGTATGTCGGGAAGGTCTTTAAAGTCATCAAGAGCCTTATATTTTATCTCCGGCTTGTGTCTGATGACACCCAAACCGGAACAAGGAACATCGCATAAAACTCTGTCAGCCTTTTTAAGGTTCGGATAGTGTCTCATTCCGTCTGCAACACAAGTCGTTATACAATTTATTCCGAGTCTTTGTGCTGTGTCATCTATAAGCTTAGTTCTTGACGGATATATGTCACATGAAAGAATGTCACCGTTTCCGTTTATTTCCTCGGCAATAGTAAAACTCTTACCCCCCGGAGCAGAACACATATCTATAATTCTGTCTCCCTCTCTTGCGCCAAGTGCTTTAACACAATATTGAGATGCAATATCCTGAACATGGAAATATCCTTTTTTATAGCAGTTAAGCTGTTCAATGTTTTTGCCAAATTCAGTTATATACAGTGCATTTTCAATATATGGTACTCGTTGAGTGTGCGTATTTTCACTTTCAAGCTCCCTGATTAATTTTTCTACCGTGATTTTAAGAGTATTAACTCTGATAGTAACAAGTGAATTTTCAAGTGAAGCTTTTAAAAGCTCAACTGTGTTTCCCTCACCGTAAGCTTTATTCCACATAGCTATAAGTGAAGTGGGACAGGAATATTTTACGCTCAGATATTTTGTCTTGTCGTTGTTTTCATTGGGCAAACTAAGACCGTTATCCGCTATTTTGCGAAGCACAGCATTGATCAAACCCGATGCGTACCCCATATTGTTATCATTAGCTAAACGAACCGTTTCATTGACTGCTGCCGAGTTCGGTATTCTATCAAGAAATAATATCTGATAAGCACCAAGTCTCAAAAGTGTATGTACATTCTTCTTAAGCTTATTCAGAGGCTTTGAAAGATACAATTCGAGTTGATAATCAAGTGTCAGTTTTCTCTCAACCGTACCGTAAATAAGCGTTGACACAAGAGCTTTGTCCTTCTTTTCAAGAGATGACGAGATAAGGGTGCTATCAACGGCAATGTTTGAAAATGCACCCTCTTTTTCGATTCTTAAAAGTATTTCATAAGCAACCTGTCTTGCACTTTTCATCTTCTGTCCCTCGAATTGTTAACTCTCAAAAACAGCCTCAAAAACTGAGCTACAGCTACCGCAAGTGCTGCAACATAGGTCATTGCGGCGGCTGAAAGCATTTTCTTCACTTTCGGCAAATCATCGGAATCAACCATACCGGCTTCATTTGCCACCTTAACAGCTCTTGCCGATGCATTAAATTCAACCGGCAAAGTAACAAGCTGAAATATAACGATAAAGAAGTAAAGTAAAAGTCCGATTGATACAAGCGGCTCAAAGCTCAAGACCAAACCGAGTATTGTCAGCAAAATTCCCGCCGATGAGCCGAAATTTGTCAATGGTATTATTGCGGCTCTGAGCTTTATCGGAAAATATCCCTCGGCATATTGAGCTGCGTGACCTGCTTCATGACAAGCTATTCCGATAGCAGCTATACTTCTGCTGCCAAATACGCCCTGCGACAACCTTATTACATTTGATTTCGGATCGAAGTGATCAGAAAGCTGGCCGTTTATCATTTCTATTCTGACGTTGTTTATTCCGTAAAATTCAAGAACACGTCTTGCTGCCTCTGCTCCTGTAATCCCTCTCGGATTGCCTATCTTTGAATATTTGGCATAAGTTCTTTTAACTCCTGCCTGAGCTATAAGTGCGAATATAAACGCAGGGACACAAAGCAGGAAATAATATTTGTCCCAATATAAAAATCCCATTATATCACCTTATTTACCTAAAACTGTTCCCACGGGGATCTTTCTTCCTCTGAGAAAGTCCTCGGTATTCATTCTTTTTTTACCTTCAAGTTGAATTTCGACAAGTTCGATGCACTTATTATCACCACAGCAAACAATAAGTTTTTTGTCGCTTTCAACAACACCGCCTGAAATATTATTACCCTTTTTATCTGATAATCTCGCTTTGTGGAGTTTCAAAGTTTTTCCGTCAAGTATTGTCGATGCACCCGGCCACGAATAAAGTCCTCTGATTTTATTGTGAACCTCCCAAGCGGAAAGTGACCAATCGACACTGCTCATTTCTTTTGAAAGCATTCCGACATAAGTGGCATTTTCTTCGTCTTGTTTTTTCGGTACGAGTGAGCCTTCTTCTAATTTTTCAAGTGTTTGTTCAAGAACATCAGCTCCCAAAACGGAAAGCTTATCAAACAGTCCCTCGGCTGTTTCGTTTTCATCAACAGGGATTTTACCGATCAAAAGCATATCACCGGTGTCAAGACCTGCGTCCATCTGCATTGATGTAACTCCGGCCTCGCTGTCGCCGTTAAGAACTGCCCATTGAACAGGTGATGCTCCTCTATATTTCGGCAATATCGAACCGTGAATATTGATACAACCGTATTTCGGAAAATCAAGAAAATCCTTCGGAAGTATCTTTCCATAAGCGGTAACGACAACTAAATCGGGATTTAATTCTTTGAGTATCTCAACACCTGCACCGTTTTTGAGAGTAGCCGGCTGAAAAACAGGAATATTGTGTTTTAAAGCAAGTTCTTTTACCGGAGGTGCAGTCAACACCTGACTTCTGCCCTTCGGCTTATCGGGTTGACAAAAAACTCCGACAATATCATGCTTAGACTTTATAAGCCTGTCAAGACATGGAAGAGCAAAATCCGGAGTACCCATAAAAGCTATTCTCATTTTGCTTCCTCCTTTATTACTCTCTGAGTGAAAAGGACACCGTCAAGATGATCTATTTCATGGCAGAAGCATCTCGCCTCAAGCCCCTCGCCCGAATAGACGCACCATTTTCCCTCTCTGTTTTGAGCTTTAACCTTTACTTTTTGAGGTCTTAAGGTTATTCCGGACTCACCCGGAAGTGAAAGGCAGCCTTCAGCCTCTTTCTGCTCTCCCTCTTTATATGTGATTTCAGGGTTTATCAATTCAAGAAAGCGTTCACCACAATCAATAACGACAACTCTTTTAAGCACACCGACCTGAACTGCGGCAAGACCGACTCCTTCCGCCTTTATCATTGTTTCTTTCATATCATCAAGCAAAGTGAAAAGTCTTTGATCAAATTTTTCGACCTTTCTGCTCGTTTTTTCGAGGATCGGATCTCCGACCTTTACAATATTTCTTAAAGCCATAATATTCCTCCTATGTCAAGCTTTCAGGATTAATGTCAATCGACACCGAAACGTCTTTATTTTCTTTATTTTTTGAAAACAGTATCAGAAGATCGGATATCATTCTACGAAAGCTATCGTTATTGTGACATTTAATTATTATTCTGTATCTGTATTTTCCGCCAAGTTTAAATACTCTGGGTGACATTGGGCCTAAAACTATCAGCTTTTGGTCATTATATTTTTCTTCAATTCCCACCTTTATGCCGTAAATAAAACTTCTGGCAGCTGCAAGAGCCTTCAGTTCATTGTCGCAGGTGAAAACTATTGAACATATATCGCAATATGGTGGATAGACCATCATTTTTCTGATATAAATTTCATTTTCATAAAATGCGGTATAATCCTGCCTTTGCGCCATATTTATTATAGAACTTTCCGGTGTGAGTGTCTGTATGACCGCCCTGCCCTTTGTATCGCCACGGCCTGCTCTGCCTACAACTTGAGTCAAAAGGTCAAATGCTCTCTCGCTGCTCATATAGTCATCACCATTTAGCTCTTGATCCGCTGAAAGTACACCAACCAATGTCACTTTTTCAAAATCAAGCCCCTTAGCAACCATCTGCGTACCTAAAAGAATATCATATTCACCTTTAGAAAATGCGTTAAGCTTATCTTCGTGTGCATATCTTGAAAGAGTGGAGTCCGTGTCCATTCTGACAACTCGTGCGTTTGGTAGAAGTTCTTTAAGTTCGTCCTCAATTTTCTGCGTACCACTGCCCGAAAATCTGACCGAACTCTTTCCGCACTCCGGACATTTTTTATCCATGATCTCTGAATAGCCGCAGTAGTGACACATAAGCCGCCCATTGTCTGAATGGTACGAGAGAGAAACGCTGCAAGAGGGACAAACTCTGACTTTTCCACATTCATCACATGAAGCGAAAGTGTTATATCCACGTCTGTTTATCAAAAGGATAGACTGATAACCGTCATTTAAGTTTTTCTCAAGTTCTTCAAGCAAGAAACTGCTGATTGAATATTTATTACCGGACTTAAGCTCCTTTTTCATATCGACAACAATTACTCTCGGAAGAACGGCATTGCCGTATCTTTTGGTAATTGTTTCAAGAGAATATCTTCCTTTTTTAGCTAATGAGAAAGATTCTATACTCGGAGTTGCCGAGGCAAGCACTAATAAAGCTTTATTATATGCCGCCCTGAATTTTGCAACATCTCTTGCATGAAATCTGGGACTTTGTTCGGACTTATATGTGTGTTCCTGTTCTTCGTCCATAATTATGAGACCGATATCATCAAATGGAGCAAAAACCGCAGAGCGTGTTCCTACAGCAATTTGTGCGTCACCGTTTTTGACTCGTTTCCATTCGTCATATCTTTCACCAACTGAAAGTCCACTGTGAAATACAGCCACTTTATCACCGTAACGCCGGCTAAATGTTGAAAAAAGTGCGGGTGTAAGCGAAATTTCAGGTACCATAACTATGATCCCTCTTTTGCTCGGCAAAATTTCATCTATAAGCTTGATATAAACCGAAGTTTTGCCACTCCCCGTCACACCGTAAAGTAAACTGCAACCACCGCCGTTTAGATATTTTTCTTTTAGTCCATCAAATGCAGTTTGCTGTTCAGTAGTCAAAGTTATACTTTCATCAAGCTTTTTTGTTTCAAGTTTAACTTTCGGTTTGCGATAAGTTTCAACATTAAATATTTCCGTAATTCCTTTTGAAACAAGATTTTTCACAACTGCTTCGGTTACACCGGTGAAGTAACATACTTCTTTAACAGATGCTCCACCTATATCACATAGAAGATCTACCACTGATTTCTGCTTTGAAGTAAGATTCTTAAAATCATTCTCTATATCTTCTTTGCTCATGGCAAGACGAACCATTCTCGCTGTTGCATCACCGACACGCTTAACTGTGTCATAGTTTCTCATTAAATATCCCTTTTCGGTCATTTCATCAAGAATTTTCGCTTTGCTGTCAAGTCCGAAAACAGATATCAATTCATCACGGTCTGCATATTCACATTTTTCTTCAAGATAGTCATATATCTTCTTTTCAATTTCAGAAAGTATATCTGATTTATCTTTCATCGCTCCGACAGAGACATATTTTGTCTTTATCTTTAAATCTATTCCTGTCGGAAGTTGAACCTTTGCCGCATCATAATATGTACAAAAAGTCTTATCATGAAGACGTTTTGCTATCATTATCGCTTCATTGTTAAGAAGCGGCGCTTTATCCAGCACCGCTTTAACTTCTTTCAAGCGGGTAACATCGTCTTCTTCGGAAAATGAGAAAACAATACCCTGCCTTTTATTATTTTTTCCGAATCCAAAAGGTACTATAACTCTGCAACCGACTTCAATTTCACCAATCAAGCCATTCGGCACAGTATAAGAATACAGCATATCAAAACTGTATGCCGTGTTTTCAACTGCAATCTGTGCCACCGTATAACTCATATAGTACCTCTAAGTTTTCAGATATTTCTAATTTCTTCAGGCTCAACGATAGTGAACTTTCCGTCAATAAGCTCATCAAGAGCATATGTAACGGGCTTTGTCGTGCCTATCTTTTCAGCCATGTCCTCATCTTCGGAAATTTCTCTGGCTCTTTTAGCCACTGCCGTCACAAGAGAATAACGGCTTGTCTTACCTTTTAAGATCTTGTTGAGATTGGGATTCATCATTTGTTCATTACCTCACTTACAATATTCATCATATTTTGTTTTTTGAGCTTTTCGGCAGCATCTTTATCACAGTTCTCACAGTGCTGCTCATATTTACAAATCGTCACAATGTCGCTAACGGCATCTTTCAATTCATCGTTGACGATTATATAATCATATTCTTCTGCCCTTAAAATCTCGTCTTTTGCTATTTCGAGACGGCACTTCATAGCTTCCTCGTCCTCAGTTCCTCTCAAGCGAAGTCGTTTTTCAAGAATATCCATTGATGGTGGAAGCACAAATACGCTTTTTGCTTCGGGACAACGTTCTCTGACAATCGCCGCGCCTTTGACCTCAATAACAAGAAAAACTATTTTGCCTTCGTTCAGCCATTTTTCGACCGGTTCAACCGGAGTTCCGTAATAATTTGAGCCGTACTTAGCATATTCAAGCATTTTATCGTTTCTTATGTTTTCTTCAAATTTTTCCTCTGATACGAAGAAATAATCAACTCCGTCTGTCTCTCCGCATCTCGGAGATCTTGTTGTCATTGAAACCGAAAGCACAGCCTCATTTGGGTGATCTTTGACAACACTCCCGATGATAGTGTCTTTACCTGTTGCGGAAGCACCGGAAATAATAAAGAGTTTTCCTCGTTTATTCATCATCGTATTCCTCCTCATCGTCATATTCGTTGCTAAGTCTGTTAGCAACAGTTTCCGACTGAAGATAGGTCAGAATAACGTGATCGTTGTCTGTTATAAGCACGGCTCTTGTTCTTCTGCCGTGTGTCGCATCTATAAGTGTTCCTTTTTCTTTGCTTTCTTGAATTATTCTTTTGATAGGAGCTGACTCCGGGCTGACAATAGCGAGCAATTTATTAGCATTGACCATATTGCCAAAGCCTATGTTGACTAACTTCATCGTTTTTTCCTCCAAAGCGAAAGCTTATTCAATATTCTGAACTTGTTCCCTTATCTTTTCAACCTCCGCCTTAACGGCGATAACACGTTTTGCGATTTCAACATCTTGAGCCTTTGAACCTATCGTGTTGGCTTCACGGTTAATTTCCTGTACAAGGAAGTCGGTTTTTCTTCCGATAGCTTCTTCGCTCTCCATAAAACTTCTGAGTTGCTCAATATGACTTCTGAGTCTGACTGTTTCTTCAGCGACTGCAACCTTGTCGGCATATATGGCAGCCTCCGTGAGTATTCTCTGCTCATCAACATGAACGTCTGAAAGTACCTCGTTTATTCTTGCAAGAAGTTTGTCGTTATATTCCTTGACAGTTTGAGGTGAACGTTCTTCAACAAAAGAAACACAATCAAGTATGGTAACACATCTTGACAGTATATCGTCACGAAGTTTTTCTCCCTCAACTTCACGCATTTTAATAAATGCATCAACAGCATCAGAAAGCACATCACGAACAGCGTTCCAAATTTTATCTTCATCAGCATCAGCTTTATGCACAGAAAAAATATCGGTATATCTTGAAAGAAGTGAAACTGAGATATCATTTTTAAGTGAATATCTGTCGGCAAGCTCTTTCAGGGCATTATAATAACCCGATGCAAGCGAGTGATTAATTTCGACAATACAATCTTCAGCCTCAAGAGCCTCGATCTGAACATAACATTCAATCTTTCCTCTTGAAACTTTTGACTGAACATAACTTTTAAGCTTTTCTTCAAGAAAGCCATAAGCTCTGGGAACTCTGGAAGAAAATTCAAAATATCTGTGATTCACGCTTTTTATCTCAACGGTAATATTCATGCCGTCAATCGTTTTTTGTTGTCTGCCGTAACCGGTCATACTTCTTATCATGGTTTTTCCCCTTTATATGTCGCAGTTTGAAATTATATTATAGCCTATTATCGTCTCTTTGTCAAATTTCACACGAACCCATCAGCAAAGTCGGAATATCATTTATATAGCTCGTTCCGTCAAATATATAATTCATGTTACTCGCCGCTTCCGTGCAAGTCAAATCCGAAAGTTTTCCCATATATGCGTTTCTGTTTGCACCGCAATTATAACAAGCTCTGAGTAATCCTATGCAAATATAAAGCTTGTCCTTTGGGTATTCAACGGAAAATACGTCACAGCTAAGAGAATCAATATTCATCTTTGCCGTGCCGACTTTTTGATCATTTTCATAGGCGTAGAAAATATCCGTGCAGTTGTTTTCTTTGAGTACGCTCTTGTCCGTTTCGGGTTTAAAAATAATCATCGTCTTTTCACCTTCTTCGGTCTGTCCATGGCTGCATTGACCATAAGCTTGTGAACTTCGTCCTCTTTAAGCTCACGCCATTTGCCTTGCGGTAACATTCCAAGTTTTACTGAACCTACAGCTGTTCTTTTGAGTCTTGCGACTTCGAGTCCGAGAGCCTCACACATTTTTCTTATCTGTCTGTTTCTTCCCTCATAGAGAACAATTTCGAGAACAACTCTGCCCTCCTCTTTTGTCAGTACACGAACCTCTGCCGGAGCCGTCATTCTGTCTTCAATCATGATACCCGTTGTCAGAGCTGTGATTTGTTCATCGGTTATAGACGGTCTGACCGTAACACGGTAAGTTTTCGGAACATGTTTTGTCGGATGTGTCATTGCATTGGCAAATTCTCCGTCATTCGTCATAAGCAATAGTCCCTCGGATTCACGGTCAAGTCTGCCGACAGGATAAACTCTCACCCCAACGTCTTTGACAAGCTCGGCAACACATCTTCTGCCCATCTCATCATTCATTGTCGTAATAAATCCTCTCGGCTTGTGGAGCATAATATAAGTATAGCTTTTTGATTTGATTATCTTTTTACCGCTGACGGTGATATCATCTTTCTTTGGGTTAACCTTGTCGCCTATCTGTGCGACTCTGCCATTAACCTTAACCTTGCCTTGTTCAATAAGCTCTTCACTTTTTCTTCTCGATGCAACACCGCAATCTGCAAGATATTTTTGAAGTCTTAAGCTGTTGTCTGCCATTTTAGTCTCCTGAATAAATTAAAAAATTTGTCTTTTAAGCTGATTTTTTCGTTTTTGATCCTATTCACGTTTTCCGTTGTAATTAGCTCTCTCGCCGCAACACATTTGCCATCGAGATAAAACCTGACCTCGCCCACTTTTTCACCCGTACCGACCGGAGCATATATAAATTTATCGGTCAGAATTTTATAACTGAATTGTTCGTCATCGACCGAAGAAATTTTAGGTACACCTGAAATTTCAGCTAAAACTCCGGATTTTTCACCGCCGACAACACACACAACCGCATTTATGCTTTCGGGGAGGTCTGTCACTTTAAGTTTAGGCAAGCACTCATTATAGAGCGAAATATGGTCATTCCAATCGTCAGGAGCTTTAAGTGTAACCGCAACAACTGTTGAGCCATCTTTTTCAACAGCGGTCACAAGACATCTTCCGCTTTTTTTAGTGAAGCCGGTCTTTATACCGCAAGCACCGTCATACATCGTCAAAAACCGGTTGTGATTGCGATATGTGTATTCGCTTTTAGGATAAATATATTCGACTTTATCATGATATGCTGAAACTAATTGACGAAAATCGGGATTCTTCATTGCATATGCACCCAAAAGAGCCATATCATATGCTGTTGTATAATGTTCTTCGTCATCAAGGCCTGAAGGTGTGACAAAATTTGTGTCATTCATTCCGATCTGCTTTGCTTTTCGGTTCATTTCTTTTGCAAATGCTTCCGTTGAGCCACTTAAATAAATAGCGACCGTGTTCGCCGCATCATTTCCCGAAAGCAACATCATGCCCTTAACAATGTTTTCTAATGTTAAAATATCGCCCTTGCGAAGTCCCATAGAAGTGCCTTCAACAGCCGTCATTTTATTAGTTACTGTGACTTGCTGCTGCATTTTGCCACTTTCGATAGCCAAAAGTGCGGTCATGATTTTTGTCGTGCTTGCCATTGAAAGTCTTGTATGTGCATTTTTTTCAAACAGTATCTTGTTCGTGTCTGATTTGATTACAACCGCAGCTTCAGCTGAAAGTGCATTAGCACTGCCAACTGAAAGCGTACATATAATTAAAACTAAGGCAACAAATACAACTGTTTTTTTACGCAACAATGCAACCACCTGCCGAAACGCTACTTTTACGCCATAAAACGTTCATAAAAGTATATATGCAGATGGTTGCAAATTTATTATTCTTTAATTAGTCAGCCGCACCCTCATCAATCGGTGTATTATCTTTCTTGACTTTATCCATAAGGCCTGTGACCTTATCGAACATTTCGGGAACAAGATTGACAACTCTCTCGGCAGCATTATCATATGCAGTGATATGCTTAAGAGAAACTTCACCGTTGTTGATTACAAGGAAAGCAACCGGTGTGATCGTTACACCAGCACCACCGCCACCGCCAAAAAGTTCGGTGTTATTCTTTGTCGGGAAATCAGAGCCACCTGATGCAAAACCGTAAGTAACCTTCGATACGGGAATTATCGTAACGTCTGTACCGGTTTTTATCGGTTCACCGATTATTGTGCTTGTGTCAACAAGATCTCTGATTTTGTCGATCGTTGTTGCTAAAATTGCGCCTGCTGATTGCTCTTTCATATAGGTTCGTCCTTTCTTAATGCACGGCATCAATGTTCTTTCCGCCCTGCTGTGTACTTTCATTTTCGTTAGTTTTCTTTTTATTTCCAAGCAGCAGCTTCAGTGCTACTTTAAATACAAGTTCAAATGCGACTATTATAACAGCGTTTATCAGTTTTCTGGGTACAACATAAAACTGAGCCGCAAATTCACCGCTGTTTTGATTTGCAAGGAAATCCGGATTTATTTCAACATCATATGTCTTGACTCTCATTGTCGAACATATAAGTCCGCAAACCGGAAATACCTTATTACAAGTTCTTCCGTATTTGATTGCGGTTTTCGCCGCATCTCCTTTTCCGACCGTAATGTTAATATCAAAATGCTCAACTCTAAATGACTTGAATATTCTTGCAAACATTCCACCCAAAGCCTTGCCAAGATTTGAAATTATCTCCATCATGCCGTCAAAACCTTTAGCTTTGATCATTGCAAGGATCGGATTTTCACCGGAGCTTTTCGGCTTTTCTTCTTTTGGTTTTTCTTCCTCAGGCGGTTTTTCTTCCTTCGGCTTTTTTTCTTTTTTCGGTTTCTTTTCCTTATCTTCCAAAGGTAATATTTTAATCTTGACAAACAACCATCTGACAGTCAAATACATATATTCTCTGTAGTCAAATGAAACATGGAGTGGAATTGAGAACAGCAAGAAGAAAAATGCAATAATGCCTAAGATAATATATAATGCCGTCACGATACCCCTCCTTTGTCAGTTTAATTTTTTACTCTTATATGTTACATTAAAAATTGATTTTCGTCAACCTTTTATGAAAAATCTTAATCGGTTTTCTCAGAAATTTCCTCTGTTTTTGTCTCTTTGCCGTCATCTAAAGCTTCTTCAAGCGTCACTTGAGTTTCTTCAGTCGGCAATGACGGCAGCTCATCAAGTGAAGATATACAAAAACAACGAAGAAATTCCGGTGTCGTACCATAAATAAGCGGTCTGCCGGGAAGATCAAGTCTGCCTTTTTCCTCAATCAACGATTTTTGGCAAAGTGATGCCATTACTCCGGAACAATCAACCCCTCTTATCTGTTCAACAAAAGATTTAGTAACAGGCTGATTATAGGCAATAATAGCAAGAACTTCAAATGCGGCATTTGAAAGAGGAGCATTTTTTTTGATTTCCAATACCTTTCTTATTTCCGATGCAAAATCGCTCTTTGTGCAAAGCTGGTATTTATCGTCAAGTCTCAAAAGGCAAAGTCCGCTGTTTCGTTCTTCAAGGCTCGCGCTTAAATTTTCAAGCACCGAGGCGAGAGTTTCTTCATCAACTTCGAGTGATTGTGATAATCTTGAAATTTCTATCGGCTCGCCAACAGCAAATAAAATCGCCTCAAGCGTAGCCTGTAATTGCTTTACGTTCAACTTTCTTCTCCTTTAACCATTGTTACTGTCATATCGTTTTTTTCGCCATCAACACGGATTTTTTTTGATTTTATTAGCTCAAGCATAGCCAAAAATGTCGCAACCATATCTGACTTTGTTTCTGAATCTTCATAGAAACTTAGATATCTGACCTTAGCACAACTTTTAAGTTTATCAAAAATAACAGAAATTTTTGAACCGACCGAAACAACCTTTTTGACGACTATCGCCTTAAACGAATCTATCGGAGGCGGAAGTTTCCTCTTGCCTTTACCCACCGCTGACAGGTACGCCCTAAACAGTTCTTCGCCTTCATGCAATCTCGTATAGGTATGATCCTGCTCGATTTCTTCTGTCTCACGCCAAAAATAATCAAATCCGTTAGCCGTTTTAGCAAGCTTGCCGGCCATGATCTTACAATCACGGTATTCTATAAGTTCACCTGTCAACTCTCTTTTGAGTTGTTCAGCTTCCTCATAAACCGGCAAAAGCGAAACTGTCTTTATATAAACAAGTCTTGCCGCCATTTCAAGAAATTCACTTGCGACATCCATATCCGCCTCTTGCATTTGTCTGACGTACTCGGTGTATTGTTCAACAAGTTCAAGTATCGGTATATCGTTGATATTCAATTTATGTTTACTGATAAGATGTAAAAGTAAGTCCATCGGGCCTTCAAACACATCTAATTTATATGATATTTTTTCCATTTTGATCGCCTTAGAAAAATTTAAAGGGGAATTTGGCTATAGCATCAAGTCCGGTATAAAGGAAACTGCTGAGATAACTAAGCGGTACATCAATAGTTCCGACAAGAACCAACAGCATAAAAGCATAACCAATATATCTCTCATACTTCATTATCTGATAATAGTATTTATCGGGTATTATAAGGGTTATAAGTCTCGAACCGTCAAGTGGCGGTATCGGAATAAGGTTAAACACGGCAAGCGTAATATTTATTGATGCCGCAAAATAAGTGAACATATAGATTGTTTGTGTCAATGTCGTAACAGGTGCAAAAGTTACAACACCATTCATTATAATCAAGAAGAACAATGCCATTAAAATGTTTGAAAACGGCCCTGCAAATGAAACGATTGCCATTCCGAGTTTTTTATTCTTTGTTTTAAGGTTATGCATATTAACCGGCACGGGTTTTGCCCAACCAACACCTGCAACTATCATCAAGATTGCACCGAACGGATCAATATGAGCAATAGGTGATAAAGTGAGTCTGCCCGAAAGTCTTGCCGTTTCGTCACCCAATTTTTGAGCTGCAAACGCATGAGCATATTCATGCACAGGCAAAATACAGAATATCATGAATATCCTGACACAAAGACCTATTATTGTGTCTGTCGAAAAACCGTTTTGTAATATATCAAAAATCATTTTATATCTCCTTAGGGTTATTTGCAACAGTACCTATAACTATTCTGCGAACATTTGAGAAATCATTAAGTACATCAACCTGCTCACAATAAGGTATGAACATAGAAATAATATCGTCAGCCTGATCTTCGCCACATTCGACAGCGATATATCCGCCTGCATTTATATATGGCAACCATTTTTCAGCAAGACAACGGTAAAAATCCAGTCCGTCATCTCCCCCATCAAGTGCCATTCTGGGTTCATGTTTGACCTCGGTTTGTAAGGAATCTATTTCACATGAACGGATATAAGGCGGATTTGAAAGTATAACATCGGGTTTAGGCAAAGCAGAAAAGCCTGTGTACCCCAGAGTAATATCGCCTTTTATGACAGCTGTTTCTCGGGTTAGTTCCAACATTTCTCGGTTCTCATTCAAATATTTAAGTGCATCGTCACTTTTTTCTATCATGAAAACTCTGGCTGAATGTAAAAGCTTCTTGACACTCAAACCAACACAACCACTGCCGGAACAAAGATCATAAACAACAGGACGATAAACTCCGTCAAGCTTTTTTTCGGTATATTCAACGAGCATCTCAGTTTCTGGCCTCGGAATAAGTACACCCTCACCGACCTTGAAATTAAAGCCCATAAACTCCCATTCACCGATGATATATTGAAGCGGCTCACCTGCTACTCGTCTCTTGAGCATAATATCAAGTTCATTGACAAGCTTTTCATCATATTTCATATCGGGTGATATAATAATGTTGGCATAACTCACACCGAAAACTGTTTCAAATAAAATTTTCGCATCATATGCGGCATTTTCAATACCTGCTGCGTTGAGCTTATCTATCGCATAGTGGTAAACTTCTGCTATCTTCTTCAAATTGCATCGTCCTCCGGATTGTCGGTAATAACCGCCTTGAATGCCGCAATTCCCACTTCAATCATATCATCATCGGGTTCTTTCGTTGTCAGCCTTTGCATCCAAAGTCCGGGTGCAGAAAGAATTTTCACAAATAAGTTGTCATGTCTGCCGGCATATTTGATAAACTCATATCCAAGTCCCATAACTATCGGCAAAAGCAAAAGCTTAACAATCATCCAAAGTGCTGTGATATCACGAAGATGCGGAAAGGCTATTGAAACTGCAGATGAAACCAAAACACTCAAAATTATCATGACAAACATAAAACTCGTTCCGCAACGAGGGTGAAAACGGCTTTGTTTTCTAACATTTTCAACCGTCAGTTCTTCTCCATTTTCATAGCAGAAAATAGTCTTATGTTCTGCTCCGTGGTACATGAAAGTTCGCTTAATATCTTTCATTTGCGACACAGCCGCCATATAAACGATGAAGATTATCATTCGCATGATTCCTTCGATCAAAGCTCTATAGTTGGTCAAATCAAAGCTGACATGGGTTTTGATAAAATTAACAATAACCGTCGGAAGCCAGAAAAAGAGGAAAAAAGCAAGAGCAATACCCAAAACAGATGCAATGCCTGTAATGAGATTCATAGCTTTTTCGCCCCAATGCTCATTAATCCACTTATCCAGCTTTGAAAGATTTTCTTCTTCTGTTTCGATATCTGCAAATCCGGATTTTTCAGCCGATTCCATGAGACATTTATATCCAAAAATCATAGTTTCGATAAAGTTGACAACACCTCTGACAACAGGTATGCCGAGAAATTTCACCTTATCTCTGATATGTTTAACATCTTTATATTCAAGATCAATAGAACCGTCTGGAACACGGACAGCCATTGCCGCACCCTTAGGGCCGTTCATCATTATTCCCTCAATAAGAGCCTGACCGCCGACTGAAGTTTTATGTTTCATTTGCTGGTTTTTGTTGCCCATATAAGCACCTCACTATTCAAAACATCTATATATTGACACTCTTTCAATTTTAATCACTATATTTTAGCATAGTATTTATGAATAATCAAGTGTTAAGATATTAAATTAGATTTTAGGTCATGAACGAGCAAGTAGCAAACTTATGTATAAGAAATGGTTAGTTTAAATTGAAAGTTTCTGCAACTTTTATATCGGACAATTATTTCAAGTTTCTCATAACTGCAACCTGTTGCCAACCATATAGACACTAAGCTATCAAAGATCATGCCTAAACTTCAACGATGAAATCGGCACCTCCGTTGGCATCCCAAGTCTGTTCTTCACCAAACAACTTATATGCCAACGGAGGTACGCAATTTCATCGTTCCGCCCGCCCTGCGGGCGGGCGGGTTCTCCCATCTAATCATGCAGCAAAAATAAAACCGCAATTTAACACGAATGTCGAAGCAATTATTGCCTCGACATTCGTTTCTTACTTTTTAGTTTTGTTAAATCTTAAATTGAGATATTACACTTGCACCGATCATTTGAGCATTCCGTGATATCTGCCCATCCAATACGGAAGTGTATAGGTTGTTGATCCTTCCATTTCGTTCGGGTTATAGCAACCGTCAAGGACATATGTGCCTGTGTTGAACTTGTGAATCGCTCTTTCGTCAGGTGCAGCAACTGCCCATTCAAAGCGGCTTGCACTGAGAACAACACCTGCGATCCTAAGAATATTGTTGTCACTGTTATAGAACAGCGGTTTCTTTGAAAGACTGTATGACAGCTCGTTTGTACCGCCGATTCCGAAATCTTCAAGATCAAGCTCAGCTATATCGTCACGATTTGCATTTGTTGCGCAGTAACGTCTGGTGTCGATCGGATGACGGCTGAGAGACCATGATGCGGTTTCTATAAGGCTGTTTCCATAATAGTCAGTCTTTTCTTTGTCGGGATATGCAAGCTGATAAATGTAGTACCAAAGCGGATTCTCAGAATGTGATATCGAATACCACCAATCATCAACGCCCTCTCTATAATAGCTGAGAAGTTCTTCGTTATCCTCAAGCTGGAAGAGAAGATAATATGCAAGCATACCCATTTCTTCATCAGAGTCATTGAGTATAAGTCTGTAGACAACTTTAAACAACTCAGTATTTACAAGCGGTCTCATTATCATGCCAAGGAGCTTGTGAACACCATTGCCATAGTCGATTATAGACATTGTGTATCTTTCAAGTTCCTGTGTGAGTGCCTTTGCGTACTCATACTGCGGATCAAGAGCCGCCATTTTATACTCATTTTCCCACTTTTGATTGCCGGTTACATAAGCAGCAAGCTTAAATGTGCAAAGAAGAACTGCACCCTGAAGCGGAACACCGCCAAGTACCTGACCGTTGTGGAAATATGTGCGTGAGAACTTGCCCCATGTGGTCGGCTGACCTGTACCGTCAACAAGAGCATAGCCGTTATCAACAAGATGCTGTGCGAAAGAATCCATTGTATTGACTATGATCTCTTTGATTTCAGGATCTTCAGGTCCGAGAATATCATAAGCAAGCTTATAGATGAACAGATGTCCGATTATCTCATCAGCACTTGTATCTCCCTTATAAACAAGATCTTCTATGTTATAGTCTGCACCGAGAAGATCATTCCAAAGTCTACTGGGTATCTCCTTAGTTGCGTTAACAGTTGTTCCTCTGAGATTCTCACCATTGAGGTAATATTCAGCTCTGTCGGGAGTCTTAGTTGAAATACCTGTAGCTGTTCCGTCACCGTTGTGACTCCAATAGATATTTCCGCTGTAGTCCCAATACTTTTCTTTTTCTTCCTTTGTTGAATATGTTCTTGCCCAGAAACCTTCGAGATTTCTTGTTCTCTTAGCGTAAGTCTGTGTGTCATCTTCAAGCGGATTGATCCAACTTGACGGACTATAAAGAGCAAGGTTATTCTCGTCCATTATATAAGTCATCTTGCATATAGGTCTCATATAGTTTTTCTGCATATATGAGAACATTGATGCCGGACTTTCAAACGGTACGTTTTGAGAATAATCTCCGCCTTCAACAAGTGCGCCGGAGGTGTAATATTTACCGGTATTTAAGTCATAAACTCTGCCGTTTTGCTGGGCTCTGACATAACTGTCAACAGTGCCTTCACGCATTGATATGTATGTGAGCATCAAAACAGCCTCTGCTGAAAGATAAGCCGTCTTTTTTGCTGCTGCTATTTCTTCCGGAGTAGCTGTCGGATCATCTCTGAGAACTGCGTATCTCATAAGTTCACCTGCACCGTACATAGCTGTCCAAAGACCGTCATTATCTGATTCTGCCGGTATCCATTCATCATTCATAAGGAACGAATTTGAAACCATTCCACGTCTTGCAACGTTTTCTTGGGTGTTTTCGCTCATTAAAGCAGCTTTATCCGTGCCGTTCATTTCGACCATTTCTATATGTGTATAGCCATCAGCCATAACTGTCCATATTCCGTTAGCACCATCAGCAAATATGGCTAAGACATTTCCTGTACCGGAATCATTTGAATAGAAATATCTGTCTCCCATGAAACGTTGTTCTTTATCTCTGCTGTTTTCTGCTTTTTCGTCAACACGAAGCACACCGTAATCGGTTATTGTCCAAGTTGCACCATCAGCTGTGACAACGCTTTTAGCCGAAGCATACTTTGACTCATCACTGACATTTTCCGGAACTTCACTGCTGCCCTTAGCATAGCGAGTGACGATCTTTTGAAGATTTTCTGTTTCTTCTTCAGCGTCACCTTTATAGTCATGCTTTTCTTTGACTGACTCAAGCTTGGTCGGCTCTGTCACAACATTCAATTCAATCGTATCTGTAAGTCCGCCTTCTGTTTTTGCAGTAATCTTAGCCTCACCTGCACTGACGGCTGTTACTCTGCCCCACTCGTCAACAGTAGCAATCGCCTCATTATCGGAAGTCCAAGTAAGAACACGGTCAGTTACGCCATCAGAAAAAGCGGCATCAACACTTCTGCTGTCGCCGATATCCATTTCCCAATCTTCCGGAACTATCAATCTTAAGATTGATTCACTTCCGTCTACACATTTTGATTTTGCACTGACTATCGGCATACACACGCTAAGCAGCAAAGTCGTTGCCAATAAGAATGCTAAAAACTTTCTCATATTTTTATCCTCCTAAGATAAATTGATAATCAAATCATAACACGCTATATAAAATTCGTCAAGTATTTCAACACAAAAACGCCAAATTTGTTACAATTTGTTTTCAAAATATTGTCTGATTTGCACTATAACTTTAAACCGCAGCGACTAAAAAATTCACTGCGGTTTGATAGTTTATTATTAACTTGTTTATACTATTCCGTAAGCCATCATTGCATCAGCGACTTTTTCAAATCCGGCAATATTTGCTCCTGCCACAAGGTCATATCCGAGTCCGTATTTTTCCGCTGCTTCAAGTGAATCTTCATATATATTCGTCATTATATCTTTAAGCTTATTATTAACCTTATCCGCAGACCAATTATACCTAATAGAGTCTTGTGTCATTTCAAGCGCTGAAACAGCAACACCGCCTGCATTAACCGCTTTTGACGGGCAAACCGCATCACAATTATTTTTCAGATACTCCAAAGCTTCGTTTGAAGTCGACATATTTGAAACTTCAGCATAATATTTTACTCCTGCTTTGACAATTTTTTCAGCATCGAATAAGTTGACCTCATTTTGTGTCGCACAGGGCATAACAATATCCACTTTTACACCCCAAGGTTTTTCATTCGGAAAAAATTCGACACCGAATTTGTCAGCATATTCCTTAATTGTCGATTCAGTATTTTCACGCATTTTCAGCATATAATCAAGCTTTTCATCGGTATTGACACCATTTTTATCGTATATATAGCCTGTTGGATCAGACAGTGTGATAACCTTTCCTCCAAGCTGTGCGACCTTGCGAGCAACACCCCATGCCACATTTCCATATCCGGACACAGCAACGGTTTTCCCCTTGATTCTTTCGCCGAAGTGGTTTAATACCTGCTCAATATAATAAACCGCACCGTAACCGGTGGCTTCCGGTCGCACAAACGAACCGCCGTAACTTATGCCTTTACCTGTGATAACACCGCTTTCATATTTGCCGGTTATACGCTTGTATTGGCCGTAGAGAAAGCCGATTTCTCTTGAACCCACACCTATGTCACCGGCAGGAACATCAATGTCAGCACCAATATGTCGATAAAGTTCGGTCATATAGCTCTGACAAAAACGCATAATTTCAAAATCACTTTTTCCTCTTGGATCAAAGTCGGAACCGCCCTTTGCACCACCTATTGGAAGTCCCGTGAGGCTGTTTTTGAATGTCTGTTCAAAAGCCAAAAACTTCATAATACCGAGATAAACGTTCTCGTGAAAACGAAGCCCTCCTTTATATGGGCCTATTGCATTGTTAAATTGAACTCTAAACCCTCTGTTGACCTTTACGTTTCCTTTATCATCAATCCATGGTACACGAAAAGTCATCACTCTTTCCGGTTCTGTAATTCTTTCAAGCAAACCTACTTTTTCATACTCCGGATGTGATTCAACAACAAGCTCAAGCGATTTGAAAACTTCTTCAACAGATTGAACAAACTCCGTTTCGCCGACATTTCTCCTTTTAACGTTTTCCAGAACTCTCGTCATATATTCGTTCATCAAATCTTTCCTCCTGTGCAAAATATAATAATATTATGCACAAAAATAAGCTGATTAGAATTATTCTTCATACATCAAACCTTTGGTATCATCAACATCATCTTTTCGCCGATAATATCTTGAGAAAGATCGTTTTCATCTTTTATAGCTTCAACTGTTGTATTATAGTTTTGAGCGATGTTCCAGAGATTTTCTCCCGGTGCAGCAAAATAAACTGTCAGAGTGCTGCCGTTTTGTGTTTTTATTCGACTTTCATCAGGCTCAATATCTGTACAAACTCTCATTTGAATACATTCCAATATCGGCATATTAATATTCACATTCATTTTAATTTCAATTTTATCCTCGCCTACGGTTGCACCTGAAATCTCACTAACAGTGAAAAACGGAACAGCGGTTATTCTATCATCACTTTGCTTTCCCTGACAATCAAATTTAAAATCAACTGTTCTTTCCGTGTAACCATATTCACCGTTTTTATCTTTATAAAGGATTCCCATAACGCCGCTACCCGAACCATTAATTTTGTCATTTTCGGGAATAGCCGATCCTTCAATTTTTCGACAACTTATATCGGAAATCTCAGCAATATTAAGATTTGCCGCATCGACAGTCGCTCTGACCGTCTTAGTTTCATTATAGTTATGTATATGCCTGACAAGTTCGATATTTTTGCTATCACATCTGACTTCATATTCTGTTGAATAACTATCTGTGACAAGAGTAATATCTCTGTTTTCATAAGCATCAACACAAATAATTGCCTTAACGCTCAAATCTATAAGTCGGTTTTCTCCGTTTGAATCGGTTTTTGCAACCGAATTAACACATACAACATTTAACGTGCAATCACAAGCACTGTTTTCGTCTATTCCGCTTATTTCAACTATCTGACTCAAAGGCATTGAATGTCTTAAATGTACAAGCATATCCGAGTCATTATCAGCTTTATAGAGAAAATCAACTATCATTTCACCTTTGATCAGCATCTTGTTTGCTATACATTTGATAGATTCGATATCAGCAATAGCATCAGATCTGATTATTGACGATATTGGCGGCTCATTTTGCTCTATAGCCACTGTTTCGCCCATCTCAAACATTTTTCGGCACTGTCCGACAGGCATATCTGCGTTAACAGTTTCATTTTTTGTCTGTACACCGCAGCCATCAGCTGACATGGCAACCGGCACACCCGACAGAGAGGTTACGCAGAAACGGACATTTATATTTCCGTTGACCGATAGTCTTCTCGGACTCACAGCACGACAATTAACATATTCGCTTGTCGCTGTAGCCATCGCATTACATTCATTACTTATATCTCGCACCTCCGCATATTTTGAGAACGGAGTCGCCTGCTCATAACACTCAATCGTACCCTTATCACTGACATATATCACTCTTATCAATGCTTCTCCATCCGCTGTCACTCTGTCACCGGTTATTTGACAAGCAAAAACATTCGGTATAACCATGCACTTGAGTATTCTCTCAACATCACGGCAATATTCAGGCAGATTTATCTGAGTGTCAATACTCTGTTCACTCCCCGATTCATACAGTGTTTCGTTAAAATTTACACTGTCTTTTGTCACATTATATTCCATAGCTTACACTCCTTTTATTATTCTGATTAAGTGTATGCACGAAAAAAAGAGATAATGCTTTCAACTGATATTTTGTCCGATAAAAGCATTGAGTAAAGGTACGACTATAAGTTTAAGTGTGGAATTTATAAATACGAATAAACCGAAATTCAGCAAATTTAATATTCAAAGCCGCCGAGTAAATCGGCGGCTTAACTTAAATTTCTGTTTATGTTTTTACTTTTCCCTAACACATCTCACCGTTATTCTCGATCTTCCACTCATTGTACAAGTGAAAAGTGACAGATCCCAGTCGCCCTCCTCAAGAGTGTAACCGTCATTTCCGTTTATTATCTCTGTTCCGAGAACCTTGTATTTAAACTCGTTCCCATCAACATCAGTGAAAACGACTTTGTCACCGTATCTCAAATTGTCTATCCTGCCAAAATGCGTGATATAATTATGTCCCGCTAAGATCATGTTGTCCGTGTAAACCGAGCCGAAATACTTGCATGGAGCTTTTTTCAGCCGTTTATCGCCGACTCCGCTGATTATCGGTAAGGTAAGTTTCAGCTTTGGAAAATATATCTTTCCGACATATTCATATCCGTCAATGACTACTGTCGGCATAGGTACTTCATTTTCTACTTTGTACGCCGGATCGGGATCGGGAATTTCATTTGAGAGTTTATTATCAAGTTCCTGCAAAACCAGTTCTGCGTTTTCCCCTGCTCTCTTTTCCTCGATCTTATTATAGGTTATAAGTGACATTGCTCCGATAATAAGAGCAAGTCCGAGCGATATAAACGCTATGCCTTTTTTACTTTTCATCTTCATTTTTCTTTCTGACACAAAATACTATTCCGATAATTACAAATGCCGTACCGAATTCAAGCATCAAAGGTATTGGCCATTCAAGCATACCTGTCTGCGGAATCTTTTTAGGCGGCTTAGTTGTTGTTACAGTCGTTGATGCCGATGAGTTCGGATTTGTTGTTCCGGACACATTAGACGAAACAGAACTTGATGTGCCATTTGAAGTCGTTGTGCTGTCGGGAATGGTTGTTTTATTTGACTCAGTAGTTTTATCCGGAGAAGTCGTTTTATCGGGGCCGGTTGTGTTATCCGGCTTTGTGGTACTGCTTGGATTTGTCGTGTTGCTTGGCTTTGTTGTATCGTTAGGATTGGTGGTTTCATCGGGAGAAGTTGTTGAACTATTATCTCCTGTATTGATAATTATATAATTCTTTCCCGAATGTGTAATCGACACTATGTAGCCATTGGGAACATTCTTTTCGGCAACTGTCCACGTGTACTTAATATCAAGATTATTCCAAGTGTATCGCCAATTGTTCTCTTTGTTAAGTGTCACTTCCGCATAGACCTCGTTATCACGCATCAACTGAACGGTTACGCTTTTGGGCCTGCTCTCAGTCGCACCGTCATTTTTCCAGACTTTTGTGACTTCGATCTGCGTCTTTTTGTTTTCCTCATCCACTTCGCTTTTAGGGACTGCAACTACATCATAAAGATAAGTCTTGCCGTCATCCGAAAGTGTCGGCAATGATATCAACAATGTTTCCGGAGTATAGACAAAATTGCCCACTTTTTTCTTTTCGCCTATTATCAGAAACAAACCGGCTGTTTGTTTCTTGGCAAATCTGAAAGCCGCAAAGCCTTCATCTCCTGTCACAGATGATGATATCGGAGTTATATTATCTCTCATTATATACGCTGAAAGAGTATCTGAAAGCGACTTTAAATTCTCAGAACTTAGGTTATCAAAACTGACACTGTAACGTGAAAAATCTTGCGTTGCGACAAAACTGCCATTCGATTGCATATCCGCAACCTTGTAGACATTAAAACGTACATTTGAAATCGGAGTGCCGTTATATTCATATTTTAAAGATATGCTGATTCCCCTGTTAGTGTCTATTTTGGGGGCGGCAAGAGTTCTCACGCCCGACAACATCATGCATACACCGAGAAAAATACAAATAAACGATAAAAAATTTCTCGCTGACATTTTTTTCATTTTCGGCACCTCCGTTCTGTTATCTTCATTCTTCGCTATTATGTTCCTCTTTTGTTGACTCATTTTTTTGTCTCTTTTTTCTCTTAGCACTCGTTCTGGTCATAACAACAACTATAAGTATCACCAATATCGGAACAGCAACTATAGGAGCAACGATCATCGGATCTATCTGAACCGCATCTGATGTGACCTTGATTTCTTCCGATTCTTTAAGATTTTCTATTCTGTGACCTCTAACTAAAAGTCTGTGTGTATTAACCGCATACGGAGTGCAAGTTACAAGTGTGCAATAGTCCTGTTCGGGATCAACATTTAAGGCTTCCGTTTCATGAGGAAGAACTATAAGCACCTGATCAACTTCATATGTAAGTGTTTCATTGAGGACTCGCATCATGAATATGTCGCCCTCCTCAAGCTTATCCAGATTTGTGAAAAGCTTTGCACTGGGAAGTCCTCTATGACCGGAAACAACACAGTGTGTTCCGATACCGCCGACAGGGAGAGATGTTCCCTCAATGTGACCGACACCAATCTGCAAAACCGCATCGGAAGTTCCGTGATAAATGGCAAGAGTGCAATTTATTTTCGGTATCTCGATATAGCCCATTACACCTGTTCCGGCGACATTCAACTGGGAATTATAATCCTCGGCTGCTGCTTCGTCAAGTCTTGGTGAATACGCACCTGCATTGAGTCTTTTATTGTATTCACGGGCATCTTCTATGACCTTGTCGTATTCCGACTCATCCATTTCCGCCACGTGTTCGGCATATTCCGTGATAACTCTTGACTGGTGGAAAGAATTCCAATAGTCACTGACGGTCGGATAAAGCATTATTCCCACACCGAGTAAAAGAATGATCACGAGTATGACCGTTGTCCAACTTTTTTTCATATCTATCTCCGATTGATTTTCTTTTTAAAGCACATATCTTGACGTACTCTAACAAAAAATAATTTAATTTTCGCTGAATTTTAAGATCGAACAGTTTTCATCCGATCTCAAAATTCAACCAAAATATAAACGCTCTGCCTCCCTCCGACGCTAAGCGCCGGAGGGTTGATTTCGGCTTATCAAAAACAGATCGATTTTATTCTGCTTGAATTAAATTTGAGAAATTATTTCTCAAGAGCAACCTTTCTTCTTGTGACAAGAAGAACTGCTGCACCGACAACAAGGAGACCACCGACAACGTAGAAGATCGTTGTACCGATGCCACCTGTTGAGGGAAGCTCTGCACCGCCCTGGTTCTCTACTGTGATAGTAGCGATGTTGCCTGAAGTGTCAACATTATCCGAATATGTCCATGTGCAAGCTGAGTTGTCATCAGCGGGAGCTGTCCAACCGATAGTGATCTTGATGGGTTCAGAAAGAATGTTGTAACCTTCAAGGGGCTTTGTTTCTGTGAGAGTGTATTCGCCTGCTGCAAGACCTGTGAACTTAATTTCACCGTTTGCATCAGTCTTAACTGTGATCTTAACGTTTTCTTCTGTTACCTGAACAGTTCTGTTGCCGTCAGCATCTGTAACGAGAACAGTGTTAAGCTTTGTGCCTGTAAGCTCAAATTCAACGCCTGCAAGCTTTGAATTATCATTAGCATCAACCTTGACGAGCTTGAACTCTGTGACGAATGTTCTTGTCTTATCATCGGGTGTCTTTTCTGATGAGCTTTCCTGTGTCGGGTTGTTGGAATACTCAAGGTTTACCTTGTTTTCGTTGCCGGAAGTACCGATAACAGCATTGTTGTTAACTTTAGCAGTATACTTGATATCAATCTTCTTGCCGTCCCAGCCCTTAACATTTTCAAATTTGAAAGTGATAACCTGACCGTCCTGCATAACGGTGTAGTCTGTATCCTTTGTTAATGTTTCAACGCTGCCGTCTTTTGTTGCTGTAACAACAAGGCTGTTAGCGTTGTATGTAAGACCTTTTGAAAGAGTATCTGTGAAGATCATCTTATATGACTTGTAACCGTTTGTTGAGGGAACAGTTGAAGTAATGACGAACGGAACATCATCACCGATAGCAGCTGTGTTGTAGTCAACAAGGCCTGTTGTGCTGTCGTCTGTGTCATTGTCACCATCGATTTTCTTCTCAACTGACGGCTTGTCAGCTTTGATTACGATTTCTTCATCTGTTGTTGTGAGCATGAGAGCAGAAACCGGTGTTTCTGTACCACTGTCCTTAACGATGTAGTAACCTTCTTCAAGATCGCTGATAACATAGTTGCCGCTGTCATTAAGAGAGCCTGTCTTATTTGTAACATTCTTGATCTTTGAAGTTCTGATAGCTTCAAGAACATCAGCAGCGAATGTCATACGGGCATCATCTGTGAGCTTTTCGATAGCCTGAGCGACTTTGTAGCTGAATGCTATATCGTCCTTATCAATGCTGAACTTTTCAGCCATGAAGTCCTTAGCACCATCGGGTACTGAATAGACAATTTTGTCGCCTGTTCTCGTTGCGTTGAGAACCTTATAAGCTGTAAAGGTTCTGCCTGCAAGAGAAGTTACCTTGTCGTTTGGCTTAATTGTGATATTGCCTGCAAATGCGGGAATAGCAAGAGCAAGAACTAACACTAAAGCCGTTAAAACTGATAATACTTTCTTCATTAGTTAACTTTCCTTTCTGTTTGTAAGTTTTTTGTTTTCAAGAAATGAGATCGCCGAAATTCTCCTTTCTTGATTTTTTACTTTTATACATAAGCACTAAAGCTGTGAATATAATCACTGCTCCGGCTATGGTATACATATAAGTTCCGTTTCCGCCTGTTGCCGGAATAACTATTCCTGCGGCGGTGTTTGTTGCCTTTAGAACGATATTATCCGACATAGTGAATGTGCAGATATTTCCGTTAGGCGTTATTGGCATCGTACTCTTATAGGTTACGACAAAATCTTTGTTCTGTTCCTCGGAGACAGTGACCTGCGCTCCGTAAGGAATTTCAAGTATTTCGCTTTCGCCGTTTTTGAGAGTAATATTTTGTCTGATCGGATCACTTCCGTCAACCGTATAGCTGACAGTAAAGTTAAAACTATCCGTTGTATCTGTTCCGACAACATATTTCTCTATAGTCAGAGACTTGCCGGATTTGACATTTTTAACTTTAAGTACAAGTCCGCTGTCGCTGTCTACGCTGACCATCGGATTATCTTCAATAATTGAAACGTTTCCGTCTTTATCGACATTTATCTTGATAGGATCGTCAAGCTTTTGATAGTCATAAGGTGCGGTCGTTTCCGTCAGTGTATATGTACCGGGATACATTCCGCTTAAATTCAGAACACCATCGGCTCCGACTTCAAGCTCAGTTGTGGTTGAAACAGCTGATTTGGGATTGACAGGAACAAGCTTCCATTTTTGAGCATTTGTTCCGTTATCCTTATAAAGCTGAACGTTTTGACCTTCTGATATTGTTCCGGTATTCATATCAAGAACAGCATCATTCTTGTTAATTACAGCTAATCTCGGCTTGATTTTAAATGAGCCGTCACTGTTCAAAATGAAATACCATCTTTGGATATCGCTTGATGTCGGTACACTGCTGTTTTCCCAGTGGAGAACATTTGTCGAGTTGGCAAGCTCTCCGTTGCTGTGATCAAGCCACCTCTCCGCACTGAGATTATAGAAGCTGCAAGAACCGTCAGGCTGAATATAAATCTTATATTTCTGATTTGCGTTACCTGTTTTCTTAGCAATATGAGCGTTCCATGTTTCACTGCTTGAGCCTGCAGTAAGAACATAGCTGTCGTCCATGTTCAAAGCTATGTAATACTCTTGATCGGTGTCAAACAATTGTGTGCTTTCTGTCGGAACTGTGTATGAGCCATCGGAATTTTTGACGAAATTGATAACATTTCCATCGGTGTCTTTAAGCTCAAACACAGCACCCTTTAGGGGCGTACCTAAAATATCAAGTTTTTGAAGCGTTAGACCGACCTTTTCTATCGTGTTCGTGAAGGTCACTTGGTTGACAACGTCCTTGATAATAGTTCCATGAGCTGAGTTGCCCGAATGAACGACTTCGTTGATCTTACTCGAAACGGTGTAACCGCCGGTGTCTGTCTCGGTGACGGTATATCGTGTTCCGAAAGGCAGATAGTCGATTATGATGTATTCACCGTCTTTAAGGGTGAAGCTGCTGCCGTCATGAATGATGAGGTCGTTTGTCAGCTTATTGCCCTCGGAGTCATATTTTGTGTATGCGTAGTCGTCTTTTATCTCCGTTCCGTTTGAATTATAGAAACGAATATCGAAAGAAAACTCCTTTGTCGGATCTTTTTCGCCGACAACTTTCTTTTCAACTCTGAGGCTTGTTGCCTTTTGGTCGATATTGATGCCCGTAACAGAGGGCAAAGTGAAGTTCATAAAGCAGGTCGAACCCGATGCACCACGCTCTGTATAGAACAAAGTCAATGTGTGATGGTGAGTTTTACCATCGCCTTTTTCATGTCCGATATAGTCCCAAAGATTAACGTATTCTCCAACTGACGAGTGAACACCGCCGATATCGCAAACGAGTGTGTTATCGAGGAAAACCCACATATCATCGTCACCGTAGAACAGATATTCGAGAGGGCCGGTATAATCGGATGTCAAAGTAAAGCTAACAGCATACTGCATACCGAAATAGCTGTTATGAGCGTTACCGTCATCGCTGTCGGGGAATGTTCCCGTTGCGGCAGGGAATGAACCGTCTGTAACAGAGTTATTGAAGCCTGCCCATTTAAGATTGTTTCCACGCGCACCAAACACGGGATCTGTTTTGTTTGTTGCCTTATCCATGGGCCAGAAATTGTTAGTATAAATTGTATCCCAAACTTTTCCGGCATACGGTGAAGGATTAAAGAACTCTTGAAGATTTTTCAAGGTTCTGTTTGTGCCGTTATCGTTGAGAGTGACCGAAGATATTGTGTATGTATCTCCGACCTTCTCAAAGGTCATGCTACTGTTTTCGTAGGTACGCTTACCCTTTGCCGTTCCGTCATTGAACAGCTTGGGAACGCTTAACCACTCATCATAAACTATCTTGCCGTTTTCAAGTCGGCTGGCCAATTCAAACGTACAACCGAATGTGTTTGCATCTTTATTTGCATTAGTTCTGTTATACTGATTTAGATAACCACCGTCATATAGGTAGTAAGACATACCCGTACCTGTGTTCGTATTACCGAAAGCCAAGGTATCTCTGTATGATCTCCAAGTGGTGGAGCCGTTAATACTGGTTGAATAGTTGACCTCGGAGTTGATACCCGCTGTACCTGTCTCCCATCTTCCGGCTGAATTTTTAACACCGTTTGTGATATCGTAGTCATAGAAAGTAGTCGGAGTGGTGAAGCTGGTATTTGTACAATCGTATATAAATCTGATAACAGTGTCATCTGAGATATAGATGATATCGTTTGCAGCTATTTCAGCTCTGTTTGTGAAATGAATATCAGTTCCGTAAACATTCCAATCACTTTGATTGATACTTGTTGCCGACTTTCCGGATTTCAACACCCAAATTGCTTTAAGTGAATAGCTTGAGTTGTCAATAAGTTTATTGACGTATGACGGGTTTGGTGCTTTGATATACTCGTAATTTTCCTTTGTGTATATTTCCGTCAAAGTTGATTTAGTTGCAACTCTGAAAATGTTTGTTTTATCGCCGTTATTTTGCGATGTCTGAGCGCCCGTTTTTTTCAAATAGATGTTTTTCATCGTCATTGTCGAATTGTTTTTCGGAAGCTTTTTGCCGCTTGTGTCGATAACTTTAAGAGTCGCATCGCCGGAAGTTGCCAAAGTCGGAAGATATGCATAATACTGAACGGAATAACTCGGATTTGCGGTTGCTCTGGCGTTAAGTACGAGTAAGCCATCGTTAACGGCAAGTTTAACTGTCGGATCCAAATTGTCGTTCGTGATTATAATACCATCTGTTTCGCTTACATTTCCGTCACTTTCGGAAAGTGGGTTAATCGCAATACCGACAAGTGCTTCGGGTGCAGCATCACTGAGTTTTTCCAGCTGTTGTCTGATAGGCTCGATAATTGTCTCCTTAACTTTCACTTCCGCAATCATATTATAGTCGGAAGTGTCAAGGGCAACTCCGTCTTTTTCCAAAGTAACGCTTTTTGCAATAAGTCGATCACTTTCACTTGAATTGCCTTTTTGAACAAAGCTGACAAATTTTTGATACTTGCTGCTTTTTTCTGATATATCGCTAACTTTAAGCTCAGCATCATTCGGAATCTCTTTGTCGCTATCAACAGTAAGATTCATGGAAATATCGCTGTCCTCATATGTATATTCCTTTGAATGTTCGCCCTTGATTTCACTTACAGCGTTGTTTTCTTCATTTTCGCTGTCTTTATCTTTATCGGCATAACAATCATCACTGTGCATATGTTCGGGTTTTGTACAAATAAGAACGTTCTTTTCCGTTCCGTCAACCATTTCAAAACAGTCAGCCGTATGTTCGTGTTCGTAAATCTCGATTTTACCGCAAATAAGTTTGTCCCCGTCATAACATGACTTGTCATGAGTATGAATCTGTGCTTGTTCTTTGCAAGTAAGGACTTTTTCCGTTTTATAACACTCAGATGTATGCGTATGTTTTGAAGGCTCATTTGTGTCTGAGGTTTTCTTAACGTTTTCCTCAACAGATACATCGGATAACTTGTTTTCGCCTATGTCAGAAGTTTCACTATTGCTTACAACTGAATTATCAACAGAATCGTCTTCGGCTTTCTTATCTGTTTCTTCCATATCACAAACAAGGATTGTTTGTGTTTTATAACAGTCTTCCGTGTGTTGGTGAGGTTTTTTCTCATTCAACGTACATATAAGCGTATCTCCGTCATAGCAAAGCTCTGTATGCTCGTGGATTATATAATCGGCATATCCGCATATAAGATTTCCGTCTTTGTCATAGCATGAATCTTTATGCTTATGTATTTCAGGTAACTTATCTGAACAAGTCAGTATTTTACTCTGTCCTTCGTTTAAATGCTCATAGCAATCATACATATGGGAATGCTCTTCAAGTCCGCAAACGGTTTTGTTTTCCATTGTTATAGCCGGCAATATCAAAGCATAAGTTGTCACAAAAACCACGATCGCAGCCATAACAGAACCAAATCTGAACCACATCTTGCGGCGTTTGTTTTCATTTATGAATTTGATTGCTCTTTTGAAAAGTTCACCGTTCAAACTTAAGCACCCCCAATCTTATAAAATTGTATATGTCAAATTAGTCTATCTTTCCGATATCTTTAAGTGGCCACAACTTCAGCAACAGCCTTCCTACAACTTGATCTTCCGACACGCAACCGACCGAAGTATTTCTTGAATCTATTGACACACTTCTGTGGTCACCCATAACGAACACCTTTCCTTCCGGTACTTGATATGGGTACTCGATATTGCTGTCACCCAAAGCTTTGTCGGAAATATAAGGCTCATCCAAATATTTGTCATTTATATAGACATCACCGTTTTCAGTTATTCTTATCCAATCGCCTGAAACTCCAATAACACGTTTAATGAGAATTTTATTATTATAATAGAAAGCGATAACTTCTCCTTTGGAAATGCCCGATGTTTTAAGTGACAAAACAATTTCTCCGTCACTGAGCATCGGTGTCATGCTGTTACCGTAAATCTGAAGAACAGGCATCCATATCGTGGCAACCAGAACGGCAATAGCCGAAACAGTCACAAGAGTAAACACGGTGTTACGCAACGTTCTCAGAAAACGGTTTTTATATTTTTCACGTTCAAGCTCCTGTTCAAGCAGCTGCAATGACGGAGCTTCAAGTCTTTTCTTGACCTTTGCTTTTTTCATTTTCAGCCTTTCCACGATCCGCTAAAGCGGTTCATTTTTTATCTGACTTTCTGCCGTTAAGTTCGGCATAATATCTATAAATCTTCATTTTTGCTTCTTTAACTATTCGCTCGCAATTTTCTCTTGTTTCTTTTTCAACAGCAATTTTTCTTTCTTCTGCAACATTTATTATATCAATACAATAATTGCGAACTTCATTTTTAATATTGACCTTAGCAGGATCCATTGAAAGAAGGTTTTCTATATATTGTTTTTTAGCGTTTTCGGCAGCCTCAAAAACATTATTCAGTTGAAGTGCCGCACTAGCCATTGAACCTGAACTTTCAATGGCTATACGCCGGCTTTCAAGCTCTTTTTCAGCTTGCGCCAGCTTTGTTTTCAACTTTTCATTCTCTTTGCTCTGCTCAATAAGCATTTCAAGCAAATCAACGCGTTTTAATTTCTTGAGTTCTTCCTGTGTCAATTTTCTTACCCCTATATACGCTGTTTTATATCAAACTATTTTATTTTTAAAAGTATAATATTTATGGAGTACACGACAAAAAGTGTGAATAAATTGTTATATTTTTCCTTGCGGTTGAAATGATTTTAATTTGTCATAAATTAAATATATTTTGTTAAAAAATGTCAGTATTTAACAAATTAAAGATAGTACCCCATGATTCTATATATTATACTATGTAATAAATAAAGTCAATTTATAATTTTACCAATAATTTTGTTGAGTAAAATATAAAATTTGGACATAAATAAGACCACGAATTTCAGATACGAGTTGATTTTCATTCAAAATCAAGAAAAGTGTAGCATATCTTGATTTTGCTTGACAATCGTTTTCAAAATATAGTATAATGTTTGTGATTTATGCGTTTTTGACGCATTTTTTTAATTATTATATTCAGGAGAAATCTTTAAAATGAAAAATACTGATTTTAAGCCGCATATTGATAAGCCTTGGCTGAAGATTGATAACGCTTCAACTCTATATGCTGCTGCTAGATATAAAGATTGGTGCAGAACATATAGAACAGCTATAGTTCTTGATCATGAAATCGACAAGCCCGTTCTTCAACAAGCCCTTAAAGACACAGCAAAACGTTTTCCGAGTTTCTGTGTAACACTAAGAGACGGTGCATTTTGGAGTTATTTTGAAAGAACTGATGCCGTACCGATTGTTCATGATGAGTGCAAATATCCTTACAGACCTATACAGCTTGACGGAACTGATCAGCCCTGTTTCCGTGTGCTTTGCTATAAAAACCGCATTTCACTCGAAGTTTTCCACAGTGTCACCGATGGCACAGGTGCAGGAATTTTTCTTTCAACACTCACTCGCCGCTATCTTGAGCTTTGCGGTGAAAATATTTCAGATAACGTTGGCAAGGTCTTTAATGTCAAAGACAAACCTCTCGACAAAGAGACTCGTGACAGTTACTACGACTACTATGATCCGGAAATTTCAGCTAAAAATCCGAAGAAAGTCGATGTGTACCTCAATGAAAATGACCGAGTTAAAAATTATTCCCGCCTTGTACACGGGCTTTTCACAGTTGACAACATTCACAGCGTTGCCAAAAAATATGATCTGACAATAACCGAATATCTGACAGCGGTGCTTATCTATACTTTTATCAACTGTGAAAAAGAGCCGATAAACAAGCCCATAAGCATTTCAGTTCCGATCGACCTCAGACGAAGATTCGAGTCGGAAACAGTCAGAAACTTCGTTTATATGACAGATGTTTCTTTTGAGCCAAACGGCAGAAAAAATGTTACATTTGATGAGATATGCAACCACATCAGAGGTAAGCTTAAAAAGAAAGCTTCAAGTGAATATCTTCTCGGCTGTATCAGTGCAAACGTCAGTGCGGCAGAGAATAAAATCGTTAAACCAATCCCCTATCCGATCAAAAAAGCATTTTTGAAGAATACATACAAAAACGTTCAAGAGTCCTATACTGCGTTTATATCGAATGGCGGTGAAATGGTTCTTCCTCCGGAAGTGGCTAAACACGTTGTACGAGCTGAGGGTGTTCTTGCGGATAATCCTTATGTTCATTTCGGCTGTGCTGCGGTTTCAGTCAATGGTCTTTTCAATCTGACATTTTCAAGTGGAAACGCAGACACCGAAAAGCAAAAGTTTTTCTTCCGCTTTCTCGCAAACGATGGGGTTATTGTTAGAATTGAAAGCAATATTTTTGAATAAAGAGGTATAATAAATGAGATGTAATAAATGTAATGTTGATCTCGGCGAAGAATACACAAAATGTCCCCTTTGCGGTGCGACAGCATCTCCCGATGAACCGAAACTCAAAGGAATCAAAACCGCCGAATATCCAAAATATGATAAGTCTCTTTCAAATGAAAAAATCGAATATCACACAACATTTCCTCAGAAATATGTTTACAGAATATGTGCCGGATTGTGCATCACTGTTTCATTATTTTCAGCGATAGCATTTAAGTTTTTATGGGCAAATGGTTATTTCCCTTATAACTTTATTTGGAGTTACGGTGTCCCGACCGTGATGACAATATCATCGCTTTTCTATTTTTTCTACGCTTTCAAAGAAAAAGGCAGACTTCTTCACAGTGCATTAAGTCTTATCGCAACAACAGCAACTCTTTTAATCTTTGGCATTATTGCATTTATATCACACACCGGAGTACAAACTATGCTTATAGCTCTTGCGGTCTCTATCGTTTTGTTCGTGATACTTCTTATATGCAAGCCGGAAAGAGTCAAGGAACAGCTCAAAGCAACATTTAAGCTCTAATATGAATTTTATATTAACAAATTAAATGCAGTCAATGGGCAATGTTTTTATCACTATATAAAATCGGACAAAAACGCTTTTAGTGTTGCATCTAATATTATAATAGAAAACTCCTCGGTCAAACCGAGGAGTTTTCTATTGAATATTCAGTTAATCTTTATATCTTTTGGCACTCTGCCATGAAATATCATATTGCCGATATTTGTCGGTGAGGCATATAACTCAAGTCTTTTAATTGTTGACTTTAATATGTTCCTATCAAATATAATATCTGTCAAACAAGACACCGTAATGCTTTCAGCAAGATCATTCAAGCTGAAAGACACATCTCTTTCTATCGTGACAGTTTTGCTCTGATTAGGAAGAAGATCAAAATAATTGTCACTGAACGGATTTGATGAAATTCCGCTATCGACCTTAATAAGCCGTGCGAATTTATCACTGCTTACCGTAACGTAAACTCTTTCTTCATCTGATCTTACCTTCATATTGATATTTGCTTTCGGCAGTTCAAGTTTTTTCTCTTTATCGAACAACAAAGTTTTCTGCTGTTTGATCTCTCCGTCTTTTATTAATCTGACCGCAAGACCTGCTCTTTTCAGATCATATTTTTTCTTTATGTCCGACATATTGAGTTCAAATATGTGCATAACCTCACCGGCATTGATCAAAGTCTCCTTAACATCACACTCAAGTGTACCCGTATAAAAATCAAATATTTCGTATTCTATTTTAACTTTCTCACTTTTTCTTAAATCGTTGAGCAAAAACAGCTTAACATATTTTTCAGTATCCTCAACAGAGACAGACAACGGAGCATTGAAGTGTCTCGCTCCATATTGCAGAGCCTTATAATTGCCATAATAATCAAGACTTGACCATGAGCAGACACCCCAACAATCATTAAATTGCCAATACATTGATCCATTGCAGTGTCCTTTGTTTCTCCGCCAATGCTCGGTCGCATCGGCTATACATTCGTTTTGAGTAACCTGAGAAAGATAAATATAATCTTCAAAGCTTTTTGGCAAATTAAAACGACTCGCAATATAAAATATCATCTTGTCGTTTCCGTTTGCACACTTTTGGTGAGCTTCAAAAACCTTACTTGAAAGAGAATAATCTGACTCGTTTGCAAACTTTTTGATAGCTTTTATATCCGGCAGACTTTCAAATCCAAATTCACTGCAAAAGCGTGTCATTCGTCTCCGATAATAGTTCATCGGCTTTAAGCCATGCCAAACTCCCCACAGATGAGTGTCTCCGACATTATCACTGTCTACCCCCTTGTTGTGTGAAATGCCGACAGGTGATCCCGGTGTATACGGTGTCGAAATATCATATTTTCTTATCTCCGATTCAAGAATATGATAGAAGAATTTTTCCGTCCAATCAACATATTTTTTCATATGTACCCAAGCAGTATGCATTTGCTCAATCTCGTTGTTTCCGTTCCAAACAGCAAGAGATGGGTGGTGACACAAGCGTTTAACGTTATATTCAACTTCATTTTTAACGTTTTCAAGAAAACTCTCGTCAAAAAACGGATAAGCCTGACAAGCAAACTGAAAATCCTGCCAAATTAAAATTCCTTTTTTGTCGCACAATGAGTAAAACTCATCACTCTCATAATATCCGCCGCCCCAAATACGCAGCATATTCATATTTGAGAATATCGCAGCATCAATTAAATGTTCAGCTTTTTTTGGAGTAAATCTTGTTATAAAGCTGTCCGGCGGAATATAATTAGCACCTTTTATAAAAAGTGGGACACCGTTGAGAACAAATTGAAAATTCTTTCCGTATTTGTCTCTTTCTCTGTTAAGTTCGAGTTTTCTTATACCAATCTTTTTTTCAGCTGTATCAATGACTCTGCCATCTGATTTAAGCCTTACTGTAACAGTATAAAGAGGCTGTTCGTGTTTGTCGGAAAGTTCATGAGTCCACCAAAGTTCGGGATTTTCAATATGAAATTTTGCATTTGCTCCCTCTTTTATCTCCGACTTGCCGTTTGGATAAGTCAAAACTGTCTCCACGCTATATTCACCGAATGATTCTATATCTGCTTTAGCGTATATATCAGCATAACTGTCAATAAGTTCCTGAGTCACAGACAAATAGTTAATTTTAGCTTTTTTGACAAATTCAAGCTCGATATCTTTTGTAATCCCGCTGCAAGGCAGAATCGGTCCCCAATCCCAGCCGAAATGACACTGCGGTTTTCTGATATGCACAATACCATTAAGCCCATTTGAGTTTAGCGGTGTCGGAGACTCCTTATATTTTTCTTCGACAAAACGCACGGGTGAATAAAAAACAATTTTGATTTTATTCTCGCCCATATTAAGACAACTTTTAACTTTCTTATTATAGGCAGTAAAACAGTTATTTCCGCTGAAAGCAAGACGTTCATTTATATAAACATCGCATACTGTGTCAAGCATCTTGCAATTCAGATAAATCGTGTCACTGTTTATTTCATCTTCGGATATTTCAAATTTTCTTTCATACTCCCAATCTTTTCTTCCTACCCATTCAACTTCTTTTTCGTTGAGTCCTATAAACGGATCGGGTATATCTCCGTTTGACATCAGATCAAGATAGTTGCAACCGGGAACAACGGCATTTTTCCACTTGACGTCTCCGATTGCTCTGAATTTCCACTCCCCATTTAGCGATTTTTTCATTATATCCCCCTAAAAAAACAGCCGCACAAGTTATTACATATGTGCGGCTTACGGATTATTATTTTTTCTCGTTTTTCAAATATAAACGAATATACTCAAAAGCGGCATCTTCGCCTTCATCACTTAAAATTGTAAGCATTTTTTCAATTTCAGCCGATGTTTCGGGGTGCATTGTTCGTTTATCTCTGCCTCTAAGGAAATACTCAAGCGGATATTGCTGAGTGTATTCCTCCCCACGATATATTTTGCTTGCCGCAACTCTGTCGCAAAACATCTCGGCAACATACTTTCTAGGCATTTTTACCGGCATGACTCTGCCCTCTTTCGGGTTGTAATCAGACCAATATTCAAAGTGATGCTTATTTCTGCCCTTATGATGAAGCCAAGCTGACGAATAACCGAAAAGTTCTCGTTCCTTTTCGTTCGGGCTGCGATAACCCATATAGTATTTTGCTCCGGCTTTAAACTCGGTAATCGAATACTTTGAAAGATCATGCCTGAGTCCCTGAAATCCTATTCCAGCTTTAAAACAATGCTTTATAACTGCGTGTCTGTGTTTTGTGACGGTCATGAAATGACCAATCGGTTTTAACATTTAATCACCCTGCTGTTAGATCGTGATGCTGACGGTTTTACCCGAAGCTTTATATCTCTTGCCGTTACACTTAACGTACGACATAACCTTGTACTTTGTTGAAACCTTCGGCTCAACAGTAAATTTAGTCGAAGAAGTCATTCCAACGTACTCATATTTTTTAGAGCTGCTATTATATACATAAATCATATAGCCGTCAGCTCTTGTCGATTTGCTCCAAGAAAGAGTATAGCTCTTGCCACTCTTTGTGGATTTAAGTGAGGAAACATTTTTAGGAAGTGTAGTTGCCTTGAGTTTATCTGACATTTCACCGTAAATGTTTTTGTCACCGTTTTTGATATAAGCTTTCACTTTATAAGTTACGGCTGTAGCCGACTTTTGCTTTTGAACCTTATAAGAATTAGTTGTAACCGAAGTGAGCTTTTTATAAGTTCCGTTTGATTGGAGCTTATAAATCTCATATCCCGTTGCGCCCCTCACAGTATTCCATGTCAATGTATATGAGTTTTTGTCGGGAGAACTGAATTTAAGTCCTGTCACCTTATCCGGAAGTGTTCTGACAGAAACTTTACTGCTGTTGCTTCCCTTATAGGTCTTACCGTCTGTTTTTAAATATGCTCTGACTGCATAGGAAACATTGATTCCGGAAGTAAGATTTTTAAGAGTATAGCTTGTATTCTTGGTCTTTCCGACATAGACATATTTCTTTGCCGAAGAATCGTATCTGTAAATATAATATCCCGATGCCGAAGTTGATTTTGACCATTTAAGAACAGCGGTGTTTGTTGTCACCGATGAAACTTTGACATTTTTCACTTTCGCCGGCCCTGTTGACGCCGAAATTGATGAGGAATAACTGCCATAGAAAGAGTTGCCGTTTGAAGTAACAATAGCTTTGACTTTATAGCTGACTTTCGTCTTAGAAGAAAGTCCACTATCCTTATATGACGTTGTTTTAACAGTAGCAATCTTTGAATATTTTCCATTTGATTGAAGTTTATAGACGGCGTATTTTGATGCTCCCTTAACAGCACTCCACTTAAGTGTGACAGTTGAAGATGTTGTGTCACTGATTTTCAATCCTGAAGGAGCTTTCGGAGCTGTTTTAGCGGTTATTCTTGAACCTGCATAATCAACTGAATTTCCGTTAACTTTAACCTTTGCGACAACTTCATACTTATATGCGGTTGCCGAATTAAGTCCCGTGACAGTGTAGGAATTATCTTTAACCTGCTTTATGCGTTCATATTTTCCGCTTGAAGAATTATATGCATAAATATCATAAGCTGTGGCATTGTCAACTTCGCTCCATTTAAGAGTGATGCTGTTCTTTGTTGCCGCAGATTGTTTTAATTTTGAAAGCGTTTTATAATAAGTCAGACAATTGACCGCTGAAGAAAGCTCACCATATTTCATAATGCCGCCTACTTTGCCGTACGCTCTGACCTTGCATTTAAACGACTCCCCTGCCTTAAGATTTGAGATAGTGTACGATGTCGAAGTAACGGTTGTGATTTTTTGATATTTGCCTGAACTGTCGGTTTTATATACTTCATAGCCTTCAGCCGAATCGACCTTGTTCCATGACAGAGTTACGGATCCGGTCGTTTTATTTGAAACATAAAGTCCTCCAACTTGACGAATGCCGTCAGTGACACAAATTTTTATTTCATCATAAAGACCTTTTGATGTATATGCGCCAACCGTGGTTCTGCCTGCTTTGAGAGCCGTCAAACTTCCATTAGAATTAACCTTGACAACAGAGGTATCGTTAGAAATAAAAGATGGCTTTTCAGATGAATTTATATTGTATGAAAGATTGAAAGTATTGCCCATTGTGATTGTCTTTTCCGAGGAAATATCAATATATTCGGAGCAGACATATCCTGTGTACGAATCGCCGTTTAAGCTAAATGATATTTGATACCAATAAGGATATGAAAGGAAATTATATTTTCCCGATGAGTTCATAACTTTGCTTAAGATCTTGACCTTAGTTCCACTCGGAACACCGGCTATTTTGGCACTGCCGGTGTTTGGCTGAGAACGCACATTCAAAGAAGAAACATTTACCGTGCCTGTTTGACCGGCGGAATCTTTCAGTGAAAATGAAGTCGCCTGAGCTGCCGCACCAAGCATATTTCTGTACACCGGAATTTTAAACACACGCTTAAGTCCCATCATTGAAAGAGAGTTATATGTGTTATAAGTGGTGTTACTCTGAAAATAAGCACCTGAAATATCAGTCATATACTGATGCGTATATGTCGCCGAAACCGCATTCGGAGAAACATTGAAACGCTGAAAATATCCGGTGTCCTGACCTTTTGAAATGTATCCGGAGGCAATGAACTCAGCACCGCCCATTATTGCTTTTTGCGGATCTGTCCAAGGTCTCTGATATGTTGTCGAATTGTTTTTTCCGCCTTTTGCATACTCAAGGCCGTTTTTTATAGGTGTTGATGACGAAGTTGCTCCGATATTATAAAAGTTATAATACCCCTCATAGCCCGAATATTTACCCGATGTTGAGCCGCTGCCGTTAACACCGACCTCATTTATTATCTTTGAGGCAAGATAGCAAGGGTTAACATTATATTTGTTTCCCGCATTATAGATAGCTTGAGAATATTTAATATTTATTGTTTTTTCTTTGCCGTTTTTATCTAAATAAGTTATTTTTTTGTTGCTCATAAACGAGCCTTTGAGTACCTGTTCAACGACATCAACTGTTATGTCCGATGAAAACGAAAGCTGTTCAAACTGAAAAATTCCGCTTTCGTTAAGAAAATTTCTCGGATCCATAAAATAGCCGACAGCTTGAGCATTTGCACGAACAAAACCTGCATCATATTGTGTGTATTGGTCTGTTGACGGATTATAGTCTCCACTTTCCTTGCTTTTAAATACGTCTCCTGCCGAAGAAGTTATCAATGAGCGTTCTCCTATATTTTCGTTTACGACCGCATCACTCCAATTGATATCAGTATCGACCGCTTGAAAAACCCAATTAGGATATTTTTTATGAATATCTCGGAGATATACTTTATAACTTTCGGGAAAATCCGATATTTGATTTTCAAATTTATCTGCCGCCGCAGCCGACAGTGAAAATGCTGAAAGCGATGAAACAAACATAACAAATGTCAAAAGCATCGCTATAAGTCTTTTTATTTTTCTGTCTTTCATTTTTTACCTCCTGCCGTAAACGGCGTAGAATATAACTGCACCGATATTATACAGAATTTTTTACTGACTTTCAACTGTATTTGCCGCATTTTGAGTAAAATAATGATCTATGTTCTTAAACACAAATGAATTTTTTTAACATTTACTTGATTTTTCGTTTGATTATGTTATCATATATTGTATACATATACTCCGGAGGTCATGTTAATGTTTCCAAAAATTACTGCTTTTTTTGTTTCGATTGTTATGTTTTTTTCTTCCGTCTTTCCGGGGCTTTTTAAACAACTCGGTATCGGAGATAAGGTAACAAATGTTTTGACCGATGTTGAACAATATGTTGAAACACATCTTCCGGTTTTCGATAAAATGTTTGAAACTCTTGGAATTGCTTTTAAAGCCACTGCTATTGAAAATGCCATTTCATGTGATGTCCTTCTTGCTGACGGTACAATTGAGGACACTACTTATATCGACTTTAACGGCAATTTCGGATATATGATACTTTCAAAAGATTATTACATCTATGCTTATAAAAGCGAGGGCGATTTTGCCGAACTGAAATCAGCCGAGAAAGTATATTACAGTATTACTGACGGATTTGGCTTCTTAGATGAAAACAATCTCTTTGTTTCTTTTGGAATTGAAAACATGGAGGCAGATGAATCCTGCACATACGAATATATAAAAGAATATTTTAACTACGTCTCACAAGACGGCTCTTTAAAAGACACCGATGAATATATAAAAAAGCAATATGGTGACGGATATAAACTCAACTATGAATTTGAACTTAAAGATTATGATTATTCGACTCAGTTGTCAACCTCTGTTTATAAGAGTATTCCTGAACCGGGATATGTGACAAGCGAAGGCAACTGCTCTCTTCATGCTATATATTCAATGCTCAGCTATTATCAGAAAAAAGCCGGTTCAATCACTCCGTTAAAATACTCCGGTTTGCCCTCAAGCAATGTCAAAAGTCTGGTATTTGCTAACCGTGATCCGTTCTTTGATGAGTTTAAAGATAATGAAAACTATAAAATTGAAGGTTATAACAGAAGTAACGATATATGCTTTGGCTGTTGGCTGCCATCGCTATATAAAACCATCAGATCTTTTTGCATTGAGAATTACGGTTATAAAACCGGTGGAACTAATCCGGATAATTTCAAATATATAGTTGAAAACGTGTTTAACACATACCATATTAAAACGTCAGCGCTCATCGAACACGTTGATCTTAAGACATTCAGAGCTGTTGTTGTTCCATATTTAAAAAAGGGTTTCCCCGTTCTGTGGTCAACAAGTGTCAGCTCGACCTACGGCAATCATACAACGGTTATAACCGGTTATAAGATATACACAAAATTTGTAGAAGTTGACGGCTTTAAAATTCTGACAGATAAAATCGTTCTTTTAAAGCTTAATGATAACTGGTCACCTGACGGAAACTATTTTGACTATACAAGATATACTTTCGGAACGGGAACTTTCTACACTCTTGATGATTAAATAATCCACATATGAAATTCGGCGGCACTTTCGTGCCGCCGTGAGTTTTATATGGAGCAAAAGCAGCGAAGCGTAAACTTCACTGCCTCATATTGCAACTTTAATCAGCATACTGTTCTATAAGGTCAAAGAGGTCTCTGTCATAATCATCACTATCATTTTCTAAGGTACTGTTTTTCTCTGCTGAATCGGATATAAGTTCATCAACTTTTTGCGTCAGTGCTTTAACTGCGTTTCTCAGTTGTTCGGTTTCGCTCTCGACTATATCGTCAGAAACCGCTGCACGGCTGTTTTTAGTCTTAAGATCTTCGTTTTCGCTTTCAAGTCTTGCTATCTTTTCGCTAAGTTCCGATCTTTCTTCTTTAACACTTTCAAGCACTGCTTCAAGGGTTGATATTTTCTCTTTTGCTTTGGAAAGTTCATCGCTTTTGCGTTCAAGATCTTCATGAAAATCATCGGTTATTTTCGCTATATAATTCATAACGTCCTCTCGGTCAAATCCGCCGAAGTTTACCTTTTTAAATATAATATCATTTTCCATTTTTATACTGCCTTTCGGTAATAACTGATTCATTTTATTTTTAATATAATACACTAAAGAGACCGACAATACAATAAAAATGCTGTAAATTATTTGACATTTTTTCACATTGTATGTAGAATATAGTTGCCGTTAATATTATCGGTAGTTTATAATTTATAAAGGAGTAAAAAATATGGATATATCCGAAATTCTTAAAAAGGTTGACCACACGGTTTTAGGTCAGGCATCAACTTGGAGCGACATCAAATCTTTATGTGATGATGGTATAAAGTACAACTGTGCAAGTGTTTGCATACCTCCGGCGTACGTCAAAAAGGCAAAAGAATATGTTGGCGAAAAGCTCGCAATATGCACTGTAATCGGTTTTCCAAACGGCTATAACACAACAGCCGTCAAGGTTTTTGAAACTGATAATGCTGTCAAAAACGGAGCCGATGAAATCGACATGGTTATCAATATAGGTATGCTCAAAGATAAACGTTATGACGACATTTTAAATGAAATAAAAGCTATCAAAGAGGCGTGTCACGGAAAACTTCTTAAAGTTATAATAGAAACTTGTCTTTTAACCGATGAGGAAAAGAAAAAAATGTGCCAAATCGTTTCGGAATCCGGAGCTGACTATATAAAAACCTCTACAGGTTTTTCAAACGGTGGTGCAACAAGAGAAGATATAAAGCTTTTTGCTGAAAATGTCGCATCACATCTTAAAATTAAAGCTGCCGGCGGAATAGCAAGTCTTGAAGATGCCGAAGATTTTATTAAGCTCGGTGCCGACAGACTCGGCACAAGCAGAATTGTCAAAATCGTCAAAAACGAAAGTTCCAATGCTTCATATTAAAAGGAGATAATCATGAATACACCTCATATCAACTTAAACGGCGGTGAATTTGCCAAGACCGTGCTTATGCCGGGAGATCCGCTGAGAGCTAAATTTATAGCTGAAACATATCTTGAAAATGCCGTTCTTATCAACAACGTCAGAGGTATCCACGGTTATGCGGGAGAATACAAAGGTCATAAAGTATCCGTTATGGCAAGCGGAATGGGTATGCCGTCAATTGGTATATACTCTTATGAACTTTTCAATTTCTTCGGTGTCGATAACATCATCAGGATCGGTTCAGCCGGAGGCATATCAGACTCACTCAAACTTCGTGATATTGTATTCGGAATCGGCGCTAATACAAACTCAAACTACGGCAAACAATTCGGTGTCAATGGTATAATTGCCCCAACTTGCAGCTATAAACTCTTGACCGTTGCCGCAGAAAAAGCAAAAGAAATAGGCATTGAACCGATAATCGGTAATCTTTATTCATCGGATACATTCTATGATGCAGATCCCGAATCTCTTAAGAAATGGCAGTCGGTCGGATCGCTTGCCGTTGAAATGGAGGCAGCCGCACTCTATCTCAATGCTATTAAAGCAGGAAAGAATGCCCTTGCAATCTGCACCATTTCCGACCTTCCTCTTAAAGGTAATGAGTGTTCAGCAGAAGAAAGGCAAAACACCTTCACTCAAATGATGGAGATAGCTCTCGAAACTGCAATAGCTTTAGACTAATTACGGAGTACAAAATGATGAAAACAAAAAGAGTATTTTTAATTGTTCTCGACAGTGTCGGCATTGGTGAACTTCCCGATGCAGCTAATTACGGTGATGAAGGTAGCAACACACTTAAGGCTTGCTATGAGCAGTCCGGATTTTCAGTGCCGAACATGAAGAAACTCGGTCTTTTCAATATAGACGGCATTGACTATGAAAACGATGTTTTGGAACCCGTAGGAGCTTACGGCAGACTTAGTGAAAAATCAAAAGGAAAAGACACAACCACCGGACATTGGGAAATTTGCGGTCTTGTCAGCGAAAATCCGTTTCCGACATATCCAAACGGCTTTCCGAAAGATGTCTTAGACGAATTCTCACATCGTACCGGCAGAGGTATTCTTTGCAACAAGCCCTACTCCGGAACTCAGGTTATTTTGGACTATGGCAAAGAGCATCTTCAAACGGGCGATCTCATTGTGTACACCTCGGCTGACAGCGTATTTCAAATTGCGGCTCACGAGGACAAAGTTTCAATTGATCAGCTTTATGAATACTGCAAAATTGCAAGAGAAATACTACAGGGTGAACACGGAGTCGGCAGAGTCATTGCCAGACCTTTCACGGGAGAATATCCAAATTTCGTGCGAACACCGAGACGTCACGATTTCTCACTCGTACCGCCGAAAGACACCGTTTTAGATGAACTTCTCCAATCGGGATTTGAAGTTCGTCCGGTCGGAAAAATATATGATATTTTTGCAGGAAAAGGTGTAATGGATTCCGAACCGACAACCGGAAATAATGACGGTATGGCAAAAACAGAGGCATGGGCCGATCGTGACTTTGAGGGACTTTGCTTTACAAATCTTGTTGACTTTGATATGCTATACGGTCATAGAAATGATGCTGTCGGGTACGCCAAAGCTTTAAGCGAATTTGACACCTGGCTCGGCGGATTTTTAGACAAACTGCGTGATGACGATATTCTTTTTATCACCGCTGATCACGGCTGTGATCCGATAACTCCGAGTACCGATCATTCACGAGAGTATATTCCCCTGCTTGTTTACGGAAATAATATCAATAACGTAAACTTGGGAACAAGATGTTCATTTGCTGATATCGGAAAGACGATAGCTGATATTTTCGGTGTCAAGTCAAATGCAGCCGGTGAAAGCTTCAAAGATATTATAATGTCGGAGGAATAACCATGACTTCAACCGAACTTCTCAAGCTTGCAATGAAAGCCGCCGAAAATGCATATGCTCCTTATTCGCATCACTATGTCGGTGCGGCTCTTGAAACAAAAAACGGAAAAGTTTATCTGGGCTGTAATATTGAAAATGCCGCATATGGCCCAACAAACTGTGCGGAAAGAACAGCGTTTTTTAAAGCAATCAGTGAGGGAGAAAGAGAATTTTCAAAAATAGCCGTTGTTGGCGGAAAGGATCTTGACTTCAAAGATTACTTCACTCCATGCGGAATATGCCGACAGGTAATGAGCGAGTTTTGCGACAGCGATTTTCTTGTCATTATTGGAAAAAACGGAGGAGAATATATCGAAAAAACTTTAGATGAAATACTTCCTCTCAGGTTTAGTCCGAAAAGTTTAAACTGAATATGTCAAAATCCGAAAGTTCTCATAACTTTCGGATTTTAGCAATATTTCACAATAATTACTACCAAATTGAAAATTTTTGCAAAAATTGTTGAATTTTTCTAATGTTATGATATAATCATCGTAGGTTGGGAATTTATTCCGAACCCAAAAATTTTTAGGAGGAAATCCAATATGAAAAAGTTTCTTGCTTTATTGCTTGCAGTTGTAATGGTTCTCTTTACTTTTGCAGCTTGCGGCGGTGACAAGACACCGGACGCTAACAATGGCGACGATGCAAACAAGACGGTCAACTACGATGCTATAAGCGACACTTGCGAATCAGCAGACGGCAAGTATGAGCTTGCATTTGTAACAGATGTCGGTCAGCTCAAAGACAAGTCATTCAACCAGGGTACATGGGAAGGCCTTAAGAAGTTCGCTTCTGACAATGGCAAAACTTATAAGTACTATCAGCCCGCTAACGGCGACAAGGCTACAGACGATGATCGCTATGACGCTATGAAGGCTGCTGTTGATGCAGGTGCAAAAGTTGTTGTATGTGCAGGCTTCCTTCAGGGAACAGCTCTTGCAAAGGCTGCTGCTGAATTCACAGAAGCTAAGTTCGTATTCATTGACGGCTCTGCTATCGAGGGTGCTAAAAACGTTGCAGCTATCGACTTCCAGGAAGAACAGTCAGGCTACCTTGCAGGTTATGCCGCTGTTAAGGAAGGCTACACAAAGCTCGGCTTCTCAGGCGGTGGCGGCGGAGATAATCCGGCTTGCTGCAGATTCGGTTACGGTTACATTCAGGGTGCAGAAGCAGCTGCTAAAGAGCTTAACAAGACAGTTGAGATGAACTATAGCTGGCAGTACGGTGCAGCATTCGGTGCATCTCCGGAACTTCAGACAATGCTCAATGGTTGGTATTCTAACGGCACAGAAGTTATCTTTACTTGCGGCGGTTCAATGTGTCAGTCTGCATTCGCAGCTGCATCAGCTAATGACGGTTTCGTTATCGGCGTTGACGTTGACCAGTCATCACAGTCAGATACAGTTATTACATCAGCTACAAAGGGTATTCGTGAAGGCGTTGCTTTCGCACTCCAGAAGTTCTATGACAACAAGTGGGACGATATCGGTGGTGTTCAGACAACACTCGGTGCAGCTGAAGATGCTGTTGGTCTTCCGACAGAAACATGGTCACTCAAGAACTTCAGCGTTGAAGATTACAATAAGCTTCTTGCATCTCTTAAAGACGGCACAGTTACCGTTGATAAGGAATACTCAAATCTTGACGCAGCTAAGTTCACAGCTGTTAAACTCAGCATCGTTTAATTTAAAACAAATTCTTGAAAGAGGGGCAATTTGCTCCTCTTTTTTGTATGTGTTGGATTACTCTTATCGTCTTTAACTTGATTTTAAAACTATAATGTAATAAAAAATTTGGATTTTCTATTGCAAGTCCCAATTCTTTGTGTTAAAATAGTTTTATTATAAAACACAGTGATGGAGAGAGTAGGTATTATCGAACCTTTCAGAGAGATCTGCAAATGCTGAGAGCAGATTATTGTTTGTGATATTGAAGTTCACTCCGGAGTGGCACGGCTGAAGCTTTTGTTGTAGGCTGTGACGGTTTATCCACGTTATGGATACGAGGAGTGTTTGCTTCAGGCAAAAATCAGGGTGGTACCGCGGAGAATTGTGCTTCGTCCCTATCGAGGGACGGGCTTTTATTTTTGCCTACATTTACTCAACAATCAAAGTAATCAAACGAAAGGAAATATTTGATATGAAACAACAGCTTCAAGAAATCAAGGAACTCGCTGAAAAAGAATTGTCGCAATCAATCGGAAACGCAGACCTTGATGCTCTCAAAGTCAAATTCTTAGGTAAAAAAGGCGAACTTACCGCAATCTTAAAACAGATGGGTAAACTTTCCGCTGAAGAAAGGCCGGTAATAGGTCAGCTTGCCAATGAAATTCGTTCACAGCTTGAAACCGAAATCGAAGAAAGAAGAAAGCAACTCAAAGAAAAAGAGCTTGAAATAAAGCTCAAAGAGGAACGCTTAGATGTGACCATGCCCGGTGAAAGACACGAATTAGGTCACAAGCACCCGCTTTCAATTGTTCTTGATGAAGTCAAAGAGATATTCCTTGGCATGGGATTCGACATTGCAACAGGCCCTGAAGTTGAATGGGATTATTATAACTTTGAGGCACTCAACATTCCTCCGGAGCATCCGGCGAGAGATACACAGGATACATTTTATATCACAGAAAAAATGCTTCTTAGAACGCAAACCTCACCTGTACAGATAAGAGTCATGGAGCAGAAAAAACCTCCTTTGAGAATTATCGCTCCCGGCAGAGTTTATAGATCAGACTCGGTTGATGCGACTCACTCTCCCCTTTTCCATCAGATCGAAGGTCTTGTTATAGACAAAGGTATCACCATGGGTGATCTCAAAGGCAATCTTGAAGCATTTGCAAAGAGACTCTACGGCGAGCAGACAAAGATTAGACTTCGTCCGCATCACTTCCCATTCACTGAACCATCATGTGAAATTGACGTTAGCTGCTTTAACTGCGGCGGCAAAGGTTGCCCGATGTGTAAGGGTGAGGGCTGGATAGAAATTCTCGGTGCCGGCATGGTACACCCCGATGTTCTTCGCAGAGGCAACATTGATCCCGAAGAATACAGCGGTTACGCTTTCGGTATCGGTCTTGAGAGACTCGCAATGTTCAGATTTGACGTTGATGATATGCGTCTTTACTATGAAAACGATCTTCGTTTCTTAAGTCAGTTCTAAGGAGGTGCAGAAGAATGAATTTATCTAAAAAATGGTTAAACGATTTTGTCACAATAGATGCAAGCGATAAAGAATTTGCCGAAGCTATAACAATATCCGGTTCAAAGGTCGAGTCTTTCAAAAAAGAGGGTGATGACCTCAAAAATATAGTTGTCGGTCGTGTTGATTCACTTGAAAAGCACCCCGATTCGGATCACCTTTGGATCTGTTCAATTAATGTCGGTCAGGAAGAAAATCTTCAAATTGTCACCGGTGCGCAGAATTTGAAAGAGGGAGATATTGTTCCGGTTGCTCTGAATAATTCTGTTGTACACGGAGGAAAGGAAATCAAAACCGGTAAGCTCAGAGGAGTTTTAAGTTGCGGTATGCTCTGCTCTCTCGGTGAACTCGGATTAACTGCTCATGATTTTCCCTATGCTATCGAGGACGGCATTTTTGTTCTTGGTGATGATTGTGATCAGACACTCGGTATGCCGATACAGGAAGCTATTGGTCTTAATGATACGATAACCGAGTTTGAAATAACTTCAAACCGTCCTGATTGCCTTTCAATAATCGGTCTTGCAAGAGAAGCTGCGGCAACTTATAAGCTCCCGATGAAAAAACATGAGCCTGTCGTAAAGACTTCCGGCGGCGATGTAAACGAACTTCTTTCAGTTCGCATTGACAATCCCGAACGCTGCTACAGATATTGCGGTGCCGTTGTTAAAAATGTCAGAGTTAAGCCTTCTCCCAGATGGATGAGAGAAAGACTTCGTGCCTGCGGCGTAAGACCGATAAACAATATAGTTGATATTACAAACTACGTTATGCTCGAATACGGTCAGCCGATGCATGCATTCGATTTACGTTTCTTGAAAGGCAACTCTGTTATTGTCCGTACGGCAAAAAATGGTGAAAAGATAACCACTCTTGATGGTGTTGAAAGAGATCTTAAAGATTCTATGCTCGTCATAGCCGATGCAGAAAAGCCTGTAGCCGTTGCAGGTGTTATGGGCGGTGAATATTCAGGCATTATGGACGACACAGACACGATCGTATTTGAAAGTGCTTGCTTTAACGGCCCAACAACAAGACTTACAGCTAAAGCTCTCGGTATGCGCACAGAAGCATCGGGAAGATATGAAAAAGAACTTGATCCTCAGAGCTGTATGCCGGCATTGATGAGAGCGCTTGAACTTGTTGAAGAACTTGATGCAGGTGATGTTGTCAGCGGTATTGTTGACTGTGATCACTCCGATAAAACACCCAGAACCCTCCCGTTTGATTGGGAATGGGTAAATAGATTTATAGGTATTGATTGCGACAAAGACGAACAAAAACGTATTCTTGAGGCTATCGACTTCAAGGTTGAAGATGACAAAATTATCATCCCGTCATTCAGAAACGATATTATCGGCAAAGCTGATGTCAGCGAAGAAATTGCTCGTTTTTATGGGTACGCAAACATTCCCAACAGGCCGTTAGGCGGTGTGGCAAACGGAAAGCTTACCGAGACTCAGCAGCTTGAAAAGCTTATAACCGACACTCTCATAGGTTGTGGTCTGACCGAAGTTTCAACCTACTCATTCATGAGTCCCAAAGCGTACGACAAAATATGTCTCCCCACCGACAGCAAATTGCGTGAATCAATCGTCATTTCAAATCCGCTTGGTGAAGATTCAAGCATCATGAGAACAACGGCAATACCCTCTTTGCTTGAGGTCCTTTCAAGAAACTACAATAACAGAAATCTTAACGCTAAGATATTTGAACTTGCAATGCAATATATCCCAAGAGGAACTGAAGAACTCCCGATAGAAAAGCAATCGGTTTCAATCGGTATGTACGGCTCAAATGTAAGTTTCTTCACTCTCAAAGGCGTTGTTGAGGAGCTTCTTTATAAATGCGGAATTGATGAATACGATATTGAACCCGTCACAGATAACCCGACCTTCCATCCGGGAAGAACGGCAAAAATCACTGTTGACGGCGAGGAAATCGGTATTCTCGGTGAGATCCATCCGACAGTACAGACAAACTATGAAATCGGAACAAGAACTTATGTTGCCGAAATTGATTTCAACTCTATTGAAGCAAAAGGAAACAGAAAGAGAACTTATAAAGCTCTCCCGAAATTCCCGGCATCTAACCGTGATCTTGCTTTCGTTTGCGACAGAGATATTCCTGTTCTCAAGCTTGAAAGACTCATCAAAGAGGCTGTTGGAAAAACACTTGAAAGCATTAATCTCTTTGACGTATACACCGGCTCACAGATTGCCGAAAATATGAAGAGTGTGGCTTTCAATATCAGAATGAGATCGCCCGAAAGAACACTCACTGATGAAGAAGCCGATGCAGCTATGAAGAGAGCAATTAAGGCTCTTGCCAAAATCGGAATCGAACTCAGAAAATAAGATTAAATTCATATATCTGCTTTCAGCCGCACGGAAATCCGTGCGGCTGATTTTGGTATGTGCTGACTTTAGGAGTGCGTCAAGGCTAGTCTGTGCGTACCGCCGGTGCAAAATCTTCTTCGCGAGCGAAGAAGTACGCAGGTGAAGCCTGCGTAGTTTCGCCGAAGGCGAAACATTTTGCACCGGCGGAACTTCCCACGATCTCAAACCGGCTAAGTGGCAGGAACTCACCACGACATGACGCACATTACTCTCCTACCAATTTTGATTTTGCCCACTCATACCATTCAACAATTTTAAATTTTATCTCATATTTAGGATTGGAAGATACAAGATCAATTCCATCTTGTGTCAATACATCTTCAAGTTCAGTTTCTCCTTCAGCAGCAGGCAAACACATCGGTGGAAACATTACACACCACCAATTATGTCCCTCCCCTTTTCCGATAATAACTCTGACAGCCTCATATTTTCCTGCCGGTAATGTAATATTCCCATAAGTTTTGGTTGGAAAACGGCTTTTTCCGATTTCTATATGAACATTATCATTGCAGCCGTTTTCACGAAGTACACATTCGGCAGCTTTTTCAAGTGTATCAATTTCACTTTTGGCCACCGATTTAGCTGTCGTCACATCAACACTTCCTGAAAAAAGTGTTGTTCCGGTTTCAAGCATTGCGTCTCTGACTTTAAGCTTAAGTGCCTGATCTTTAGTGGAATCGGAGTTAGCTATGACGTGCAAACGCAAAACACTGTTTCTTATGTCATCACAAGTAGATTCAAGCTGTGATGAATATGAAATAAACATTGATATTAACAAGCCTAGAATTATTGCTAATTCAAACAAAACTGATTTTTTAATATGTTCTTTTTTGATTCTATGTGTCATAAAAATAACCGCCTTTCTTTTCTAAGTTTGGGCGGTTATTTTTATTATTATACAATTATTTTATCGAGCTTATTTCTGAGCAAGTATATGATCCCCGTCACAGGAATACATAGTAAAAACCACAACACACTGAATTTTAAACATATCTGTCCGAAAAGGTTCATAAATTTATCCGAATAATCCCACACATTCATGTGAAACGTATAATTAACGACCATTCCAACTGCAAATTCATATCCGGTTATAACCGCTGAGCCTATAAGACAGCGTAAAAGCAAGTTCTTTGATTTTATGTGTGTGTTTATATAATAAAGTGTGCAAAAAGCCACACCGCCGGTTAATGCCATTGTCCAGTGTGTGCGTTGCCTAGCTATAATTTCAATTAGGCAATATGCTATCGCTCCTACGCCGAAAATAATAAAATACTTTTTAATCGCCGTTTCCATTTTGACCTCCATTCATTTATAATGTCCTTATAAATATCTTTCCTTAGTCAAGATGAAATATTTAAACATTAATAATATTTTTATTGATAAATCTTACCTGTTATGTTATACTGAGTTTGTTATAATATTTTTTATAGGTGATATTATGGGCCGAAAGAATAGGCGAATTTCTTTACATAAACGTTTTTCACTTTACAATTTTGCTTCGGCAATCATTCCGGTTATTCTTTCCATTTTAATAACAGTTGCCATGATGATCGCTATTGTCAGAATGGTCTCTGTCGGTACTGATAGGCAGTCAGTTGTCAGCGATTCAAGAAGCGTGATAACAAGTTACACTTGTCAATACAATATGCGTTTAATCGAAAAAAACGTCATTAAAAATCCGGACACTTTCACTGAAACCACCTCTTTTAAGTTAGCTCATAAACGTGTTGAAAAATATAATATAGGTGTTTGTGTTATGTCAGATGCCGATATATATTACATAACAGACGGATATTCCGTCAATGACTTTCTGACTTCATGCAATATGTACGAGTCAGACAAATCTGACTTTGTATATTACGATGATTTTTCAATTGTAATCAGAGATACAATATCAACAGACAATAATTCCAACATTCAAATAATATTTATGAATGTCAGCGAAGATATGGAAGAAATCAATTCCTTGTTATTTAAATTCTACAAATTTTCAGATGCCACATTCTTTGTTCTCTTGATAGCGTTTATCGCTATCGCAACAGTAGCAGATATAGCAATTGTTAAATCGCTGACACAATCTATACTGAAACCGATAGAGAATCTCAGAGAAGCGGCTGATAAAATAAAAAACGGAATACTTGACGAACCCATTGAACCGGATGAAAAAACCGAAGAATTTCATGACCTATGCACTGACTTTGACAATATGCGACTGGAACTTAAAAAGTCTATAGAGGTCAGACAAGAATATGAGCGTGACAGAAAGAACACATATTCCGGTTTAAGCCATGATGCAAGAACGGCGATAACCACAATTAAAGGCTATTCGCAGGGATTAATAGACGGTGTTGCCAATACTCCCGAAAAGCAAGCAAGATACATTAATGCCATATATAATTCAACGCATACTCTGGAAAAACTCATGGATGCTCTTTCAGAAGTAACCGATCTTGAGGGCGACAACGTTTCATTTAAATTTCGTGAATGTGATATGTACTCATTGCTCAATGAATGGTATTCCGAATCAAAACACTTACTGGAAGAACGAAAAATCAGACTTAACTTTACATATAGGTGCAATCAGCGTGTGTTCTGCAAGATAGACACTTTTCAATGTGAACGTGTTATTGACAATATCTTCAGCAACTCGCTGAAATATAAAAAACCGGATAAGGAATATGTTAACATTTCCGTTATAGCAAAAGTTAATCCGGATCATATGTTTGAACTGATAATTTCAGATGACGGCATGGGAATCCGACCTGACGAATCAGACAAAATATTCGACCGCTTTTACCGAAGTGACGAAGCAAGGAGCAACGTACGAAACGGAAGTGGTATTGTATTGACGCTCGTTAAACAAATTGTCGCAAGACATAACGGAAATATTTCCGCATTCGGCGAAACTGACAAAGGTCTGACAATAGTTTTACAGCTACCTATAACTGCAATAAAGGAGATAGACTAACATGGAGAAACATATACTCATAATAGAAGACGATGTATATATAGCTGATCTTGAAAGAGACTACCTTGAAATAAACGGCTATAAAACCACGGTGATCAATGACGGAAAAATTGGTCTTGAAACTGCTCTCGACTATGATTTTTCTCTTATTATTCTTGATTTAATGTTGCCGACAATGGACGGATTTGATGTCTGCAAGCTTATAAGAGACAAAAAAGATATTCCTATTATAATGGTCACCGCTAAAAAAGAAGAAATAGACAAGGTTCAGGGATTTGGACTCGGAATTGACGATTATATTGTGAAACCTTTCAATCCATCAGAGCTTGTCGCAAGAGTGAACGCCCACATCGCAAGATATAAACGCTTGACGGAAAAAGCATCAACTCCGCCGGAAGATACATTCACTGTCGGTGATCTAACCGTTGATAAAGTCGCAAGACGCATCTTCGTCTGTGGCAACGAAGTGACTTTCACTCACAAAGAATTTGATCTTTTGGTCTTTCTTGCAACTCACCCCAACGTTGTTTTCAGCAAAGATGCATTGTTTGACAGGATTTGGGGCCTCGATGCTATTGGCGAGACGTCAACCGTCACGGTACATATAAACAGAATCAGAGAAAAAATCGAAGATGACTCCTCTAATCCTAAATATATAGAAACTGTTTGGGGTGTCGGCTACCGTTTCAGATTAACTCAATAATATGTACATTAGGCTTACTGCTTTCAGTAAGCCTTTTTATAAGGAGGATTAATATGAAGATGAAAGAGAAAATGCATATGGGTGAGCTTTATTTGCCCGAAGATGACGAAATTGTTCTTGAACAGAGAAAATGCCTTGAAAAACTATATGACTTTAATATGACGCGTCCGAGTGAGCTTGAAAAGCGTGAGAATATGCTCAAAGATATGTTTGCCGAAATAGGCGAAAACTGCTATATTGAACCGCCGTTTCATGCAAACTTCGGTGGAAAATACGTTCACTTCGGAAAAAATGTTTATGCAAATTTCAATTTCACCTGCGTTGATGATACCGATATTTTTGTCGGAGACTTTACAATGTTTGGGCCGAACGTCACTCTTGCCACAGCAGGTCACCCTATTCTGCCGGAACTCAGAAAAAAGGCTTATCAATATAATATGCCAATTCATATCGGCAAAAATTGTTGGCTTGGTGCCGGTGTTGTTGTACTTCCCGGTATAAGCATAGGTGATAATTCCGTTATCGGAGCCGGAAGCGTAGTGACAAAGGACGTACCACCAAATGTTGTTGCCATTGGTAATCCCTGTCGTGTTCTTCGTGAAATAAATGATCGTGACAGAGAGTTCTATTTTAAAGACAGAAGAATATCGAAAGAAATATTAGAATTCGATTCATAATTTAAAGATAAAAGCATATCGTGTTGCACAATTCAGCCACACGGTATGCTTTTTTATATTTATACGGCATAAGCTTTCTGAAACTCCGACTATTGACAAATTATTAAGTTTTTGTTAATATATATATTTGTAAAGATCGGGGGCTTAAATATGAATGAAATTTCCGTGTCACCGCCGACACTCGGCAATGCACAAAGAAAAATTTTCTCGGCATATCTACAGCTCGTTGAGGAAAAGAGCATTGATAAAATAACGGTATCCGAGATTTGTGAAATAGCTAATATCAATCGTTCGACATTTTATCGTCACTATTATGACATTTACGACCTTGATGAAAAAGTCGAAACATACTTCCTCAACTCTTTTATAGCATTTGGCTCTATGTATAATTTCGGACTTTCGGCTGAAGATGCTGATGCTTCTTATTTGTATTTTAAATGCTTTAACTTTCAAGAGCTTGACCGTGAGCTTCTGACTGCAATACAAAAGCATCTGAACACAAACCGCAAGTTCGCTGAAACGGCATTCAAGCGTTTGATTGAAACTGTTCCGACTTATTTAGATGAAGAATGGCGCAACAACAAAACCGTAAACAATATTCTGAAGTTCATAATCAATGGAGCTGTATATTATTATTTAGCCAACAACACAGAAGAACTCAGCTATGAGGTATACTGTGAGCTTGTTAAGATAGCAAGCTACATAATCTATACGTTTCTTGATAAATTAAGAACCGATTCAAAACTGTCTGCGCCGACGGTAAAAAGTGACGATCCGATAATTCCGATACAAAAGCGTGAACGACTCAGTGTCATGAAAACCAAGAGAAGCCTCAGAAACACCTTCATGGAGCTTTGTCGCAAGAAAGATATCGAAAAAATTACGGTTTCCGAACTTTGCGAAAAAGCCGAAGTCAGCCATTCGACATTTTATAATCACTATAAATCTATACCCGATTTTGTCGAAAGCGTTCAAAATGAAATAATTGAAGTCGGTGTCAAAATAGGCTTTGGTCTTTACCGTTCACTTGATGACGGAGTTCTTGACATATCCGAGCTGTCAACCTTTATCGGCATATGTAAAAAGCTAATGAACGGTTTAAGTGGATTTGATAATTTAATTTTGCGATTTCCGAAAGAATTCTCCAAAAAGTTTTACAGTCACATTGCAGAAACATATAACTGCCACTTTGACAGACGTATAACCTTTGAGCTGATATGCTACTGTGCTTACTTCTCGATATTCCAATCCTGCGACGGAGAAAACATGTCGCTTGAGACAGCGTTTGAGCTTGCTTATAACATGGTTATCTGTCTGTTTTATAAAAAATCCGATGAAGAATAACTCATATTTCACCCTTGCCGATTCCGGTCGGTGAGGGTATCTCTTTGTCTGAAATTGTGAACACAGAGTTAATTATTCACGCAACAAATACTCTGCTTTTGTCCAACATTATATTTGCACAAAAACTTTGTGCATTGACCTTATTTTTTGTGCAAACTATAATATTATTGCATGATCGTGTAGGGAAAAGTGTGCTTTAGGGGATATTTTTTCCTACCGATCGCACTTAGATCGTACCATAAATTATAAGGAGGTAATTAAATGAAGAAGGTACTATCAATCATTCTTGCAGCGGTTATGATGCTTTGCATTATTCCCGTTTCGGGTTTTGCCGCTGACTACACACCTGCGACCGGTTATGCCGCATACGACAGCGACAAAATAGCAGCAAGCGATGCTGATTATATCGCTTCTCTTTCGGTTGACCAGATCGCAGCAATCGTTCTCGACTATGTTGACGCTTATCTTGCAGGTGTTGACGTAAACATCAACTACGAAGGCTTTGAAATAAGCACTCTCGATATGCTTGATGTCAATTCACTCACAAAATGGGCTTATGAAGCTATCAACGGTGATCTTCTCGGCGGTGACTTTGATAAGCTCGATGCAAAAGCGTTAAGCAATCTTTCAAGAGATGGCGGCGATGTAAACTACATTTACGGAATTATTAGTTTCTTAGCTGACAATGCCGATTACTTCGGAAAAATTTTCTCATGGGATAACGCAAACGAGACTTTCGATTGTGGTAAGGTCGGCGAATATCTCATGACTCTCAATGAGGGTGATAACGGCTATAATGCCAGAGTTTTCTATGAAAACTACATTCTCTCCGGTGATATCAAATCAGCTTTTGCTTCTGAACTTGCTCGTGAAATGGGCTACACCATTCCTGAAGGTGAAGCTCTTGATGAAACCATAAGCAACGGAATTATCAATTGGGTTGCAGGTTTGTTAAAAGATGCAGGGCTTCTTTCAGACGCAGGAGTTGCTGCTCTTAAGGCTTATGATCTCAGAACAGAAGATATCTATTATCATCTTAAAAACCTTGTTGCATTACTTCAAAGCGATAATGAAGTAGCTGAAAAAACATATTTCACTTTCTATCTTGATTCTATTATCAGAACAGCTCTTAAAACTGCTCTCGGCTTTGCTCCTGTTGTTGGAACAGCCGATGCCACTGACGCTGTTATAGCTGAATTTAAGGGAACATATGAAGACCTTGCTATGCTCTACGCTGTTTCCGGTGGTACTGTTAACTTTAAATCAGCTAACGGTGGATATTATCAATTTGTTATAGCAGAAGATGCAACTATCGCTTCCGCTAAGGCTCTGACATGGGAAAACTCTCTCGGCTTTGACTTTGAACTTCCTGTTGTTGACATCTTCACAGGTGCAAACGACAGACTTGTTAAAGAATACAAGCCAACTTCAACAAATGTTGATGACTATAAACCGACTATTTATACAGCATATGCTGCTCAAATTCCTGCTGAACTTAAGGAAAATGTAAATGTTTCGGCAGAGGCTGTTCCCACGGAATTTGCTAACATTATCTCAACATCTTCCCCCATCGCAATGCAGGACTATCTCAAGGTATATGTAAAGCAAGGCGATGATGTTAAACTTAACACAACTATATCTTTCGCTGAGGTCGAAGAATATGCAGAAGCTCAGGCTCTCGAAATGGCTCAACAGGCAGCTGCAAGCTTCAGCGGTATGGTTAATGTTGACGGCGTTGACATTACTCTTGGGTACACAGGTTATGCTACTGACGATGAGTTTGTATGTGTTGTCGATGCAACTGCTACAGTAACTCTTTCCGGCTCAATGGCATCTTTCGCTCAGAGTACAGTTGACTCAATGGTAGCCGATATGCTCAAAGATCCCATAGCCACAGTCGTTATGGATAATCTCAGCGGCAGTGACACTGATATTTCAGGTCTTGTTAATCTTGCTAATTTCATCGACACTGATTTCGATGTTGATATGGACGTTATTGATTTTGCAGGAAACTATGACAGATATAACGGTGTTATTGGTCAGGTAAACAGAGTTCTCTGCGATCTTCTCGATATGCTTCTCACTGATGAGGGTTATGAAGATCTCGCTTTAACAGAGGGTGGCAACGAAAATCTTACAGCTAATCTTAAAAAACTCTGTGAGAAGGCCAGCGCTCTTCTCAGTGCAGCAAAACAGGTCATCAGCGGTGAAGAATTCAAAGCTCTTGTTGACAGTATGAACATCAGCGATCTTTTCGCTTCTTCACACGGTTTTAACGCTGACATGATCTATAACCTTGATTTCTCAAGCGTTGAAAATCTTTATGTATGTGCTATAAGACTTGGCTGTGACTTCCTTGACGATGAGCAGCCCGGTGTACTTCACGACATTCATATGCTCGTTGAAGATCTCGGCACTCTTGACGCAATGGCTGTTGCAATTGTTGATTATGCTCTCGCAAGAATCATAAACTCGCTTGACGGATTTGGCTATACTTATACTTCAGTTGGAACAGTAGCAGATGATGTTGATGCTAAGAACGTAATTATGACAAAGCTCGTTGACATCGCTTACTACACCGTTAACGATTGGGGTACTGTAAAATTCAATACTGCTGCAAATAACTGCATTGATAAGCTTAACTCCAAACTTGACGAAGCACTTCTTCCCAACGTCAGTTTCAAATTTGGCGTTGAAAAGAGCAATAGCTGGTCAGTAACACTTGATTCTATAGTCAACAGAATACTCGATCTCACAGATGGAATCGTTATCTGCTCGGCTAATATTGACAGAAACGCTGACACATTAGATAAAATCAGCACTTTAGCAAACGCACTTATCCCCATGGGTTCATTCTTCTCAAACTGCAAAGGCAACGGTTATACTGTTGATCTTAAGCACATTGTAAATGACATTATATTCACAGATGCACTTGCAGGCGATATGGACGATCTTCTTGGACTTGCTGAAACATCAGTCAAGACAGATGATGTCGCTGATGGTGTAGGCGTACCTTATGCTCTTATAAAAGCTCTTGATCACAGTGTTGATGCTATCCTTCCCAACACAATTTCAGCTGAAACCTACACTGATTCTCTGACCGTATTTGACGGCTTCATGTCATCGAGCAATCTTAAGTGCGTAGGTGCAAGAGCTATAAAATCACTCAATTCTGTTAAAACAGATCTTATTCCGGCAGTTCTCGGACTTCTCAGAGAAAGCGGAGCTTTATCTCAGCTTGTATTTGCTGATTGCGTACACGCAAACACTGTTGATGTAGTTGCTATTCCTGCTACCTGTATTCTTACAGGATATACAGCTGGCAAAAGATGTAAGGATTGCGGCAAGTGGCTTTCAGGTCACGAAGCAACAACTGAAAATGCTGTTCATGCCGGCCCTGTTACAAATATAGCTAAAGAAGATGCTACTTGCACAAAAGACGGACACACAGCAGGCACGAAGTGTACAGCTTGCGGTGCAGTTATTTCAGGCAACGAAGTTATCAAGGCTACCGGCCACAAACACGGCAATTGGGTTACTGAAGAAGCTTCTACTTGCACAAAAGCCGGCTATGAGGCTAGATACTGTGCTTGCGGCGATAAAGAAACACGTCCTCTTGCTCTTGCAAATCACAGTGTAGTCACAATTAACGGTTATGCCGCAACTTGCACTGCAGAAGGCAGAACAGATGGCACAAAGTGTTCTGTATGCAATGAAATTCTCAGCGGTTATGAAGTCATCGCTGCAACCGGACACACAGATGCCAATGGTGACAACAGCTGCGATTCCTGCGGTGCAACAATCAAGGAGCAAGGCTTCTTTGATAAGATCAAATCATTCTTCCAGAGGATAATTGATTGGTTTAAGAATCTCTTTAAATAATTTCAATATTTTCTCAAATGTCATGTTCTAATGCAGGAAAGGACACCGAATTTTCGGTGTCCTTTCCATTTTCTTCATTGACTAACGGAGTTGAAATATGTTAATATTGCCTAAGAAAGTTTTTGGAGGGCGTTATGGAAATTTTAAAAGCATCACAGTTCGGAATAATACCCAATAGTGAAATATCAAAACAGTTGACAGAACTTTTTAAGGCTGCAAAGGAGCATAAGACAGAAAAAATAGAGTTTGAATCGGGTGTATATTATATTGACTCCGATAAATGCGAAAAGCATATGATGTACATAACAAATACCGTAGGCGACAGTGAGTTTTCAAACGAGGAAGTCCCGCACTTAGCCGCAGTCGCATTATATTTAAGCGATATTGATAATTTGACCATAAACGGTAATGATGCTGTGTTCATTATAAGAGGGAAACTTACAAATGCAGCATTTGAGAACTGTAAAAATATAACTTTTAAGAATTTGGAATTTCGCCACAGTTCTCCCGATATGCATGAATTGACGGTCATAAAGAAAAGTGCTTTCTCGGTCAAATTTGAAGCCGATGCAGACACAAAAATCGACTTTAAGAACGACAAACCGTATTTTAACGGAAAGGATTACTGCTATCCTGCCGATAAAAATTCCGCTACCGCAAGGTGGATACCGAGAATTAGAGTGAATTCACTTTTAAGAGCCGAACGTGTCAAGCACCCATTGTCGGGAGCGTTAAAATATGCTGAAACAGACACCGGTTTTAAAGCTTACTATCTAAATACATCAAGGTTTATGCAAGGTGACAGTTTTTATATCTATGATGTACGCAGGCAGTATGTCGGAATGTTTGTAAATAAATGTGAAAATATAACGTTTAAAAATGTCCGTCAACGATTCAATTATTCTCTTGCCTTAGTCTTGCAGGACAGCAAGAATATAACGGTTTCCGGCTGTGCATTTTCTCCCGAAAACAACTCCCCTCGCCTTTTATCGTCATGTGCTGATTTTATACAGGTTAGTATGTGCCGTGGAAAAATTTCAGTGATGAATTGCACATTTAAAGGTGCCGGTGACGATTGCATAAATATCCACGGCATACACTTTAAAATTGTTGATATAAAAGATGATTTTCTTACCGTCAGATTCATGCACCCACAAACTCATGGCTTTGATCCTTTTCATTCTGGTGACACTATCGCTTTCATTGATCCAAAAACTTTGATTGAAAAAGGCAAAGCCGAAGTTATCAGTTCAACACTGATAAGCGAAACAGATATAAAATTAAGAACAGCCTCAGCGTACAAGGCAAGCATAGGTGAAGTTATAGAAAACATTTCCGCCTGTCCCGATGTTAACTTTGAAAACAACACGATTTCACGCATAGTCACACGGGGATTGCTATTGACAACGAGAGGAAAAGTCAGAATTTGCGATAATTCGTTCAAAAACACGGCTATGAGTGGCATTTTGATTTCTGATGATGCCGAGAGTTGGTTTGAAAGTGGCTGCTGTAAAGACGTTCTAATTGAAAACAACCGCTTTGAATCTTGTGCTCAACCGACAATCCTAATCAAGCCCGAAAACAAAATATATAGCGGCGCGGTACACGAAAATATTCGTATTATCGGAAATGATTTCGGTGACAGTAAGCTTTGCTTGAAAGCAAGCTCGACAAATAATGTTGTATTTAAAAATAATAAGCACTCAAACAGCAACATAACAAGATTTGATAAATGTGAAAATATTATTTGCGAATAAAATGTGACTTTATTTGATATAATCAAATCTCCCGATTTGTCGAACGACAAATCGGGAGATTTTTCTGGCAGGGATGGCAGGATTCGAACCTACGCATGTAACAGTCAAAGTGTTATGTCTTACCGCTTGACGACATCCCCAAATATAATCAAATATAAGAAAGTGACCAATCTCTTGGTCACAGCTTCCTTAATTGTGGGGTGGATGATCGGGGTCGAACCGACGACCTCCAGGGCCACAACCTGGCACTC
>CAZTSC010000011.1:0-73376 GCA_964616655.1 uncultured Faecalibacterium sp.
TCCTTACAGTGGGGAGTCTGTTCGTATGGGGGCTGGCGTTTATGCCGCCTGCGGCGGCATAAACCACGGCGGTTTCGCCGCCGTGAACGCTGCCTGCGGCAGCGTTGCCCGCCCCTCACTTCCCCTAAGCACAAACCAAGTATAAACAGCACAAATCCGTATCGAATGATACAGTTATTTGCGACTTTTCTTTGACTTTGGAAAAGGAATGGTTTCATATAAAATAGGAATCAGCTTTTCGACTAATACGCTGTTCTCAATGTCTAATATATAACATTCCTTCGCTCCGTCATATGGAAATCCGACTTCGGAATTTGCCATTATATTTGCAACTTCAGGTATTTTTTTCACAAAGACCGTGTTATCGCATACAGTTAATATCTGTTTGCCATTCAGATAAACCATATATTCGCCAAACATCTTTTTATAGTTTATCTCACCAAAACGCATAAGATGCTCGCTGACAAATTCGATAAATTCAAATGATGTAGCCATTTTAACCACTCCCATCTGCAAATATTATATCTTGATAGTGTTTTATAGTCAATATGGAAGGGAAGCTATAAGGCTGTTAAAATGATGTGTGAGAAAATAAAACTAATATTTTCACAACAAATCCGACACATTTTTATATAATGTTGTTAATAAATAATTTATTGACTTACTAATATATTGGTTGTATAATCTATCCATATCGTTTATTTTGGAGGGAAATGCATGAAAAAGTTCATGATCCCTGTTCTTGCCCTGTTGCTTATCTCTATACTTGTGGCTTGCAGCGGTCAAGGCGGAGAGAACACATATACCGGCGACTTTGATGAATATAATAATTCGTCATCATCTTCTTCGGATAATTCGGAACTTTCAGACAGCGGAAATTCAAATTCGTCACTAGTTACTGTACCGCTGACAACTCAAGCAGGCGCGACAGTTCCGCCGGTTTCTACAACCCAGCCAACAACTGAATTTCATGCTGTTGATTATACACCTATAGTACCTGACACGACAAAGCCCGTTACAAACACAATATATGTTGATCAACCGGAAAGCACAACACATAACAACAACTTGACAAATCCCGATAAATCAGATACAACTTCGACTACTGAAAAGACAACAAGCGGTGAAGTTAAGTATGTAGATGTTGATACTTTTGATGCTGACCTTGAATTTTCCGGAACGGCAGAAAGCGACCTTTTAATAACTATAAAAGTTGCTACTTCAAATCTTAAGGGAAAACCCGTGGGAAGCAGCGGCAGTGCAACAATAAACGTCAGCGGTAATCAGCATAAAGTCAAATACAGCGTTAAGACTTCGAGAGATCCGGATGATGCAGTGATTATTACAATAGATGCGTCAAACATACCGATAACCGAAGGCGATGATATAACGGTCGATGTTCCAAAGGGTGCAATAAAGACAGATGATAATATATCAAACAAGAAATTCAGAACAATGGTAGGATATTATTAATAAGCTGGGCGGAGTGAATACTCCGCCTTAAGTTTTTCAAACAAACAAATCGGCATGACCGTTAGGCCATGCTGATCAACTTATGTCTGATTTATTTGCTTATCTTTGCTATCAAATCATTTACAACTGCAAGAAGTGTTTTTGTCAGTTTTGCCGCTATGCTCCAAAGTGTTGAAGTGAGCTTGTTTGTTATGTCTGACTTTACGCTGTCTGTGGTTGAATCTGTTGTTGCACCGGAATAATTGTCAGTTACAGAGAAACCGTATGTTCTCATCTTTTCCATGCAGTAGTTGTCACTTTCGTAATACTTAATCGTGATCTTTCCGCTTGTGACGTTTGCTGAATCGACATCAAGAACGAGTTGCTGACCTGCATTGAGTTTTATGGGCAGCGTTTCACATGATTTCACTTCAGCTCCCTCAACAATTATTTCTTTTATAAGTACACTATTGTCGGTTGCGACATTTCTAATTGAGAGCTTGCCGTTTCCGCCTTTGACAGCATATAAGCTATTGGTTGAAATGAATGTTGCCGCAACGTCTTTGTTAGGATCGTTACTTTGCATAAACTGCGGGAATTCGATGTTAGACCATGCGTCTGTTAAGTCGTTTGTATAAAGAAGTGTTTCAATAAGCTTGAGCGAATTTGGTGCCCATTCGATCTGTCCGTGATATCTTTCATTAATTATCCAAGTCTTTTCCGGAATATAACCTGTTGAAAGATCTATTGTTCTGTCGGGAGATATGAGATTTTTACCGTCACAGTATTCTTTTTGAACGTATTCTGAACCAAACGGACTTTCATAGTCTGCACAGTATGCACCGCATGATGATGAAAGATTAACAATGCCGTCTGATTGTATCTTTGTTCCGGATACGAGATTAATGCCGGAACATGAAACTATTGAAATATTTGCGCCATAGCTTTCAGCTTTTTTGAGAGTTGCGCTGACGTCTTTCATATATCCGTTTCTGACTTTCAAAGCCTCGGCAATTATCTCCTCGTTGCCTTCATCTGAGAAATAATCTTTACAGACCTGCTCAAACTTATCACCGGGAACCATTTCAAGGTACGCAGCAGAGTTTTTAGCCATAGGAAGAATAGTGCTTAAACCAACAGCTTTGACACCTCCGTTAACTGTTCCGTCAATAGTGTCCGGAACTATTGCTGCGAGAACTTCTGAAAAGTCGAGTTCAGTGTGAATGATGTTTTCAAGAAGATCTAACATAGTGTCAATATCAAGATTATACACTTCACTCTTGTCATTGAGAATATCCGAAACAAAGTATGATCCCTCAAAAATCGGATTGTCAAATACAAGATTTTCTATATAGCCTTTGTCGGCGTACTTATAAAGATATTGAGCTATTGAGACACTGCCTTGGCTTAAGCAGTAAACGCTGACTTTGTCGTGACCGGTATATTCACGAACATCTTCAACGTACTCAAGAAAACGGTCGGCGATCTCATCTCCTGAAAGACGCCAATCATAAAGGAAGTTGAAAACGTGATCTCCACCGAGACGTTCGGCAGCTGACTTCATATCAAGAAAATACGAGTCATGATAAGGGATATAGTCAGTAGCTCCATTTTTAACAAATCCGTCATAAGATGTGTCCTCAACCGAAGAATACACAGGTTTAAGATTATGCACCGATGAGCCGTCAGAATTCATTCTTATAGGTTCAAGAAGTTCACCGATTACCGCATCGCCGTATGGCAAAAGGTTGTCCATGTCAAACAAAGAAATATACTTTGCGGCAACGCTTACAGCATAGGGAATGGTGAATGGGAAAGCAACGGTTTCAGAGCCGTCATCGTTGACCTGAACCAGTGTCGTTGCACCGAAACCGGATACCATGATGACCGGTGTCTTTCCGCAATCGCATTTTTCTTTCGCAAAAGCAAATGAAGAAGTGGAAAATGCGAGTGCCAAAGCAAGCGTTAAACTAACTGTGACTGATAATAACTTTTTCAATTTGATTGTCCGCCTTTCGTAATTTATCGACATAATTCTGCATTATTAAGTATACCAATATGTTACAAAAAAATCAACAGTTTTTTCTCAACAGGATTGCTCATTAGTGTTGATTTCAGCCTAATTATATATGTAATGTAATAGTATCAACTTTAGCTTGACCTGGATTAAGAATAATGATAAAATATCTGACGGAAACATTAAAAAGATGAAGAGAATAATCTAATGCCGAGACAGCAATAATTTTATTGTTGTCATAAGCGATGAAAAGAGGTAAACCTTTTATGAGAAGAACCAAAATTATATGCACCATGGGGCCTGCCTGTAATAACGAAGAAATGCTCAAGGCGATGTGTCTTGCAGGAATGAATGTGGCGAGATTGAACTTTTCCCATGGCGATCATGAAACACACAAGAAAACTATTGCTCTGATCAAAAAAGTCAGAGAGGATCTCGGACTCCCAATAGCTATTATGCTTGATACAAAAGGTCCGGAATACAGAATAGGGACATTTAAAGATGGCAAGATAACACTTGCTGACGGAGATGATTTCACTTTCACGACCGATGACATTATCGGAAACAAAGAAAAAGTTTCGGTCAGCTATAAAAATCTTACAAAAGAGATGAAATCCGGAGATGTTATCCTTGTCAATAACGGACTTGTTGAGTTTGAAGTCACTGATATAAGCGGAAACGATATTAAATGTAAGGTTATAAGCGGTGGGGATATCTCGGACAGAAAGAGCATGGCTTTTCCGAATAAGGTCTTAAAGCAGACTTTCTTAAGCGAACAGGACAAGTCGGATATACTGTTCGGAATTGAAAACGATGTTGATTACATTGCGGCTTCATTTGTTTCAAATAAAGAAAATATAATGGACATCAAGAATTTTCTTGCCGAAAACGGCGGAGAAGATATTGACGTTGTCGCAAAAATCGAAAACAGAGCCGGTGTTGATAACATAGCCGATATCTGTGCAAGCTGTGAGGGTATTATGGTGGCGAGAGGTGATCTCGGTGTTGAGATACCTTATGAAAAGCTTCCCGAAATTCAGAAAAGGCTTATCACTACTTGCCGAATGAAAGGCAGACGTGTTATCACGGCAACGGAAATGCTCGAAAGCATGATAACAAATCTAAGACCGACAAGAGCTGAAATATCAGACGTTGCTAACGCTGTTTATGACGGTACGAGTGCAGTTATGCTTTCAGGTGAGACGGCGATCGGAAAGCATCCCGATGAAGTTGTCAGAACAATGGACGCAATTTGCCGTGAAACAGAGCAAAACATTAAATATAATAATAGGTTTTTCAAGACGGATTTTGAAATTAAAAATAACATAGATGCTGTTTCTCATGCTGCTTGCAGTATGGCTTTATCAATAGATGCAAAAGCGATAACCGTTTGCTCAATGTCCGGAAGAAGTGCGAGAATGGTTTCACGTTTCAGACCGGATATTGATATTATAGGCTTGACAACAAGTGTTAAAGCATGGAGAAAGCTTGCACTTTCATGGGGAGTTATCCCTTCCTTGTGTGAGGAGTTCAACTCTGTTGAAGTTATGTTCTACGCTGCGGCAAAGACAACAGCGGAACTTTTGAAACTTGAAAAAGGAGACAACGTTATTGTTGTCGGAGGAACTATAAGCGGAAAAACGGGCAGCACAAATAGTATTAGACTTGAAACAATTTAAATTTTAATAAACTATAGCTTTTGAGACAAAACAATGCTATAATGTCCGATAAGACATCTAAAACCCGAAGTCCCCAAAGCTTCGACCGTATAAAAGGCGGAATGACTAATATAACGGAAGTGACTTTGATGGAAAAAATTATCGAATTTAAAAATGTAACTAAAAGCTATGACGGTGAAAAACCTGTTCTTGATGATTTATCACTCGATATATATGAGAATGAGTTTGTCACACTTTTAGGCCCTTCAGGTTGCGGAAAAACTACGCTTTTGAGAATACTCGGCGGTTTTATCACTGCTGACAGCGGTGAGGTTCTTTTCGAGGGCAAGGATATATCAAAACTTCCGCCCTATAAAAGAGAGGTCAACACAGTGTTCCAAAGTTATGCACTGTTTCCGCATCTCAATGTTTTTGAGAATGTTGCGTTTGGCTTGAGAATCAAGAGAGAACCTCAGGACGTTATAGTTCAAAAAGTTAAGCGAATGCTTAAGCTTGTCAATCTTGACGGGTACGAGAAAAGAAACATATCGGCTTTAAGCGGTGGACAGCAGCAAAGAATAGCTATCGCCAGAGCTTTGGTCAACGAGCCGAAAGTTTTACTTCTTGATGAGCCTTTGGCGGCTCTTGACACAAAACTCAGAAAAGAAATGCAGCAGGAGCTTATCCGTATTCATGAAGAAGTCGGCATAACGTTTATTTTCGTTACGCACGATCAGGAGGAGGCGTTGACTCTTTCAGACAAAATAGTTGTCATGAATGACGGAGTTATTCAACAAGTTGGAGCACCCGAAGAAATATATGAAAGTCCGGCAAACCAGTTTGTCGCAAAATTCATAGGTGAAACAAACATGATGGACGGTGTTATAGCCGATGACGATCTTGTCATGTTTGAAGATAAAAAATTCAAGTGTCACGCGGAGGGCTTTGAAAAAGGCGAAAATGTCGATGTTGTCATAAGACCTAGCAATATTGATGTTGTTCCAAAAGATGACGGTATGCTCAAGGGTGTTGTTAAGTCACACATATTCAAGGGTATTCATCATCAACTTATAGTCGAAACCAGAGTCGGAACTTCTATCACGGTATCACTTCAGCTTTCTGATGACAAGCCTGTATTTAATCATCAAGAGGGCGAAAAGATAAGTGCAAGTAATTTCTTGCTTGATATCGAAGATGTTGAGGAACTTTCGGATTCAACAGTTATAGCTCTTGCTTGTGCAGAGGCATGGGATTCCGAAACGGAAGAACCGATTTCAATTCGAGATATAGAGTATAATATAAGACCTGAAATCGGAACATACCCTGTCACATTTTCAACAAGCGGAGGAACATCTATCACGGTTAATGCCGTTGTTAAACAGGAAAACAGAGTTGTCAGCAAGGCTAAAGGCGAAGAAATATATGCCATGAACATCTTCAAAAAGGTTGAGGACGTTCGTGACAGTATAGCTATCGACACCGATCTTATGACGTGGGCGAACGCTTCAGCTTGGAGTCTTGGCGGCGATGAGCAGGTTCAGATAAGTGAGGTCAAATACGACTTTGATCCCGAAACAGTTGAGGCCGGTACATATGATGTCACGTTCTGCACGAAAGGCTATGAATATAAGGTCACAACGACTCGCCCCTATAAGGAGGATACGGAGGTAGGACTTTACTTCTATCCCGAAGATATACACATAATGAAAAAAGAAAATTAATTCAAAGGAGAAACAATTATGTCAAAACTCAAACAAATCGACAACGCAGCAGAAAATAAGGGCAAAGGTATAGCAACTTTGTGGCAGTTTATTAAATTTATAGTTGTTAGTCTTGGTGCGTTCGTTATTCAAACGGTACTTCCTATCATTATTCAGTTATTTATGTCAGATGCATTCATCAATCAAGAATATGAATTTTTCGTATTCGCATCAGCAGGTGGCGAGGGCAATGGTCTCGGTTTCTTTATCGCTTCGACAGCAAGTAACATAATCGCTCAGATCGTTTCGTTCTTTATTAACAGAGATAAGACCTTCAATTCAGATGCCAACATAGCGGTTACTTTACCGATCTACATAGTTTTCACGATCGCTCTTATCTGCTTCTCAGCTTGGCTTGCTCCGACATTCCAGGGCTGGCTTGTTGCTAAGAGTGTAGCAGAAGGTCTTGCAACATTCATTTCAAATGCTCTTTGCGGTGCTATTCAGTTCTTCCTCTACTTCCCTGTAGATAAGATTCTGTTCAGCAAGAAAAAGGCTGATAAAAAGGAGGCCGAATAATATAATGATGTACCCGTCAATTATTCCCGCACCGTCAAAGGTTGCCCTCTTGGGAGGTATGCTGATAGGTAATCTCAATATCGAGAAGATAACCGATTCAAAGATGAAACCCGAAGCGTACGAAATAACTGTAAAAGACAAAATAACAGTGAAAGCCTCAACAGATGCCGGTTTTTACTATGCGGATCTCACAATCAAACAGCTCCGTCATCAATATGATGACTGTATCCCATATATGATAATCGAGGACGAACCCAGATTTGATTATAGAGCTGTAATGATGGACTGCTGCCGTCACTTCTTCACGGTTGCCGAGGTCAAGAAAATGATCGACCTCAGCTCATCATTCAAATTCAACAAATTCCATTGGCACTTATCCGAGGACCAGGGCTGGAGAATCGAGATCGAAAAATATCCTCAGCTGACAAAGATAGGCTCTGTCAGACACGGCTCATATTTCGGAAGCGAAACGAACGAAAAGGACTACGGTGGATATTACACCAAAGCGGAAATGAAAGAGATCGTTGCTTATGCGGCGGCTCACCATATGGAAGTTATTCCCGAAATAGATGTTCCAGGTCACGCATCCGGACTTCTTGCCGCAATGCCCGAACTTACCTGTACGGGTGAAAAGGTAGACGTAAAGAGAACAGCGGGCATATTCTGGGATCTTCTTTGCGCCGGAAATGAGAAAAGCTATGAAGTCATATTTGATATCATAGACGAACTTTGCGATATATTCCCCGGTGAGTATTTCCATGTCGGCGGAGACGAAGCTCCCAAGCTTCAGTGGATGCAGTGCGAGAAATGTCAAGCTAAGATTAAGGAACTCGGCTTAAAAGATGAAGAAGAACTTCAGGGCTACTTTGTCAACAGAGTCAGTGATTATCTCAGAAGCAAGGGCAAGACCGTCATAAGCTGGAACGAAAGCTTAAAGGGCGGAAACGTCAGCGAGGAAAATGTCATTCAGCTTTGGATGGACAGAGAAAAGCTTTGCGAAAAGAGCAACAACAGAATCATAATCAGCGATTTTTACCATTACTATATGGATTATCCTTACGAGATGACACCGCTTAAAAAGGTCTATAGCTATGACGACAAGGTCAACGGCAAGGTCATAGGCGTTGAAACTCCGATATGGTGCGAATATATTCCCGACCTTAGCAGAATGCTCTATCTCTGCTATCCGAGATTTATCGCAGTCGCACAGAACGGATGGTGCTGCAACAAGCCCGACTATGAGACGTTTGAAAAAGATCTTCTTAAGATTATGAAAATGTATGACACCTCAGAGTGGGCACCGAAGGAAGTATGGAACAGACCTCTCCCAATAAGACGTGTCAAGACAGCACTCAGATTTATAGGTACGCTCAACCGTGAGTTCGCCGCCAAGCTTATTGACGACAGAAAAAAGCATAAGCTTATGGACGAGATAAAGAAACACTGACAAAAAACGAGGACTTTGCAATGGAAAAGATCAAAATGAATAAGATCGTCGAGATGGACGGCGATGAAATGACAAGAATACTTTGGCAGAAGATAAAGGATCAGCTCCTTTTGCCGTTTGTTGAGCTTAACACAGAGTATTACGATTTAGGCTTAAAACACAGAGATGAAACGGAAGATCAAGTTACTGTTGACAGTGCAAACGCAACTCTCAAATATGGTGTTGCGGTCAAATGTGCAACGATAACTCCAAACGCCGCAAGAGTTGAGGAATATAACCTCAAAAAGATGTGGAGGAGTCCCAACGGAACTATAAGAGCAATACTTGACGGAACTGTTTTCAGAACACCTATCCAAGTCGAAGGCATTAAGCCCTGTGTTAAGAATTGGTCAAAGCCGATCACTATTGCTCGTCACGCTTATGGCGACATATATAATGCTGTCGAGTTTAAAGCTCCTGCCGGTTCAAAGGTTGAACTTGTCATGACTTTGCCTGACGGTACACAGCAGAAACAGCTTGTGAAAGAGTTTGCGGTCGATGGTGTGGCTCTCGGTCAGCATAATCTTTGTTCATCTGTTGAAAGCTTTGCAAAAAGCTGTTTCAACTATGCTGTTGATCTTAAACAGAGTCTTCTTTTCGGTGCAAAGGATACAATTTCAAAGCAATATGATCACACATTTAAAGATATTTTCGATGAGCTTTATGAAAACGAGTATAAAGAGAAGTTTGAAGAGCTTGGAATAAGATACGATTATATGCTCATTGACAGTGCTGTTGCCAGAGCCATGAAGTCCGAGGGAGGATATATCTGGGCTTGTAAGAACTATGACGGTGACGTTATGAGTGATATGATCTCAGCTGCTTGCGGTTCGCTTGCCATGATGACATCAGTTCTTGTTTCACCTAGCGGAGTCTATGAATTTGAGGCTGCTCACGGAACTATCCAAGATCTTTACTATAAGCATCTCAAGGGCGAGGACACGAGTGCAAACTCAGTTGCCACTATATTTGCATGGTCTGGCGCACTTCGCAAAAGGGGAGAGCTTGACTCGAATAACGATCTTGTCAGTTTTGCCAATAACCTTGAAAAAGCGACAATCGACACCGTTGAAAGCGGAACTATCACAGGTGATCTTGTCAGTTTATGGCAGGGAGCTGAACCAACTGTTGTCAATACAGACGGTTTCCTCAATGCTGTTGCTGAAAAGCTTAGAGCAATATATAAAGTATAAAAATCGTAAATGGGCATTTCTATATGAAATGCCCATTTAAAACGCAAGAAAACGCAGACGGTTGAACGTCTGCGTTATTTTTACATATAGATTATCATTAGTCCGACCATCATGCCGACCACGGCCGACATCGCAGGCATCTTTGATTTCCACATCAAAAACGCTTCCGGCAAAAGCTCGCCCATAACCACATAGAGCATAGCTCCACTTGCAAAGCTGAGGGAAAGAAGAAGCATAAGATCGCTGACCATGCCCACACAATATCCAATCAAAGCTCCGATTATTGTTGGTGCGCCACTAAGAGCAGTTATGAAAATTGCATGAGATTTTTTGTCGCCACCGGCTATGAGGGGAACGGATACTGCCATGCCTTCCGGAATATTGTGAAGTCCGATAACAAGAGCCATTATAAATCCGCTGCCCGACAGTATTTCCGCACCGTCTTTAGCGTACGATGCGCCGATAACTATTCCTTCCGGAAGGTTATGGAGAGCTATCGCAAATGCCATAACGACACCGGCTATAAAAAGACCGGTTTTTTTCTCTCTGTGCTGATTGAGATGATCACTGTGAATTAATTCTTCAAGATCATCGGCGGTTTTGGGGTGTTCCTTATCATTGACATGAGGAACTTCTTTTTGAGTGTGTCTGTCAATGACATAGTTGAGAAGATATATAACTATATATCCGACACCGACAGCGATTATAACTTCGAGTACACCCGATTTTCCGTTAGCAAGGCCAAGTTCCAGTGCCTCTTGCAGAAGATCGAGACAAACAACACTTAGCATTACTCCAGCGGCGAAGCTTAAAAGCAAACTGACAATTTTTTGCGAATCCTTTTTAAACGAAGCACCTATAACACCACCGAGTCCTGTTCCGCCGATACCTGAAACCGCAGTGACAAGTGCAATTTTCAACAGAATATCCATATGATTTTATACCTCTATTGCTACTATGTCCTCATCTTCTTCGAGAAGATAGCTGAGATTTTCAACTCTTTCTTCTCTCGGAACTTTAATTGCAAGATTAACCGTGAAGGTACCGTCTTTATTTCTCTTAATACGTTGATTGACAACTTCTATTTGGTGTTCGTCTAGGCAGGCAATCAGCCGCCTCATGGTGTTATCTTTATTCGATTTCAATGTTACCTTTATGTAGGTGTTTAAAGCTCCCTCAATATTTCCTGCGTACTTATGAAGATATATTTGAAGAAGAATTATTAGAATGGTAGAAAAAATACCTACCGTGATCATTCCGCCGCCGATTGCAAGTCCTATACCGGAAGTTGCCCAAATGCCGGCCGCTGTAGTAAGACCTTTGATCGAACTATCTTTGACGAAGATGACGCCTGCACCCAAAAAGCTGACACCTGTTATTACGTTTGCAGCAATTCGTGATGCATCGACTTTAGCAACATCATCAAAAGCATATTTTGAGACTATCATCATCAAAGCTGAACCTATTGCAACTATGAGATGAGTTCTGATACCTGCCTCTTTTTGACGTTTACTTCTTTCAACACCGATAGTTGCACCACAGGCAGCTGAGATCAATATTCTGATAATATATATTAGAGAGTCAGGCAAGGAAGCCGAAAAGGTTTCAAAGTTTTCAACAAAATTATTTATGGTAAATTCCAATATAATTCCTCCCTGCAAATTTAATAAAACAAAAGCAATCACAGCCTGAGCTGTGACTTCCTAAACTTTTTATTAACTCAATGTTAGCACAGAAATTATAAATTGTCAATAAAAACAGACAAAAAAGACAGGGAATACGCAAGAAATATATAGAAACAGTAGAAATTTACAGAAAAAATTTAAAATAGGTCTTTCATATTTTGAGATATTATAGTATAATAAATGATGGAATTTTGTTTCAATGCTCATTATCCAATGAAAGGACGAATAAACATGATAAAAAACAGAGTAAAGCTTACTATCGGCGGAGCAGAATACGCCATAATAACAGAGGACGATGTCAACTATGTAACCGAGCTTGGTGCTGAGCTGAATGAGGCTCTTGCCAATATAATGAAAGAAAATCCGCATATTTCGACTACACAGGCGGCAGTTCTTCTCGCTCTTGATTATGCAGACGAATTTAAAAAAGCAAACATCACAGCCGATAACCTTCGTTCACAGATTAAGGATTATCTTGATGATGCAGCAAGCGCAAAAAGCAAAGCTGATTGGGCAAGACATGAAGCTGAAAACGCAAAAAGAGAGCTTGAGGCATCAAAGCTTGAAATTGACAGACTCAATATTCAGATACGTTCACTTCTTGAACAGATGAACTTCGGCGGTAATAACGGCAATTCAAAGAGTGGAAAATAAAATATGGCTATAGAGATCTTGTCACCTGCCGGCAGTTTTGAATCTTTGGTTGCGGGAATACGCTGTGGAGCTAATGCGGTCTATCTTGGAACGAAAGCGTTCAATGCAAGAAGAAATGCAGGTAATTTCGACTATGATGAGCTGAATGAGGCTGTCAGCTATGCACACGCACGTCAAGCTGACGTTCACATTACGCTCAATACCCTCGTTTCCGACAATGAACTCACCGATGCTGTTGATACAATAAAGCACATTTGCAATTCAAGTGCAGATGTGCTTATTTTACAGGATCTCGGTGTAGCGTACATTGCGAAAACTTCTGCACCCGATATAAAACGTCACGCATCGACACAAACATCGGTGCAGACATCATACGGTGTGAATTTGATGAGTGAACTTGGATTCACACGGGTGGTTTTGCCGAGAGAAACAAGTCTTTCGGAACTTGAAAATATCAGAAAAAACACAACCGCAGAGCTTGAATGTTTTGTTCATGGTGCATTATGTATGTGCGTTTCGGGACAGTGCTATCTGAGTGCTATGCTTGGCTCAAGAAGTGGAAACAGAGGATTATGCGCTCAGCCGTGTCGTCTGCCGTTTTCTGTTGAAAATGGGACAGGTCACGACCTTTCTTTAAAAGACACTTCGCTAATTTCAGACATATCAAAACTTGAAAAAGCCGGAGCTTGTTCCGCTAAAATCGAGGGAAGAATGAAACGGCCCGAATATGTTGCTGCTGCGACAAAAGCATGTCAATATGCGGTATGCGGGGAAATAAATGATGAGATTAACAATGCCCTACACGCAGTGTTTTCAAGATCAGGTTTTACAAAAGGTTATCTCGAAGGTAAGCTTTCACGAGATATGTTTGGAATCAGAATGAAAGATGACGTAACATCGGCAAAGAAAGTCTTGCCGATGCTCGAACGTCTTTACGATAAGGAACAGCCAATTATTCCCGTTGATTTCTATTTAAGTGTGATAGAAAACGAAACGGTTACGCTTTCAGGTTCAGCTATGGGTAAAAGCTATTTTGCAGACAGCGGCGTTGTTCCCGAAAAAGCCTTAAATAAGCCCATGAACGCTGATGTGCTGAAGCAAAGAATATCAAAGTGTGGCGGCACTCCTTTTTATGCCAACGATGTTGAAATCGACCTTGATGACGGACTCATCGTACCGTCAAGTGTGATAAATGCTTTAAGACGTGAGGTACTCGACAATCTTCTTGAAAAGCTAAGCGAGAGAAAGCCGAAGCAGTTTGTTCCGGTTGATTTGTCTTATTCGGAACACAAATCCGAGAAAATGAAACTTTATATCAGACTTACCGATATATCGCAGCTGCCGAAAGACCTGTCGGGCATAGATACTGTTTATCTTCCGATAAGCACTGATATCGACAGGCTCAAAGATTTAAATAAGAAAATCAGAGTTGGTGTTGAAATTCCGAGAGGGATTTTCTCAACAGCGGATAAGGTGTTTGCAAGGTTGAAAACGCTCAAAGAAAATGGTCTGACACTCGCTTATGCGACAAATATAGACGGACTGGCTATGGCAAGAGAGCTTTCAATGGATATTCACACGGGATTTACACTTAACATATTTAACACTCTTTCGTTAAACGAACTTGAAAAGTTAAGTGTCAGCGAGGCAACTGTTTCAGTTGAACTGACTTTACAGCAGATAAAAAAACTTGGCGGAAATATTAAAAGAGGTGTCATAGCTTATGGTAATATTCCTCTGATGTTGACGAGAAACTGTCCCATTCGGAACGGAAAAACTTGTGATAAGTGTAAAAGCAATTCGTATTTGACAGACAGAATGGGTGTGAAATTTCCTGTTGTTTGTTCAAACGGTTGCAGTGAACTTCTCAATTCAAGGCCTATATATCTTGCAGATAGACTCAGAGAGATAGAAAATGCAGACTTTATTACGCTCTATTTTACTAAGGAGAGCAAGCAAAAAGTCGCCGAAACGGTCGGTGCGTACCTAAAAGGAGAAAAACCGCAAGGCGAATTCACAAGGGGACTTTATTACAGAGGTGTTGAATAGAACCCCGCCCACGGAGTGGGCGGACGGTGAGCGATCGTGCAACCCCTCGCAGCTTGGCTGCGAGGGGTTGTCGAGAGTTTACCGCTTTCAGGCTGAAAACACGATCAAAACTGTATTCATACTCTGAAAAGTCACCTATAACGCGAAAAATGCCGAAATATAGACAATATTAATAAAATTTCATTAAAACTGTTTACTTTTTTGTTTAAATATGCTATTATAATGACACAGAGGAGGTAATAATCCCGTTATATTGGGGTTTAATATATATAAAAGGAGATGTCGTTATGAAAGTAACAGTTATCGGCAAAAAATGTACACCAAGAGATTCCTTCATCGAAAGAGCTGAAAAAAAGCTTGCAAAAATTGATAAGTTTTTCGGCGATGATGCAATAGCCAAGGTGACGGCAAAGGTTGAAAAAAACGCCAAAATTGTCGAAGTTACGATCAATCATAACGGAGTTATTTTCAGAGCACAGGAAAGATCCGATGATATGATTGACGCTCTCGATAATTGTGTTGATGTTCTTGTCAGACAGATAAGAAAGAACAAAACAAAATTAGAAAAGAAATTCAAGAGTGCCGCACCTATTGACTTCTCGGAATTTACCGAGCCGGTCGCAGAAGAAGAGGAATTTGATCTTGTCAGAACAAAAGAAGTTCCGCTAAAACCGCAAAGTGTCGATGAGGCTATACTTCAGATGAATATGCTCGGACATATGTTCTATATGTTCATAAATGCCGAGACAAATGAGATATGCGTTGTTTATGCAAGAAAAGACGGCGGTTACGGCTTGCTTATTCCTGAAAAAAGCTGAAAGCCGATTGAAAAACTTGATATAATATGATATAATACGATGGTACTTTTGTACCATCGTATTTTTGATTAATAACGTGCTTAGAACACGAAAGAAAGGTATAATATATGACTATAAATTTTGTCATTCCCTGCTTATTGGGACTTGAATCAATTATTGCAAACGAAATGAAAGAACTCGGTGCAGAAAATGTTGTCTGTGAAAACGGACGAGTTCTGTTTTCGGGTGATGAATATATGCTGGCGAGAGCCAATATTTGCTCACGTTATGCTGAGAGAATACAGATACTTGTCGGCTCATTTGAGGCTCACAGTTTTGAGGATCTCTTTCAAGGAACAAAGTCTTTGCCTTGGGAAGATTGGATAGGTGTTCAAGATGCTTTTCCGGTCAAGGGATATTCGATCAATTCTGATCTTTTCAGTGTCAGCGATTGTCAGGCTATTATCAAAAAGGCTATAGTTGAGAGAATGAAAACCAAGTATAATATTTCGTGGTTTGATGAGACGGGGCCTGTTTATCAGGTGCAATTTTCAATCATGAAAAATCAGGTCAGTTTGCTTTTGGATACTTCCGGTGCGGGACTTCATAAGCGTGGTTACAGGCTGGAGGCTAACCTAGCTCCGATAAAGGAAACTATAGCTGCCTCGCTTGTTAATATTGCCCGTGTCAGACCTTACCATACTTTGTACGATCCAATGTGCGGTTCGGGAACAATACTCATCGAAGGTGCAATGTATGCAAACAATATAGCTCCGGGTGTGAACAGACATTTTTCAGCTGAAAGATGGCTTAATATTCCGCAAAGTGTCTGGAGTGATGAGAGAGAAAGAGCGAAGTCTTTAGCTGTTGCTGACAGTCAGTTCATAGCCTACGGTTCAGATATAGACCAAGCGGCACTTGATATAGCGAAAATAAATGCTAAAAGAGCTGGCGTTGAGAAATATATTCATTTTGAAAAAGCCGATATCAAAGACTTCACAAAGAAAAGTGAAAAGGGTACTGTTATCTGCAATCCGCCATATGGCGAGCGACTTTTGGATATAGAGCAGGCTAATGCACTTTACCGTTTGATGGGCAGGAAGTTCAAACCCGAACGTGGCTGGGCGTACTATATAATAGCTCCGAACGATGAATTTGAAAAACAATTTGGAAGAAGAGCAGACAAGAGAAGAAAAATTTACAACGGTATGATAAAATGCCAATACTATATGTATTTTAAATAAGGAGGAGCAAAATGGAAACAAAAGAGCTATGTTTTAAGCTTGCCGATTCGGCAGGTGTTTCCGGTGACGAAACAAAGACAGGTGAGCTTGCTTGTCAAATTTTGTCCGAGTACGCCGACACGCATATTGACCGAATGAACAATGTCATTGGAAGAATTGAGGGCAATGGAAAGAAATTTTTGCTTGATGCTCACATAGATCAGATAGGGCTAATAGTCAGATGCGTAAATGAAAAGGGCTTTGTACTTTTCGATAAGTGCGGAGGTGTTGATCCGAGAACACTTATCGGGAATGAAGTTGTCGTCTTTGGCGAAAAGCCGCTTTTCGGCGTTATCTGTTCTGTTCCGCCTCATCTTGCAGGTGATGATGACAAACTTCCCGAAATAACAAAAATGGCAATAGATATCGGATATGGCAAGGAAGATGCCGAAAAGCTTGTTTTCCCCGGAGACAGAATAATCATTAAAAACAGACAAAATGAGCTTTTAGGCACTAGAATTTCGAGTGCCGCATTTGATGACAGAGCCGGCATAGCTGTTTTGATAAGAGCAACGGAAATTCTCAAGTCTGAGGGTTTCAATGCCGATTTAACCGTCATGTTTTCTTCGCAGGAGGAAGTGGGCGGCGCCGGTGCTGTGACAGGTTCATTCTCAAATCAAGCTGATGAAGCTATCGTTGTTGATGTCACCTTTGCGACACAACCCGATGTCAGCAAGGAGGAGTCCGGCGAGCTTGGAAAAGGCCCTCTTATAGGTTTCTCACCTGTACTCGACAGAAAAATGTCACTCGATCTTGTCGAAACAGCCAAAAAGCATAATATACCTTACAGTTGTGAGGTCATGGGCAGATCGACCGGAACAAATGCTGACGGAATATCGGTCAGCGGCAGAGGTATAAAGACAGCTATAGTTTCCGTTCCGCTTCGCAATATGCATACAGCTGTCGAAGTTATAGACACCGATGATATAGAATCTTCGGCTAAACTTATTGCTTATTACATCTTGGAGAACGGAGGCAAAGAAAATGCTTAACTATTTAAAAGAACTTTGCCTTATAAACGGCACTTCCGGCAGAGAAGAAAAAGTCAGAGAATATATCATATCGAAAATTTCCGATAAAGCCGATATAACTGTCGATCCTATGGGCAACGTCATCGCTTTTGTCAAAGGTAAAAAAAGAGCTGAAAATAAGGTTATGATCTCAGCTCACATGGACGAAGTTGGGTTTATTGTCAGATATATAACAGACGAAGGCTTTTTGAAATTCACACCGGTGGGCGGAGTTAACGAAAAAGTTATATTCGGCAGGAATGTCACTGTTGGCGATAACGATATACCGGGTGTGGTCTGTGTTAAACCAATACACCTTTGTGAAAAAGACGATTTAAAGAAATGCCCGAAAATAAAAGATATGACTATAGATATCGGTGCATCATCAAAGGAAGAAGCCGAAAAGTTGGTTTCGGTCGGTGACAGTGTCTATTTTGTTTCCGATTATGTTGAGTTTGGTGACGGTCTGATTAAGGCTAAAGCCATAGACGACCGCTTTGGTTGTGCGGCGATGCTCAAAATGATTGAAGAAGGCGTTCAATATGACACATATTTTTCATTTGTTGTTCAAGAAGAAGTTGGCTTGAGAGGTTCAAAAGCTGCGGCTTTCACTATAGCTCCGGATTATGCTGTTGTTCTTGAAGCCACAACAGCATCGGATATAGCCGATACACCCGAATCTGACAGTGTTTGCTTTTTAGGCAAGGGTGCAGCGGTTTCGTTTATGGACAGAGCCACACTATATAACAGAGAGCTTTTCAAGATGTCGAGAGAAATAGCTGAGAAAAACAGCATAGCTTGGCAGACTAAGACAACGGTTGCCGGCGGAAATGATGCAGGTTCTATCCATTTGAGCCGAGGCGGTGTTTATACACTTGCGATTTCAATTCCGTGCCGATATATTCATTCTGCAACTTGCGTTGCCAACAAAAAAGATATGCAAAGTGTATATGAGCTTGCAAAGCTTATGAGCGAGGAATTTGCAAATGCTTCGCTTGATAAGTGAGAATCAAATAGACGATGTTTTGAATTTCTGTGACGGTGATCCTATCGGAACGAGAGTCGGAGCTTATCTCAAAGCTTATCGTACAAACATGGATTTTGCTATGTTTTGGGAGCAGATAAATGACGGCAAGATCACATCTGCTGTTAGCCGGATAGATGGTGATATGACTGTTTGCGTTAGTGAAAATACCGATTATGATGAGCTTTCCGAGTTTGTTCACATCATCGGATTTAACACACTGTTTTCGCAGGCAGAGTTTTTCCGAAAGATTAATCTTGATTGCGTACAAGGCGATATTTTAAAGTTTAACGGAAAAAACAAATTCGATGACTCGGTCGGTTTTAATATTGAGCCTGCGGCACTGTACGATTTGGTATGTAGAGCAAATTCAACCGAAGTGAGAAAAGAGGAGCATCTTCCGTGGCTGTCGGATTTCACTTTCAGACAGCGGCGAAATATGCTCAGAGCCGTTGGAATTTATGATAGTGGCGAACTCGTTTCTTGTGCGATGACGAGTGCAGAAACGTCAATATCGGCTGTCATAAGCGGTGTCGCAACGGATGAAAATTTCAGATGCCGAGGCTTAGCCGAAAAATGCGTTCTTGCACTTGCCGACAGTCTTATAAAGCTGAAAAAAGAAAACATTTTTGTCATGACGGAAAACGGTGAGCTTACGAAATATTATAAACATCTCGGATTTGATAAAATAGGCGAGTGGGGCAGACATATGCCGCAACGGAAAGGGAATATATATGTTTGGAATATGCGATAAAATAAATGGAATATCAAAGACGGCTCTTGAAAATGTAAGACCATATTTTGACAGAATAGATGACGTGACAGAGTATAATCAGCAAAAAATGCTCAAAGCGTTTATAGATAACTATGTCAGCGAATCCATGTTTGCCGAGTCCACGGGTTATGGTTATGACGACAGAGGCAGAGAAACTATTGACAAAGTTTTCGCTCAAGCTGTCGGAGCAGAGGATTCAATAGTCAGACATAATTTTACTTGCGGTACTCATACACTTGCAGTTGCCCTGTTTGGTGTGTTGAGAACAGGTGACACCATGCTTTGCGTGACGGGAACACCTTATGACACGATACAGCCGGTCATAGGGATTGCACAGCCTGACGCTGACATGGGTTCTCTTAAAGATTACGGAATTAATTATAAGCAGGTTGACCTTGACGAAAACGGAAGAATTGATCTTGAAAAAATAGAAAAAGCTGTTGATGACAGTATTAAAATGGTCTATATTCAGCGTTCAAGAGGATATAATTTAAGAGCATCTTTGTCGGTTGAAGAAATAGGCGAGATAGTTAAAGCCTCAAAAAGAAAAAATCCTAATGTTGTTGTAATGGTTGATAACTGCTATGGTGAATTTGTTGAAAAGACAGAGCCTACAGCTGTCGGAGCTGATTTGATAGCCGGTTCGCTTATAAAGAATCCGGGTGGAGCTATAGCCAAAACCGGTGGTTATATAGCAGGCAGACATGATCTTGTGGAAAAATGTGCTTATCGTTTGACAACACCGGGACTTGGCAGAGAGGTCGGAGCGACACTCGGTCAGTCAAGAGAGCTTTTCATGGGAATATATAATGCACCTCATGTTGTTGGTGAGGCTGTTAAAACAGCGGTATTTGCCGCAGAGGTGATGAAACTTATGGGCTTTGGTGTCACACCTGAGCCCGATGAAATCAGACACGATATAATTCAAGCGATAAAACTTGAAAATCCTGAAAACCTCATTGCTTTTTGCAGAGGATTGCAAAAAGGCTCGCCTATAGATTCGTTTGTCACACCCGAACCATGGGATATGCCGGGATATGACAGCAAGGTTATCATGTCTGCCGGAGCTTTCACCCTCGGTTCTTCGATCGAACTTTCAGGTGATGCACCGCTTCGTGAACCGTTCGCTGTTTGGATGCAGGGCGGAACAGATTTCAATGCCTCAAAGATAGGCGTTCTTTTGGCAGCTCAGGAGGTAATGAAAGCTAATGAGTGAGTTTAGCGGAATTAAGCCGGAAATGATAATGCTGCTTGCGGAAAACAGATTTAACAACAGCAAGATATTCTATGATGAACACAAGGAAAAAATAAAACAGGGCATAACAAAACAGCTTTATGCTCTGATAAATGATTTGACACCTTTGCTTAGTGAAATTGATCCTGAAATGTGTCTCATACCATACAAAATGATATCGAGAGTACGCCGAGATACAAGATACACGAGAGATAAATCGCTCTATCGTGAAAACGTGTGGGTGATGTTCATGCGATATAAAAAGCAATGGTCGCACCAACCTTGTATGTGGTTTGAAATAACACCCAACGGCATGAATTGGGGAGTCGGCATATATGATTGCAAACCCATTGTTATGGAGCATTTCAGACAAAAGCTTGACGAAAAGGGAGAAGAATTTTTAAAAGCGGTCAAAAGTGTTGAAAAAGTGAAAGCACAGCCGAGTTTCAGACTCTATAAAAAGGACAAAAGCATTGGCAAGGATCAAAGGCTTAAGCTCTATTATAATGCTAAGGAACTTTATTTTGCCAGTCCGTTTTATACACTCGAAAGCTTGTTTGACGGCAGTGTTGAAGAACAACTGAAAAAGGCAATAAAGGCTTATACGCCTATGTATAAATTCCTAATGGAGATAACAGAAGACTTACTTGAAGAAAAAGGAGGATTTTAAATGTTAAATAAGTATTGGAAACATTTCAAAAGCGGAACAGATATTAGAGGAGTGGCAGTTGATGCTGTTAAAGACGAGCCACTTGATCTGACAGACGAAAACATTTTCAGAATGACAGCAGGTTTTGCCAAATGGCTCACTGAAAATGTTGAAAAAGACAGCTACAAAGTATCGGTCGGTCACGATTCGAGAATTTCAGCCGAAAGAATAAAGACACAGGTGGTTGATGCTTTGACAAAAAGCGGATTCACCGTGGTTGATTGCTCACTTGCGTCAACGCCGGCTATGTTTATGACAACAGTCGATCTCGGATGTGATGCGGCGGTTCAAATTACCGCAAGTCATCACCCGTACCACAGAAACGGACTTAAGTTTTTCACCCGTCAAGGCGGTCTTGAGGGCAGCGACATAGAGAAGATTTTAGAATATGCTCAAGAAAACGAAAATGTTCTTTGCGACACGAAGGGCGAGATTATATCGGTTGATTATATGTCAAAGTATGCCGAAAATCTTCGCAATATGATAAAAGAGCAGGTCAACGCCGAGGACTACAATTATCCGCTTAAGGGATATAAAATTGCAGTTGATGCCGGAAACGGTGTAGGTGGATTTTTTGCAAGAGATGTCTTAGCACCTCTTGGTGCAGATGTTTCGGCAAGTCGCTATCTCGATCCGGACGGAATGTTCCCGAATCATATTCCGAATCCGGAAAACCCCACGGCTATGAAAGCTATATGCGAAGCCACTGTTGAGGGCAAATGCGATCTTGGCGTGATATTTGACACAGACGTTGACAGAGCCGGCTGTGTTGATGCAAACGGCAATGAAATAAACAGAAACCGACTTGTCGCACTTGCCTCCCTTATTGCACTTGAGGGCAATGATGGCGGAACGATCGTCACTGACAGTGTAACATCAAGCGGATTGAAAAAGTTCATTGAGCAGACACTCGGCGGTGTACATTATAGATTTAAGCGTGGATATAAAAACGTTATCGACCGTCAGATCGAGCTTAACGAAAGCGGAATAAACTGCCCACTGGCTATGGAAACTTCAGGTCACGCAGCGTTTAAAGAGAATTATTATCTCGATGACGGAGCATATCTTATGACGAAGATCATCGTCAAGACCGCACAGCTTGGAAAGCAAGGCAAGACACTGGACTCTCTTATAGCCGAGCTTGAAGATCCGGCTGAGGCTAAAGAATTTAGATTTAAGATCATTCCGGAGGACTTCAAGGCCTATGGTGAAAAGGTTATTTCCGATCTTGAAAGGTACGCAGAAAATGCCTGCGGTTGGGAAACAGCTGATGACAACAGAGAGGGAATTCGTGTCAATTTCTCAAAGGACAACGGTGACGGTTGGTTCTTATTAAGACTTAGCGTTCATGATCCGATAATGCCACTTAATATTGAAAGCGACAGTGTTGGTGGAGTTAAGACCATAGCGAAACAGTTGCTTGAATTTTTGAAGGGCTATGACGGCTTAGACATTGCCGTTATTGAAGATTTTGTCAAATGAAACAAGGTGATATAGTGTTTGAAAATTTAAGAGCCTATGCTCAGATAAATCTTGATAATATCAGACACAATGTGGAAGAAATTCAAAACAGGGTAGGAGAGGACACCGGAATATTGGCTGTTATAAAAGCTGACGGTTACGGTCACGGTTCTATTCCGATAGCCAGATATTTAAGCAAGGAAAAGCTTGTCTATGGTTTTGGTGTTTCGACTTACCGTGAGGCGGTTGTTCTCAGAAAAGGCGGCATCAATGAGCCGATACTTATTTTAGGATATGTTTTTCCCGGTGACTTTGAGGGAGTCTTAAGATATGGAATCACAACGACAGTGTTCCAATACGAAACGGCGAAGTTTTTATCCGATGTTGCGGTCATGTGCGGAATGACGGCTAATATCCACATAAAGATAGACACCGGCATGGGAAGAATCGGCTTTGACGCTGACGATGAGAGCATTGATGAGATCGAGAGAATATCCAAACTTCCGAATATAAATATCGAAGGTATATTTTCTCATTTTGCTTGTGCTGACAGTGCGGATAAAACTTCGGCAAATGAACAGGAGAAGAAGTTTTTTCATATTCTTTCGGAACTTGAGGACAGAGGTATACAAATTCCGATCAAGCATATTTGCAACAGCGCAGGTATAGTCGATATGACAGACGGATATCTCGATTTGGTTAGAGCCGGAATTGTAATGTATGGACTTTATCCGTCAGATCAGGTCAATAAAGCAGCTCTTGACTTAAAACCGGCAATGGAAATCAAAAGTCGAGTAGTCTATGTCAAAACCGTCAAGAAAGATACAACGATAAGCTACGGTTCAACGTACATAGCGAAGAAAGGCACAAAAATAGCAACTGTGTCTCTTGGCTATGCAGACGGATATTATAGATCGCTTTCTTCAAAGGGAGAGGTTTTAATAAGAGGTCAAAGGGCGAAAATAGTCGGAAGAATATGCATGGATCAGATGATGGTCGATGTGACGGATATTCCGGATGTGTGTCAAGGAGATATAGTGACCGTGTTTGGCAAAGACGGCAATGACGAGATAACATTTGAAGAAATGAGCAATGTCGCCGGAACGTTCAACTATGAATTTATCTGTGGTTTTGCAAGACGTGTTCCGAGAATATATTTTGAACACGGAAGAATAATCAGAGTGCTTGACTATCTTGAAGAAACAATATGAGGAGACACAATGTATAAGAAAAACTGTGAATTTTGCTTAAACTATGTTTTCGATGAGGAATACGGCGAAAACATATGTGATGTTGACATCGACATGGACGAAATGGAACATTTCCTGCATGGTTCATATAAGGAGTGTCCTTATTTCAGGATAGACAATGAATATAAAATTGTGGAGAAACAAAACTGAAAAGGAGAAAATATATGGCTAAAGATTTTTTTAAAGAACAGCTTTCCTTTGAAAGCAAGAGCGTGACGGCTAAAACGCATGTTATTGTCAGAGGGCAGGTCAGATTCAGTGTGCTTTCCGACAGACTTTTGCGAGTTGAGGTCGATAAAAATGCTCATTTCACTGATGAGCCGACACAGTGCGTGTGGTTCAGAGACTTTTCAAGACCTGAGTTTAAAATCGTTCAGGATGAGTGGAACATCAAGATTATCACCTCAGAGACTTGTTTTGAGTACGATTTAAAATCTCAAAAAATGGTGAGCATTACGCTCAAAAACGGAAAATGTGTCACCGATTGGCACAAAGGAAATCTTAAGGGTACATACAGAACTCTTGATATGAGCCGAGGCGAAGTGGAGCTGGAAGAAGGTCTGGTTTCAACTGAGGGTGTCACTGTTTTTGATGATGCGAAATCTCATATTCTTACCGAGAAGTTCGATATCAAAGAGAGAAAGTCTACTGAAAAGGACGAATATTACTTTGCCTACGGTCATGATTACAGAGGTTGCATAAACGCTTTGTATGCACTTTGCGGTGAAGTGCCGCTTGTTCCCAGATATTGTCTTGGCAACTGGTGGTCACGCTATAAGGCATATAGTCAGCAGGAATATATGGATCTTATGCAGAAATTCATCGACCGCAAAATACCTATAACTGTTGCAACGGTTGACATGGATTGGCATTGGGTTGATCTCAAACGTTTCGGCGATGACGGAAAGTTTCAATTCAAGGAGTTCCCGCCTGCGAATATAGGCAATCTTGTCCAGTCTGACGGTTGGACGGGCTACAGCTGGAACACAGAGCTTTTCCCTGATTATCCCGGCTTTTTGAAATGGCTTAAGGATCGCAATTTCAAAATCACTCTCAATATTCATCCCTCACAGGGAGTTCGTCCTTTTGAAGATATGTATTCCGAATTTGCAGAAAAAATCGGAATAAATCCCACAACAAAACAGCATATTCCGTTTGATATCACAAACAAGAAGTTTGTTGAGGCTTACTTTGATGTTCTGCATAAGCCTTATGAGGAGCAGGGTGTTGATTTTTGGTGGATAGATTGGCAGCAGGGCAAGAATACCAAGATAAAGAATCTTGATCCACTCTGGGCTTTAAATCACTATCATTATCTCTATTCTCAAAGAGAAAATAAACGTCCGCTTATTCTTTCACGTTACGCACAAATCGGTTCTCACCGTTATCCTCTTGGCTTTTCGGGAGATACGGCGGTGAATTGGGGCTGTTTTGATTTTCAACCTTATTTCACTGCTAATGCAGCTAACGTTGGCTATACATGGTGGAGCCACGATATTGGCGGTCACTGCTTCGGAAGTAAAGATGACGAATTATATATCCGTTGGGTACAGTTTGGTCTTTACAGCCCGATAATGAGACTTCACTCAACTCAAAATGAATTTATGGGCAAAGAACCGTGGAAATTCAAGAATGAGGTCACAAATTTAGCAGAAAATTGCCTGCGTACCAGACATAAAATGCTTCCTTATATTTATTCTATGAACTATAGAAACCACAAAGACGGAATAGCAATATGTGAACCTCTCTATTATCAATATCCCGATGATAAGAAAGCTTATGAATACAAAAATGAATATTTCTTTGGCTCTGAACTTATCGTTGCTCCGATAACCGAGAAGTGCAACACAAAAACAAACATGGCGAAAGTCAAAGTTTGGCTTCCGTCAGGCCGTTATACCGATATTTACAACGGCAGAGTTTATGAGGGCGGCAGAGAATACACACTCTACAGAGGTCTGGAAAGTATCCCCGTTTTGGCGAAAGAAGGAGCAATTATTCCGATGAGCTCTCGCAGTGACACGAACGATTGGACAAATCCTGCCGATATGCAGGTGGCAGTTTATGCCGGTTCAAATAACTTCGATATGTATGAAGATGATGGCGAGACCAACGAATATAAGAACGGCAAATATGCAATTACACGTTTTAAGGTACTTGCAAGCGGTTCTTCTTTGAAGTTCACTGTTAACGCTCCGACAGGCGATGCAAGCGTAGTTCCCGAAAAGAGAAATATTGAGCTTTTATTTAAAGATGTTAAGAAATGCGATAAGATAATTGTCACAAGAGGTGAGAAGCGTCTTGAGCTGACAAGCAAGACAAGCGATTTTGTGTCTGTTGATATATTCAAGATCAAGAGAGATGAAACTATAGAAGTTGAGCTTGTCAACTATGTTCGCAAGGGCAACGCAGACAAAAAGGAACTGCTTATAGAAACAATATCAAAGTTCCAAGGCAACAACAATCTGAAAATGGCTATATATACAAGCTTTGTCAAAGATCAAAGCAAACGTCATATTCCTTTCATTGAGCCTTTCAAAGGGCCGATCGAGGAAATTCTCAGCTTGAAGTAAAAACAAAAACACAGCACCGATACGCCTCAACGTATCGGTGCTGTATCTATTAGTAAAGCAAACGGTACGCACCGAGTTAGTGCGTACCGTTTAAAATTATTCAGCTATTATTTAAGAAAGATTATTGACAGTGCAAACATATACTGTCCGATATAGTATGTAACGTGGTTGATCACGAAGTTTATCGGTGTGTTCTTACCCTCTGCAAAATACATAGGTGAAAGAATGATATCCGAAATCAGGAAGAATACTGCACCGACAGTGAATACGATAAATGCGGGTTCTCCATGTGTTGCAATAGCTGCCATGAGAGCAACACCCGGAGTTGAGCCAACAAGAAGTGTGTAAAACGTAACTATAGGTCTGAATTCACCAAAATCCTGCGGGCCGAATTTTTCGATGAATATGTTGACGATGACAACAATAAGACCAACGCATACGCCGAGAAGTATCTGAGTCAGCTTAAGCTGAGCCTTTGTTGCAATAGCTGTCATATAGAAAATATGACCTATTGCGAAAGTGATAAATCCGGCATAAAGGTATTTCTTGTCGTCTTTGGGATAAACCCATTTTTGATCGAGATAAATGTCACCAAGCATACCGAACACAAGACCGATAAGAACAAGCAAACCAAACTTTATGATAGAAGGATCGCCTATCTTGTCCATGCTTTGAAGGATGCCGAAGAACGCAGTTAAGATGAAGAAGATCGAAACCGTCATCTTGTTGAAAACACCCATAACTGTTCTTTTCTTGTTGAAATTTACCAAGAATGAAATCAAACTTGCTGCACCTAACGCACAGCTCGCATAAATAAATGCCATTCAAATTCTCCTTTTCCGTTTTTTATTTTCATGACCGTTAAATTTTAACGAGTCTGATTTCCTTGATTTTGACTCTGTACGAGTAAGTCCTGATGTCAATTCTTCTTCCATATCGGAGGATAGAAAAGCACTAAGAGAGGCATTAACTCAAGTCTGCCTGCAAGCATATCGAATATTAAGACTAACTTCGATAATATTGAGAACGATGCGAAGTTACCTGTTGGGCCGACAACGTTTAATCCCGGGCCGACATTTTGAATACAGGTAATAACCGAAGTGACGGTTGTTGTCGAGTCGAAGTTATCGAGACTGACAATAAGTGTCGATACGGCAAGAATTATCATTTCTATAACAAAGAAGGAACGGATATTTTTGACCGTTTCCGATGAAACTTTTTTCCCCGATATTTTTATGCTGTTGACACTTTTCGGGTGAACAAGATGTTTTATTTCACCGACCGCACTTTTGCAAAGCACCATAATACGAGAGACCTTGATACCGCCACCTGTGCTTCCGGCACAAGCTCCTATGAACATAAGCATTATAATTATCATCTTTGAAAGCTGAGGCCATTTGTCAAAATCAGCCGTGCAAAGACCTGTTGTTGAAATGACAGATGCCACCGTGAAAAAAGAATTTCTCAGTGTATCTTTAACATTCGGAAACAGCTTATAAACGTTAAGAGCAATAGTCAATGATGAAACAAGAATAATGCCAAGATATGTCCAGACTTCCGTGTTTTTCATCGCTTCCTTGAAACGGCGTGTTATTATCATGTAATAGAATGAAAAGTTTATGCTAAAGAGTATCATAAACACTGTCACGACTATTTCAATGTATGGACTATGATATGCGTTTATTCCGTCATTTGTTATAGCAAAGCCGCCGGTTCCTGCTGTACTGAAAGCTGTTGTTACAGCATCAAATAAAGGCATCTTGCCTATGAGAAGGAAGATTATCTCCAATATAGTTATCACAATATATATGATATAAAGTATCATCGCCGTGTATCTGAGTCTGGGCTTGAATTTGTCAACAGTCGGGCCGGGACTTTCAGCTCGCATGAGCTGAATATTCTGACCGCCGGCTATTGGCAACAGCGTGAGTATGAGTACCAAAACACCCATTCCACCGATCCAGTGAGTCTCACTTCGCCAGAAAAGGCCGGTTTTTGAAAGCACCTCAACGTCTGTCAGATTTGTCGCACCCGTTGTTGTGAAACCGGATACCGTTTCAAACAAAGCCGACATAAAAGACGGAATATCTCCGCTTATGCAAAGGGGAATAGCCCCGATAATACTTAAAACTATCCAACTGAGTCCGACTATTGCGAAACCTTCTTTTGCATAAAAGCGAGTTTTTTTCGGCTTTTTAACGATTAAAGCGATGCCGACAGCAAGACAAACGGCAAGCGTTATCAAATAATAAAGTCCCTGCTTTTCGGAATATATCAGAGAAACAACACAGGGAAAGAGCATAGCTCCGGCTTCGGTGCAAAGCACCCAACCCAAAATATAAAAGATAATTGAAATATTCATCTTGAGCCTCTCACTTCAGAATGTCACTCAGGTCGTTAAGACCTTTCTGCGTTGTGACAACAACAACAGTGTCTCCGACTTCTATGGTCGTTAAACCGTTAGGTATGATCGTTCGTCCGTCTCTGCTTATGCAGCAGATAAGAAGATTGTTCTTAAGCTCAAGATCACTTAAAGGCACTCCTATGACTTCTGATTCGCTTCTTGCTAAAAATTCGAGAGCTTCAACCTTGCCGTCAACAATGTTGTAAAGCGTCTGAACATTGCTGCCTTGAGAATTTTTTAATGCTCTGGCATAGCTGACTATAGTTTCCGCTGTGATAAATTTCGGATATATAACCGATCCTATATCGAGATTATCAATTATTTCAGAAAAGTTCTGTCTGTTTATTTTAGTGACAACTTTTGCCTTTGAATTTTTTGAGATAAACATTGAGAGCATGATGTTTTCTTCGTCAACATCAGTCAGCGAGGCGAAACCATCAGCCTTGTCTATGTCCTCCTCATATAAAAGCTGTTGATCTGTTCCGTCACCGTTTATTATCGTGACAGATGACGGCAGAAGATCCGAAAGCTGTTCACATCTCTCTTTATCTCTTTCTATTATTTTAACCTTGAATCCTTCTTCAACAAGCATTTTGACAAGGTAATAAGAAATCTTTCCGCCACCGACTATGACGACTCTCCTTATTCTTCCGGATTCAAGACCTGTCTTTTTGAATACTGTTTCTCTTTCTTTTCTTGAAGTCAGGAATGAAATTTCATCTCCTGCTTTCAAGACAAATGAGCCTGTGGGAATGACAACTTCACCATCTCTTTCAACAGCGCAGATCAGCACTTTTCCGCTGATTTTTCCTAAAGCACTCATTATAGTCTTTCCGACTATCGGCGAATCCACCGGCAAAGCTGCTTTCAATAGCTCAACTTTTCCTCCGGCAAATGTGTCCACCTCTATAGCTGACGGTATGCAGAACAATCTGCTTATTTCAGCCGCCGCTTCGTATTCCGGATTTATAATGTTGGAAAGTCCGAGACGCTGTTTTATGAAATTGCGTTCCGAAAGATAGTCCGGATTTCTTACTCTTGCTATGGTGCTGCAATAAGCCGATCTTTTTGCCATGAGACAGCAAAGCAGGTTGAGTTCATCACTCGGTGTTACTGCGATGAAAAGATCAGCCTCTTTGACACCGGCATCAACCTGAACTTGATGTATTGAGCCACTTCCGACAACTCCGAGTACATCAAGACGGTTTGTGACTTTTTTCACCGCATCGGGATCAACATCAATAACGCTGACGTCATGTCCTTCTTTGACGAGCTGATCGGCAAGTGTTGATCCGACCTTACCGCAACCGACAATAACAATATTCATGATTCCCTCCGAAAATTGCATTTCTTTTTTCTCTTTGCGTGACTTTGCCACTGCGAGGGTATTATAGCATATTCCTGAAAAAAATTCCATACTTTTAGTGATTTTGTCAAGAGCAAACTTGTTTTTGTCCTTTTTTCGGATTTTCAACATATAATTAACGGGGTGATATTATGCTTAACTATGTTTGGGTTGTGCTTATAGTTCTTTCATTTATTTCAGCTATATTGACCGGAAACATGAGTCAATTGTCAAAATCCGTTATAGATGGTGCAGTGAAAGCGGTTGAACTTTCTTTAAAGCTTCTGTCAACAATGGCATTTTGGGGTGGCATGATGAAGATAATAGAAAATTCAGGCCTAAGCATCATAATTAGTCGCATACTTGCGCCTGTGATGAAACGGATATTCCCGTCACTTAGGGACAGAAAGGACATATTATCTGTTATGACTATGAATGTCACGGCGAATCTGTTGGGACTTGGAAATGCGGCGACACCTTTGGGACTTGAAAGCATGAAAAGACTTCAAAGCGTGAATCCGGACAAAACGAAAGCGAGCAGAGAGATGGTGTTTTTCGTTGTGATGAACACAGCTTCGATGAAACTCATTCCGACAACTGTCGCATCTCTCAGACAACAGCATGGGAGCAAAACTCCGTTTGATATAGTTCCGAGCTGCGTTTTAGCTTCGTCTTTGTCTCTTTTGGCAGGAATGATTGTTGCATACATATTAAGCACAAGAGGGGAGAACGCAAAAAATGTTCAATGAGATAACAAATTATATTTTGCCTATACTCATTACCTTTGTTGCACTGTTTGCTGTTTTCAGAAAAGTTCCGGTGTTTGATTCGTTTACCGAGGGCGCTAAAGACGGCATGAAAACACTTCTGAGGATAATGCCGACACTTATCGGGATAACCGTGGCAATAAATATGCTCAGAAACAGTGGCTTTATAGAGGCTTTGACCTCGTTTTTATCTCCGATATTCGATAGAGTGGGACTTCAAAGTGAGCTGATACCGCTGGCTCTTTTGAGTCCACTTTCAGGCTCAGGCTCACTCAGTGTGTACGAGGAAATATTATCAGAGTTTTCACCCGACAGCCCGATAGGAAGAACAGCGAGCGTTATGGCAGGCTCAACCGAAACGACTTTTTTCGCTGTCAGTGTGTATTTTGGTTCAATCGGAATAAAAAATACAGGTTCTACGCTTTATGCAGGGCTTTTTGCAGACTTCACGGCATTTGTTTTGTCAAGCTTATTTGTAAAATTGTTGATGTAAATACTTGTTACTTTGCAAATTATATGGTATACTAAACTGATAAATTATAATGAGGTACTATGCGATGATAATATTAGGTATTGATCCGGGCTACGCAATAATAGGCTATGGAGTCATAGAATACCGAAACAATCACTTTAAAACTATAGACTACGGTGCAATAATAACAGAGGCGAAAACTCCGTTTAACGAAAGACTTGAGCTTATTTATGACGGGTTTAATGAGGTGGTCAAAAGAAATCATCCGGACGTTATGAGCATAGAAAAACTTTTCTATAACAATAACGCTAAGACGGTTATTGATGTCAGCCAAGCGAGAGGTGTGTTGATGCTTGCGGCTCAAAAAAACAGACTTCCTGTTTTTGAATACACTCCGCTTCAAGTTAAGCAGAGCGTTGTCGGATACGGCAGAGCAGAAAAAAAGCAAGTTCAGGAAATGACTAAACGTATACTGGCTCTTGAAAAAATACCGAAACCCGATGATACCGCCGATGCACTCGCAATGGCAATATGTCATGCTCACGCAAGTGGCTCACTGTATTCTTCACATATGTCGATAAGAAAGGGAATTTAAGAATGTTTTACAGCTTAACAGGAGAAATTGTTTATAAGGATTCTTCTACGGTTGCTATATCATGCGGCGGAGTGGCTTTTAAATGTGCTGTAACGCTTACCACTTTAAACGAGCTTTCAGATAAAAAGGGTGAGGTTACTCTTTACACTCATTTAAGCGTAAGAGAAGATGCTTTGGAGCTGTTCGGATTTTATGATGAAAGCGAACTTGATTGTTTTAAAATGCTCATCTCCGTTTCGGGAGTCGGCCCTAAAGCGGCACTTGCGATACTTTCACAGTTGACACCCGACAGACTTGCTTTGGCTATATCGGCAGGTGACGTGAAAGCCATCACAAAGGCTCAAGGTGTTGGCCCGAAAATAGCGCAGAGAGTCGTACTTGAACTCAAAGACAAGATGAAGACAACCGCTTCTTCAAGTACGGGTGAGGTCACATCTCAAAGTCAGCTTGTACTCGGAACTAACACAAGTGAGGCGGTGGAGGCTCTTGTCATGCTTGGCTATTCACAGTCGGAGGCATCTTCAGCTGTGGCAAAGCTTGATCAGAGTCAGAGTGTCGAAAAGCTTATAACTCAGGCATTGAAGATCATATAAAGGATCGGGGAAAATAAAATGAACGACTTTAACAACGAAGAGAGAATAATGGCTACGGAATATACCCGTGAAGATGCCGATATAGAAACTTCTCTCAGACCGAGAGTGTTTGAAGATTATATCGGACAGGAAAAAGTCAAAGAAAATCTGAAGATATATATTCAAGCGGCGGTGTCAAGAGGGGAAAGCTTAGATCATGTTTTGCTTTACGGCCCTCCCGGTCTCGGTAAGACAACGCTTGCCGGAATAATAGCCAACGAGATGAACGTCAATCTTAGAGTAACTTCAGGTCCGGCAATAGAAAAACAGGGCGATCTGGCGGCATTGCTGACTAATCTCAATGAGGGAGACGTGCTTTTTGTCGATGAAATACACAGACTTCACAGAAGTGTTGAAGAAGTGCTTTATCCCGCAATGGAGGATAACGCTCTTGATATAATCATAGGCAAAGGCCCATCGGCAAGATCTATAAGACTTGATCTTCCGAAATTTACTCTTGTCGGTGCAACAACAAGGGCAGGACAGCTTTCAGCACCGCTTCGTGATCGTTTCGGTGTTGTGATGAGACTTGAACTTTATACGCCGGAAGAACTTAGCCGAATAGTTACAAGAAGTGCGTCAATACTCGGAATAGGTATAGATCCCGAAGGGGCTTTACAGATAGCTAAATGTTCAAGGGGTACACCGAGAATTGCTAACAGAATTTTAAAGAGAGCAAGAGATTTTGCTCAGGTTGTCGGCAACGGAATTATAGACAAAGATGCCGCTTGCCTTGCGTTGAGAAGAATGGAAATAGACGAATTGGGGCTTGATGCGACAGACAGAAGGCTTTTGACAACGATGATAAAAAATTATAACGGAGGGCCTGTCGGACTTGAAACTATATCGGCAGCAATCGGTGAAGAATCAGTAACGATAGAGGATGTATATGAGCCTTATCTTATGCAGATAGGATTTCTCGGAAGAACTCCGAGAGGCAGAATAGCCACACCTCAAGCCTATGAACACTTGGGGCTTGAATACAAGAACTAAGAGGAGAAATATTGAAAAATGGGAAGATTGTTCGGTACAGACGGCGTAAGAGGTGTCGCAAACACCGAATTAAGCTGTGAATTAGCAATGAAAATCGGCAGAGCCACCGCTATGGTGCTGACAGACGAAAAGCATGAAAAGCCGAAGGTTCTTATAGGGCAAGACACAAGAATATCATCAACAATGCTTGAAAGTGCAATAGCGGCAGGACTTTGTTCAGTCGGAGCTGATGTTATGACACTTGGAATTGTTCCGACACCGGCAGTTGCATATCTTGTCAAAAAATATGAATATGATGCGGCGGTAATGATATCGGCATCTCATAATCCATGTGAATATAACGGAATTAAGATATTTAAATCGGACGGATATAAGCTGCCCGATATGATTGAAGAACAGATAGAGGCTATTATTCTTGATGAAGTCGATAAGCCACCACTCAAAATCGGGGGTAAAGTCGGAAGTATCAGTAAAAGTCGAAACACAGTTCATGACTATATTGAACATTTGAAAAGAACGGTCGATGTTGACTTCAACGGTATGAATATAGCCTTGGATTGTGCCAACGGTTCAGCGAGCGTAAGCGCAGAAAAGCTTTTCACAGATCTCGGTGCGAAATGCGATATGCTTTCGGATAAACCGAACGGTGTCAATATAAACGATAACTGCGGCTCAACACACATTGAAAATCTGAGCCGATATGTCAGAGAAAATCACCTCATGGCAGGTTTTGCTTTTGACGGCGATGCCGATAGAATGTTAGCTGTCGATGAAAACGGAGATATTGTTGACGGAGACAAAATAATAGCTATCTGTTCGGCATACATGAAAAAAGAAAAGAAACTTGAAAAGAACACAGCTGTTGTGACCGTCATGACAAACATGGGATTTTATAAATTCTGTGACGAACAGGGAATAGCTTATGAGGCGACAAAGGTCGGTGACAGATATGTCCTTGAAACCATGCTTCAAAAGGGATATTCGATAGGCGGTGAGCAGTCGGGACACGTTATATTTCTTGATTATGCCACAACAGGTGACGGCCAACTGACTGCACTTCAACTTCTCAGAGTTATGAAAAAGACGGGAAAGTCACTGTCGGAACTTGCAAAATGCATGACGGTTTATCCGCAGACTATGGTCAACGTCAGAGTCTCAAATATGGGTAAAGCAAGATATAACTATGATGAAGAAATTAAACTTGCGATAAAATCAGCCAAGAAAGAGCTTGGGGACAGCGGCAGAGTTCTTGTCAGAGTTTCCGGAACAGAACCGCTTGTCAGAGTTATGCTTGAAGGCAAAAATCAAAACCAGATAGAAAAACTTGCAAATGAGATTGCAGAGGTTGTCAGAGAAAGACTTATATAATAAAAGAGGTTTAAAATGAGATACACAAGCGACTGGAAAGACTATGAGCTTATTGATTGTTCAGACGGAGATAAGCTTGAAAGATGGGGAAATATAACTCTTGTCAGGCCCGATCCGCAGGTAATTTGGAAAACCGAAAAGAAAAATCTTCTTTGGAGAAAAGCCGATGCGTACTATAAAAGGTCAAAAAGCGGCGGCGGAAAATGGGAGATAGCGAGATCTGTTCCCGACCGCTGGCAGATAAAATATAAAGATTTGACTTTCAACGTCAAAAACATGGGCTTTAAACACACGGGAATTTTCCCCGAACAAGCGGTCAACTGGGACTTGACAAGAGAGCTTATCCGTGAATCCGGCAGAGAGGTCAAGGTGCTGAATTTGTTTGCATATACCGGTGGAGCTACTATCGCTTGCCTTAAAGAGGGTGCAAGCGTGGTACACGTTGACGCATCGAAAGGCATGGTTGCTTGGGCTAAGGAAAATGCCGCATCATCGGGGGTGTCAGACGGAAAGGTTCGCTGGATAGTCGATGATTGCATAAAATTTGTTCAAAGAGAAATAAGACGTGGCAACAAATATGATATCATAATTATGGATCCACCGTCATATGGCAGAGGGCCGGGCGGTGAAGTTTGGAAACTTGAAGATGAAGTCTATGATTTTGTGGAGCTTTGCAGTCAGCTTCTTTATGAAAAGTCGCTGATGATGCTTATAAACTCATACACAACGGGACTTTCGGCTTCTGTTATGGAATATATTCTCGGTTCGACCGTTAAGCCAAAATTCGGAGGCAGTGTTTCTTCAAGCGAGATAGGACTTCCGGTTACCGAAACAGGTATGATATTGCCGTGTGGAGCATCGGCGATCTGGACAAAGTAAATTCAGGAAAAGGTAAGAAAATGAGCAGTATTATTGAATTTGATAATGTGACCTTTAAATATGACGAAGAAAACAGTGTTGCAAAAGAGGTCATCAGAAATATAACGCTGTCAATTGAAAAGGGCAGTTTCGTTGCCGTACTCGGACACAATGGTTCGGGTAAAAGTACGCTTGCAAAGCTGACTAATGCAATACTTGTACCTAACGAAGGCAGAGTTCTTGTTGACGGAATGGATACCGCCGATGAAGAAAAACGAAACGATATCAGGAAAACTGTCGGTATGGTTTTTCAAAATCCCGATAATCAGATCGTTGCCACGATAGTTGAAGACGATGTTGCGTTTGGCCCTGAAAATCTCGGAGTTGAGCCTGACGAAATACGCAGACGTGTCGATGATTCTCTAAAAGCTGTCGGAATGTATGATTACCGTTTCCATGAACCGCATAAGCTTTCGGGCGGTCAAAAGCAGAGAGTTGCAATAGCCGGAGTAATAGCTATGCAAACCGATTGTATTGTTCTTGATGAACCGACAGCAATGCTTGATCCAAGAGGCAGAAAAGAGGTCATGGAGACCGTAAAACGTCTCAATCGAGACATGGGGATAACGGTTATATTTATAACTCACTATATGGATGAGGCTGTTCAGGCTGACAGAGTCATAGTTATAGATGAGGGAAATATTCGTTTTGACGGTACACCGAGAGCTGTTTTCAGACATATAGATGAGATAAAACAGATAGGGCTTGATGTTCCACAGGCGACAGAGCTTTCATATCTTCTCAAAAAAGATGGAGCTGACTTCGGCGATGTTTTGACCGCAGACGAGTTTGTGTCTGCTTTTGAAAAGCTGCGGAGGTGAAAAAATGGGCATAACCGTTCTTAAAACGCAGGACTTAAATTATATATACGGAATCAAAACTCCGTTTGAACACACTGCGATAAAGAATATCAACATAAATATAGAAAAAGGCGAGCTTGTGGGAATAATCGGTCACACAGGCTCCGGCAAGAGTACACTTATTCAGCATTTTAATGCTTTGCTCAAGCCCACTAGCGGCAGCATTTTTGTTGACGATATCAACATTTGGCAGGACAAGACTTCAACGAGAAATGCTAGGTTTTCGGTTGGACTTTGTTTTCAGTACCCCGAATATCAGCTTTTTGAAGAAACTGTTGAAAAAGATGTCTCATTCGGCCCAAAAAATATGGGGCTTGATGATGACGAGATCAAAAGACGTGTCAGAGAGTCAATAAGATTTGTTGGGCTTAATGAGAGTTATCTTGAGAAGTCACCGTTTGATCTTTCGGGCGGTGAAAAAAGACGTGTCGCAATAGCGGGTGTTATGGCGATGGAACCTAAAATTCTTGTGCTTGACGAGCCTTGTGCAGGACTTGATCCCAAAGGCAGAGACACTATCTTATCACTTATCTCGGAATACAGAAAAAACACCGGCAGCACGGTCATGATAGTTTCCCACAGTATGGAGGACGTTGCCAAGATAGCGACAAAAGTTCTTGTTATGAATAAGGGCGAGGAGGCAATGTTCGGCACGGTCAATGAAGTTTATTCAAGAGCCGATGAGCTTGTTGAAATGGGACTTAATATTCCGGAGATCACATCGGTCTTTTTGAAGCTTAAAGCAAAAGGATATGATGTCAGAACCGATATTTATACAGTTGAAGAAGGCAGAAAAGAGCTGCTGAGATTCCTGAAAGGGGGCAGCGAAAAATGATAAAAGATATAACAATAGGTCAGTATTTTCCTCAAAAATCATTCGTTCATTCACTTGATCCAAGAGCTAAGATCATTTTCACAGTAATGTTATTGGTGCTGATATTCTTATGCAAAAACGCTTGGTCACTTTTGTTGATGACAGTTCTGCTTCTCGGTGTGATATTTGCCTCAAAAGTTCCGCTTAAGATGTTTTTGAAAAGCATCAAACCGATACTGCCGATAATCTTATTCACAACCATTCTTAATATATTTTATGTCTCAGGTGGTACAACTTTAGTTTCATGGTCGTTTATAACCATTACAACTAAAGGTATATATACAGCAATATTTATGGCTATCAGAATAGTTGCCCTTATAATGGCAAGCTCACTTCTGACTTATACAACTACGCCGACTATGCTCACTGACGGAATTGAACGCCTTTTGTCACCGCTGAATGTTTTTCATATACAGGTTCATACACTTGCAATGATGATGACTTTGGCACTTAGATTTATCCCGACTTTAATAGATGAAATAGACAGGATAATGAACGCTCAAAAAGCAAGAGGTGCAGATCTTGAAAGCGGTGGCTTGATAGAGAGGTCAAAAGCACTTATTCCTATTCTTGTTCCGCTTTTGGTTTCGGCTTTCAGACGTGCATATGAACTGGCTTTTGCGATGGAGTGTCGCTGTTATCAAGGCGGCGAGGGAAGAACAAGAATGAAGAAAATGAAGCTTGGACTCCGTGATGTTGTCTCATTTGTGACACTTTCAGTATCTATTGTCGTTATAGTGCTTTTGAACAATAAATTCGGTTCTCTTGTGTGAGGTGGATTATGCGAAACTATCTTTTCAAAATAAAATATGACGGTTTCGCTTTTCATGGCTGGCAGATCCAGCCAAATGGGATAACCGTTCAGCAATGCATAACCGATGCGATAGACAGAATATTTTCACAAAAGGTAACAGTTCACGGTTGCAGCCGAACAGATGCCGGAGTTCATGCAAATGAATTTTGCTTTAACTGTAAGATTGAAACGGATATGCCGTGTGAAAAAATGATATATGCTTTAAATGCGGTCTTGCCCGACCAAATAGCTGTCATTGATTGCAGACAGGTCAGTGCGAATTTTCATGCAAGATTTGATTGCAAGGGGAAAGAGTATATATACATTATAAATAATGCAAAGGTCAGAGATCCGTTCATGATTGGCAGAGCTTATCACTATAAATATAAGCTTGATGAAAAAATGCTTGACGAACAGGCGAAAGATTTCATCGGAACGCATGATTTTACTTCGTTTTGTGCTGCAGGTTCAACTGTCAAGGACAATGTGAGAACAATATATGATTTCTCAGTTACAAGAGACGGTGATAAGGTGATATTCACTGTCAGTGGCAATGGATTTTTGTATAATATGGTCAGAATAGCAATCGGAACGCTTTTAGATATAAGTCGAGGTAAGATAGAAACCGGAAGCGTACCGAAAATAATCGAAAGTAAAGACAGAAGCAAGGCGGGAGTTACCGCACCGGCTTGCGGACTATATTTAAATAAAGTTTTTTACGGAGAAAATAACGATGAGTAAAACAGAAAAAAATAGCTCTGAAAGGGTTATAAAAGTTAAAGGAAGAAAAAAGCAGAAAAGAATTTTGCGGACACTCATAATTGTTATATTGGTCGGACTTATTGCATTTACGGCATTTTATGTTGCACCGCAGGTCAGAAGCAGAACACAGAAGGCTGAAAATTCAGACAGCGAAGGGCTTTTGTTTTCAACTGAAAGCGACCTTATAGATGCGATACATTTGTCATCGGGAAATGTTGCGATTACTTCCAATTCGCTTATATCTTTCAAGTCGAGTGGTGAAGAACGCTACAGCGAAAGTATTGGATACGCAAATCCGGTGTTCAAGTCTGCCGATAAAAAGTACATAGTTTTTGAGCGTTCAACCGGAAAATATACGATAGCCGACAGATCCGGAATAATTTATCAAGATGATCTTGATGAGGAGATCATCAATGCTGATATTGCCTCAAACGGAAATTATGCTATAATAACAAGAAGTACACGGTCAACACTGCTTGTCACAGTTTATTCATCGAAAAATAAAGCGGTGTTTAGTTGGGAATGTTCCGATGATTACCTTTTTGATATAGCTTTATCAAGAAACGGCAGATCTGTTGCGGTTTCTTCTGTAAACGTGTCAAACGGAGATTCATATTCAAGAATATATTATTTTAATGTTGACTCATTGGAAGTTGAGGGAAAGATAGAGTACCCCAACGAAACAGTATATAGAATTAAGTTCATTGATAACAGAAATCTCAGCGTCATAACCGATCTCAGCTATATGATAGCCGATATGAAAAAACTTGAGAGTCGAGTGTTGAGCTATGAATATGACAAGCTCACCGGTTTTTCTTTCGGCTCAAGATCTACAGTTGCCATACTCAAGAAAGAATTCGGTTCTCTCAATGAGAAAGAATTGATAGTTGTCAATAAAAAGTGCGAAAAGATATTTTCAAAAGAAATAGAAAGCGAAATACTTGATTTTGAAACAGACGGAAAGAAGGTCTATGTTCTGATCACCGGAAAAATTCTCGTTTATAGCATTTCTTCCGGTGAAAGAGGAGACGATATAGAAGTTGACGGTTCAGCAGAGAAACTTTTGTTATCCGGATCTGAAATTTTTGCCGTTTCCGAAAACAGTATATATAAATACGCTGTAAAATAAAGTTTAAATTTTATGTCGATATATCTTCACACTTATGTGATAGAATATACAATCAAGTCATATTGGAGGTGGTCTATGAGATAACGAAAACAGGCTAATAAAAAACAAAAGGAGAATAGTAATGGAATATATTGTTGATATAATTCTGGCGATACTTTTAGTTATATGTATGATCGTTGGATGGAAAAGGGGCTTTGTTAAAAGCCTAATGGATCTTGCTTCAAACCTGATAGCATTTATAGTGGCGAGAATTGTTTCGGTGCAGCTTGCTCCGACATTTTATTCGCAGTATTTTGAACAGAAAGCACATGACACCTTAAGCCGTGAGCTTGCTTCGGCAGGCGGTTCTGCGGTATCACAAGTGCAATCGGCGTTTGACAGCATACCTGATAGCTTGAACGGTTTCCTCGGACTTATCGGAATTGATAAGCAGAGTATGGCTGTTGAGCTTTCACAGAAATTGGAACAGGGAGGCTCTGAGGCGGTTGATGTTCTTATGACGAACATTGTGTCACCGGTTGTGACTTCTGCTTTGAAGCTTTTGATCTTTGTTGTTGCATTTGCTTTGGCGGTGCTATTACTTAAAATAGTCACGCTTATTCTTGATAAGCTCACTGAACTTCCGGCTGTTAAGCAGGCGAATGAAATATTCGGATTGCTTTTCGGTGCAATAAAAGGCGTTATAGTTGTCGCCGTTTTGTGTTTCGCACTGGAATTTGCAGCAGGTATCATTGATAATGAGAGTTTTATATCTGTTGTTGAAAGTTCTAAACTTATAAGCGTGTTTGACAATATTCTAAATGTATTGAAAATTCAGTCTTAGGAGGACATATCAATGAAAGAAATTTTAAAAGATCTCTTTTCAAATTGGAAAACTATCCCCAATTTGTTATCGTTTATAAGAATTATAATTATCCCGATTTTCGGTTATTTTCTTGTTAAAGATCAGTTCCTTATTGCCGCTGTCATAATTGCGATTTCAGGTCTCACCGACCTTTTTGACGGAAAGATCGCAAGACGCTTTAATCAAGTCAGCAACTTGGGCAAAATACTTGATCCTATTGCTGACAAGATGACAATAATCACTATAGCTATAATTATGTTTATCAAGTTCAGACAGGCTGATGACTCGATGATCAGAGCTTTCAGCTGGGTGTTCCTGATATTCCTGCTTAAAGATGCCGTCATGGTTATAGGCGGCGCTGTTATGATCGCTTTAGGCATAAGACCCGGTGCTGCCGAGATTTACGGCAAGGTCGCAACTTGTGTATTCTACGGTGTAATGATACTTGTTATAGCTTTTGGGCCTTCGGTCGGAGCTTTGGCTTCACTTTGGACAATGCCTGTTTGGCTGACATTTACGCTTGTTATTGTGGCCGTTATAGCAACTCTCGTAGCTTTTGCAAGCTATATGCCGGCGGTTTACAGACAGTTTAAAGACAGAAAGACAGAAAAGCAAAAATAATCTCACACTTTCAGTGTAAAAGGGAGACAGTTAAATGAAACAAATGATGTGCTGCAAATGCCACGAAAGACCTGCGGTAATGTTCATACAAAAGGTTGAGAACGGTAAGACTACTTCGGAGGGTTATTGCCTTAAATGTGCAATGGAGCTGAATATCGGCCCTATTAAGCAGATGATGCAATCAATGGGTATAACCGATGAAGACGTTGATGCTATAACCGAACAATTCGGAAATATGTTTCCGGCATCAAGCGAGGACGGAAGTTTTGAAGAAGGCGGAGTTCCCACACTTCCGTTTTTGCAGGGACTTATGGGCGATATGAATAACCGACACGGCGATGAAGAATTAGCCGTACAAGAAAGTCTGGATGAGGAAAAAGGCGAGAGCAGAGCCGAAAAAAGACGCAGAAACAAAAAGAAAGATCCGAAAAAACGCAAATGTCTTAACACATATTGCACGGATCTGACAAAAAAAGCAAGAGACGGTCAGCTTGATAATATTATCGGCAGGGACAAGGAAATATACAGAGCAATGCAGATACTCTGCCGCCGTTCAAAGAACAATCCTTGCCTTATAGGTGAACCCGGTGTCGGCAAAACCGCAATAGCCGAAGGAATAGCTCTTAAAATTGCCTCCGGTCAAGTACCCGCAAAGCTTGCAAACAAGGAAATTCATCTTCTTGATTTAACAGCTCTTGTTGCCGGAACGCAGTTCAGAGGTCAGTTTGAATCAAGAATTAAGAGCCTTATTCAAGAGGTCAAAGATGACGGAAATATTATTCTTTTCATTGACGAAGTCCATAACCTTGTCGGAACCGGCGATGCTGAAGGCTCAATGAATGCCGCCAATATCTTAAAGCCCGCACTTTCAAGAGGCGAGATTCAGGTTATCGGTGCGACAACATTTACTGAGTACAGAAAGCATATCGAAAAAGACACAGCACTTGAAAGACGTTTTCAGCCTGTTAAGGTTGATGAACCGTCAATCGAAGAAACCGTCACCGTACTATTGGGTATAAAGAGCTATTATGAGAACTATCACAGAGTCAGAATAAGTGATGAACTTGTCAGAAAGACGGTCGTTCTTTCAGAAAGATATATAACTGATAGATTCTTGCCCGACAAGGCTATAGATCTGCTTGACGAATCTTGCACTTGTGCTAATTTAAGAAACAAAGCTATAAGCGACTATGAGATAAGCGAACAGAAATTGGAAGATCTTAAACTTGATGAAGAAGATCTTGCAATGCCGAAAGAGAATGAACCCATCGACTATGAAGCTGTCGCCAATATCAAGTCCGAGATAGTCAAGTGTGAAAATGAGCTTGAACAGTTGAGAATAAAAGCTGAAGATAACGCAGTCACCGAGGAAGACATAGCCAAGGTCATTGAATTGTGGACAGGTATTCCTGCCCATAAGGTTATCGAAAGCGATATAAAGAGATTGGCAGGTCTTGAAGATCAGCTTAAAGCTAAAATTATCGGTCAAGATAAAGCAGTTGAGGCTGTTTCAAAAGCTATAAGAAGAAGCCGTGTTCAGATTAACACAAAAAGACGTCCGGCATCGTTTATATTTGTCGGCCCGACAGGTGTCGGCAAGACGGAGCTTGTCAAACAACTTTCACAGCTTTTGTTTGATACGCCGGAAACGCTTATCCGACTTGATATGAGCGAGTTTATGGAAAAACACAGCGTTTCAAGAATCATAGGTTCACCTCCGGGATATGTCGGATATGATGAGGCCGGTCAGTTAACGGAAAAGGTTAGAAGAAAGCCGTATTCTATATTGTTGTTTGATGAGATAGAAAAGGCACACCCCGATGTGATGAATATTCTTCTTCAGATTCTTGACGAGGGAAGAATTACCGATGCTCAGGGCAGAACCGTCAACTTTGAGAACACTGTTATCATTATGACATCGAATGCCGGAAGCGAGAAAAAAGCCAACGCTCTCGGATTTGGAAAAGACAAGAGTGACGCAACGAAAGAAAAAGTCATGAAAGCTCTTTCAGATTTCCTCAGACCGGAATTTATCGGCAGAGTTGATGAGGTTGTCGTATTCAATGAACTCAGTGAGGAAAACTATGTCAAGATAGCTCATCTGCTTTTGAATGAGCTTGTCGAACCGCTTTCTGATAAGGGGATCAGACTCACTTGGAGCGAAGAAGTCTGTGCATACCTTGCAAAGAAATCCGCCGGTGGGGCGAGGGGAGCGAGAGAACTTCGCAATGTCATAAGACGTGAAGTTGAGGACGAAATCGCTAACATTATCATCGACCACTCAGACGAGGCTATATGCGGAATAAGCATCACGTCTGACGGAGAAAAAATAGAGCTTAAATATATTTAAGTTATTTTATGTACATGGCGAATGACTGCTTATCGGAAAAATAAATCTAATTTTTTCATTTTTCTCTTTACTTTTCATTTGCTGTGTGATATACTATTTAAGCGTTGTGCCTATTCTCGGATATTGGAGTAAACCTCAATGGGGTATTCACCTATCCTATACCTGAGTGTATGGCTTAAATGTAAATATTTCAAAGAGGTGAAGTCAAAATGACTAAAGAAGAAAAGCAAGCTATAATGCTTGAGTACGCAACTCATGAGGGTGACACAGGTTCACCGGAAGTTCAGATCGCAGTTCTCACAAAGAGAATCAATGACTTGACAGAGCATCTCAAGAAGAACCAGAAGGATCACCATTCACGCCGTGGCCTTCTCAAGATGGTCGGTCACAGAAGAAACCTTCTTGCATACCTTCAGAAGGTAGACATCGAGAGATATCGTTCAATCGTTGCAAGACTTGGTTTGCGTAAATAAGTCAGACTCGGCAGATGAGGTAGTTAGCCTATCTCGTCTGCCTTTGCGTTTGCTTATTCCTTTGTATGTTTAAGCCGCAAAGCACCGAAAATGCGCCGTTTTAGGCGGCTTCGGATTTAACTTCAATGCTTAGCATTAAATCATCAAAAACAGTAAGGTCGTTTAAAGGGTTAGCACTAAATTGAGCGCCGACACGGCGTTGAATTTATTGCTAAACCTACCTTGCTGTAAAAAATATTTTCAGAGAGGTAAATCAAATGTTTGAAGAATTCAGAAAATTTGAAACAACACTTGCAGGTCGTCCACTCGTAGTTGAAACGGGTAAAATGGCTCAGCTTGCAGGTGGATCGTGTCTTGTCAGATACGGTGACACAGAAGTCCTTTGCACAGCTACAATGTCTGCAAAGCCCAGAGAGGGTGTCGATTTCTTCCCACTCTCGGTTGACTACGAAGAAAAGCTCTATTCTGTAGGCAGAATTCCCGGCTCATTCCAGAGACGTGAGGGCAAAGCAAGTGAAAAAGCTACTCTTGCATCAAGAGTTATCGACAGACCTATCCGTCCGCTTTTCCCGAAAGACATGAGAAACGATGTCGGTGTTGTCGCAACTGTTATGTCAGTTGATCCCGATTGCTTGCCCGAAGTCACAGCTATGATCGGTGTTTCGGTTGCTATTTCTATATCGGAGATTCCGTGGGACGGCCCTGTCAGCAGCGTATCTGTAGGTCTTGTAGACGGCAAGTATGTCATCAACCCGACATTAGAGGAAAGACAGAAGAGCGAAATGGCTGTTACAGTTGCATCAACAGACAGCCTTGTTGCTATGATAGAAGCAGGCGCAAACGAAGTCAGCAATGACGATATGTTTGAGGCTATTATGTTTGCTCACGAAACCAACAAAGAAATAGTTGAGTTCATTAAGGGTATTCAGAGAGAAGTTGGAAAAGAGAAAGTTCCGTTTGAGTCAAACGATCCTTCGGAAGAACTTTTCAATGCTGTTAAAGACTTCGCTATTGAAGATGTTAAGGCTGCTCTTGACACCGATGATAAGAGAATCAGAGATGAAAGACTTAAGCCGATATATGATGCTGTTCACGCTAAGTTCGATGAAGAATATCCCGAAGAAGCTGATAAGATAGATGATTGCCTTTATAAGCTTCAGAAGTTTATTGTACGCCGCTGGTTGCTCGATGAGGGCAAGCGTGTTGACGGCAGAGGAATAAACGATATGAGACCGCTTAACGCTCAGGTCGATCTTCTCAGCCGTGTTCACGGTTCAGGTATGTTCACAAGAGGTCAGACTCAGGTTCTCACCGTCACCACTCTCGGCACTATGGCTGATGCTCAAATGCTTGACGGTCTTGACGAAGAGGACAGCAAGAGATATATTCACCACTACAATTTCCCCTCATATTCAGTTGGCGAAACAAAGCCGCCCAGAGGCCCCGGCAGACGTGAGATAGGTCATGGCGCTCTTGCTGAAAGAGCATTACTTCCTGTTATTCCGTCAGTTGAGGAGTTCCCGTATACGATAAGACTTGTATCGGAAGTTCTCTCATCAAACGGTTCAACCTCACAGGCTTCGGTTTGCGGTTCAACTCTCTCGCTTATGGCGGCAGGTGTACCCATTAAAGCACCCGTTGCAGGTATTTCATGCGGACTTATCACTGAGGGCGATCGTTTCATGACAATGGTCGATATTCAGGGACTTGAGGACTTCTTTGGTGACATGGACTTTAAGGTTGCAGGTACAAAGAAGGGTATTACAGCTATTCAGATGGATCTTAAGATCCACGGTCTTACACCCGAAATCATTAAAGAAGCTTTCCAAAAGACTTATGATGCTCGTTGCAAGATACTCGATGAAGTTATGCTTCCGTGTATCGCAGAGCCGAGAGCTGAGCTTTCAAAGTATGCTCCGAAGATGCTTTCAACAAAGATTTCACCGGACAAGATCGGCGATGTTATTGGTAAGCAGGGCAAGGTTATACAGAAGATTTGTGCTGAGTGCAATTGTAAGGTAGATGTTGAGGAAGACGGTTCAATCTTTATTTCCTCACTTGATCTTGATGATGCTAACAGAGCGCTCACTATGATAAACACTATCGCTAACGATCCCGAAGTTGGCTCAATTTTCAGAGGCGTTGTTACAAGACTTATGTCGTTCGGTGCATTTGTTGAGATAGCTCCGGGCAAGGAAGGTCTTTGCCACATCAGTAAACTTGATGTTAAGAGAGTCGAAAAAGTTGAGGATTGCGTAAATGTCGGAGACGAAGTTATCGTTAAGGTAACTGAGATTGACGATCAGGGCAGAATCAATCTTTCAAGAAGGGATGCACTTATTGAGATTGAAGGTTTAGTTCCCGAAGATAATGGCGAAGAAGCTCCGAGAAGACCGAGAAACAACAGAAACGGCGGTCACGGCAGAAGAAACCACGATTGATAACAAAAAAATTCAGCAGTCACCGAAAAAGTGACTGCTGTTTTTTTGTCTGCTAAATATCACTTATTGCGAAAATGCTGTTTACTGCGACAGCAATGCTTCATAACTGACGTTGAGAACTTTGGCGATAGTTATAAGCTCAATATCTGTAACAAAACGCTTTCCACATTCAATTCGCTGGATAGCGTTTTTGTCAACATCGAGATTGTTTAGCTGAAGCATATCCGCTAATTGACGTTGAGATATTTTCATATTTTTTCTGATGCTTGCGATATTCTTTCCACAAACATTATTTAACCCATCATCTGATTTGTTTATAAACATAAAAATCTCCTAAATTGACATTTAGTGCTTGTCATTATTGAAATTATATGCTATAATGCAGATAATATGACATTCACTAAATGTCAAAAAGGAGGATACACAATGAATAATGATGAGATTTTGACACAAGAAGAAAAGCCAAAGAAGAAAAAGAGCAAAAAGTTGTGGATAATTATAGGCGTTGTAGCTGTGTTACTGATAATTGTTCTTGGATCATCAGATGATTCAGAGCCTACTGTAGAAACTCCTAGTGGTTCTACATCACAGACATCATCGGGCGATTCAGAGCCTACTGTAGAAACGCCTAGTGGTTCGACATCACAGACAAGCGGCACTGAAAAGAAAGAAACCGATAGAATCAAAGTCGGTTCAGCGGTAACTGATAATAATTTGAAGATAACATATAAGAGTTGCGATGCTAATTTTACTAAATATAATAAGTATGCGAGCGTAACAAAGGGTTGCAAAGTCATCAGAGCTGCTTTTACATTTGAAAATGTTTCCGATATTGATATATCACTTAATGGTTTTGAGTGCTATGCTGACGGTGATAAGTGTGAATACTTTTATTCTGTTGATGATTACAGTAGCCCAACACTGGAATCAATATCTCCGGGGAGAAAGTTTTCCGCTGTTGTTTATTTTGAAGTTCCAAAGGACGCAAAAGAGATTGAGCTTGAATATGAAAGCGATCTTTGGTCATCAGATAAGTATGTTTTTATTGTTGATTAAGAAAGAATAAGAGTGAATGTTATATTAAGCGAAATGAAATCGACCGTTTTTTTGGTCGATTTCATTTTTTGATTGATTTTTAAAAGTTGATGTGATAAAATTTAATAGACAATAAATACGGAGGTAATTTCAATGAAGAATATGTCAAAAAAATTTCTGTCCGCAGTTTTAGCTATTGCTATGATATTCACTTTTGCGGTGACACCGCTTGCAGCATATGTTGATGATGCGGGCTTTTTCAGAATTTCATGCACTGTTAACGGTGACAGCAAGACTCAACGTGGTTTTTGCTGGTACACATTAGGTGAGTGTGAAACGAAAATAGCCGTCTATCAAAACGGTGTTGATGTCACAGACAGCTTGACATTGAGTGGAACGGTTTGTGAAGAATGGGAAGGCTATTATATGCATAAAATAGTTGTTTCAGGTCTTGAGGCAGGTGTTGATTATACATATAAAGTCGGCAACGGAAGCGAATGGAGCAAGCTTGGTTCATTCACAACAGATAATGGCGATAATGAGGTCAATGCAGTTGTGTTTGCCGATGTTCAGGCAAGCTCGATCGCAAGCTTTGAAGTCGGTGCAAGAGCAGTCTTGACTGCGTACAACATGATAGGCAACGATCTTGACTTCGCTGCTAACCTCGGTGACTTTACCAATGACAGTGATAACGAAGAATGGGATTTTTATGCTGAAACATTCGATGAGCTGAATCTCACTTCAACTCTTGTTCCCGTAGCGGGAAATCATGACGGACTCGGAAAATATCATTGGTTCAACAATATGTTCTGCCTTGATACAACTAAGAGCGTACAGAATATTAACGGTGTCAACTATTCATACGATTACGGCAACGCACATTTTGCTGTACTCAACACAAATGATATTCTTTCGGTTTCAAATGCTCAACTTAAATGGCTCGAAAACGATATGAATTCAAGTTCAGCCGATTGGAAGATCGTGCTTATGCATAAGACTCCCTATACTCTCGGCAAAGATGGCAAGTGGCCTGATGCTATGTACTTGCAAGATGCACTCACGGCAGTGTGTGACAAATGCGATGTCGATCTTGTTCTTTCAGGTCATGATCATCAGTATTTGAGAACAAAGCCGCTTGTAAATAATACAGTTAAAGATGACGGAACAGTTTATGTTCTTTGCGGAACGGCCGGTTCAAAAAGATATGAGATAAGAAAGTTTGCCGTTGATAATTTCACTAAGAAAGAGTTTATCAACACTATGGTCGCTCAGAAAGACGGTTACTACTTCAACGGAACAGACTTCAACTCTCAGTCAGACGATTATATTGGTTCATGTTTTAACACTCTCAAGATAAATGGCGGAAATCTCGACTTCAATTCATATGTAATCGCAGATGATAGCGATGATGTAACGCTTATTGACAGCTTTACACTTTCTAAGAATATAGGTGAAAACATACCGAGTTTCAGCGGTGACAACGAGACTAATATTTTCGGCTACGCCGTTGGAGCAGTTGGCACAGTAGCGGATATTCTTAAATTTGTAATAACAACATGGTTGCCGAGAGTTATAAAAGCTCTCCCTGAAATCATCAGAAGCTACGTTGTTGATGATGTGTTTTAATTGGGCATTTGAATACTTGATATTTATTTTCTACAGATAGCAACAAACAATTCAGGCACGACTTTGGCACTCCCTCACACCTGCTGTGTTCGGGAGTACACAAAGTCGTGCCTTGCCGCCCATAGCCTTCCTTACGTCAGGCTATCCCCGGCACCCCACCCGTTGCTCGCAGAAACCTATAATAATAAACCTAGGCATACGAAAATCATTTTGATTTTCGTATGCCTAGGTTCTTCCGTTGGGCTTTCTTTACAAGGTGCTGCCCTTGCACCATATCTTCGTCACAATTTATTTTTTGATCTTATCCAATGCCTTTAAAAGTGCCGGAGCTACTACTGTACAGGTTATAATTTCACATAAAGCGTTGAGTCCGAAAAGAGTTACCGCTGTGGTGAAAAGGTTTTTTGCACCCAATGATTGCGATATATTCATAATATATTCGCTTTTTCCAAAGAAAAGAAATGTCAAGGGAACAAATATAAGCGTGTTAAAAAGCGGAGCTGATATACCTAATGTAATGTATGTTACGGACTTTTTGACGTTATGCTTAGTCATTTGCTCGTATATAAGACCTGATAACAAGCCCATGAGGACTCTTGGAATCATGCATAATAAAAAAGTCAAAACCGGATTTATCGCTAAAAGCGCTGTACCGAATGCACTCATTCCAAAACACTGAATAAAGCTTGTAATGCCGAATACAGTGCCTAAAACAAGACCTCCTTTAACTCCCGCAAATCCGATACCTATTATTACCGGTAAGCTCATGAGAGTTATTTCAACTACGCCGAGGCTTATATAGCCCAAGTGTGTGAAAGCCATGACAGCCATGATAGCTATGAGTATGGAATAAGTGACCATTGTTCTGAGTTTGTTAGTGTTGTTATTCATTTTAGTTTTACCTCCTTGCTGTTGCCTCACGACAGAGTGCAACGCTGTGAAGCTGTGTCATATAAGACAGCTTTGTTAAGACTTACAGTTCTTTTCGTATATTACCTTAAGTCCGTGTAAAAGTAGGGTATCATCATGAATTATTTTTTCCCTGCAATGATTGATTATGCAGTTGCTAAAGCCACCGGTTGCGACAACCGAAGCGACATCGGGTACTTCATCACGAAATCGTTGTATCATACCGTCTACCATAGCTGCCGAGCCGAAAATTATGCCCGATTGCATACAGTCAACAGTGTTTGTGCCGATAGCTTTTTTGGGGGCGGTCAGCGAAATATATGGGAGCTGAGACGCATTTGACGATAATGCATTGAGTGAGACTTCCACACCCGGAGCAATCATTCCGCCTCGGTAGCTTCCGTCTTTTCCGACAACGCTTATTTTGCTTGCCGTTCCGAGATCGACTATAAAGCAGGGAAGTGGATATTTGTCAATGGCGGCGACTGCACCGACCAAAAGATCCGATCCGAGCTGAGCCGGATTGTCAATGAGAATATTGACTCCTGTCTTTATTCCGGGGCCGACCACTATGGGTTTAGTTCCCGTCACAAGTCCGATAGTCTGCGAAACGGTTTCCGTCAATTCCGGTACGACCGAGCTTATAATGCTGCCTGAAAACGAATTTGCTGACACATTGTTGAGTTTAAATATTTGTTTAAGCTCTATTGCGTATTGATCGGCGGTCTTTCCCCTTATGGTTGAAAGCCTCGAAACAAACCGCAACTCATTTTCGCTGAAAGCACCGATAGTGATGTTCGTGTTGCCCATATCAACGGTTAAAAGCAATTTTATCACCTCTTTCATAAATAGTAATTAAAGTATACCCTTTAAGCACCGTAAAGTCAACCCCGACTGCCGTTGATTATTTTCGGCTGTTGTGTTATTATGTACGAGTTAATGAGTGCCTTCGGAAAGATTTAAGCTCGAATGGCATAGAAAGCGAGATTTGAAAGCGTGATATTATGATATGTAATGCTTGTCCGAGAGAATGTTCGGTTGACAGAAGTGTGAAAAGGGGAGCTTGCCGGATGCCGGAGGGCTTTGTTGTCGCCAGAGCCGCAAGACATGATTGGGAAGAACCGTGCATAAGCGGAACAAACGGTTCGGGTACAGTGTTCTTTTCAGGTTGCAGTTTGGGGTGTGTATTTTGTCAGAATAAAGAGATAAGTTCAGACGGATTCGGAAAAGAGATATCCGATGAAAGACTTATGCAGATTTTTGATGAGCTGATACGGCAGGGTGTACATAATATTAATCTTGTCAACCCAACACACTACGCTGAACGGCTGTCAAAAGTGCTGAAAGAATATAAGTCGAAAGTGCCGATAGTTTATAACAGCGGAGGCTATGAAAAGGTCGAGACACTAAAAAAATTGGAGGGCCTTATTGACATATATTTGCCCGATTTAAAATATATAAGTCCCGACAGAGGCAAAAAATACTCACTTGCCGAGAATTATTTTGATTTTGCCGCGCCCGCAATAAAAGAAATGATAAGACAAACCGGAAGTCCGATAATTGACGAAAACGGAATAATGAAAAAAGGGACAATAATTCGTCATCTGATTTTGCCGAAGAATACAAACCAAAGCGTACAAATAATAAAATGGTTGAATGAAAATGTATCACATGATACATATATCAGCCTTATGGCTCAGTACACACCGGTCATACATAATGAAAAATATCCCGAACTTAACAGAGGGATAACCGAGCGTGAATATGAAAAAGTGCTTGATGCTTTGGAAAACAGTGGCTTTTATAACTGCTTTGTTCAGGAACTTGGATCGGCCGGTGAAAGCTTTATCCCAAAGTTTGACTTAAGCGGTGTATAAGCTGATAAGATGAGTCAATATTATTAGATATATATAAAATCATTTTGCAATTATTGACAAGCCAATCACCGAGGAGTATAATATTGTCAACATAATTGAAAAGGAGTAATAATTATGCCATTGGTAACAACTAAAAAAATGTTTGAAGATGCATACAAGGGTGGCTACGCTATCGGTGCATTTAATGTAAACAACATGGAAATCATTCAGGGTATTGTCGGAGCAGCTAAAAAGAACAACTCTCCCGTTATCCTTCAGGTTTCAAAGGGTGCAAGAGCATATGCTAACCATAAGTATCTTGTTAAGCTTGTTGAGGCTGCTGTTGAAGAAACAGGACTTCCCATTGCTCTCCATCTTGACCACGGTCCGGATTTCGAGACTTGCAAGAGCTGCATTGACGGTGGTTTCACTTCTGTTATGATTGACGGTTCAAGCCTTTCATATGAAGATAACGTTGCTTTGACAAAGAAGGTTGTTGAATACGCTCACGCTCATGGCGTTGTCGTTGAAGGCGAACTTGGAACACTCGCAGGTGTTGAAGATGACGTTGTTGTCGAGGCTGGCAACGAGTCATACACAAACCCCGATCAGGTTGAGGACTTCGTTACACGCACAGGTGTTGATTCCCTCGCTATAGCTATCGGTACATCACACGGTGCTTATAAGTTCAAGCCCGGTCAGAAGCCGCAGCTTCGCTTTGACATTCTTGAAGAAGTCAGCAAGAGACTTCCCGGTTTCCCGATCGTTCTTCACGGTGCATCATCGGTTATGCCCGAATATGTTGAGAAGATTAACAAGTTTGGCGGTGAAATGCCCGATGCTATCGGTATTCCCGAAGATATGCTTCGTCAGGCAGCAAGCATGGCTGTTTGCAAGATCAACGTTGATTCAGACCTTCGTCTTGCTATGACCGCAGCTATTCGTGAGCATCTCGTTGAGAATCCGTCTCACTTTGATCCGAGACAGTATCTCACACCTGCCCGTAACGCTATCGAAGAAGTCGTTTCGCATAAGATCGAGAAGGTTCTCGGTTGTGCAGGCAAGGCATAATTAATTAAAATATCAATCAGCACCAATACGCTAAATGCGTATTGGTGTTTTTTCTGTTTATCGGACAAACCTATATAATTTCTGTTCCCGGATAGTAATGTGATAATATTTCTTTGTAGTCGCTTCCTTGTTTTGCCATATAATTTGCACCGTTTTGGCTCATGCCGACTCCGTGACCGTATCCCATGCAAGTGAAAACAAAGAGATCATCGTCTTTTTTAACGGTGAAATTGCCGCTACGGAGAGACAATATTTGTCTAAGTTCCTCTCCGCTAAACTTGTGCGATGAAATTTCAATGCTTTTGACATATCCGCTTTTTGAAGTGACGGATTTTCCAATAGATATATTTTCTATATCATATTCTTTTAGCAGATTTTTCAGTTCGGATTCAGTGAACTCAAAAACAGATTTTACCGATGGTGAAAGCTTGTCGCTGTCGCTTGCTACGCTGACAAGCCAATCGACTTTAGCTCCCCAAACATCTTCAGCGCTATTTGTCATTCCTGAGGACATAGCGAAATATGAAGGCTTTATCAGTTTTCCGTCATAGGTCAAATATTTGCCCTCGACCGCCGTTACAGCCGTGTCTATCTTTTTTATATATTCATCGTAATTGTTTCCCCACTTCTTTTTCAGCTCTGCATAGCTTATGTATGCTTGATGTGTTGAGGGATCATCGCTGATATCGGATTGTCCGCCTGCATTTCTCATATAAAGTGCATATGTGAAACTGACGACCGCTTGAGCTTTGAGTGCCTCATCGCCATAAGTGTAGGGCATTTCACCTGCTACACAGCATACAACATAGTCATGCAAATCAACGTTTTCGATCTTGCCTGATGATACCCTGAGGACGGCTATGTCTCCATCTGTTTTGACGGATTTTTCTTTCTCGGTACGCACTTCGGATTCCGGTTCGGTTGAAGTTTCGTTTTGCGATTGTGATGTGTTCTCGACCGAAACAGAAGTAAGTATTGGTGCGTTGACGGTTTGAACTGTTTTTCCGAGAAGTGAAAACAGAGGCACAAATAGCATTGTAAGGAACAAAATCAGTGATAAAATTGCATATAGCTTCATTTTAGTTCTCCTTTTTTAGAGTTATTTTATTGACTTATTTATTTGGTTGTTATACAATATTACTTTAATAACGGTTATTAAGCGTTTACTATATTATGAAAACTGAGGTGATCGTGTGGGAAACTATGTTTCACCGATATCAGATTCCGCCTTACAAATGTTATGCGGACAACTTGAAAATAAGAACAAGATTGAGCTTGATGATTACTGGAAATACGGCGTTAAAAGGGGATTAAGAAACGCTGACGGAACAGGTGTCATGGCAGGTCTTACAAAAATATGCTCAGTTGAGGGCTATTATATAAACGATGGCGAAAAAGTGCCAAAAGACGGTGTTTTGAAATACAGAGGATATAATCTCAACGATTTTGTTGCCGCTTGCGACAGAGAGGATCGTTTCGGATATGAAGAAATAGCTTGGCTTCTTTTGTTTGGTTCTTTGCCGACACAGAAACAGCTCAAGGCTTTTCGGGAGATATTAGCGGAGTGTCGTGAATTACCACCGGATTTTGTTGATGATATGATAATGAAAAATCCGTCAAAGAACATTATGAACAAAATGGCGAGATGCGTTCTTTCATTATATTCACTTGACGAAAATCCTGATGACCTGTCGGTTGAAAATGTATTAAAGCAGGCTATACATCTGATTGCTCAACTGCCAATGATAATGTGCTATGCTTATCAGATAAAAAGAAGAATTTTCTATGGAAAAAGTATGTATCTTCACCCTGTCAAATCCGAATATGATACAGCGCAGACTATCCTCAACGCTATAAGATCCGACAAAAAGTTCACTTACGAAGAAGCGAGACTTTTGGATACCTGCCTTATGATTCATGCCGAACACGGCGGCGGTAACAACTCTACCTTTGCATCGAGAGTTCTCACCTCCAGCGGAACTGATACATACTCGGCAATAGCAGCAGCTATAGGATCACTCAAAGGCCCCAGACACGGTGGTGCAAACCTTAAGGTCTGCGAAATGTTCAGATATCTTGAAGAAGATGTCAGCGATATCACAAATGAAGGACAAGTTGCCGATTTCTTGACTAAGGTTATCAGAAAGCAGGCGGGTGACGGCAGTGGACTTATATACGGTATGGGCCATGCAGTTTATACAAAGTCCGATCCAAGAGCCGTTATTCTCAAAGCCAAAGCCGGTGCGTACGCTGAAAAAACAGGATTTTCCGATAACTTCAAGGCGATTGAGCTTGTTGAAAGACTGACACCGGAAGTGTTCAGAAAAGAAAAAGGCGAAACGAAGCGTATATGTGCGAATGTTGATCTTTATTCCGGTTTTATTTATAAAATGCTCGGAATACCGGAAGATCTGTTTACACCGCTTTTTGCAACGGCAAGAATAGCCGGTTGGTCTGCTCACAGAATCGAAGAACTTATGACAGGCGGACGTATCATAAGACCTGCGTATAAAAACGTATCTCTGCCGAGGGACTATATTGAAATTGCAAGCAGAACCGAGGACAGCAATATAGAAGAATATGTTCCTTCCGAGGAACGCACATAAGGAGAGATGGATATGAAAATCAAGGGTACATCAAAGGCTTTAAAGCCGAAATATTTTTATATAACATTTGCAGCATCACTTGTTGTGTGTCTGGCATTAAGGTTTTATCATGTGATAAAACTTATTGATGTTGAAACAGGCTTTTATTCTCAATCGAATTTCACTGTGACAGTGTTCTATGTGATCCTTGCCGCAGCCGGTCTTTTTATGCTCATCGGCTCATTTGTTTCGGCAAATAACGGCAAGTTCGAGACCGAGAGAATAGTTAAAAAGAACAAATTACTCGGTGGAGTGTCACTTGTTCTTTCACTTGCGTTTATTACCGAATTTGCTCAGAGCTTTATAAATGCACTTTATGCACAGCAAAACAGTACGATATATACTGATATCAGCTTTTTTGCTCAGTTTATGAAAAGCGGATATTTGCCGGGTGTTTTCACTGCATTATTCGCTCTGATCACTTCAATTTACTTTATTAAGTTTGCTGTAAGTTGTTTTGGAAACAAATGCAAAATAGCATCAAATAAAGTGTTTGCATTGATGCCTGTTATTTGGGGGTTGATAAAACTTGTTTCATTTTTTGTCAAACAGATAAGCTTTGTCAGAATATCCGACCTGTTTCTTGAAATAGCTGCGGTATCATTCACGCTGATTTTCCTTTTTTCTTTTGCACAGTGTGTATCGGGAGTTTATGCCGATGTTGCCGAGTGGAGAATAACGGGAGTCGGCTTAACGGCGGCATTACTTCTTTTAGTACTTAATATACCGAAATTGTGCTTGACGATTTTCGGTGGTGGAAATCATATAGTTGTTGACTATCCGGTTAACTATGCTGAGATTTTATTGGGACTTTTCATTTTGGCTGTCATTTTGTCTTTTAACAGGAAACAGACCGAACCTGAAATTTCAGAAGAAAACGAGGAATAATAAATGTACGCCCGACTGCTTTTGTCAGCAAAATGAGCAGTCGGGTTAATAATGTCCTTTGTGGGAAAACTTTATAATATTTACAGTTGATTTTATTTGGATAAGGATTGATGAATTTGTTTCTCAGAAACATGGAAATAGCCGCAACGCAGGTACTTATACTTTATGTGATGATATTTGTCGGTTTTCTTTGTTGTAAAGCCAAGATATTTACTGAAAAAGCAGCGAAATTGTCAACTGATCTTCTTTTCTATATTATAACTGTCTCAGTTATAATCAACTCGTTTTTATCAATGGAGTTTACAAAGGACAGTGCAGAACAGTTTTTGATATCACTTTTATGCAATACAGCGACTTTTGTCATTCCGATAGTTTTGACATTTCCGCTGTTTAAAAAAGAGAAAGACGAAAGAAACCCTATTTTTAAGTTTGCGTCTGTTTATAGCAATTGTGGCTATATGGCATTGCCTTTAGCTCAGGCAATACTTGGAGATGAGGGAGTTTTTTACTGTTCGACCGGAGTTATCGTGTTCAATATTTTGTGTTTCACTCACGGTGTTAAACTGATGACAAGGGAGAAATTTAAATTCGGATTAAAAAAGCTGATATTGAATCCCGGTACACTTGGAGTTTTAATTGGACTTCCGCTTTTCATCACCGGCATCAAACTTCCTGAAATACTCGCAAAGCCTATCAGCAGTTTTGCTGCGATGAACACACCGTTGGCAATGCTGATGTTCGGTGCTTACTTAGCGAACACCGACCTTAAAACGATGTTCAGCGAGAAAAAAGTCTATCCCACCGCTTTTATAAAGCTTATCGCTATACCGCTTGTCTGTATTGGGCTTTACAGAATTTGCGGTGTTTCGGGAACACTTTTAACCGCTTGTGCGATCACTGCGGCATCGCCGAGTGCGAACAACACTATAATGTTTTCTGCAAAATATGACAGAGACACGGGAACTGCATCAAAAACGGTTGCACTGGTTAGTTTTATCTCAATTTTCACCATTCCCGTAATGGTGGCACTATCTGAAAGTATATAAAAGTCGGTCTTTGCCAAACTTTGGTGCAAAGACCGATTTTTGGTTTGAATCAACTTAGTGTGTACTAAGCAATAAATGAGGTAAACCCCTTGACATATTCATATTTTTTGATAAAATTATAATGAATAAGTTTAGACTTATTACGGAAAGGAGGGCTTGTATGGCACAGCAGGATAACAGATGTATGCAGTGTATGAAACCGCTTGACAATGGTGAAAGTGTTTGTTCTCGTTGCGGTTTCAGTGCAAATTCCGTTCAGTCTGAACCTTATCTGCCGTTTGGTACTTTGCTTAAAGGCAGATATGTTGTCGGAAAAATTATAAAGAAAACAGTTGACAGTGCTGTTTATATCGGCTTTGATCTGCTCAGCTCTAAAAGCATTGAGATAAGAGAGTTTTTCCCTTTGCCGATAGCTCAAAGATGTGAAGATAAGCTGACTTTAAGCCACAAACACGGTTATGAAGAACTTTATGGCGAATATCTCCAATCTTTTACCCAGCTTTGGCGAAACCTGATGCGTTTCAGAGGCCTGCCTGCACTGTTTAACGTCAACGATATCGTGACCTGTTTTGGAACAGCTTATGCTATCACAGATCACAATGACGGCACGACTTTCAGAAAGGTACTCGAAAGTGCCGACATAGTTTCTCATCCGTTCACTCTTAAAAGAACGAAGGAACTTATTGTTCCGATGCTCTCAACCGTTGAGTCGTTGCACACAGCGAATATAGTACACAGAGGAATATCACCGGAAACGCTTATTCTCACTTCAGATGGAAGTCTGAAAATAGTTGGATTTACCATACCTCAGGTCAGAACAACAAAGAACGATGTTTTATCCTCGGTATATGATGGGTATTCAGCTATAGAACAATATGGTTTTAATTGGCAGCAGGGTGCATGGACTGATATTTACAGCATTGGCGCTTTGATATATAAGCTTTTGACCGGACGTGAACTCATGAATGCTCCGATGAGAATGAATAACGAAGAAATTGAGTTCACGGATGAAGAAAAAAGCCGCATACCCGAAAGTGTCAGAACTTTGATAAAACGCTGTCTTGCGATAATGCCGAAGGAAAGAGTCAAGAGCATAGCTGAGATCAGAGATGTTTTTGTTCCGTTTGAGGCTAAACCGTCAAGCGTGACAAGGGTTGCTACACCTGCTTACAGAAGCCAAAACGGTGTACGTGTAAAAATCAGCGACAGGGATATTCCGCAACCGACAAGGGAGTTGCCCGAAATATCGAAGCCGAAACAAGCTGTACCTCAGACAAAGACTTCCCAATCAAAAACCGTAACCGTCAATGAAAGGGAAAGACTTGAGGAGCTTGAAAAAGCCAAACAGATCAAGGAAGAACAGCTCAAACGTGCTAAAGAGGAAGAAGAACGTCAAAAGCGAGAGCTTGAGGAAAGACGGGTAAGACTTCAGCAAGAAAACGAAAGACAAAGACAACTGAAAGTTCAAAAAAAGCAGGAAAGAATTGACAATTCAAAGATCAGTCAGGCAACACAAAAGATAAGAGATAAGGCAAGTGAAACTAATTCCGAAATAAAGCAGAAGATAAAGGCAAAGCGTGAAAAAACCAAGAATCCAATCGTTCTTGGAGTGACTATAGCGATTTCAATAGCACTTATTGGAGTTTTGACAGTGATGCTCCTTTACGGAACTGTGCTTTACAAAGTTTTTGATGCACCGTCACTTGATAACGCTCTTTCGTCATTTGCTTTTTTGCCGATAAATAAAGATGCGAATTCCGATAACGACATAAAATATGTCAGTGTTCCGAATTTCTATGAGCTGACTGAGGAATATATCAACAGCAATTCCGCATATGCAAAAAAATATAATATCGTCTATGAATACGACTACTGCGATACGGTTAAAAAAGGCTATGTTTTCAAGCAGAGCGTTGACGCAGACGAACAAGTTCCGATAGGCACAACAATCACCGTGTACATCAGCAAGGGCATTGAAATGATAACCATGATTGATGTTAAGAAGATGAATGTTGAAGAAGCCGAAGAAAAACTTACACAACTTGGATTTGCGGTTAAGACCGTGGAAAAATACAATAACGGTTTCAAGAAAACCGGCACTGTCAGCGAATACAGCCTTACGGCAGGCGAAAGCTATCCCAAAGGGACAGATGTCACGCTCAAATATTGGGGCAAACCGCTTGCCACAACTAAGCCGCCGGAATCCGATGAAACAACTGACGAAACGACAGCGGCAGATACACAAGAGCCTACACGTTGGGGCATATTCTCTCTGCTTGACAGCATTTTCGGAAATTAAGAAAGGTTAAATAAATGAAAGATACCAAAACAGCTTTTATAGCAATAGTCGGTTGCCCGAACGTTGGCAAGTCATCGCTTTTAAATGTGATGCTCGGTCAGAAAATAGCCATAGTTTCGGATAAGCCACAGACGACAAGAACCAAGATCATGGGTGTTCTCACAAGGGGAGACATTCAGCTTGTTTTCACCGATACTCCCGGTTATCACAGACCGAGAACAAAGCTCGGTGAAAAAATGGTCAAGGCGGTTTCCGATAGTATATCGGGAGTTGACGCTTGTCTGTTTGTTGTTGAACCGTCAGGCGAACTCAGAGAAACCGAGGCTGAACTTATAGCGAAATTCAAAAAAGAGAAGATGCCCGTAATACTTGCGATAAACAAGATAGACACGCTTAAAGATAAGAGCGAACTTATGGGCAGAATATTAGAAATGTCAAAATATTATGACTATGATGCAGTTGTTCCGGTTTCAGCAATTAAAAATGACGGTGTTGACGATCTTATGAATGAGCTTGACAAGCTTGCGTTCCCATCACCGCACTATTTCCCTGATGATACGCTCACCGATCAGCCGGAAAGAGTTATCGCAGGCGAGATAATCAGAGAAAAAATGCTGCGTTTGCTTGATAAGGAAATTCCACATGGAACGGCTGTCAGCATTGAGGGCATGAAAGAGAGGCCCGACAGCGATATAATGGACGTTGATGCGATAATATACTGTGAAAAAGAGAGTCACAAGGGAATAATCATAGGCAAAAAGGGAGCTATGCTTAAACGCATTTCTACCTATGCAAGACAAGACATGGAAAGATTCTTTGATTGCCGAATTAATCTGCAATGCTGGGTTAAGGTCAAAGAAGGTTGGAGAAACAGAGAAGGTCTGATACACAATTTCGGTTTAGATTAATCGACTTGCTATTTTGTACCGGTAAGTCGGCTATGCTGTATGAGGCAATATCTGACTTTCGGCTTTTAACGGCGGCTTATCGGTTAGATTTCTTCAACCGTAAGAAAAAATTTTCCATGCAACATTGACCGAAAAGTTCAAAGAATATTAGTAAGAACTTTTGGGGCGGTGTTAATTTGGACGATAGAAACGAGCTTTGGCTAAACTTTTTGAATACGGGTAAGGTAGCTGACTATATCAAATTCTATGAGGCAACCGAGGCAGCTGCGGATAATCCCGGCGAAGAGGACGTTAAAGATGCACATAAGAACAAACGGCATAGTGATTCGTGAACAAACGATATCAGAAAATGATAAGCTTGTAACCCTGCTAACGCAAGAAAAAGGCGTTATCAGGGCTTTTGCTCACGGTGCAAAAAGCCCAAGAAACAGAAAAAGTGTCGCAACTCAGCTTTTTTGCTATTGCGACTTTGATATTTATTTTGGAAAAGGTGTTTTCTCTATCGAGGAAGCGACAGTTAAGGAAACTTTCTTCGGGCTGAGAAACAGTATTCAAGCTTTGGCTTTGGCTCAGTATTTCTGCGAACTTGCTGCCGAGCTTTCTCCAAGAGAGGAGGAGGCGAACGAATATTTAAAGCTAATGCTTAATGCGTTGTATATGCTTGTCAACGAAAAACGAGACAGAAGGCTTTTAAAACCGATTGTCGAGTTGCGTTTTTTGGTTATGGCAGGCTATATGCCTGATCTTTTGGGCTGTGATGTGTGTGGTGCATTTGAAAGCGATGTCATGTATTTCAACACTGCAAGAGGTGAGATTTTCTGTTCCGAATGTAACAATAATAATGCAAACATTGCGATATCTATTAGCACAGTGACGGCTATGCGCCATGTTGCATTTTCGGAAAGTGACCGACTTTTTGCCTTCAATCTTAAGCAAGGAGCAATGATTGAGTTTAACGAAACAGTTGAGGAGTACCTCTTAAGGGTAACGATGAGAAAATATAAGACACTTGATTTTTATAAAATAATAGAATAAAGGAGAGAAAAAATGGATAAGCATTGCAAAGCTCTTGAGCTTGAAAAAATACTTGAATTGCTTGCCGCACACACGACTTGCGATGATGCAAGACAAGCGGCACTTGAGCTTGAGCCGAAAACGAATCTGACGGCGGTTCAAACGCTTTTGGATCAGACAGCCGATGCACATATGTTGATGGCGAAATTCGGTTCACCTAACTTCGGGGGACTTCGCAATGTCAACAATGCGGTTAGTCGAGCTGAAGCAGGCGGCGTGTTGAACATACCCGAACTTTTATACATAGCCGAGGATTTAAGGGTTATCCGTTCGCTGTCAAATTGGCATCAAGATAGTGCCATTAAAACTCATATTGATGGCTTTTTCGATGCTTTGATGCCGAACAAATTCTTGGAGGATAAGATAACAACGGCAATAATCAGCGAGGAAGAAATTTCCGACAACGCATCGCCGGAGCTTTACGACATCAGAAGAAAAATCAGAGCCGCATCGGCAAGAGTCAGAGAAAAGCTTGACAAGATGACACATTCTCAATCGGTTGCGAAATATTTAAGAGAGCCGATAGTCACGATGCGAAACGGCCGCTATGTCGTACCCGTCAAGCTTGAAAACAGAAGTGAAATATCCGGTTTGGTACACGACACCTCATCAAGTGGAGCAACAGTGTTCGTTGAGCCGACCGCCGTTGTCGAGGCTAACAATGAGATTAAAGTCCTGCAAAGCAAAGAAAAAGATGAGATAGACAGAATTTTAGCTGAGTTGTCGGCACTGGCAGGTTCATTTGCATCAAGCATAAAATCAAGTTATGAGAATGCTGTCAGTTTGAATCTTATCTTTGCTAAAGCCAAGCTTGCCTATGATATGAAAGCCTCCGTTCCGCAACTTAATGACAATGGTGTGACAAATCTTAAAAAAGCAAGACACCCACTGATCGACAAGAAAAAAGTCGTTGCGACCGATATAAGACTAGGAGAAGAATTTGATACACTTGTCATCACCGGCCCAAACACGGGCGGCAAAACTGTCTCAATCAAGACAATAGGCTTGCTTACGCTCATGACAATGTGTGGACTTATGATCCCTGTTGCCGACAGAAGTGTTGTTTCGGTTTTTGATAGGGTGCTTGCCGACATAGGCGATGAGCAGAGCATAGAACAGTCGCTCTCGACTTTCTCGGCTCATATGACTAATATAATAAGTATAATCGACTCGGCTGATGAAAACAGCCTTGTACTTATTGATGAACTTGGTGCGGGAACAGATCCCGTTGAGGGTGCGGCTCTTGCTACAGCCATACTTGAAAGACTTCATTTTCAGGGAGCTAAGATTGCTGCAACGACTCACTATGCCGAGCTTAAGGCGTACGCACTGAGTACACCAAGAATTGAAAACGGCTGCTGTGAATTTGACGTTTCAACGCTCCGACCGACATATAGATTACTTATCGGTGTACCGGGAAGAAGTAACGCTTTTGCTATTTCAACACGTCTTGGCATGAAAGATGAAATAGTTGAAAGAGCAAAGGAACTTGTTTCAAGCGAAAACACACGTTTTGAGGATGTTGTTGAAAATCTTGAAAAGAGCCGACAAGAGTTTGAAACGAAAAAGGAAGAAGCCGAAAACTTAAAAGCTCAGGCAGAAATCGACAGAGCAAAAGCGAAAGAGTATAAAGAGAGCATTGACGAACTAAGAGAAAAGGAAATCGAAAAGGCGAGAAGCGAGGCTCTCAGAATTGTGGAAAGAGCTAAACGTGCCTCACACGCTCTCTTGTTCGATCTTGACGAATTTAAGAAAGAGAAATCTAAGACGAACGATGCCAATGAGCTTGCAAGGCGAGCGAAACAACAGATCAAAAAAAGTCTGGGTGAACTTGATGAGATAACGAATCCGGTTATTTCAAGATTTGAAGATCCCGAAGAATATGTTCTTCCAAGGGAGCTGAAAATAGGCGACAGAGTAATTCTTAAAGATATAGGTAATGAAGCAGAGATCATAGCTCTTGAAGATAAAAACGGACTTATTACTGTTCAGGCAGGACTTCTTAAGACGAGAGTCAAAAAAGAAAATCTTCGTTTGATATCGGGAAAAAAGAAAAAACCGGATAGCAAATTCAGAACGGTCAGACCGCCGAGAGATGAAAGCAGACTTTCGGGTACAGGAAAAACAGAATGTGATCTCCGAGGAATGAACGTTGAAGAAGGTATAATGGAGGTTGATCGCTTCATAGATCACAGCTTAAGAATGGGCATAGGAGAGATATCAATAATACACGGAAAGGGAACGGGAGTTCTCAGAAAAGGCATACAGGATTATTTGAGACATAATCCCGCTGTCAAGAGTTTTAGACTCGGAACTTTCGGTGAAGGTGAAAGCGGAGTAACGATTGTTACGCTAAAATGAACGATTTTTTACCCAACTATTGCAAAGCTCAAACTTTTTCGACAGTTGTATAAAATTTTGATAAAAACATTGACTTAAGCATTATAAAGTGCTAGTATAATCGGGGTTAATGATAAGATTTAGTAAATTTATTATGGAAAGTAGGTTAGAACATGGCAAAGGAAATCGGGTATAAGTTATATGACCTTATACCTTCACAGCAGACTATGTATATCATGGTCAAGTACAGTATCCATAAGCAGGTAATTCAAATACCGTCAGCTATTCTTATCAACGAAAAGCTTGATTTTGATTTGCTTAAGAAGGCTCTCAACATCGAATTTGAAAGAAACGATGCACTTAGACTTCGTTTCACAAAAGTTGACGGTGAAGTTAAGCAGTATTTCATACCAAGCTACAGCAACAACAACATTCCGGTTTTGTCTTTTAAGACAAAGAAGGAAGAAGACGCATATCTTAGTAAAGATGCGCAAAAGCCGATCAAATTTTTAAAGGACGAAACATTCAGAATTATATTCTACAGAACACATGATTCAAAGACAGGCATATATTTCAATGTTTCTCACCTTGTGACAGATGCTCTCGGACAAGCGGTATTTTTTGCCGATTTGCTCTCAGTTTATAAGTCGCTTAAAACAGGTGAAGAAATGCCGAAACCTCTTAATTCCTATGAGGAGCATATACTTAGAGAGATAAAATATCTCACAAATGATAAGCTTCATGGAAAAGACAGAGAATTCTATATCAATTATTGGAAAAAGGACGGCGAGCCGTTCTATGCCGGTGTTCACGGTCATGATCTTCTCGATAAAGCGAGAAAGAAAGATCCGAACATCAGAGTTCCCAAGGTTTTCGATCCGATCCACGACAAGACGGAGATTATTCGCCGTTATGTTTCACCGGAGGATACGGAAAAAATATATGAATATTGCAAAAAAGAGCTTGTTATTCCCGAAAATGTCTTTCTTTACGGCTTGAGAGCTCATGCTTCAAAGGTCAACTACAGAACACCTGATGTTCTCAATATGCTTATTTGCAGCAGACGAGCCGTTGTCAAAGATAAAATGATGGGTGGCTGTGTTGCTCAACCTTTGCAGATAAGAGTTATCACCGAAGAAACGGACACTTTCAGACAGGCTGTAGCCAAGGTTTCCGATTGCAGAAATCAGCTGATAAGACACATGAACTTCCCATATCTTGAAGCCAGATTCCTTCAGCAGCAAGAATTCGGATATACCGCAGACCAAGGCCCGTCATGTTTCATGTTCTCGTGGATGCCACTCGGATTTGCAATTAAAGAGAGCAACTTCGATGCTGAATTTAAAGCTTACAGCAACGGAAGATTTTCAATGCAGCTTTATATATTTGCCGTACCCGATGCTAAAACGGGTGGAACGGATTTCTATTATATGTACAGACCTCACACAATATCGGCAGATCAGATAAGTCTTCTTCATGACAATGCCATGAAAGCTATCACCGAAGGTCTGGAAAATCCCGACATAACAGTCGGAGAAATACTTGATGATCTGGATGACATTAAATAATTTCAGGAGGACATAAGCGTGAAAAAGAAAAACGTCAGCCAAGAACTTATGCAATTGAGACATAAGGTACACTCAATGGGTGATTTAGACACACTTCAAACACTTATTTCGAGAACCTATTCGACCTACGGAGATAGGCTTGCGATCGTTGAGAAGAATAAAAAAGACCTCATTGAACACACTGCGAAAGAGCTTTGCGAGAATATATACGCTATAGGAACAGCTCTTAACGCAATGGGACTTCATGGAAAAAATATAGCTATACTTGGTGAAGGTTCATTCAATTGGATAGTTGCATTTTTTGCTGTTGCCTGCGGTGTCGGTGTCTCTGTTCCGCTTGATAAGGAGCTGACGGATCACGAACTTAGCAAACTTATGACAAAGGCTGATTGTGAAGCCGTTTTCTGTTCAAAGACCTATTTTAAAACCGCAAAACTTCATATGCAAAATGATGACAGAGTGAAGAATGTGTTCACTCTCAACGGCAACAATGACGATTTCACATCAATAGATGAACTCGTTAAAAAGGGCAAAGAGCTTATTAAAAACGGTGACAAAAGCTACACTGAAGCTAAGATAGAAAAAGATGACATTGCCGCTATAGTTTTCACTTCGGGTACAACAGGTGCAAACAAAGGCGTTATGCTCAGTCATTATAACTTTGCGTCAAATGTAGATGGAATAATCGACACGATCACCCAAGAAGCCAGTTCATTTTCGGTTCTTCCGATGAACCACGTCTATGAACTTAGCTGTAATATTATGACTTCGATTTATATGAATGCGGTCATTTATATTAATGATAGTCTTAGAAATATTCTGCCGAATATTCAGTTGTTCAAGCCCGATGCGTTTAATTCCGTACCACTTATCCTTGAGGGAATCTATAATGGTATTTGGGCAGCGGCTGAACAAAAAGGCAAGGCAGATGCACTCAGAAAGCTTGTTAAGATAAGTGATAAACTTCTTGCTCACGGAATCGACCTTAGAAATGTACTTTTCGCTACCGTCAGAAAGAACTTCGGCGATACGTTCCCGACTCTTGTTTGTGGCGGTGCTCCGTCAAGATTTGAACACGTATCAGGACTTTATTCATTCGGATTTAACGTTTATCAGGGTTACGGTTTAACCGAGTCATCTCCGACAGTTACCCTTAACCTTCACGCAGGCACAAGCCCCGAATCGGCAGGTTTCGCATTCCCGAAAGCTAAATTCAAGATTGTTGATCCTGACGAAAACGGAGTCGGTGAAATATGGATAACCGGTGCTAACCTTTTCAAGGGCTACTACAAAGACGAGGAAGCAACTAAGGCTTCTTTTGAAGGCGAGTGGTTCAAGACAGGTGACTACGGCAGAACAAACGATAAGCATGAGCTGTTTGTTGTCGGAAGAAAAAAGAACCTTATTATTCTTGATAACGGCAAGAACGTTTTCCCCGAAGAAATCGAAAGCAATGTTATGGAAGGCATACATTATGTCCGTGAAGTCGTTGCGTTTGAAGCAATAAAGAACATTAAGGGCAAGGATCATAAGATGATCGTTGTTGGAATTTATGTTGATCCGAAAGACTTCCCCGATAAGAGCGAGACGGAAATCGAAAAGCAGATTTTAGACGATATTTCAAATGTTAACAGACTGATGTCATCATACAAACGAATCCAAGATGTTATGATTTCCTTTGAGGAATTCCCGAAAACATCAACTCGTAAGATCGTCAGACAAAAAGTTATAGATGCTTATAATGAAAAGAATATCATAAAAAAGTAAAAGAGGTTATAGATATGCTTGAGAAACTTAGAGAGATTATTTGTGACTATGCAAACGTTGCTCCGGAAGATATCACCGAGGACACGAATATCAGAAGAGACCTTGCTCTCGATTCGCTTTCTTTGATAAATCTTGCCGTAGCTATCGAAAATGAGTTCGATCTTGAAATTTCAGACCGTGATGCGATGGCTCTTGAGACTGTTGCCGATGTCTTAAGAATAATTGAAGAAAGTCAGAATTGATTGACTAAAAACGAAAAATGGGCGGATGTTTTATATATCCGCCCTATTACTTTTTGATAATGTTTTAAAGTACGCTGATTTTCTGCGTACACAATATAAAACAAACAACAACCGCCACTTCTTAAGGTGACGGTTGTTTTATCATTTTGTCTTATGTTTTAGGCGGCTGTTTGTTTTGAGGACATTATTTTGCTATATTAGCGACCGAAAATTTATCAAATTAGCAAATTATTTTATAGATTAATCCTTTTTTAATCGCGATTACAGAATATAAGGCGGTGTGACAAGCGAATTATTTTTTTTACCCCCATTGTCACATATTGTGCATTTGAAAAAATGGTAGTATAGTTATATCGTATTAGCACTGTATAAAAAAGAACACTAATTTATATTATCAAGGAGGATGTGCTAACATGAAAAGATTAACGAAAAAAATCTTGTCAATTTTTCTTGCGGTACTGATGCTTTTGGGCGCTGTTCCGCTTGACGGATTCACCGGCATCAAGGCACACGCTGCTGTATATGGCTATAGTGGCAGTGTTGCGGCTGAGTATGCAAAACAATGGTGGAACGGAAGAAATACTGCCATTTGGTCAGACTATGACCTTTGGGGTGGCGACTGTGCAAATTTTGTTTGTCAGTCATTATATGCCGGCGGTATTCCCATGACGCCGAGTTGGTATTTCCATATGCGTCGTGGAAGAAACAAATACGGTTACACAACCGAAAGAACTGACTCTTTCCCGGTTGTCACCGATATGAAAAACTATATCAGTTCCTTGCCCGGTACTACTTATATTGAGTACCCATCAGCTAATCAAGTGGCGATCGGTGACGTCATGGTCTATAACTGGGGAAATGACAACGAGTGGGATCACTGCGGAATATGCACCGACATAATAAACGGTGTACCCCAAATCGCCTGCCACACGAGTAACTCCCTTGACACCAACTGGAAAAAAGGTGCATACAAATATGCCGTTATTAAGCTGTATGGCTATACTTGTGAAAGCAGCAGACCGGGTTATGACGTATACAGAGTTACAGATGAAGCCAACATATATCAACACTACGGGCCGTCAAAGTATAGTGAAAGAACATACAGTCCGGTTCTTTATGACTTCATTCTCCATATCACCGAAACACAGTATGACAGCTATGGTACTTTGTGGGGAAGATGCAAAGTCAGAGGTGTTGACGGTTGGGTTAACCTTTCGGGAACTACCGAATATGTGACACACGTTGACGGATATTATATCGACCATAATTGGGGCAACTGGGTTGTCAAGAGCGTTGCTGACTGTCTGCATGACGGTTTGAGCGAAAGAGTATGTAAGCGTTGCGGAAAAGTTGAACAGAGCGTAACCAAGGGCGGACACGTTCCCGATAAGGAAGCATCATGTCTTGAGCCGTCTGTTTGTAAAGTATGTTCAACGGTTTTGGCATCAGCAAAAGGCCACGATGCAACAGGCACGTGGAAAATCACAAAACAACCGACTTGTACCGAAAAAGGTGAAAAGACACTTTATTGCAAACGTGTTTCAAACGGTCGTTTGTGTAACGCAGTTCTTGAAAAAGGTGAAGTTCCGCCACTCGGTCACAAATTCGATGTCGGTGTAACAAGTCCTACCTGTACTCAAGACGGAACACAGACCAACGTCTGTTCACGCTGCGGATATACAGAAGCTGTCCTTATCAATGAGGACAACAGATGGTCAGATTGGACAACAGACGTCTTGACTCTCCCCGAGGGAAAGACCGAAAGCAAGATACAATACAGATGTGCGGATAAAGAAACAACAACGTCAACATCAAGTTCACTTTCCGGTTGGACACTCGATACTCCGGCATATACAGTCAATTGGAACGGAGCTGTCAATTACTTTGAAAATTATCAGACAACAAGCGATACATACAGATATGTCGGAACAATTAAAAAAACTTATCTTTTCCGTTACAGAAAAAAGATTGGTAATGAGTATGATTATAGTACGCAGCAACTCTCGGGCTATGAAGAAGAAGGTTATTGGGTTTCAGATGCAATATATGCTTATGATAAATATAATTCAGGTAATGATCTGTATGCATCAGATGAAGCTATAAGCTTAGGCGGATCTGACTATCCGTTCTGGAAAGGCGAAACAAAAGACTTCTACGGCTATCAGAGTGGAACAAAGATCTATAACTACTATAGATGGAAAGATTGGATTGAATGGAGAGATCCATACATTGCATCAAGCGACACAAGAAAGGTCGAAACAAGAACAGTCTATCGCTACGACCTTTTGGCACTCGGTCACGACTTCACTGTCGCTACAGACAAAGCTTATGCTGTTCAAGACAAACAGCTTGAACTCAATGATGACGGAACACTTAAAGATCCGCTTTGTTATTCAAGCGGCTATACCTGTTCACGTTGCGGTGCTGTTTCACCCGACAGCGAAAGCGAAAACCACGTTATTCCCGATTGGGAAACCGAACAAGACCAATATGAGCTTATCAGTGGCAGCGACTCCGATGTTGAAATATACCGTGCGTACTGCAAAAACGATTGTGGCTGCTACGTTCTCAGAACTGTTAAAAAATGCGTCTTTGAAGTTAAAGAGCAGATCGCTCCGACTTGCACAACAGACGGCTACACTGTTTATGTCTGCAAAGAACACGGTGAGGAGTATACAGAAAAGTCAGAGGACAAACTCGGCCACGATTGCAAGAACTCACCGTGGGAGATAATCAAAGAACCGACTTGTACCGAAAAAGGTGAAAAACAGAGAAAGTGCATTCGTTATGATGACGGTGTGACCTGTGACTATATAGAAACCAAGCCCATAGATGCTTCGGGACACAAGCTCACAAAATTTGATGCTATTGTTCCGACCTGCACAGAGGGCGGAAACACTGAATATTATCAGTGCAATGTTTGCAAGAAGTATTTTGAAGATAAGGATGCAAAAACAGAGATCGAAGAAAATTCTTGGATTCTCGACAAACTCGGTCACGATCTCTATGACCACACTGATTACGATGAAAACGGAAAACGTGGTTGGTACGAAATCAACTGCAAACAAGACCAACGTGATTGTCAGCGTGATTGCGGATATAGCGAGTACCGTGACAAAGATAATGAAAATCACGAGTTTGAAGAAATAGAAACAAAAGCTCCCACTTGCACAATAAACGGATTCACACGTTATGAGTGCAAGAAGTGTCACGAAGTCGGATATACCGAATACACCGACAGCTTGGGCCACATTAAAGGTGACACCACTGTTGTCTACCCAACGTGTGAAGATCCCGGATATTCACAGTGGACTTGTCAACGTGACGGCTGTCAGGAAACATATTCCGATGGCACAATCGGCCCGCATATTGAACGTTTTGATTTCACAGACGAAACCGGTCACGGACTTCTTCCGACAGATGAGGGCTATGGCGAGGCTGATGAAAACGACCAAATGGAACTCATTTCAAGTACTCCGAATATCTGCGGAGGCGGAACCGTTGACACCTATCAGTGCAGACACATTGACAAAAACACGAACGTCAGATGTACATATCAGGTAACTGTCGGAAGTGACGAAAATCACGAGATGGGCGAATGGACAGTTGTTACTCCGGCGACCTGTGAAGAACCGGGCGTTGAACAACGAATTTGCACCAAAAACAATGACTGCACTCAAACAAGAGTGATTCAGCCCACAGGTCACGACTATGAAGCCGGTGATGTTGTTGCTCCGACTTGCACCGAAAACGGATATACTCTCTATGTTTGTCAGAATAATTCCGAACATACATACAAAGGCGATGAGGTATCCGCACTCGGTCATGACTATGAAGTTGTTGTGACAGATCCGACCTGTTTGGAAAACGGAAAAATGACATATGAATGTTCAAGAGGTGACAGCAGCTATGAAGTCGAAGTCACCAACAGCAACACATGGTCAGATTGGACAACGGAAAAACATGATCTTCCGGCAAACAAAATCAAAACTGCAACACAGTATAGATATTCCGATAAGATAAAGACTACTTCTTCAACGAAAAGTGACGAATACGGAACACTCTGTGGCACAACATATGAGATCAAATGGGGCGACACTACATATCTCGATTCTAAATTGACGATATCGGATGAAACTGAAAGATATGTCGATGTTGTTGAAAAAACTTATCTCTATCGTTATAGAAAAATGAAAGATGGAGAATATGTTTATAGTGTTAATTTGGCCGATAAATTATTAAGAAAATATGAAGAAGAAGGATATTGGGTTCGTTCCGACAGCGTGTATAGTTATGACACTTATTCTTCAGGCAATGACCTGTATATGTCAGATGAAGTCATTAATATGAGTGGCTCTAACTTTAATTGTTTAAAAGGCGAAACAAAGACTTATTATGGCTATCAGATGGGAACAAAGGTTTACACCTACCACTACGAAAATTGGTCAGATTGGTCTAATTGGCAGAACACACCCGTTGCCAAAAATGATAACAGAGAAGTTGAAACCAGAACAGTATACAGCTACAACGTTGAAGCCCTCGGTCATGATTACGGCTCATGGGTTGATGACAAAAACGGCACTACTCACACCAAGACCTGTCAGCGTACTTTCTGCAACGACACTGTCACCGAGCATAAGATAAGTGCTAACCACAAGATGAGCGAAGTTGAGAGAGTCGAAGCTAAGTGTAAAGAGAACGGATATATCAAGTATAAGTGTGACGATTGCGACTACACATATACAGACACAACAACGCTTAAAGCCCTCGGTCATGACTATGGTGCTTGGGTTGATGATGGAAACGAGAAAACTCACACCAAGACCTGTCAGCGTACTTTCTGCAACGACACTGTCACCGAGCATAAGATAA
>CAZTSC010000012.1:0-64407 GCA_964616655.1 uncultured Faecalibacterium sp.
CCCTTCAAATTGTATTGACAATTTTACTCACATTTAGTAAAATTATATGGTAAGTAACTTTTTGTTTTATGAAAGGAGAACAGCATGAAACATATTTGGGAAGATCCCAGTATAATTAAGGTAAACAAGGAGGACGGTCACGTTCTCGCTTATGCTCACTCGAATAAAGAATCTGCGATTGAAAGAGAAACATCGCCGTATAAGATATCGCTTAACGGCGAGTGGAAGTTCCTTTGGAAAAAGGGAGAATATACTGTTGATGACAGCGTGACATCTGCCGATTGTGATACATCAAATTGGGAGGATATCACTGTTCCCGGCGTATGGCAGCTTCAAAAGGACTATACAAAACCGTGGTATTACGCTAACTCATTTCCTAAATGTATAAACACTGACAGAAGAAAAATTCCCATGATCGACCATAACGATCAAGAGACAGGTATACATAAGACGAAATTTACTGTTCCTGCGGATTGGAAAGACAGAGAAATTTTCCTTTTCTTCGGAGCAGCTAAGTCCGGACTTGAAGTTTATGTCAATGGAAAAAATGTCGGCTATTCTCAAGGGCCGAATACTCCTCATGAATTTGATATTACCGATTATGTTGTACCGGGTGAGAATGATCTGACCGCAGTTGTCTATCGCTATACAGACGGCACATATCTTGAAGATCAGGATATGTGGTTTATGTGCGGTATTTATCGTGAAGTTTGCATTTACAGCGAACCTAAAATAGCTTTGCGTGATATTCATGCCGTCACAGAACTGGTTAATGATTATAAGGATTCTGAACTTTCCGTCGATTTGCTTATTAAGAACTACACCGAGGAAAATGCAAAAATAAAAGCCGAAGTTTCGCTTGTTCGTGATGGCAAGACAACAAAAATCGGCACAGAAGAATTTGATTGCGTACCGGGTGAAAATAAAATCAGCTTTGAAAAATATATTGAGTCTCCCGAACTTTGGTCAAGCGAAAAGCCAAACCTTTATACATTGCTTGTCAGAATAGCTCAGGGCAGAAAATCAACTTATAAAGCTATTCGCATAGGTTTTAGAAAGGTTGAAATAATCGGTGAAAAGATTCTTGTCAACGGTATGCCATTGATGATAAGAGGTGTCAACCGTCACGACTTTGATCCGGATCACGGCTGGGCTGTGCCGTATGAAAGATATATTCAGGATCTTGATATAATGAAACGCAACAATATCAATTCCATAAGAACAAGTCACTATCCTAACGATCCGACTCTTTATGAGCTTTGTGATGAATACGGTTTTTGGGTTATGGACGAGTGTGATCTCGAAACTCACGGTGTTAGAAGAAAAGGTGTTCCGGGCAGCAATCCGATGTGGACTCAGGCTGTCGTTGACAGAATGGAAAGAATGGTTCTTCGTGACAGAAACCACCCATGCGTATTTATGTGGAGCTTGGGCAATGAGTCCGGTGACGGCGATAACTTTGTTGAAATGAAGAAAGCCGCATTGAATCTCGATAGTACGAGACAGTTCCATTATGAGGGCGACTTTGACTTCACCAAGAGCGATGTCATAAGCCGTATGTATCCCTCCGAAGATATTGTTGAAAAGCTCGGCAACAGACAGGATATCGAAATAACGGCATTTGACAATATTGCGAACTCTCTTGCCGCTGATAACAAGCCTATAAAATCATCTGATTACACTAAGCCGGTTATTTTCTGCGAATATGCTCATTCTATGGAAAACAGCCTCGGAAACTTTATTGATTATATTGAGGCATTTGAGAAATATGATAATCTTTGCGGCGGATATATTTGGGACTTTGTAGATCAGGCAATACATAAGAAGTCTCCTGATGGAAATGATGTTTGGCTTTACGGAACAGACTATAACGAAAAGGCAAATTGGTATTTGCCGCCGTATAACACTTGTGCAATTGTTGGCAGCAACACATATTTTAATGCTAATGGAATTATAGCCTCTGACCGAAAGGTACACCCGTGTATTCACGAAGTTAAAAAGCTCTACGCTGAAATGCAGGTTGTTGCGAAAGACATAAAGAATGGTGAGTTTACTGTTAAGAATAAGCAGTTGTTCTCAGATCTTTCTGATTTTGACCTTGTATACAAAATTACTGCTGACGGCGAGGAAATCAAAAAAGGCAGAGTTAACAAAAACAGCTATGCTCATGTTAAACCGCTTTCATCGGGTGACTTTAAAATTAAATATGACTTTGACGAAAACACAGATAAAGAAATCATAATCACATTCTCATTCTTAAGACGTGAAAAATGTCGTTTTGCCGATAAAGGATATGAGCAGGCTTGGGATCAGTTTGTTATAAAGAATGCACAGCAGAAAGAAAAGACAGCAAATGACGGAGAAATCTCTATTGGTGGAGATAAGACTTACACCGTTATCAAGGGTGACAACTTCCGCTATACATTCAAGTCAGGTCAGCTTATGTCGATGATAAAAGACGGCAGAGAGTACCTGACAAGCGAAATTAAGCCGAACTTCTATAGAGCATTGACAGATAACGATATAGACTATCTTAATTTTGTTCCGCCGCTTATTCCGATAAGCCCACTTTATCTGTGGAAGAAATCATCTGAGACAGCGAAAACGAAGAAGTTTACTGTCAGTCAGTATATGCATAAGGTTTGCATAGAGACAGTTGTTTCTGCTTTGAATATGAAAGAACTTAAGTTCAACTACACCGTTTACGCTGACGGAACTATTGATGTCAAGCAGCAAGGTGTTGCTATAACCGAAATGCTTAGATTCGGTCTCAATTTCACTATGCCCAAAAAATACAATAACGTAAAGTGGTATGGCAGAGGTGAGCATGAAACCTATCTTGACAGAAAGTGCGGAGGAAAGATCGGTATATATGAAAAGACCGTTTCTGATCTTGAACATCACTATATGCGTCCTCAGGAAAACGGTCAGAGAACTGATGTCAGATCGCTTAAGATAACAGATGACAGTGGCAGAGGCCTTGAACTTAAGATGCTTGGATTAATACCATTCTGTTTCGCTTGCCACCATTACACCGTAGCAGATCTTGATAAGGCAGCTCATATTCATGAACTTGCTGAAAGAGATATGACAAATGTTTGCATAGACCTTAATCAAAGAGGTGTCGGCGGTGACCAGCCCGGCAGCATAAGTCTTAGAGACAAATATAAACTTCATGCAAACGAAAAATTTGAGTATTCATTTAGAATAAGTGCAATATGATATTAACGGGGCAGCCAGACTGTCCCGTTAAATTTTACATTTTAAGTATCCTTAGTTGGATAAAGAAGAATGTTTTTACTTCCGATATCAAAAAAGATATTTGTGATAACAATTTGTTCACAAATTGTTATCCGACTTGTTCTATAATAAAAGAAATATTTTGTAATTATCATGGGGTTGATATATATGGATAACGAGAACATTGAGAGAGTTAATGAAGATATGGCTGAAATGTCCGAAGCGAGATCATCTCAAACGCAGGAAGATAATAAAACACAGGCTAAATCTGAAGAAAAGAAAACTTTCAGAGAAAAAGCGGTCACAAATATATATGATTTTGCTTCCGTAATGGTTGCCGCAATGGTCACAATAGCTATTATATTTACGTTTGTGTTTAGGTTTGTCGGTGTTGTCGGATCATCAATGGTTCCGACTTTATATAATGGTCAATGGCTGATAGTTTCGGCTTTTGATTCAAAGCCCGAATATGGACAGGTTGTTATAGTCACACAGCCAAATGCGTTCAATGAGCCAATAGTTAAACGTATCATAGCAACAGGCGGTCAAACAATCAATATTGATTTTTCAAACGGTGATGTCACCGTTGACGGAAAACTTTTAGATGAGCCTTATATTGCAGCTCCGACAATAACTGCGTCTGATTGGGAATATCCTCTTGAGATTCCGGAGGGATATGTTTTTGTCATGGGAGACAATCGCCAAAATTCGACTGACAGCCGAAGCAATGCGGTCGGTCTTATTAAAGAAGAATATATCCTCGGTGTTGTCAAATATAAGGTGCTTGAAACGATTGAAACAGGTAACGGTGGAAAAAAGACACAATTGATTTCACCGTCAGAATGGAAAGTCAGCTAATAGTACCGCCGATAAAAGTGAATAAAAAACTCCTTTCAAGCGAAAAGAAAGTGTGAAACTTCAGCTTGAAAGGAGCATTTTTATTTATATTCAGTTAGCTTTTTACGTCAGATTTAACGTGCTTTTCAAGGAACTTATCAACTCTGTTCCAATATTCTTCATGGAACCAATGCGAAGAAACAGCGTGTTCAGCACCGTGAATGACATATTTTTCTTTCTCCGCTGCACAGGCATTATAAACTTTGTCAAGATTTTCAAATAAAACGAAATCATCTTTGTCACCGTGCATGAAAAGTGTCGGAGTCTTTGACTTTTCAAGTTGTTTCACCGCAGAGCCTTGCTTAAATCTGAAACCGTTTACCAAGAAGTTGACTAAACTTGCCGGAGGCATTGAAATGGCAGGAGGAATGTGATACTTTCTTCTCGACTGATCCTCAAATATATCATATACACCGCAAAAACCGCAATCCTCTATTGCACAAACAACATTTGTCGGAAGGTTTTCGCCCGTTGTCATCATTGTTGTTGCAGCACCCATTGAAACACCGTGAATGACTATCTGAGCATTTGGATGATTTTTAACGATATAGTTTATCCAATCAACAATATCGAGTCTGTCAAGCCAACCCATTGAAACCCATTTTGTTTCACTGTTGCCGTGACCTCTGAGGTCGGGGAGTATAACACTGTAACCGCGGTTATAGTATTCCATCGCATAGCTTGACATTTCACGGTTAATATTAGTCCAGCCATGAATAACGATAGCCCACTTTTCGCTGTCACCCTCAAAGTATTGACCGTGGAGATGTTTGCCTTTTTCATGAGATGAAATCAAAAGTTCTTCGTGTTCGGTTTCATCAAACCATTTGTAGCCGTTGATAAGATTAATGTTGTCGGCATTTCTTTCAAAAAGCGAGCCTTTGCATGGCACTTTCGGATCTTCTCTTTTCTTCGGGCCGAGAGCAAAATAGAAAAACGCAACTCCGAGCAAGAGATCAAGAAGCAACAAGATCGCCGCAATGATAAGAACGATGATTAAAAATTTCATGAATAATTTTCCTCCTGATATGTAGTTTAAGTTTATTATACATCATCGCCAAGTTAAAATCAATATTCTTGCTCTTTACTTTTACAATAGAATGTGTTAAAATATTAAAGCTTTCAAAAGCAATATAAAACCAAACAGAAGAAAACAGAAATTAAAAAAGGTAAATCGGAGGACTTATAATGAGCAACCTAAATGATGAAAATTTGAATTTTTTGTACGAGACAATTTTGCTTCTTCAAACTAAAGAAGAAGTCGAAAAATACTTTTCCGATCTCTGTACAATACCTGAACTCAAAGTTATTTCTCAAAGGGCAGTTGTAGCTAAAATGCTTGACGGAAAGAGCAATTATCAGGATATAGTTGAAAAAACCGGTGCTTCAACGGCAACTATAAGCCGTGTAAACAGATCGTTGCAATATGGTGCCGGTGGGTACGAGATAATATTCTCACGTCTCGATTCAAACGAAGAATAAGAGGTAATTATATGGCAGCTTACGGCAACCTTGCTGCTTTTTATGACAAGCTGACCGATAACGCTGAATATGCAAGACGATGTGACTATATAACGGATCTCCTCTCTGAAAACGGTGTCAGTGAGGGGATTTTGCTTGACCTTGCTTGCGGAACTGGAAATCTCAGTGAACTTTTCGCTGAAAAGGGTTTTGACGTTATCGGTGTTGACATTTCACCTGAAATGCTCAGTCTTGCTATGGAAAAAAGCTACGATAAGGAACTTAACATACTTTATCTTTGCCAGAACATGGCTGAACTTGATCTTTACGGAACAATTAATTGTGCCGTGTGTATGCTTGACAGCATCAATCATGTAACGGATTCGGAAAGCGTCAGAAAAGCCATTAAGAAGGTCGGACTTTTCATGGAAAAGGGCGGTGTGTTTATCTTTGATGTCAACACACACTATAAACACCGTCAAGTGTTGGCAAATAACACGTTTGTCTATGATTTAGATGACGTTTTCTGTGTCTGGCAAAACACGCTTGACGAAGAAACCGACCGTGTACATATAGATATCGACCTTTTTTCACCGGATGAAAGCGGAAAATATGACCGCTTGGAAGAAAGCTTTGACGAAGTGATATATGACCGTGAACAGCTTGAAAAATGGTTGAAAAAGTATGGCTTTGAAACGGTCGGAGTCTATGAAGAATTTACGAAAGAAAATGTAAAGTCGGACACACAAAGAGCTGTCTACGTTTGTCGAAAAGTAAAGCAGACAAACGGTTTTTTCAAGGGCATTTTGAACAGCTTAAAAGATAGAAATTCCGAATTTTAAATTCAGATAAAACTTAAAGGGAGAGATAATAATGAGCAAATCAGTCAGATGTATCTCGGTTGACGGAACACTCACCGTCACAGCGATAGATTCAACAGATATAGTTGAAGAAATGAGACGTATCCACTCAACATCACCCGTCACAAGTGCCGCTTTGGGCAGACTTTTGACGGCAGCAAGCATGATGGGTGCTGCACTCAAAAATGAGGATTGCAGTGTTACGCTGAGAATGAAAGGTGGTGGGTCTGCCGGAACTGTTATGGCTGTTTCCGACTGGCAGGGGAATGTCAGAGGCTATGTCCAAGATCCAACTGTTGAGTTGCCTTTGAATTCAAAAGGAAAGCTTGATGTCAGCGGTGCTGTCGGCACAGACGGTGAGCTGACCGTAATAAAGGATCTCGGAATGAAAGAGCCGTATATCGGACAAGTTCCGATAATTTCGGGTGAGATCGCCGAAGATATCACATCTTACTTTTTCACAAGCGAACAGATACCCACAGTTTGTGCTTTGGGCGTGTTGGTTGACCGTGACAGAACGATAAAGGCGGCAGGAGGCTTTCTTATTCAGCTTTTGCCGACAGCTCTTGATGACACAATAACCGCTGTTGAAAGGTGCATAAAAGGCATAGAGCCTGTCACGACAATGCTCACGAACGGTATGACTCCAGATGAAATCTGCCGACACGTTCTCAGAGAGTTTGAACTTGATGTTCTTGATGAGTCAAAGCCCGAATATCGCTGTACGTGTTCACGTCAGCGTGTGGAAAATGCTCTTATCGGAACGGGAATAGTGTCATTAGAGGAAATGGCGCAGGAAGAAAACACGGAAGTCTGCTGTCATTTCTGCAATAAAAAATATAATTTCAGCTCAAACGATATTAAGAAACTGATAAAGACAGCGACATCAAAATGATAAAGATAAAATATCCACATTATTATAAACAGTTCCGCTGTATAGCGGATGCGTGTGAAAAGACTTGTTGTGCGGCATGGCAGGTTGTTATTGATGAAAGTGCGGAAAATCGTTATAAAAGCGAAAAATCGCCGATAGGCGACAAATTAAGAGAATGTATGTTTTTTGACGGAGAAGATAACGTTTTTCGTCTTAATGACGGAAGATGCCCTTTTCTGGATAGGAACAATCTTTGTGAGATATATTCATGTCTTGGGGAGCAGGCACTTTGCCGTACTTGTGAAAAATATCCGAGATTTGAAATAGACTTCGGCGGACGGAAAGAACTCGGACTTTCTGTTTCATGCCCGACAGCGGCAAGACTCATCTTGCTCTCCAATGTATTTCCGACATATTTTGCTGATGACGTGGATAGCTTACCTACACCTAATTCTACCGATCCGGAGCTATATTTTGCTGTGATGACAGCGAGAAATCATATATCCGAGATTGTCAGAGAGAGCCGCAATCTTGCAGCCGCTTTTGACGAGATCCTAAAATTCGCTGAGGAGTTTCAAAAGTTAATAGGTCAAAGTGATCTGCTTGAAAAGACAAAAGAGCTGACGAGAAAAACACTAAACCTGAAAGAATATGTGTATTCTTCGGATTATCTTGAAACTTTGTTGCCGCTTGAACGGCTAGATCCGAATTTTAATAAACTTATAGCTTCATGTGGCAATTCACAACTTGATTTTTCCGTTCGTACTGATGAGTTGAAACTGCTCTTTGAATATTATCTTTACAGATATTTTTCATCGGCTGTTTTTGACAGAAATGTCATTTTTCCAGTGAAGTTCGCAGTGTTCAGCGTTTGCTGCGTGTCTGCGCTTTTGCCCGACAATGCTGATGACAATGATATAATTAATAGTGTCGTTGCATATTCGAGAGAAGTTGAACATTCACAGAAAAATTTAGACAAATTGAAAAATATACTATAAGAACAATCAGAGATTTTCAGCTCAAATTACGTTTATATCTAAATTTACAAATAAAACCGCCGGATCAGAATGACCGGCGGTTTTATCGCAATGTGAAAGAACTACATAAATGCTTGTCTTTAATCAGGGGTTGCGGCACACACATTCTTGCGTGTGATTTGTTTTATTAACTTAATATGTAAGCTTAGAGTTTATATCTTTAAGCATATTTTCGTCAAGCTTTACAACCTCACGGTCATAAGTGAGCATTCCGTTAAGCTCAAACTCAACGTCACTGACCTGAGTGTAAACGGTTGCACAAAGACCTTTCTTAATAAGCGGAATGACCTGCTGTTCATGAAGTTTTCTGTAAGCGTTTGAAAGAGTTTCTTTATTCTTGAATTTGAGATAAAGACCGAAAGTTTTGCCATCGTCCCAAACGTGACCGGGAACACCGTTTTGATATCCACCAAATTCGCTGATGACAAACGGTCTTTCATCAAGTCTCGGCATAATGATAGGCACAACGTATTTATGCATACTCTTAAAGTCAGGGCCTTTCTGATCATACCAACCGCTTGCGTGGTCAACAAATCTTGAGGGATCATATTCTTTTATTTCCGTTGCAATCCTCTTTGCATCGAACTGGCCCCAACCCTCGTTGAACGGAACCCAACAGCAGATAGAAGGAACATTATAAAGCTGATCCATGACTTCACGAAGTTCGGCTTCGTAGTTGTCTCTCCATTCTTTCTTTGCTCTTGAGAACTTTCTGTATTGTTTATCTCCCGTGTCTTTGACACCGATTCCGAGATTTGGATAAACACCGGCTAAGATATCGCCTATATATGCACCGCCGCTTATCATATCCTGCCAAACAAGCATACCAAGCTTGTCACAATAGTAGTACCAGCGGTCACATTCAACTTTAATGTGCTTTCTGAGCATATTAAAGCCTAATTCTTTCATCTTTTCAATGTCGTACACCATAGCCTCATCAACAGGGGGAGTGAGTATTCCGTCAGGCCAATAACCTTGATCGAGCAAACCTCTCTGGAAATAAGGATTGTTGTTAAGCATGAGTCTTGCGTGTCCGTCTTTGTCTTTACCAATGCTGAACTTACGCATACCGAAATAGCCTTTTACGCTGTCAACAACTGTGCCGTTTGAAGAAAGTTCGAGTACAAAGTCATAGAGGAACGGACTTTCGGGACTCCAAAGTTTAGCATTGTTTACGTCAACTTTCGCATCGGCTGAGATTTTTTCCTCGGCAACAATTTTGTCACCGTCAAGAATTTTTATTTTAAGTTCACCGGATCCGACAACGTCTGTCTTGAGATCAATCACACCCGCATCAATGTCGGGAACGAGTCTGTATCCTTTGATATAGTTTTCGCTGACAGCCTCAAGCCAAACTGTTTTCCATATACCTGTTGTTGGGGTGTACCAAAAACCATGGCTAACGCTGTCCTGTTTTCCTCGGTTTTGCCAGCCCTTTTCGGTTGGATCATAAACCCAAACAACAAGCTCATTTTCACCGTCAATGAGTGCATCGGTTATATCATAGCTTATCCTGCAATATCCGCCGAAATGTTCACCCATGAGTTTGCGGTTAATATAAACCTTTGACTGCCAATCGACAGAATCAAGATGAAGAATAACTCTCTTTCCTTTGAAAGAGTTGGGAATCGTGAAAACTTTTCTGTACCAAAGTCTGTCATTTTCCGTGATCTTTTTGCCGACACCGGAAAGTTCCGACTCGATAGAGAACGGAACAAGAATTTCACCGTCAACTTTGTCTATCCATTTTGCGTTTTCGTCTGTTATTGCGTAATCAAATTTTCCATTAAGATTAAGCCAATTATCTCTGACCATTTGCGGTCTGGGATATTCGGGAAGCGGCATTGCACAAACAGCTTTTTCCGCCCATCTTGTCACAATATTGGTTCTCATATTTTAACCTCCGTTAAATTTTGTCAGCCATATTTTATAACATATCGGTCATTTTGTCTAGTCTTTTGACGATTTTATGACTAAAATATAGTTGTTTTTGCTTTTATATGGGCGGAATGTTTGAAAATTAGAAAAAATACGCAGGTATCATATTTGATATTGACATTAGACTTTAAGAACTGTATAATATAACTAATAATTGATTAACACTGTTAATCAACTAAGGAGGTATAAGTGAAGATCATGACCGATATGACTTTTAAAAACGGTAAACTTGCACTTTTGACAAACGGAAAAGAGTTTATAAGCTTTTCTTCAGGTGATGAATTTGTCTCTGTCGGAAAAGGTGAGAGCGACTATTCAATGAGTCACGGAAGCTTTAAAATCAAAGAGAAGATAATTTCAAAGGAAAAATTGTTTGTCGGAAGCATAACATATTCACCGAACAAGGCAATAGTTTCTCTTAATAAAGGTTGTTGCTGTATTGAAAGAACAGACAATAATATTTATCGCTTTTCTTTTGAGGGTTTAAACGGATATAACCGTATGTGGTTCACTTTACCTGCTGAAAAAGAGGAGAGTGTCTATGGCTGCGGTGAGGTTTTCCCAAAATTTAACCTCAGAGGCGAAAAAGTTAACGCTTGGGTAGCTGAACACGTTAACGCTTTGCAGATTGCGAAAAAGCTTGTTAAAATGTGTTTAGGTCAATCGGATACGACTAAAAGACAGAAGTTTTCAAAATATGAGACTTATTATGCACAGCCGACATTCATAAGTTCAAGAAAATATTTCTATCACAGTGAAACGACAGCGAGAACACAGTTTGATTTCAAAGACGAGAGTCATCACACAATTCAAACTGACAGTGTATCAGCCTTTTATCTCGGCTTTGCCGATAATTTTGAAAACTTGATGTCGGATTTAACAACTCTTACCGGCAGACAGCCCGAACTTCCCGAATGGGTATATGACGGTGACATTTTAGGCGTTCAAGGCGGAACGGACATAATGATGCAAAAGGTCGAAACAGCTTTGAAAAGCGGTATAAATGTTTCCGGTGTCTGGATTCAGGACTGGGAGGGTAGGCGAGTTACCGCAGTCGGAAAACAGCTATTTTGGAATTGGCAGTGGGACAGTGAGCATTACCCTCATCTTGACAAAAAAATAAAAGAGCTTAACTCGCAAGGTATTAAGGTGCTTGGTTATTGCAATCCGTTCCTTGCTGTTGAAAAGCCGCTTTATAAGATAGCCAGTGAAAAGGGCTATTGTGTCAAGAATAAAGACGGTGAGGATTATTATGTCACGATAACCACTTTTCCGGCGGCGATGGTCGATTTGACAAACCCCGATGCGTACGAGTGGCTTAAGAATATAATTAAAAATAATATGGTCGAATTCGGACTTTCCGGCTGGATGGCAGATTTTGGAGAATATCTCCCGACCGATTGTGTACTTCACAGCGGAGAAGATCCCGAACTTGTCCATAACACATGGCCTGCTCTTTGGGCAAAACTCAATCGTGAAGTTTTAGAGGAAACCGATAACATCGGAAAGATCATGTTCTTCACAAGAGCCGGATTTACGGGTACACCTAAGTATTCAACTATGATGTGGAATGGCGATAACCATGTTGACTATTCGGTTGACTTCGGCTTACCGTCTGTCATTCCGGCTATGTTGTCTCTGACTTGCAGCGGATACGGAATTTCTCATTCGGATATCGGCGGATATACGACATTTATGAATCTTAAGAGAAGTGAAGAATTATATATGCGATGGTGCGAGATGAATGCTTTCTCTGTTCTTATGAGAGGACACGAAGGCTTGAATCCCGATCTTAACGCACAGTTTGATGCAAGTGAGCAGGTTTTAGCTCACGGAGCTAAAATGAGCGAGATACATAAAAAATTAGCACCTTATCTTAAGAGTGCTGTAAAATATAACGCCGAAACCGGTGTCGGTGTCGTTAGACCGCTATTCTTCTATTATGATGAAAGTGAAGCGTACAATGAAGGATATGAATATCTCTTGGGCAGAGACGTATTGGTTGCACCTGTCTTAAAGAGAAACGCAAAGAGCAGAAATGTTTATCTGCCCGATGACGAGTGGATACACATTGAAAGCGGACAGGTTTATTCAGGCGGCAGATATGAGATATCTGCACCGCTTGGTGAAATTCCTGTTTTTGTCAGAAAAAAAGCACACAAAGAAGTGCTTGATATATTACTCAACTTATATTAAGGAGGATAAAGAAATGAAATATTTTCTTGACAGTGCAAAGATTGATGAAATCAGAGAGGCATATGATACATTTGGTATTGACGGTATAACCACAAATCCAAACCATATTATGAATTCGGGCAAGCCGTTTTTCACAGTTATAGAGGAACTTGCGGCTTTCGTTAAAGAGAAAGATATTGAGGGCTGGGACAGATTCCCGATATCGGTTGAAATAAATCCGCATCTCGATAATGCAGAGGAAATGGTCGAAATGGGCAAAAAGATAGCTTCAATGTGTCCAAACTTTGTTATCAAAATTCCCTGCACAGAGGCAGGCATAACAGCAGCAAGAAAGCTTGAAAAGGCTGGAGTCAGAACAAATCTCACTCTTGTTTTCTCTGCTACGCAGGCACTTATTGCGGCAAAGAACAGCTCACTTTTCGTTTCGCCGTTTATCGGTTGGAAAGAAAACAGCGGTGAAGATTGCAAGCAGTATATTAAAGACATTGTCGATATTTATGCAAATTACGGATATCTCGGTGAAACGGAGATAATTTGTGCCGCAGTCAGAACAGGAAAGCAGATCGTTGATTGTGCAGTTGCCGGTGCGGATATCGTTACAGCAGGGCTTCAGGTGTATAAGGATAGTTTCTATCATCCGTTCACCGATTACGGACTTGAAAAGTTCCAATCGGCATGGGATAACACCGTCACAGAATAAGGAGAGAATATGAATATTGGATTTATCGGTCTCGGCATAATGGGCGAGAGTATGTGTGAGAATATAATAAAAAAACATGACGGTTCAGTTTTTTGCTTTGACATAAATAAAACTCAGGTTAAAAAACTGGCTGCACTCGGTGCGACTGCCTGTGAAAGCTCTGTCGAGGTCACGCAAAACAGTGATGTTATTATTTCAATGGTGCCGAAGTCAGAACACGTTAAGGCGGTTTATTCCGAAATCTTGCCTTATATTACAACGGGTAAGATTTGCATTGACATGAGTACGATTGATCCATCGGTATCTGTCGAGGTAGCAAAAGAGATCAAAGCCAAGGGCGGTCAGTTCGCCGATGCGCCTGTAGTCAAATCAAAGCCTGCCGCAATAGCGGGAACTCTCGGTATACTTGTCGGTTGCGACAAAGAGCTTTTTGAACATATTGAGCCGATACTTAAATACATGGGTGAGAATGTTATCTATATGGGATCAAACGGCAAGGGCCTTGTAATGAAAATCTGTCATAACACGCTTGTCGGTCAAATACAAAACGGTGTGAATGAAACCATGAATCTTGCCGTTAAAATGGGCATTGATATCGACTCCTATACAGCGGCAATATCAGCAGGAGGCGGTCAATGTTTCTATCTTGACGGTCAGCACGAAAATCTCAAAAATGAGAACTGGACAACAGCATTTTCATTTGAAAATATGTATAAAGACATATGTATTTGCGAAAGGCTTAGTAAAGAAGTCGGATATTCGATGCCGGGAATGGAAAACGTCAAGTCGGTCTATGATAAAGGCATTGAAAACGGTATAGGTAAAGAGGACTTCAGAGCAAGCTATAAAGTCGTCAGAGGGGATTATGATGCTTGAAAGATTAAATAGAGCCAATGATGTGAAGATACATTCCGTTTTTGATGATGCTTTTTTACCGTACGGGAAGGTGATATCGGACTTTGACTTTTCTTCGCTTGTTAAGATTTCCGAGGAAAAGACGGTTATACCCGAAAGAGGAAACTATTATACTCCGTCATTTTCAGAGTTTGAGAGTGATCCGTGCTTTGCCGAAATACAAAATCGATATTATGGAGAAATGCCGATTCAGATAGGCTACTGTAACGGTCGTAACACAACATATAACGGCTTTGAATATCATAAAGGTTCTGAGATAAATATAGCCGTGACGGATTTTATGCTTGTCTTGGGCCATGTGTGGCAGATTAAGGATAACTGTTTCACTGTCGGTGATGAAAAGGTGTTCTATTTGCCTAAAAATACTGCCGTAGAAATGTATCAGACAACATTACATCTTTCACCGTGCCGTGTATGCGATGAAGGCTATAAGGACATAGTTATACTTCCTTTAGGTACGAATACACCTCTTGAAAAAGAGAAAAGCGATTCAACGGGGGAAAACAGATTGCTGCTTATGAAAAACAAATGGGTGTTGTGTCACCCCGAAAGAGAGCCTCTAATGAAACAAGGTGCTTTTCCGGGGCTTATAGGTGAAAATAAGGAGTTGAAATATTAATGAATGATCAAATAATTTATTTGCCGATAGGAGTGCCGACTTTCCATCTTGAAAGCGCACAGAATGAATTTGAAAAATCGGTCAAGCTCTTGAAAAAGATTGACGGAGATATAATAACTCCTGAAGATATGTTGCTTTCAACCGATAAGCTCATTGAATTTATCTCCGGTAAGCACCCCGTACTTGTTATAGTCCAAAATGTCACATTTGCCAATGGTGACTATATAGCCCAAGTTCTCAGAAAGTTTGATTGTCATGTTCTTCTTTGGACTTTGCGTGAGCCGGTTATAGACGGAACTCGACTTAGACTTAATTCTTTGACAGGTGCTTTTTCGGCGGCGAATATGCTGAAAAGTTTCGGCACTTCGTTCACTTATGTTTTAGGCTCGCCTGAAGAAAAAGCAGTTGAGAACAAAATCGGTTCAACAGTCAGAGCAGTAAAACTCAGATCGGAATTAAAAAGGCTTAACTTGTTGCAGGTCGGTCATACTCCGTCAGGTTTCGGCTTCGGTCGGGCTTTAGACAGCGAGGTGATGACTGTTTTTGGATCAAATCTTATCTCGATAGAGGCTCGTGAACTGATAGAAGCAGCGAAAAGCATTTCCGATACAGAGGCTATGCCTTATGTCGAGAGAGCTAAAAAGTCAATTGCCTGTCTTGATACTATTCCCGAAAAAAACGTTCTTGATTTTGCACGTCTTTTTAAGGCTTATAACGAATACATAACACAAAATAATATCGGTGCGGTTTCAAGCCGTTGTTGGCCGGACTTTTTCACTTCTTTCGGTACACCCGTATGTGCTGTTTTGTCATTGCTCAATGATATTGGTGTCGCTGCTGCTTGTGAGGCGGATACTTATGGAGCTTTATCAATGTTTATTGCTATGAAATTGACCGATTCTCCGGCATTTTTCGGTGATCCTGTTTCACTTGATGAAAACGAAAATACTATTACGTTTTGGCATTGCGGTATGGCACCTTGCAGTCTTGCCCGATGGGACACGGGGGCTATGGTCGGAGTTCACTGCAACAGAAAAATCGGCCCGACTCTTGATTTCGGTTGTAAATCTCAGCCTAAAGTTACGATTATCCGTGTCGGAAAGTCGGCATCGGGTGAGTTTAGAATTTTTCTTGCCGGAGGCAAAGCTCTTGATAAACCGAAGCAGTTTAACGGTACGAGTATAGTTATTGAAACAGACGGTGATGCTCGCAACATTGTTGAAAGAGCTGTTAGTGATGGCTGGGAACCGCATTTTGCCGTTGCAATGGGTGATATAAAGTCAGAAGTTAAAATACTTGCCGATATGCTTTCAATCAAAGCGGAGGACTTCGATGTCTAAAGTTTTGTTTCTTTTAGTGGTTTTTCTGTCAAATATTATTCAATGTGTGACAGGATTTGCCGGAACAGTTCTTGCTATGCCGTTTTCAATAATGCTTGTCGGATACAGGGTAGCAAAGCCGATACTTAATGTTTTGGGGATTGCCGCATCTGTTGGTGTGGTCGCAACAAATCATAAGAGTTTGAATAAGAGAGAATTTATTAAGATTGTTTCAATAATGTTGTCGGGTATACTCGTTGGAGTTTTTATATCAGAACACTTTATGCAATATTCTGAAATACTCTATTTTATTTTGGGGATAACGGTTATAACTATCTCCATTATAAACATGATAAAATTTTTCTCTAAGAATCATGATAAAGAACCACCGGAGGCGGTTTCGATAATTTTGCTTATTCTTTCAGGACTTATTCACGGTGTGTTTGATTGCGGAGGGCCATTGCTTGTTGCTTATGCATCGGCAAAGATAAAGGATTCGGATGAACTTCGGTCTACACTGTCGGCTGTTTGGATAATTTTGAATACGGTGATTCTTTTCTCGGATATACATGAAGGATATTTTGTCAGCCAAACGCTTAGACTTACTTTGTTATGTATTGCGGTGCTGGTTTTTGCAGTGATTATCGGAAATATTGTCAGTAAAAAACTTAGCCGAAATGCGTTTTTGATATTAACATACATTCTTATGCTTATAAGCGGAGTTTCGCTCATTTTTAAGTAAGTCGGTGGTTTCAGCAGCTTTCCGGATTTGTCTAAAATTGAATTTCAGCAGTAGGGCGTGAGCTTGGCACACCCACCCGGCTTCGCCGTGTGGGAGTACACACGCTCACGCCGCCCGCTTCGCGGGCTACAAGGAGAACACATGGAAAAAAGTGGATTGAACCTTCAAACTCTAAGAAATAAAAATAAAAGCCTGATACTCTATGAACTTAATTCAAATGGTGAAATGAGCCGCAAAGAGCTTTCGGCAAGATTGTCACTGACTCCGGCGGCAGTGACAAAGATTTGTGCGGAGCTTATTGAGGAAGGGCTTATATCTCAGCATGGTGAGATTGAAAACTCCGGCAGAAGCGGAAGAAAAGAGATTTTGCTTTCGCTGAGACTTTCAGACAAGTTTACGTTTGGAATCAATGCCGAACGTAACTGCGTGACATATAGTGTTTGTGATTTGTCAGGAAAACTATATTTTTCTGAGGTACATGAGCTTATGCAAAACGTTGAAACTGTTATCGAAGTCGGAAAACGGTTCATGTCGTGTGTACCTGAAAATATAAGACAAAAAATTATCGCAATGGGTGTATGCGTGATAGGAAATGTCGGAGACACACGTTTCGGTGTGTGGCAAGACAGCAATATTCGTGAAAAATTTGAGGCAAGTTTCGGACTGGAATGTGTTATCGAAAACAATGTCAAGGCTTTTGCTCTTGCCGAACTTATATATGGCAATGTTCCTCATGGTGATGCTGTGCTATATTTCAAGTGGGGACCGGGTGTCGGTTCTGCTTTTTCATCGGGTGGCAGCGTTCTTTCAGGTGGCGACAGCGGTGTGGCTGAGATTGGACATTATATTGTTGATCCCGGAGGAGAAAAATGCCGATGCGGAAGATATGGCTGTCTTGAAACGGTTGCATCGGAAAATGCAATAATTAAAGCGGCCGGAGATAATTATAGTTTTGAACAGATAGCAGCAAGCGAAACATCGGAATTTTCAGTGCTGCTTGATCATAAAATTGACACTGTTGCACTTGCTCTTGTGAACACAGCGACTATACTTAATGCGAAAAAAATTGTCCTTTTCGGTTCGATATTTGCTTATGAAAATATCAAGAGAAAACTTATTAAACAGTGCTTAAGATATGATCCTAACCTTAAAGAGAGAATTATAAAAGAATCTGATTTGAATGAAAAAAATGGTTATATAGGCACTGTTGCCGTCTGTGCGGAGAAGTTCTTTTTTGAAAGAGATAATGCCTAAAAAATGCACATTTTATCGCTTTAAAGCACGATTGTAATTGTGTAGTTTTAACAAAGTCGCTTTAAAGTGATAAAAAGTTTGAAAAAATCGTTGACAAACCTATTTTGCGGTGATATACTTTGGTCAAATTTCAGAGAGGAGACAAGCGAATATGAACTCGATCCGTTTTGCACAGGCATATCGATTTTATTACTTTTACTTTTTTACCGATAAAAAAGTGAAAGTGATTTGTGATGCCCACAAACGGAATGAAGCTTAATACAATGCTTGATCTTATTTCTGGATAACAGGATTGTGATAAGAAAATGCCGTATGGACCGCAAGTCCGTACGGCATTATTTATTTTATCCCGATGCGGCTGCGTACCTACAGCACAATCCCGAAAAAATTATTTTTTTGGAGGTAACTCAAAATGAAAAACCATCGTAAACTCACAGCCGCTGTGGTAGCGGTCACACTCGTAATCACCATGCTTGCAATTTTGACAGGTTGCCAAGGTAACGAAAGCAAAGTCTATAACATAGGAATTTGCCAACTTGTTCAGCATGAAGCTCTTGATGCCGCAACAGACGGTTTCAAAAAAGCTCTTATCGACACACTCGGCGAAGAAAATGTCAACTTCGATACTCAGAATGCACAAGGCGATCCGAACACCTGTTCAACCATAGTCAACTCATTCGTAACGAAAAAAGTTGATCTCATCATGTCTAACGGAACGGCAGCTCTCCAGGCGGCATACAACGCAACGCAGACAATACCCATTCTCGGAACTTCAATCACCGAATATGGTGCAGCTCTTAAGATTAATAACTTCAGCGGAACTGTCGGCGGCAACGTTTCAGGTACATCTGACCTTGCACCTTTGACCGAACAAGCAGATATGATAACTGAACTTGTTCCCGATGCAAAGACAATAGGACTTCTCTACTGTTCAGCTGAGGATAACTCACAGTATCAGATAGATGTAGTAGAAAAATACCTCACTTCAAAGGGACTTAAGTGTGTGCGCTATTCATTCAGCGACTCAAACGATGTTGCATCGGTAACAACAAAGGCTGCGGCTGACAGTGATGTTATTTATATTCCCACTGACAACACAGCAGCATCATGTGTCGAGACTATCGGCAATATAGTTAAATCTGCTAAAACACCTGTAATTGCCGGCGAAGGCGGAATTTGCAAAGGTTGCGGCATTGCAACTCTCTCAATCAGCTACTATGATCTCGGATACAAAACCGGTGAAATGGCAGCGAAGATCCTCAAGGGCGAAGCAAACATATCAGAGATGCCAATAGAATATGTCAGTGCTGTTAAGAAATACAATCCGACTATTTGTGAGGAGTTAGGTATTGCTGCTCCGGAGGGATACGAAGCATTAAGCTAAGTTAAAATATTAAGCCGTAATGACGGATTTCCGTCATTACGGAGTGAAAATTAAGGATAGGTGTAACATATGATAGGACTAATTTCAGCATTACCCGGAGCAGTTGCTCAAGGGCTAATATGGGGCATAGCTGCGATAGGCGTATATTTAACTTACAGAATACTCGACATAGCTGATCTCACAGTTGACGGTACGATTTGCACAGGTGCAGCAGTATGCACTATGATGATACTTGCCGGTTGCAATCCGATATTATCAATTATTGTTGCGGTTATAGCAGGTGCAATTGCGGGAACTGTCACAGGTTTGCTTTATATCGTACTCGGCATACCTGCTATTCTTTCGGGAATACTTACCCAGATGATTTTGTGGTCGGTCAACCTGAAAATATTAGGTACGTCAAACCAAGCACTCTCGGCAAGGAATAATTCAGTTATTTTGACTCAGATGAATATTCCGACAGCCATAATTGTTCTTGCGATAATTGCAGCGGTTGTTATAGCTTTGCTTTATATGTTTTTCGGCACGGAGATTGGTTGTTCAATAAGAGCAACAGGTTCAAATGAAGTTATGAGCCGTGCGCAGGGAATAAACACGAATATGACAAAAATAATCGGACTTGCACTTTCAAATGCAATGGTTGCTCTTTCAGGTGCATTGCTTTGTCAATATCAGGGTTTCACGGATATCAATATGGGCAGGGGAGCCGTTGTTATCGGTCTTGCCGCTGTTGTTATCGGTGAGGCAATAGTTAAGAGAATATCGACAAACTTTGCTGTCCGTCTTACAGGTGTTGCAGTTGGAGCAATAGTCTACTATATAGTATATCAGGTTATCATCTTCCTTGGTGTTGATACAGACCTTCTGAAGATGCTGTCAGCTTTTGTTGTCGCCGTATTCCTCGGTGTACCTTATATCAAAAATAAAGTTCAGGCATCACATAAGGTTGCTAAAAACACAAAAAAGCCGAAAGGAGAGATAAAAAATGCTTGAAATGCATAATGTGTCAAAAGTGTTCAATCCGGGAACAATTGACGAAAAGGTTGCACTTGACGGTTTATCACTCACAATAAATGACGGCGATTTTGTCACTGTCATCGGCGGAAACGGTGCGGGCAAAAGCACCATGCTCAACGCTATTTGCGGTGCTTGGTTGCCGGATTCGGGAACTATAAGCCTTGACGGAATAGAGGTCACATCACTTCCTGAACACAAAAGAGCAAAATATCTCGGCAGAGTTTATCAAGATCCCATGATGGGAACAGCAGCAGGTATGCAGATAGAAGAAAATCTCGCTCTTGCCGTCAGACGTGGAAAACGCCGCACTCTAAGACCGGGTATTTTGAAAAGTGAACGTGAGGACTACAAAAAAAGACTCAAAGAATTGGGACTCGGTCTTGAAGAAAGACTTTCCGCTAAGGTTGGAACTCTCTCCGGCGGACAAAGGCAGGCATTGACACTTCTTATGGCGACTCTCCAAAAGCCGAAACTGCTTTTACTTGATGAACACACAGCGGCACTTGATCCTAAAACAGCCGCAAAGGTTATGGAAATAACCGATAAAATTGTCAAGGAAAACAATCTAATGACGCTTATGATCACACATAATATGCGTGATGCCATAAAATACGGAAACAGACTTATTATGCTCCATGAGGGAAAAATCGTTGTTGATGTATCAGGTGAGGATAAGAAGAAACTTACCGTACCGGATCTTTTGGAAATGTTTACAAAAGCTTGCGGAAATGAATTTGCAAACGACAGAGCTATACTTTCATAAAGCCTATCATATGTCAGAACTTATCTGACTTAAAGCGGCGGCGTAATGCCGCCGCAACACCGGAAAATTTTCTTTTCATTACAATTCTATATAATGTCGCCGCATCGGAATTTATCCTTTGCGGCGACATTGATCTTTCAATATTGGTGATGCTTAGTTTCATTAAAAATTTCACGGTACGAACAAGCTTATTCGTACCGTGAAAATATTTAACTTCAGTATTCCACGTTGGGGAGCTTTTCAAAGCTTTTAGCAAGCTCATCATCAGTGGGAACATAGTCGGTCATCTTGCCATCATGGAACTTTTCGTATGCAAACATATCGAAATATCCCGTTCCGGTCAAGCCGAATACGATCGTCTTTTCTTCACCCGTTTCCTTACATTTGATAGCCTCATCAAGTGCTACTTTTATAGCGTGACTACTTTCGGGAGCAGGAAGAATACCTTCAATTCTTGCGAAATACTCAGCCGCTTCAAAGACAGATGTCTGAGGGACTGAGATAGCCTCCATATATCCGTCATGATAAAGTTGCGAGAGAGTTGAACTCATGCCATGATAGCGAAGTCCTCCGGCATGATTGGGAGCCGGAATAAATCCACTGCCGAGAGTATACATCTTAGCAAGTGGACAAACCATACCGGTATCGCAGTAATCATATGCGAACTTGCCTCTAGTGAAACTTGGACATGAAGCCGGCTCAACAGCTATGATTCTGTAGTCAGCTTTGCCTAAAATCTTGTCACGCATGAAAGGAGCGATGAGACCGCCTAAATTAGATCCGCCTCCTGCACAACCGATGATGATATCGGGAGTAATACCATATTTGTCGAGAGCCACTTGAGTTTCAAGTCCTATAACTGACTGATGCAGCATAACCTGATTAAGAACACTGCCCAAAACATAACGGTAGCCTTCGGTTTTGGTCGCCTTTTCAACAGCTTCGGATATTGCACAGCCTAAGCTTCCACCGGTGCCCGGATGTTCTGCAAGTATTTTCTTTCCAACCTCGGTTTCCATTGACGGTGACGGTGTTACAGATGCACCGTATGTACGCATAACTTCACGTCTGAACGGCTTTTGTTCATATGAGACTTTAACCATATACACCTTACAATCAAGGCCGAAATATGAACAAGCCATGGAAAGAGCCGTGCCCCATTGACCTGCACCGGTTTCAGTTGTTACACCTTTAAGTCCCTGCTGCTTTGCATAATATGCTTGAGCGATGGCTGAATTGAGTTTATGACTTCCACTTGTATTGTTGCCTTCAAATTTGTAGTATATTTTTGCCGGAGTTCCGAGTTTTTTTTCGAGGCAGTAAGCTCTGACAAGCGGTGATGGGCGGTACATCTTATAAAAATCACGGATTTCTTGAGGAATCGGAAAATATGCTGTTGTATCGTCAAGTTCCTGTTTAATAAGTTCATCGCAGAAAACATTTTTAAGATCATCTGCGTTCATCAACTCGTGTGTTTCCGGATTGAGCAGGGGAGCCGGCTTATTTTTCATGTCGGCTCTGAGATTATACCAATACTTTGGCATCTCATTTTCTTCAAGGTAGATTTTGTAGGGGATTTTTTTCTCAGACATGGTTATGTCTCCTTTCTTTTGGGGACAGAATATAAAAAGACTCCCGTCCCACAACAAATTGATAAATTTGCCGGGACAGGAGTAATAATTCCTGCGGTGCCACCCTGCTTGACACAATATATTTTGTGTCCACTCAGCGCGTACATATAATACGCCGACTTTTGATTACGGAGAGCTTACTCCGTCGCACATACTCCGAAAAAAATTCGTTTCCGATTGCCCTTGGAAGTCCATTCGATCTTTTCTTTTTCTGCCATGCTTCCACCACACATAGCTCTCTGTGAGAATAGTGTTAAGATATACTTACTCTTCCTCATCGGTTTGGCTCATTATAATACTTGATTTTTTTCTTGTCAACCCTTTTTTTGAAAAAAACCGAAAAATTTAGCAATTTAAAGTGAGATATCAGAAGTTGATAATGCCCAAGTGTTCAAGTAATATCTTCAGACCTATAAGAATTAATATAACACCGCCGACAATTTCTGCTTTGCTTTTATATTTCACGCCGAAGATATTGCCGACTTTAAGGCCGACAGCGGAGAGAAAGAACGTGACGACTCCGATAAAGCTGACGGCTGCAACTATATTGACATCAGGAAGCAGTGCAAATGTTATTCCGACAGCCAAAGCATCAATGCTTGTTGCAACTGCAAGCACGATCATCGTTTTAAACGAGAAAGAGGGATCGACATTTTCTTCATCTTTTGATAATCCTTCACGAAGCATATTTCCGCCTATTATTGAAAGCAAAATAAAGGCAACCCAATGGTCAAAAGAAGTTATATACTGTTCAAAGGTTGAACCGAGGAAATAGCCTATAAGAGGCATGAGTGCCTGAAATCCGCCGAACCAAGCACCGATTATAAAATAATGCTTAGTTTTAAGCGTTTGTGTTGAAAGCCCTTTACAAACTGAAACAGTGAATGCGTCCATAGAAAGCCCGATTGCAAGTAAAAGTAATTCAAAAATTCCCATTTAAACTTCCTCCAAAAAAATATCAGGTACTTGCCGTACCTGAAAAGAAAATCCCAAGCACAGCAAAGCTATACTTGAGTCTCGTTATTTAAGACAAGCCAGATGTTTAACATCAGTCTGTTGACTTGCCACTTGAAAAATCAAGCTATCTACTCCCTCAAAGCTATTACAGATTATCACATATTCAGGAAAATGTCAAGGAAGTTATAATGAAATAATAGGTTTTAATTTATTAAACACATTTGAAGATTTTCTTGGTGGCAGCGATGACATTTTAAGAGTGCAGCGAAGGCTTGGCACCTCCTCGCACTTCGTTGCTCGGAGGTACACACGCCTTCGCTGTCCGCCCACTACGTGGGCGGGGTTCAACCTAAAAGATTTTAGTTGACATATTTTCGTTAATGTAGTAGAATTAGTTACGACTTAAGTCAATACAAAAAAGGAGATGTTTCATTATGAAATATAAAATTGAAGGAACACCGCTTCCTATTGTTATATGTGAGCTTGAGAATGGCGAAAGAATGATAACTGAAAGCGGAAGTATGAGCTGGATGAGTCCGAATATGAAAATGGAAACATCAAGCAATGGCGGAATGAAAAGAGCTTTAGGCAGAATGTTTGCCGGTGAATCTTTGTTTCAAAATATATATACGTCACAAGGCGGTCCCGGTATGATAGCATTTGCCGCAAGCTTTCCCGGTTCTATCCGTGCTATAGAGATTACACCGGACAGACCGCTTGTTGTACAAAAAAGTGCTTTTTTGGCAAGCGAAATGGGTGTTGAACTTTCTGTGTTCTTCCAAAAGCGCTTTAAAGCAGGCTTTTTCGGCGGCGAGGGCTTTATTATGCAAAAACTCTCAGGTAGCGGAACTGCTTTCATTGAAATAGATGGCTCTGTTGTGGAATATGATCTTGCTGAAGGTCAGCAGATTGTTGTTGACACCGGATATCTTGCCGCAATGGACGTTACTTGCAAGATGGACGTTGTATCTGTACCCGGAGTTAAAAATATGATTTTCGGTGGAGAGGGGATTTATAATACCGTTATATCAGGTCCGGGCAAGGTTATTCTCCAGACTATGCCGATAAGCAGGGTTGCCGCCACTCTTAATCCTTATATAGTGACATCATCTAATTAACAGAAAAAACCGATCGTGTTATACGGTCGGTTTTTATACATGAGAAGAACAGACTTAGGGTTACCCATAAGCCTGTTCTGTTTTTATATTTCATAGTCATCGAGTACACGAGCTTTGTCAATGTCGATCCAAAACTCTACTCCATCAGGACGGTTTATAACACCGTAGTCGTTGCCGTGAAGTTCTTGTATTGATTTGACAAATGATAAGCCGAGTCCGAAACGTCCGGCGGCTCTGCTGTGAGCCTTGTCGGCACGGTAGAAACTGTCCCATATTCTGCCGATATCATCATTAGAGATATTTTTGCCGCTGTTATAAACGCTGAAACGATATTTATTTCCTATATCTTTGCAGCATATAAGAATCAGCATAGTCCCGCTTACATGACTTACGGCATTTGAAACATAGTTGTTTATAACTGTATCTATACTTGATATGTCGGCATATCCGTTGTATTCCGGATTAATATTTAAGCAAAGTGTTATGCCTTCCTCTTTGAGAAGCTTTATTCTCGGATTGAGAAGGCTTTCGGTTGCATATGAAATGTTGAAATTCTCTTTTTTCATTTTATGTCCGCCGCTTTCGTACTGACACATTTCAAGAAGCTTTAAAACAAGAGAATTCATTTTCTGTGCTTCTTCCATTATAATATCGCAGTATTCCTCAATATCGACACCGTCAGTTATCCCAACCTTGAGACCTTCGGCGTACCCTTGAATAATCGAAATCGGAGTTTTTAGCTCATGAGAGGCATTTGAAATAAACTCATTCTTAGCTTTGTCAAGCTGCTGCTCGTTATATATATCTAATTGAAGCTGCTTATTTTTTTCTCTGAGATCGACAAGCGACATATCAAGTGCTGAAGAAAGATGATTTATGCTCTTTCCAAGTTCGTTTATCTCGTTAATAGTTGACTTAGGACACCTTTCGGAGAAGTCGAGTTGAGCCATTTTCTTTGTGACTTGATTGACCGTCAGTATCGGCTTGATGTATAAGTGTTCATAAACGACAGGCACTAGAATTATAGCAACAAAAACAGCGGCGCAGATTATATTAATAAAGTCAATCGCAAGTTTTGCCGTACTTTCAACAACGTCAAGCGATTCGTATATTCTTACCGCAAAGAATTTGTCAACAACGCCGTTATAGCAAATATACTTTGCCGTACCCCTTATTTCCTGCTTTATATCAAAATATGAACCGTCATCATTTTCGTCAGGCTTTTCAAGTGTTCTGATAAGCTTTTCTTCCATACTTCCGGAATTAAACTGTCCGCCGTAAAGATAGTTGTTGCTTCTGGTTGAATATATAGTTGTTTCTGTGATAAGAGAATATATTTCAATATATGCATTTGTGAGCGATTCAAGTTCGGAAATATCTTTGTAGTAATCAGTGCTGAAAAGATCATATGTTTTGATCTGATCGGCAATATCACACATTTCCGATTTTGTTCGTTCAATAAACAACCTTTCGGTTGAAAAACTGTTTATAGTTATTCCAAACACAGAAAATGCCAATGCAATAACAAGCGTCTGCAAAAACAGACGCTTGCGTATTCCCGATGGTTTTTCGGCAAGCTCTTTCAACTTACTCATTTGTGCTGTCCTCGATCTTGTATCCTATACCGTATACGGTTTTAAGATGTTCGTTGCCCCATGCACCGAGCTTTGTACGAAGTCTAGCAACGTGTGAATCAACGGTTCTGACATCGCCAACATAGTCGTATCCCCAAATGCTGTCGAGAAGTTGTTCTCTGCTGTAGACACGACCGGGGTTTTCCATGAGCTTTTGAAGAATGTTATATTCTTTGAGAGTAAGCTCAAGTTCCTTACCGTTTAAATGTACCTCATGGGCTTCTTCGTTTATAACGAGATTGCATATGGCTTTTCCGGCTTTTGCCTTTAATGTACCCTCAGTTCTTCTTAAGAGAGCTTGAACTCTTTTCATCAGAACAGACGGGCTGAACGGTTTAGTTACATAGTCGTCTGCACCGGCCTCATAACCGGTTAATTCGTCAAATTCTTCACTTCTGGCTGTTAGAAGAATTATAGGCACATCTGAGGTTTCTCTGATTTTTCGACAAACTTCCCAACCGTTATATTCGGGCATCATTATGTCCAGTATCAGCATCGCTACGCTGCTTTGATATGTTTCGTATAATTCTAATGCTTGCTGACCGTCTTCGGCTTCAATCGGTTCAAAGCCTTCTTTTTTCAAAAAGTCGCCGACAAGCTTCCTTATACGCATTTCGTCATCGGCAACAATAATTTTTTTCATAAAATCACCACCTGTATAATATTAACATATATAATATTTACAGACAAGCGTTTTTACAATGAATTTACAAATGCGGCAATTTAATGCAAAATTCACATTCGTTCAGATAGGTTTAAGCGAACGGCAATGCCAAGCGGCACGTCACAAAATGTGACGTGCCGCAAAAGATGTAACCGCTAAAATGAAAACTGCTTTTGCAATTTAGCTCTTGCTTTATTTTTCAAATTAGTCTATGATTACATCATGCAGAGAGTTTGTCGTACGCTCCCTGCGGAAGCTGAATTAATCAGCCATGTCAGCATTTATCCGGAGCTTTTCCGCATAAATACCATGCAGAAAAAGCTCGGCAAACGCTTATTTATCGACCTTTATCTGCTGACAATATTATAGACACAAAACACGGATTTAAACATTAAATTTTAGGAAATGAGTGGAAAAATGGACTACGAATTTGAAAAAAAGGCAATTAGCGATGGATTTAAGACCGTCTGCGGAGTTGATGAGGCGGGGAGGGGGCCGCTAGCAGGTCCGGTTTGTGCTGCGGCGGTGATATTGCCGATCGACTGTGAAATCGAGGGCTTAAACGATTCAAAAAAGTTGAGTGAAAAAAAGAGAGATGTGCTTTACGATATAATTAAAGATAAAGCCGTGGCTTATTCGATAGCTATGGTTGACGAAAAAACGATTGATGAAATAAATATTCTTCAAGCTACGTTTGAGGCTATGCGTCAGGCAATCGGAGGGCTTGAGATTAAGCCGGATATAGCTTTGATTGACGGCAATCAAAAGCCGTGTTCGGGAATTGAGGAACAAACGATAGTCAAGGGTGATGCGAAGTCCATGTCAATAGCCGCAGCCTCTATTTTAGCTAAAGTCACAAGGGATAGATTCATGCTTGAACTTGACGAAAAGTATCCTGAATATCAGTTTAAAAAACACAAGGGCTATGGAACAAAGCTTCACTATGAATGTATAGAAAAATACGGTGTTTCTCCGGTACACCGAGTCACTTTCTTAAAGAAATTTTTCGATAAACGGTGAGAATATGATAGGGAATAAAAAAGGCCATATAGGTGAAAACTTTGCAAGCGAATTTTTAAGAAAACAAGGCTATAATATTGTCAAGGAAAATTATACCGACAGATATGGTGAAATAGATATAATAGCCGAAAAAGACGGATATATTGTTTTTGCCGAAGTCAAAGCCAGAAAAACAGGTTCACTTGTCGGTGCAAGCGAGGCGGTGACACCGGATAAACAAAAGAAGATCATCAAAGCTTCACTTAAGTTTCTTCAAACGCTTGACAGAGAATTACAGCCTAGATATGACGTTATAGCGATAGAACTTTCAGGTGAAAAAGTTTGTTCCGTCAAGCATATTAAATCTGCCTTCGATGCGGAGGGATTCTTCATATAAATACCTGATTTGCATATGATTTATCAGATGACTGCTCAATGAAGTCAGCTTCAGATTTTATGCTCAGGAGGCTTTTATGAAATATTTTGATCTTCACTGTGACAGCTTGACGAAGTGCTTTAATTCTCATGATTGTCTAAATTCAAATTCAAACCACATATCGTTCGATAAAGCAAGAGTGTTTGAGAATTGGTCGCAGTTTTTTGCCGTTTTTATTCCGGATACTTTCTCCGATGAATATGCCGAAACTTATTTTTTAAACTGCACTTCCTATTTCAAAGACCAACTTTCCGACAGTAGAGTTCATGCGTACCTGACTGTTGAAAACTGCGGATTTATAAGAAGTGCCGATGAAGTCGGTCTGTTAAAGAATAAAGGAGTTGTCGCAACTTCGCTGACATGGAACGCAGACAACAAACTAGCCTGTGGTTGTCACACAAAAAACGATACGGGACTGACTCAACTCGGCTTTGATGTTTTATCTCAACTTAAAAAAAGCGGAATTTTAGTTGATGTTTCACACGCAAGCGAAAAGACGTTTTGGGATATAGCCGAAAATTCTAATCTACCGTTTATTGCATCTCATTCAAACTGTTATGAAATAAGACGGTCAAAACGAAATCTTAAAAACGAACAGATATCTTGCATCATAGAGCGAGGCGGTCTTATCGGCTTGACTTTTTGCAGAAGTTTTCTGCCTCTTGACAGACCTCTTTTTGAGGGAATATATGAAAATATCGAACATATAGTGTCGCGTGGCGGAGAAAATAATGTCTGCATAGGAAGCGATTTTGACGGCTGCTTTATACCTCAATGTATTGATTCTATAGAAAAAGTTGTGGATCTATATGACTTTTTACGCTATAGAGGAATCAAAACGGAGCGTTTAGACAAAATTTTCTTCGATAATGCGCAAAATTTTGCAAATAAGTATTTGCAATAGCTTTAAATTGTGATAAAATACTATTGATTTTTCAAATTGGAGGAATGTTATATGCTTTACACAAGCACAAGAGACAATAGTGTCAGAGTTTCATCTGCTCAAGCTATCGTTCAGGGCATATCAAAAGACGGAGGATTATTTGTTCCGACCGAGATACCCAAGATAGATGCTGACTTTATAAACGAGCTTTCTTCACTCGACTATATTTCAAGGGCAAAGAAGGTGCTTTCTCTCTATTTGACCGATTTCACCGATTCTGAACTTGATGAGTGCGTTAACGGAGCATATAAAGAGGGCAAATTTAACAGCAAGGCCGTAGTGCCGCTTGTTAAATATAATGACGATGCAGATATTCTCGAACTTTGGAGGGGCCCGACTTGTGCGTTTAAAGATGTTGCACTTCAGCTATTACCGTACCTTCTTACAGCTTCGGTTAAAAAGACAGTTGACGGAAAAACCATTGTTATTCTTGTTGCCACATCGGGTGATACCGGAAAAGCGGCACTCGAAGGTTTCAAAAATGTTCCGGGTACAAAAATAATGGTATTTTATCCGAGTGACGGTGTAAGCCCTATGCAGAAATTGCAGATGGCCACACAAGAGGGCGACAATGTCAGCGTTTGTGCAATAAACGGAAATTTTGATGATGCTCAAAACGGAGTCAAGGCTATTTTTACAGATAAAGCTGTCGCCGAGAAACTTAGTGAGAATAATATGATGTTTTCATCGGCAAACTCAATAAACTGGGGCAGACTTGTTCCTCAAATAGTATATTATATCTCGGCTTATTGCGATATGATGAATGAGGGCAGAATAGAGAACGGCGATGAGATCAATATTGTTGTTCCGACAGGAAACTTTGGAAATATCCTTGCCGCATATTACGCAAAGAGAATGGGACTTCCCGTTAAAAAACTTATATGTGCATCAAATGCGAACAATGTTTTGACAGACTTTATAAATAGCGGTACATATGATAAAAACAGAAAGTTTTACCTGACGACTTCTCCGTCAATGGATATTCTTATTTCAAGCAATCTTGAAAGACTTCTGTTCCATCTTTGCGGTGAAAATGATGAAACTGTCAGAGGTCTTATGTCCTCGCTTTCAAATGACGGCAAATACACGGTCGATGACAGCACTTTTAAGGCTCTGACCGAAATGTTTGACGCAGGATGCTGTGACGATGTTCAGGCTGCCGATACTATAAATAAAACGTACAAATCCGGTTATCTTCTTGACACGCATACGGCTGTCGCAGTCAATGTCTACGATGCTTATGTTGAAAGAACCGGAGACCACACTCCGACTGTTATCGCCTCGACAGCTAATCCTTATAAATTCTCCGCTGCTGTACTCAAAGCTGTGGCAGGTGAGGGAGCAATAAACGGTCTTGACGAGTTTGAACAGGTTTCAAAGCTTATCGAAACCGCAAACGTACCGTGTCCGCCGCAACTTGCCGATCTTAAGTCAAAGAAAATCAGATTTACAGATTGCTGTGAAAAAGAGGACATGGCAAATGCAGTATATAAAATGTTAGGTATATGAGGTGATTGATTGTCACTTTTTGCAATAGCCGATACGCATTTATCGCTCGGAACGGACAAGCCGATGGACATTTTCGGCGGCTGGCAGGATTATGTGAAAAGACTTGAAACAAATTGGCGAAAACTCGTCACCGATAAAGACACTGTTGTTATAGCCGGAGACATTTCATGGGCAATGAAATTGGAAGATGCTCTTGAGGACTTCAAATTTCTTGATTCACTGCCGGGCCAAAAACTTATATTCAAAGGTAATCATGATTATTGGTGGCAAACCATGAGGAAAATGGATTCTTGGTTGAGCGAAAACGAAATGAACACCATAAAGATAATGCATAACAGTGCGGTCAAGGTCGGTTCATTTGCTGTTTGCGGAAGTCGAGGTTGGTTCTTTGATGCCGAAAGTGATCCGGACAATAAGATTCTTATTCGTGAGGCGGGAAGAGTCAGACGTTCGATCGAGGAGGCAAAAAAGACAGGGGCAGAGCCGATAGTCTTTCTTCATTATCCTCCGCTGACAACTTCAATTGTTTGCAATGAAATAGTTGATGTTCTCAGAGAGGAAAATATCAAACGCTGTTATTATGGTCATCTTCACAGCTCATCACTGAGAAATGCTTTCATAGGTGAGTGTGACGGCATAAAATTTGATGTAATTTCGGCTGATTTTCTTAAATTTTGCCCAAAACTTATTGAATTAGATTAAATTTTTAAAAAAACTATAGATTTTTGTATTTAATACTGATATAATATATCGGATAAAAATGGGACTAAGGAGTTTTAAAGAAATGAGTTTAAAATCTACTAACCAAAAAGAAACAAACGTATATGAGCTTGAAATAGCTATTGACAAGGAAGTTTTTGCTGCTGCTGTCAAGAAGGCATATGCAAAGGCTAAGAAGAAGATAGCTGTTCCCGGTTTCCGTAAGGGCAAAGTTCCTCAGAGCATCATCGAAAAGATGTATGGCGAAAGCTTCTTCTATGAAGATGCACTTGAGATCTGCTATCCCGATGCAGCTGAAGAAGCTATCAAGGAATCCGGTCTTGATTTCATCGCAACAAATAATGTTGATGTTAAGAAGATGGGCGTTGAGGACGGTGTAGAACTTGTTCTCACAGTTACCGTTAAACCTGAAGTTGAAATAGAGGAATATAAACTTCTTAAGGCTACACAGAAAAAGGTTGAGGCTACCGATGAAGAAATAGAGGCTAAGATTGACGAGCTTCGTGAGAGAAACGCAAGAATTGAAGCTGTTACTGACAGAAATGTTGAAAACGGCGATATAGTTACTATTGATTTTGAAGGATTTGTTGACGGCGAGGCTTTCCCCGGCGGTAAGGCTGAAGAATATGATCTTACTATCGGTGCAGGTCAGTTTATTCCCGGCTTTGAAGATCAGATCATCGGTCATGAGATGAACGAAGAATTTGACATCAATGTTAAGTTCCCCGATGAATACACACCCGAACTTGCAGGTAAAGATGCTGTATTCAAGATCAAACTTCACGAGATCAAGGTTAAGCAGCTTCCCGAAGTTGATGATGATTTCGCTCAGGAAGTTTCAGAGTTTGACACAGTTGATGCTCTTAAGAAGGACATCGCTAAACAGATAAAGGAAACAAAGACAAACGAGAACGAGTCTGAAATTCAAAGACAGCTTCTTGATAAGCTTGCTGAGAATTTAAAGGCTGAGATCCCTGCTGTTATGGTTGATCAGGAACTTGACAGCGAGATCAGAGATATTGACTACAGACTTTCAATGCAGGGCATGAATTTTGAGACATATCTTCAGTATACAGGTATGACACTCGATGCATACCGTGAGCAGGCAAGAGAGAATGCCGAGAAGTCTGTAAAGATTCGTCTTGCACTTGAAAAGATCGCTCAACTTGAAAATCTTGAGGCCACCGAGGACGATCTCAACGAGCTTTATGACAAGTATGCAAAGCAGTATAACATGGAACTTAACGATATCAAGGCTGCTATCCCTGCCGATGCTATCAAGAACGACATCGCAGTTGAAAAAGCTGTTAAGTTTGTTCGTGAGAACGCAAAGGTAACAACATCAAGAAAGAAAAAAGCAGCTCCCAAGGCAGAGACCGCAAAGGAAGAAACAGCCGAATAATTGATTAGCTTTATTTAAAAGTGACTATAATTTGATAGCGTGGTGCGTTTCGGCGTCCTACGCTATCAAAATTATAATTTTTGAGTGGTACGCTTAGGTGTATTCTTTATATAAGCCTATTACTCAAATTAAAAATAGAGAAGAACCGTGCGTATTATCGCTCACTGATGCGTACCGAAAAATATTGTGAGCAGAAAGGCAGAAGAATTATGAGCTTAGTACCGTATGTAGTTGAACAGACAAACAGAGGAGAAAGACAGTACGACATTTTCTCACGCTTACTTAACGACAGAATAATAGTCCTCTCAGACGAGGTGAACGATGCGACAGCTTCGCTTGTCGTAGCACAGTTGCTTTATCTCGAAAGTCAGGATTCCGAAAAGGATATCAGTTTTTATATCAACAGCCCCGGCGGATCGGTTACGGCAGGCATGGCTATATATGACACAATGCAGTATATCAAGTGTGATGTTTCGACTATCTGCATGGGCCTTGCCGCAAGCATGGGTGCATTTCTGCTTTCATCGGGTGCAAAGGGAAAGAGATTTGCTCTCCCGAACAGTGAAATTATGATTCATCAGCCGTCAGGCGGTGCAAAAGGTCAGGCCACGGATATAAAGATCGTTGCCGATCACATTCTTAGGACAAAAGAAAAATTGAACAAAATTCTTGCCGATAACACCGGCAAACCCATAGAAATTATCGCTGAGGACACCGAAAGAGACAACTTCATGACAGCGGAAGAAGCCCTTGATTACGGTTTGGTTGATAAAATACTTTATAAGAGATAATCTAAAAGGACGAATTTATTATGGCAGACAACAGAGATAAGCCCGTTCGCTGTTCCTTTTGCAATAAAACGCAGGATCAGGTTCAGACACTTATAGCGGGCCCCGGAGTTTTTATCTGCGATGAGTGTATTGAACTTTGCCGTTCGATCATGCTTGAATCGCCCGAAATGAACGGCGGCAAGAAAAAAGGCGAAAGAGATTTCAGCACTCTCCCTAAGCCGAATGAGATAAAAGCAAAGCTTGATGAATATGTCATTGGTCAGGACAAAGCAAAAAAAGTCCTCAGCGTGGCAGTTTATAATCACTATAAAAGAATTTTTACTTCATCGGCTGATGGAGTCGAAATTTCAAAAAGCAATATACTTATGCTTGGCCCGACAGGTGTAGGTAAGACACTTCTTGCTCAGACGCTTGCCCGCATATTAGATGTTCCGTTTGCTATAGCCGATGCGACAACGCTCACTGAAGCCGGTTATGTCGGCGAGGACGTTGAAAATATATTGTTAAGGCTTATTCAGGCGGCAGATTATGATATCGAAAGAGCTGAAAAAGGTATTATATATGTCGATGAGATCGACAAGATAGCAAGAAAGAGTGAAAACTCATCAATAACTAGAGATGTTAGTGGTGAAGGTGTTCAGCAGGCGTTGTTGAAAATACTTGAAGGCACAGTCTCAAACGTACCCCCAACAGGCGGAAGAAAGCACCCTCAGCAGGAATTTATACAGATAGACACAACGAATATTCTTTTCATTTGTGCCGGCGCATTTGACGGAATTGAAAAGATAATTGAAAAACGTCAGGGAAAATCAGGACTTGGTTTCGGAGCTGAGATAAAGAGCAAAAAAGAGCTTGAGGCTAGTGAGCTTTTGCAAAAGACAGTTCATCATGATCTTGTGAAATTCGGCATTATTCCCGAACTTGCCGGTCGTATGCCGGTTATAGCAACGCTTAAACCCCTTGATGAAGATGCACTCGTCAGCATTATGACAAAGCCGAAAAACGCACTTATCAAGCAGTATAAATATTTATTCTCGCTTGACGGTGTTGAGCTTGATTTTGAGGACGATGCACTCAGAGCTATTGCAAAGAAAACCCTTGAAAATAACACAGGGGCAAGAGGTTTAAGGTCGGTTATGGAAAATTTGCTTATCAAATATATGTATGATGTACCGTCAGACATGACGATAAACAAACTGATCGTGACCGGAGACACTGTTAACGGAATTGGTGAACCGAAAATCGAACATTCAAACAGAAAGCAGATTGCCGATAAGCCGTCTTTTGGTGTCAAAGCAAGTAACAGATAAATAAAATCCATTAGCAGCCGTTTTTACGGCTGCTTTTTTACATATAGAGCAAGGGAACGAACATAAGTCCGTTCCCTTGCTCTATATAAAACCAAACCGAAAGGTAGGAGCTGTCAATCTTCGTCTATAGTTGAAACTTTGTTTGTCAGTTCCTCTAAGACATCTAAAACAATGCGAACTGTGTCAAGCGAAGTGAAAGTCGTCACACCGTTTTCAACAGCACAACGGCGCATTTCTTCACCGTTGACATAGTGAACACCCGAAAGTATCGCTCTTGTGTTGATAATATAGCTGACGTGGCCCGAACGTATAGCCTCAAGTGTGTCGTCACTGCCTTCGTTAATATTCTTCAACTTGTGTACACGAAGTCCGTTCTTTTTCAAAAACTCAGCTGTACAGGTTGTAGCTTCAATGTTAAAGCCGATATTATAAAATCTCTTGACAAGAGGCAAAACTTCCTCTTTATCCTCATCGGCAACCGAAACCAAAACTGTTCCATAGTTGAACATGGGTATTCCCGCCGCCTGTAGAGCTTTATATAGCGCTCTGTTGAGTTTCACGTCATATCCTATAGCTTCGCCCGTTGATTTCATTTCGGGCGAAAGATAAGCGTCCATTCCCGTTAGTTTTGAGAATGAGAAAGCAGGAGCTTTGACATATTTACGCTTTCTGTCAGGGAGAATCATCTGATCAATGCCTTGAGATTTAAGATCTTGTCCAAGCATGACTTTTGTTGCAATACTGACAAGATTGCACCCCGTGGATTTTGATAGAAATGGGACACTTCTAGAGGCTCTGGGATTGACTTCAATGACATAAACATTTTCGTTTTTATCAACGATAAACTGGATATTGAATAGTCCGACTATTCCTATTCCGAGTCCTAAACGTGTTGTGTAGTCGTTTATTTTATCTCTGACGGATTGCGAAACAGAGAACGGCGGATAAACACTGGTGCTGTCACCTGAATGTACGCCGGTACGTTCGACAAGTTCCATTATTCCCGGAATAAAGACCTGCTTTCCATCACAGACCGCATCAACCTCGACTTCTTTTCCTCTTAAATATTTATCTATAAGAACAGGCTTATCTTCACCGATCTCAACTGCATTTTTGAGATATTTTCTAAGCATATCTTCATTTGCCACGATTTCCATGGCTCTTCCTCCGAGAACAAAGCTCGGCCGTACCAAAACGGGATAACCGATTTTTTCTGCGGCTTTAACGCCTGATTCAATGTCGGTTACCGCCTCACCGGTCGGATTCGGAATTTCAAGCTGTTTAATAACTTCATTGAAAGCATCTCTGTTTTCAGCTTTTTCAATTGCTTTGCAGTCTGTGCCGATTATCTTGACTCCTCTCTTTTCAAGAGGTTCGGCAAGATTGACCGCTGTTTGACCACCGAGAGTGGCGATAACACCTTCGGGCTTTTCCAAGTGAATGACATTCATTACGTCCTCACAAGTCAGCGGTTCAAAATAAAGCTTATCAGCTGCAGTATAATCGGTTGAAACGGTTTCGGGATTGTTGTTAATAACTATTGCTTCGTAGCCAAGTTCTCTAATAGTGCGAAGTGCGTGTACGGTAGAATAGTCAAACTCAACTCCTTGACCTATGCGGATAGGGCCTGAACCCAAAACTATGACCTTTTTCTTATCTGTGACTTCAGATTCGTTTTCATCAGCGTAAGTTGAGTAGAAATAAGGGACATAGCTTTCAAATTCACTTGCACAAGTGTCTATCATCTTATAAATAGGATAGATATTTTCTTTGATTCTTCGTCTGTATATATTTTCTTCGCTATCGTGCCAAAGCTCCGAAATATATGAATCAGAAAAGCCCAAACGTTTTGCTTCTTTTAAGAGCTTTGATGAATTTGGGTTCGCCTCAAGCTCTTTTTCAAAATCAACAATGTTCTTGATTTTGTTAAGGAAAAACATATCAATCTGCGTTATGTCGCATATCAATGAGGGATCAACTCCGAACCACATAAGCTGAGATATGGCATAAAGTCTGTCATCTGTACCGTCTTTGATATATTCAAGAAGTTCTTCAAGACTCATGTGATCCGAGTCGAACTTTGCCAAATGAATATGGTTTTTGCCGTCCTCAAGTGAACGAATAGCTTTTAAGAAACTTTCCTCAAAACATCTGCCAACGCTCATGACTTCACCCGTTGCTTTCATCTGTGTTGAAAGCTTGTTTTCCGCATTCGGAAACTTATCAAACGGAAATCTCGGCATTTTTGTTACAACATAATCGAGTGACGGCTCAAAACAAGCGGGAGTATTAGCAAGTTGAATTTCATGAAGATCCATTCCGACCGCTATTTTAGCCGAAACTCTTGCGATAGGATATCCGCTTGCCTTTGATGCAAGTGCCGATGAACGTGAAACTCTTGGATTGACCTCAATGACATAATAATTGAACGAATAAGGATCGAGTGCAAACTGAACGTTACAGCCACCCTTAACTTTGAGTGTACGGATTATTTTTAATGCACTGTCTCTGAGCATATGATACTCTTTGTTTGTTAAAGTCTGACTTGGAGCGACTACCACGGAATCGCCGGTATGGATACCGACAGGATCGAGATTTTCCATGTTGCAGACAGTAATCGCAGTGTCGTTTGCATCTCTTATAACTTCGTACTCTATTTCCTTGTACCCTTTGATACTTTTTTCAATAAGCACTTGATGAACAGGGGAGAGAGCGAGGGCTTTTTTCATCATCTCTTTGAGTTCTTCGGGTGAATTTGCAAAACCGCCGCCTGTGCCGCCGAGAGTGAATGCCGGTCTTAATATGACGGGATAGCCGATGGCTTCGGCTGCTGAAAGAGCTTCTTCGGTACTGTAGGTTATCTGAGAGGGCACAGTAGGTTCGCCTATTTTTATGCAAAGCTCCTTGAAAAGCTCTCTGTCTTCGGCACATTCAATACTTTTTGCATCAGTTCCCAAAAGTTCTATATTACATTCGGAAAGAATACCTTTTTTGTATAACTGCATAGCAAGATTAAGCCCTGTTTGACCGCCAATACCCGGAAGAATGGCATCGGGACGTTCATAACGGCAAATTCTTGCGAGATATTCAAGATTTAAAGGCTCCATATACACTTTGTCGGCAATAGTTGTATCGGTCATGATAGTTGCGGGGTTTGAGTTAACCAAAATTACTTCATAGCCTTCTTCTCTTAAGGCAAGGCAGGCTTGAGTTCCCGCATAGTCAAATTCTGCGGCTTGACCTATGACGATAGGCCCTGATCCTATGACGAGGACTTTTTTTATGTCTGTTCTCTTAGGCAAGACCTTTCGCCTCCTTCATATATCCGATAAATTTTTCAAATAAGTATTCGCTGTCTTGCGGGCCGGGAGCGCTTTCCGGATGGTATTGAACGCTGAATATTTTGTCTTTTTCACATTCCAATCCCTCAACAGTTCCGTCAAGCAGGTTTATATGAGTAACTGTTAACTCAGTTTTGTTTAGACTTTCGTTTTTTACCGCATAGCTGTGGTTCTGTGAGGTTATTTCTATCTTGCCCGTTAGCGTATTCATAACAGGGTGATTTCCGCCTCTGTGACCGAATTTCAGCTTATAAGTTTCAGCACCGTAAGCAAGCGATATCACCTGATGGCCTAAACAAATGCCGAATATCGGATATTTTCCTTTTAGATTTTTAACTGTTTCAATAACCGGTACAACATCAGTTGGATCTCCGGGACCGTTTGAAAGAAAGATTCCGTCAGGTTTTATAAACTCAATTTCTTCGGCTGTTGTGTTAAACGGCACTACTGTCACATTGCAACCGAGTTTATTAAGACAGCGGACAATATTCAGCTTGATTCCACAATCGACAGCAACAACGTTAAACTTCGGATTAGCTGTCCGTGAATACCAACGCTTTCGGCTGCTGACACGGCTTACCGCATCATGTGAGATGGGTGTACTTTGAATAATTTTTATCGCTTCTTCGGTTGAAACTTCCGGCGAAGTAATAACAGCACGGCGAGAACCTAAATCTCGGATACTTCTGACAAGCTTTCTTGTGTCAATTCCATAGATTCCGGGGATACTGTTTTCTTCAAGCAGTTCGGACAGCGTTTTGGTGTATCTGAAATTTGATGGCCTATCGTTGTAATCATAGACAACAAGACCGCCGATACTGGGATTTTTACATTCAAAATCATCATCGGTTATGCCGTAATTTCCGATAAGAGGATATGTCATGACAACAAACTGGTCAGTGTATGACGGATCTGAAACTATTTCCTGATAGCCGACCATGGATGTGTTGAATACAATTTCACAAACTCGGTTGCAATTTGCACCAAATCCGTAGCCGTAGTATTCGCTGCCGTCCTCAAGGACTAATTTTCTGTTTTTATCTTTCATATTCGGTCAAGCTCCTTAGCCTGCGGATTATAAGTCTATCTCATCACAAAGCGTTGCCGCCATAACTGCTTTTATCGTGTGCATACGGTTTTCAGCCTCTTTAAATACGACAGACTGTGAACTTTCAAAAACGTCATCGGTGACTTCCATGGCATCTCTTGAAAACTTTTCGCACATTTCCTTGCCGACAGTTGTTTTCTTGTCGTGATAAGCCGGCAAACAGTGCATAAATATTGCATCAGGTGATGCTTTAGCCATAAGCTCTTTGTTGACCTGATAAGGAGAGAGAGCCTTTATACGTTCCTCCCAAACTTCGACAGGTTCACCCATTGAAACCCAAATATCTGTATAAATTATATTTGCATTTTTGACTGCTTCATCGGGAGATTCAATAAACTTAAGTGCAGCTCCTGATTTTTCGGCAAGTTTTTCACACTCAGCTATAAGCTCTTTGCATGGGAAAAACTCTTTTGGTGCGCAGGCGGTGAAATTCACACCCATTTTTGCGCAGCCAACCATAAGCGAATTGCCCATATTGAATCTGGCATCGCCCATATATACAAAATTTAATCCCTTGAGATATCCAAAATGCTCTTTTATTGTCAGAAAATCAGCCAAGATCTGTGTCGGATGAAATTCGTCAGTCAGACCATTCCAAACGGGTACTGAGGCATATTTTGCCAATTCTTCAACTATTTTTTGACCGAAACCACGGTATTCTATGCCATCAAACATTCCGGAGAGAACTCTTGCTGTGTCGGCAATGCTTTCTTTTTTGCCTATCTGTGAGCCGGACGGATCAAGATATGTGCAGCCCATGCCGAGATCCCTTGCGGCAACCTCAAAGCTGCATCTGGTTCTTGTACTTGTCTTTTCAAAAATCAGAGCAACATTTTTGCCTTCGCATTTTTTGTGCGGTACACCTGACTTCTTATCTGATTTGAACTTTTCAGCTAAGGAAATTAGATATTCAATTTCTTTGGATGAAAAGTCTAAAAGCTTTAAAAAATCTTTACCTTTTAAATTCATTTTGTCCTCCTTATTCAGCACAAGCTTTTTTAATGATGTCAATTGCTTTTTCAAGCTGATCAAATGGAATATTCAATGCGGGAAGAAGTCTCAGCTTGTTTTTTGCTTTAATAACAAGTACGCCGAGATCTCTGCATATAGAAATAACTTCGCCGACATCTTTTTTCGTTTTAACGCCGAGCATAAGACCGATACCTGTCACGTTTTCTATACCGTCAGCTCCGGATAATTCATTTATTATGTATTCTGAACGTTTTTTAACACCTTTTAGCAGTTCATCGTCAATTCTTTCTATGATACTTATTGCTCCTGCACAACAGACGGGATTTCCACCGAAAGTTGAGCCATGTGAACCGGTGCAAAGAACATCTTTGACTTTTTCACCAAGAAGTGTTGCACCGATCGGAAGTCCACCGCCAAGGCCTTTAGCAGTTGAAACTATATCGGGCGTGATATCGAAGTTCATATAGCCGTAAAGTTCACCTGTTCTGCCGTTGCCGGTTTGTACCTCATCGCAAATCAAAAGCACGTCATTATCTGCTGCTATTTTTTCAGCGGCTTTGACAAATTCTTTTTCAAGAGGAACAACACCGCCTTCGCCTTGAATAACTTCCATCATTATTGCGGCACATTTATTGTTTTCGACTAAAGCCCTAAGTCCGTCAATATCGTTTGCATCTGCATAGAGAAAGCCCTCGGTCAAGGGAGTGAAGTCATTATGATAAACCTCTTGACCTGTTGCGGCGAGGGTGGTTACAGTTCTGCCGTGAAAACTGTTTCTGAGAGTGATAATATTACAATATTCCTTGCCTTTCTTTTCCTCTGCATATTTTCTTGCTGTTTTTATGGCACATTCGTTAGCTTCTGCACCTGAATTTGAGAAAAAGACTTTTTTCATGCCGGTTTTTTCACAAAGAAGTTTTGCAAGTTTAACGCAAGGCTCTGTGTAGTACAAATTTGATGTGTGCTGGAGCTTTGAAAGCTGTGATGTAACTGCACTAACCCATTCGGGATCGGAAAATCCGAATGAGTTAACGGCAATTCCTGTCGAAAGGTCGATATATTCTTTTCCGTCAACGTCTTTGACTATCGAACCGTTTCCGCTTTCGAGTGCCACGGGAAACCTTGCGTAGGTGTTTGCAACGTACGTTTTATCAAAATTCATAATATCCATAATAATTCTCCGTTATTCGTCAATAAACATAGTTCCGATACCCTCATCTGTGAGCATTTCAATGAGTATGGAGTGGGGGATACGTCCGTCAATAATAAACACACGTTTAACTCCCCAGTGTATAGCCTCTATGCAACATTCGGCTTTTGGAATCATACCGCCGTTGATGACACCGCTTTCGATAAGCTGAGGCAACTCACTGACTTTGATTTTCGGTATTAGGGTGTCCGGATCGTTCTTATCTCTTAATATTCCTGCAATATCGGTCATGGTGATGAGACTTGTTGCACCAAGTTCACCGGATATTCTGGCTGCCACGGTGTCAGCGTTGATGTTGTAAGCATGACCTTCATCATCACAGCCGAGAGTTGAAATGACCGGAATATAGCCCTTTTCAATAACATCTAAGATTGGTTGGACATTGACCGAGGTTATTTCTCCGACATAGCCTAATTCTTTGCTTTTCGGTTTAGCTTTGATCATGCCGCCGTCCATTCCGGAAAGACCTATAGCATTGCCGCCTTTGCTTTCTATCAGACTTACAAGGCTTTTATTGACCTTTCCTGCAAGCACCATTTGAACGATGTCTACCGTTTCTTCGTCTGTTACACGAAGTCCGTTTATAAACTTGCTTTCTTTGCCTGTTTTTGAAAGCATTTCACTGATTTCGGGGCCGCCTCCGTGAACTAAAACAACTTTAATGCCGATCAGCCAAAGCAGTATTATGTCTCGCATAACCTTATCCTTAAGCTCATCGTTTATCATAGCGTTTCCGCCGTATTTTATGACAACTATCTTGCCTGAATATTTTTGAATGTAAGGGAGAGCATGAACTAAAACCTTAGCTCTCTCGGCATTTGAAATTTGCATCTGTTTCCCTCCGTTAAGTTCGGTAATCTCCGTTGATTTTAACATAATCATATGTCAGATCGCAGCCCCAAGCTTTCGATGAAAATTCACCTGATTTAAGGTCAATTTTGATTTCAATTTCATCTTCCAACAGAATTTCCTTTGCCTTTTCCTCGGAAAACTCTATTCCCGATCCGTTTTCACAGACATCTATTTCGCCTTTTTGTGATTTAAAGGAAACATCTATCTTGTTGACATCGGTTTCTACTCCACTGTATCCGATAGCACAAAGAACTCTGCCCCAATTAGCATCTGCACCGAACATTGCCGCTTTTGTCAGTGATGAGCATATAACGCTTTTAGCGACTGTCTTTGCAATTTCGAGTGAAGATGCACCCTTGACACTACATTCAAGCATTTTTGTTGCACCCTCGCCGTCACCTGCGATACATTTACATAAATAAACTGTGACCGTGTTCAAAGCTTTCATAAACTTCTCAAAGTCTTCACCGTCAGAGATAATTTTATTGTTTTCTGCCATGCCGTTAGCTAAGACAGTAACCATGTCGTTTGTTGAAGTGTCACCGTCAACACTGACCATATTGAACGTATCTTTGATGTCGCTTGAAAGAGCCTTTTGGAGCATTTCTCCGCTTATTGCACAGTCGGTTGTAATGAAAACAAGCATAGTCGCCATGTTCGGGTGAATCATACCTGAACCTTTGGCAATTCCGCCTATTTTACATTCCTTACCGCCGATATCAAAGCTCACCGCTATTTGTTTAAGCTTTGTATCTGTTGTCATAATGCCTTCTGCCGCTGCTTCGGAATCTAAGCCGAGTGATGTCTTGAGCTGCGGTATTCCGTCAGCTATCGGTGCTATGTCAAGAGGTTGACCTATGACACCTGTTGAAGCGACAATAACATCATTTTTATCTATACTTAATTCTTCAGCTAAGATCTCGCTCATCTGTTCGGCAATTTCAATGCCGTTTGCGTTGCAAGTATTGGCATTGCCACTGTTGCAGATTATTGCCTGAGCTTTGCCGTTTGATAAGTGCTTTTTTGTGACGATAAGAGGCGCACCCTTGACAAGATTTGTTGTGTACACCGCAGCGGCATCTGCAATGCAATCGCTGTATATGAGGCTTAAGTCTTTTTTTGTTTTATTCTTGCGTATTCCGCAGTGAATACCGGAAGCCTTAAAACCCTTTGCGGCACAAACACCGCCGTTGATTATTTTCATGTTTTTATCTCCTTAAACTTATAAATTGAGTCCGAATGAGCTTTCCTTGCCTGTGACGATATTTAAACATTCAAGTGCGGCACCCGATGCCCCTTTGCCCAAATTGTCATATATTGCCGTGAGGATTATTCTTTCTTCATTGCCGTAAACACTTATCTTCATGCTGTCCTTACCTGAAAGTGTCGCCGCTGATAAAAAGCCGTTTTCATCACAAAAATCGCAAAAAGAGATTATTTCTCCATTGTACTTAGAAGAATAAACAGACTTTATATCATATATGCTTGCTTTGTTTAAAAGCTGACTTTTAAACAGCGGAATAGTGACCTCCATACCACTGTAAAAATTTCCTACGATTGGGCTGAAAACAGGAGCGTTTTGAAGCCCCGTAACAGCTATCATTTCTTTCAAATGTTTATGTGTCTGACCGAGAGCATATTGTCTGCCGGCTGAAAGGAGTTCGCTTTTTGTTTCGCTTTCATATTCAGCTATCATTTTCTTTCCGCCACCGCTATATCCTGTTATTGAAAAGCAAGTAATGAGTTCGGAAGGGGATAGAATACCTGATTCGATCAGCGGATAAACAAGAGAGATAAATCCGCTTGCATGACAGCCGGGAACGGCTATACGCTTGGAATTTATAATTTTTTCTTTATGTTTAGCCGAAAGCTCCGGAAAGCCGTAAGCCCAGCCGGAGTCAGTTCTGTGTGCGGTCGATGTATCAATAATGACCGTGTTAGGATTTTCTGTCATTGCCACCGCATCTTTTGCGGCATTATCCGGCAAGCAAAGGAAAACTATGTCGGATTCATTCAAAGCCTGTTTTCTTGCTTGCGGATCTTTTCTCACTTCTTCAGGAAGAACAAGGAGTTCAATATCATCTCTTTGAGAGAGCCTGTCAAAAATACGAAGTCCCGTTGTGCCGGCACTGCCGTCAATAAATACTTTTTTCATTTTCAATATACTCCGTTACGAATTTTATCTGTTCTTCAACCGATGAAACGCTTGTTCCGCCTTTGCTGATACGCTTTTCAGTGCAGACCTTAAGATCAATGTCGTGATAAACGTCATTTTCAAAAAGCTCACTAAAGTTTTTGTATTCATCAAGTGAAAGTGTTTCAAGAATTTTATCTTCTTTGATACATTTTGCAACAATTTGTCCGGAAATTTTATATGCACTTCTGAAAGGAAGTCCTTTTTTGACAAGGTAATCGGCAAGATCTGTTGCGTTTATAAAGCCGTGCTGTGCGGCTTTGAGCATATTGTCTGTTTTAGCTTTCATTGTTGATATCATTCCGGTGAAAACATCTAGGCACATACAGACAGTGTCGCAGGCATCAAAAACACTTTCTTTGTCCTCTTGCATATCTTTGTTATATGCTAAAGGTAAACCTTTGAGCGTTGTCAGCAAACCTAAAAGATCACCGTAGACTCTTCCGGTTTTTCCTCTAACAAGCTCAGCCATATCAGGATTCTTTTTCTGTGGCATTATAGAAGAACCTGTTGTGTACGAGTCAGACAGCTCAATGAATCCGAACTCCCAGCTCGACCATAAGATTATCTCTTCAGAAAAACGTGAGAGATGCATCATTAAAATAGAGATAGCGCTCAAAAGCTCAACACAGAAATCTCTGTCTGAAACGCCGTCAATGCTGTTTAAACATACATTGTCAAATTCCAAAAGCTTTGCCTCATAATCTCTGTCTGTGTCATATGTAGTTCCGGCAAGAGCGCAGCTTCCGATAGGGGAGATATTCATTCTCTTTTTGCAGTCATCAAGACGTTGAATGTCTCTTATAAGCATCATTGCATATGCCATGAGATGATGGCCGAAAGTTATGGGCTGAGCCCTTTGCAGGTGAGTATAGCCCGGCATTATATCCGATTTATACTCATCTGCTTTTTCTTTGACGGCGTTTATAAGATCAAATGTTTTAACTTTTATAATGTCACATTTATTTCTAAGGTACATACGGGTATCGAGAGCAACTTGGTCATTACGGCTCCTTGCGGTGTGAAGTTTCTTTCCGACATCGCCAATACGCTGAGTCAAGACCTGTTCAATGAACATATGAATATCTTCACACTGAAGATCAAATTCAAGTTTGCCGCTGTTTAAGTCATTGAGTATATCTTCCAGACCGTCTATTAAAGCAGAAGCTTCATCATTTTTGATTATTCCTTTTGCTCCGAGCATAGCTGCGTGTGCCATACTGCCTTTTATATCTTCACGATACATTCTCGAATCGAAGTGTATTGAAGAATTGAAATCATCGGCCAACTTGTTAAGTTCTCCGTCTGTTCTGCCTGCCCACATTTTACCCATTTTTTCACCTTATTTCAAATTGTGTTTTGCTTTCATTTTTGCATAAACCTTAGTCGGAAGTCCGTAAAGAGAGATAAATCCGGCTGAATCTGCCTGGTTATAAACTTCATCTTCATCAAATGTTGCTATTTCGGGATCATAGAGTGAATACGGTGAAGTAACACCTGCATTTATCATATTGCCTTTATAGAGCTTGAGTGTTACATCACCCGTGACTGTCTTTTGAGTTGTCTTGACAAACGAAAGGATAGCTTCGGTCAGCGGAGAGAACCATTGAGCATTATAGACAAGCTCAGCGAGTTTTTGAGCAACAAGAGCTTTATAATGTGCAGTTTCCTTATCAAGACATATAGTTTCAAGTACGTTGTGTGCCTTATAGAGAATAGCTCCGCCCGGAGTTTCATAAACACCTCTTGATTTCATGCCGACCATACGGTTTTCAACGATATCGAGAAGTCCGATTCCGTTTTCACCGCCGAGCTTGTTAAGCGTTTCAACAAGCTCAACAGCACCCATTTCCTTATCGTTGACGGCTGTCGGAACGCCTTGTTCAAAGTGGAGTTTAACATATGTCGGCTTGTCGGGAGCCATTTCCGGTGAAACGCCCATTTCAAGGAATCCGGGCTTGTTATATTGCGGTTCATTTGCAGGATCTTCAAGGTCAAGTCCCTCATGTGAAAGATGCCAGATATTCTTATCTTTTGAATAGTTTGTCTCTCTGTTTATTTTAAGGGGTACATTATGAGCCTCTGCATAGTCGATTTCCTCGTCACGGGACTTGATATCCCACTCACGCCAAGGAGCAATGATAGGCATATCGGGAGCAAAAGCTTTGATAGCGAGTTCAAAACGAACCTGATCGTTGCCTTTACCTGTACAGCCGTGACAGATTGCATCGGCTCCCTCAGCTATTGCGATCTCAGCGATCTTTTTAGCTATAGGAGGACGGGCGAATGCAGTGCCGAGCATATAGTCCTCATAAAGTGCGCCTGCCTGAACGCAGGGAAAAACATAATCTGTGAGAAATTCTTCTGTCAAATCTTCTATGTATATCTTAGAAGCACCGGTTTTGATTGCCTTTTCTTCAAGACCTTCAAGTTCTCCTGCCTGACCGACATTGCCGGAAACAGCTATTATTTCAGGGTTATTGTAATTCTCTTTTAACCAAGGGATAATGACTGAGGTGTCAAGACCGCCTGAATAAGCCAATACGATTTTTTTAATATCTTTCTTCTGCATAATAATTACCTCCAAATGCATAATCTCTAAAATTTATGCACTTATAATAACATATTCTGTATAAATATTCAAGCAAATTTGCGATAAAATTGCATTTAAATTCATTTTTGTTTAAAATGCAAAGCGATAGCGTATAATTGTTGTAAAAACTGTTAAAATTATACAGACATTTTGCATATTTTTACGCAATTATACATGAGTTTATGCAATATATCCGATGCTCATTGACATTGGGTACAGAAATATAAAAATCAGCGGACAGATTTCTCTGTCCGCTGAAATAATAAATTCGATATATTAACAAGATTTAAGAAATCACTGACTCGTACCTTTTATTCGGCTGATTTTTCTCTTTCCTCTCGGTTCTTTGTGACCTGTGCTGTAATATTTTCCATAAATTCACCGTGGAGTTTGAACTTTGTTGAGAACACAATGAGTGAAGCTACAAAGAACAAAGCAGGAAGAATCAGCATCATAAGATTTATCGCACCCTTTACACTTGAAGCATCAACCTCGCCCGTAACAACCTTAGTGTAGTTTGTACCCAAGCCGGCGAAGAGAATAATGACCTGAATTGTGTATGCCATTTTTTGAAGGAAGCCTTTCATTGAGAAAGTGATTGATTCTGCTCTGTATCCGAGTTTGATTTCACCGTAGTCAACGATATCGGCAAGGAAAACGGTCTGTGAAACGAACATTGATCCCGTACCGATCGAACCGATAAGGTAAAAGACATCAAGCAGGATTACATTTTCGATGATCATGCCTGAAACAAACATTCCGGCATAGCTGACTATGGTAAGAATAAGCGAAGCTTGATATGCACGTCTGCGTGAAGTGTATTTCATCAATATCGGAAGAAGTAACAGACCTAAGGTTGCACCGACAGCACCCATTGCACTGAAAAGTGACTGCTTGGTTGTGTCACCGATAACATACTTGAAATAGTAAGCCGCAACACCGGATATCATATAGTAGCCTGCATTTGACAGCATGGCAAAGAGCATGAACACAAGAAGCTGATCATTATTCTTTGCAATAGTGAAAACCTTTTTAAATGTGAACTTTTCAGCAGGTTTTATGACCTGAGTTTCTTTAACGTGTGTCATTGATATAACAGCGAAGAATATCAAACACAAGCCGCAGATGAGAGCAAGACGGCTGAAACCTTGTGCATCATATGGTTGACTTTCGGTGCTGGTTTTGCTCAAAAGAGGAAGAACTATAGGAGCACCAATGAGGATAATTCCCTGACCGAGACCGGAAAATGCTCTCGCAACTGTTGAAATGATGCTTCTTTTGCCGGGATCACTCGTGAAAGAGGGAACCATTGACCAATATGGGATATCAGCCATAGTGTTAGTCATACCCCAACCGACATAGAGAACTGTTACAAGAATATAGAGAGGGATACCTCTAACACCCAAGTCGGTGAACAAGAAGAACAGAACGATCGCATTCGCACAAGCTCCAATTATAACCCATGGGCGATATTTTCCAAACTTAGTTTTTGTGTTGTCAACGATAGAACCCATCATCGGATCGTTGATGCCGTCCCAAATTCTTGCAAGAGGTGCAAGAAGGAGAAGAAAACCGACCTTGACTTGGAGAATATCCGTCAGATAGATAGACAGATATGAGTAAAACATACCGTAGCTGAGATCAAGACCGACAGCACCCAGACCATACCAGACACTAGAGCCTAATTCTTTAAGTTTTTCCTTCATTGAAAAACCTCCTTAAACATTCTTTTCACTATCATACTAAAAAATCGTGGTTTCGTCAACCTATTTTAAAAGACCTCTTTTTTCCACAGCTTTTATAAGCGGAATGCCTAAGCCGACTGACGATATTAATTCTCCGATACCAACAAGAAACGATTGGATAAGAAAGCCCTTAAAAGTTACACCGTTTTCGCTCGGCAGGAAGAATGTCAGCTCAAAACCGACAATAAAAGCATTGAAAATAACGGGCATAATAAGAGATAAAAGAGGCACTGACTTTATTCGGATATTTCTAAACTTATACATAAATATTCCGGCAAGAAGTGTTGCTATCGGGCCGAAAAGCAAATCAAGAGGCATGGCTCCTATGCTTGTCAGATTGGCGATTAAACAACCTATTGTTACACCCGGTATAGCAGCAGGGGTTATTACGCATAACGCGCATAAAGCTTCCGAAATTCTTACCTGAACCGCAGCAGAAGCACTGTTTTGCAATAGAAGATTCTGCATGATGGTCAATACCGCATACATAGCAGCAATAACAGAAGCTACCGTCAAAAAGTAAGTACCTTTTTTAGAATTATTCATTTTTAATCCTCCATAGTTTTGATTTAGGTAACAAGGTTAAGACCATGGTTACGCAAGTCAGGATGGTCACGAACTGACTTTTATAGTTAACCGTAAATCGGTTAATTTTTATTTAACTCAATATAAGTTTTAGCTATTTTGAGTCAATGTTGAAATTTGCGATTTTATTCGGCGGCGGTTGATCGGCACCCCGTAAAGGGGTACACACTCAACCGCCGTGCCGCCACGTTGCCCCGGCACCCCGCCCGGGCAATCACATATGATAAAGCTTTGCACTTTCATATTCGGCATCACTTGTTAAATTAATGCCTAATTTTTTGAGTATTCTTTCATCTTCGTTTGAGAGAATGGCCGTTGAATGCATCTCACAGCCTTTGAGCTTTCCAACTTGATTGAGAGCGTGTTGAGCCATTGGGTTTGTTGCGGCACAGATAGAAAGTGCCATAAGAACTTCAGTGACGGTAAGTCTGGGGTTTTCTCTGCCCAAAAGTTCAATTTTAAGTTTTTGCATAGGTTCTATTATGATGGGGGAGATAAGCATTATTTCATCGTGGATCGAACCAAGCCTTTTAATTGCATTGAGCAAAGCGGCTGAGGCACAGTTAAGAAGTTCGCTTGTTTTGCCGGTCACGATTTCGCCACTTTCCAGCTCTATTGCCGCTGCAACTGTATCGGCTTTTTCGCTTTTTTTGCTTGCGGCAACAGTAACGGCTCTGTCATTGACAGTTGTTTCAGCTTTTTCCATTAAAACTTCAATCTTTGATATTTCATCATCATTGTCTGCACCTTTGCGCTTTTTGCAAAGAGCAGCATAATATCTTCTGATTATCTCATCTTTAGCCGCACATTTGACGCTTTCATTGTCGGTTATGCAGTATCCTGCCATGTTGACACCCATATCTGTTGGTGATTTATAGGGACATTCACCGAGTATCTGTGTAAATATCGCTTTGAGTACGGGAAAAATTTCAACGTCTCTGTTATAGTTTACGGTTTGTTCGTTATATGCCTCGAAATGGTACGGATCAATCATGTTTATATCATTGAGATCTGCGGTCGCCGCCTCATAAGCGAGATTTACCGGGTGATTAAGAGGAATGTTCCATATCGGGAAAGTCTCATATTTAGCATAGCCGGCATCAATACCTCTTTTATGCTCGTGATAAAGCTGAGAGAGGCAGACCGCCATTTTGCCGCTGCCGGGGCCGGGTGCGGTGACAACGACTAAGGAACGATTGGTTTCAACATAGTCATTTTTTCCGAATCCGTCATCACTGACAATGTATGAGACCTTAGAGGGATATCCTTCAATTTTATAATGCTTATATGTTTTAATACCCATCGCTTCAAGTTTTTTTATAAAGCTGACAGCTGATGGTTGACCTGCAAACTGTGTCAATACAACCGAGCCAACATAAAAACCGTAGCCCCTGAAAATGTCGATGAGTCTCAAAACGTCCATGTCATAAGTAATTCCGAGATCTCCTCTGAGCTTGTTTTTTTCTATGTCGCCTGCGTTTATAGCGAAAACAATTTCCGCTTGATCTTTCAGTTGTGTCAACATTCTCAATTTGCTGTCGGGTTCAAATCCGGGAAGAACTCTGGAAGCGTGAAGATCGTCAAAAAGCTTACCTCCAAATTCAAGATAGAGCTTTCCGCCGAACTTAGCTATCCTTTCCTTGATTTTCTCCGATTGCATTTTTAGGTATTTATCGTTATCAAATCCAACTTTAACCATTTTAATCACCCCTGCGTAGAATTAACCCGATAATTCTATCACATCATCTGTTTTTTTTCAATCCTTGACACGATTTTTTATTAAATGTACAGGTTAAAAATTTGAAAAGGGGAAACCCATGCTCGCATTTAAATGCGTGAGAAAGAAATATAAATGAAATATCAGCAAAAATTTCAAATAATATTGAAATTAGGGAAGTGGATTGGTATAATTTAGAAAAAAGGAAAAGGGGATAGCAATTATGAAAAGAAAGCATTTATATCTGTTTCCGCTTTTGTGCGTGATAATGATATTTTTATCGTTAAAAGCAACTGCGGCAACAACACCAACGAGGATAGCGTTGTATTTTTTAGACTCGGATTATGAAAAGTATATTTCAATATCGAATGATGTGTATCAAAAATACAAGATACCATTAAAGGGTTCAAAAAGTGATTATATCATAACCATGGATGGAGATACGGTTGAAATATCTGACAATCTTACAGTAACGCCCGCAAAACATACTACTTTTGTTATTGGTGGATTAAGCGGAACTGTTACCGAAAAGGAGCTTTATGAAGAGGGCGTAACCAAAGTTACTATCAAATCAAAAACTAATAATAAGACATGGATATACGAATTTGATTGCTTGCCGTATACCGAGTATTATGCGGAAAAGGTCATGCAAATGTATATTAATAATAATATAAACAGCAGCATGAACCAAAAAGAAAAGCTTGAAAAGATTTGTCAATTTGTTTGCAATTATCCGTATCATACAGATCATTCGGGCTTTGTGTCAATGATAGTCACAGGTGAGGGTGGCGACTGCTGGGCAAGCGCAAGTACAATAGTTGAAATGGCGAAAATGGTAGGATTAAAAGCAAGGTATACATCTTCTGAATACGTTTCTGTATTTACAGGCGGACATATAGTTCCCGTTGTAATGGTTGACGGAAAATATGCTTTAGTTGAGGCAAATATACAGGGGAATATTTTAATAGACAATGATGAAGTATATTCTTGCGAACGTAGTTATGCAATTGACTACTATGATTCTCCTTTTGTTTACTACGAGAGTTATGATTGGGAAGCCGATGAAACAAGTATATGCATAGAAGCGTATTTAGGCTTTGGCGGCAATATAACTGTCCCCGAAAAATTTGATGGATATTATGTAAAATCTATAGATTCAAAGTGCTTTTATCTTGCCGAAAACTATCTTGGCGATGATCATATAACAAGTGTAAAGCTTCCCGATACACTGACAAATATAGGAGCAAGTGCGTTTTATGATTGCTCCGAAATCAAAAAAATTCACCTTGGTCCGAATGTTAAAGAGATCGGAATGGGTGCATTTTCCGGTTGTAATTCACTTGAGCTGGAAATAGATAATAACAATCCGTATTTCTATGCTGATAATAACGCAGGCATTCTGTACAACAAAGATATGACAGCCTTAATATGCGGATATAACTTAAAAAATACAGATGTAAATATACCTTACGGAGTTAAATACATAGAGGATTGTGCTTTTTGGGGTTCAAATATTACAAACGTTACGTTCCCCGAAACATTGGAAAACATAGCTTATGGTGCTTTTACATACAGTGATGGACTTTACGGAAATGATATTATTATACCTAAAAATGTAACGGGTATAGGTTATGCTGCTTTTTATGATACCAATTTAAGCTCTATAACCATACTTAATCCGAATTGTGTTATTAACAACACAACCGAGAACAATCTTTGCGACCAGGAAGATGGAAATACTCTTGGCGGAAGTAGCTTTTATGGCACAACAACAATATATGGTGAACCGAATTCTACGGCGGAAGAATATGTCAAGAAGTATGGAATTGAAACAACATATTGGAGCGATGGTACTGTAGAAAAAAATCGCATATATGAATTTAAAAAATATGTCATACGTATTTAGAGACAGGCAACCATGTCTGGAGCAGTAACGTAACAAAAACAGAACCGACTTGCACAAAGAATGGAGTGTATACAAGAACCTGTACCGAATGTGGTGAGAAAAAATCAGATCAGATAAAGAAACTGGGCCACTCCTATAAAACTGTAACAACCAAAGCGACAATGTCGAAAACCGGATCAATTGTGAAAAAATGTACAGCTTGCGGTAAAGTAGACTCAAACACCGCTATAGCTAAAATTAAGTCCGTAAAGCTTTCAAAAAAGAAATTCACCTACAACGGCAAAGCTCAAAAGCCGACCGTCACAGTCAAAGACAGCAATGGAAAGACACTTAAACAAGGCACGGATTATACGGTCAAATATTCTTCAGGCCGCAAGAATGTGGGACAGTATACAGTCACCGTCAAATTCAAGGGTAACTATAGCGGAACAAAGACTTTGACATTCACGATAGTCCCCAAAGGAACGTCTGTTTCAAAGCTCACAGCAGGCAAAAAGCAGTTCAGCGTAAAGTGGAAAAAACAGGCGACACAAACTTCGGGCTATGAGATTCAGTATAGCACTTCGTCTAAGATGAAGAACGCAAAGACTGTCACCATTAAAAAGACAGGCACAACATCAACGACAGTCAAGAAGCTCAAGTCCGGCAAGAAGTACTACGTGCGTGTACGAACATATAAGACAGTTAAGATCAACGGAAAATCGGTAAAACTTTATTCAAGCTGGTCAAGTATCAAGAATATAAAGACCAAATAAACGACAAAATGTAAGAATCGAGCAGAGCTTAAACCGGCTCTACTCGATTTTTTTACAGCAGCTTTTCTATAATTTCAAAACCATTTTCCTTAAGATAACTTTCAGCTTGCAAAATAAATCTTTTGTCTGTTATCTGTTTCGGACTGTGAGCATCAATGCCGATTACGGTTTTGTTTCCAACCTTTTTGGCGATTTTCCAAAACTCACTGTAGGGATAAAGCTCCTTTCCTGCCTCATCACTTTTTCTGAGACCTAAAACATTATATTCTATCGGGATATCATATTCTTTGGCTGTGCGACAGATGATTTCGCTTATTTCTACGGCTGTGTCGTCAAAGGTTTCATATTGTCTCATAAAAAGGTCAGGGTGGGCAACATATGTGTAAATTCCGCTTTTTATCGCATCGACCATGTTTTCACAATATTTATACAAACATTCCTTTGATTGGATTCTTCCGGTGTATTCACCATCTATCTCGTACGGCACATAATGATGGCCCAAAATTATATAATCGAGTTCATTTTCAGCTTTGAATTTCTTCAGCCAATCAAGATGTTGTGGGAAGTATTCCCATTCAAATCCGAGTTTGATATCAATTTGGTCTTTATATTTTTCTCTCAAATGTTTTATGCTTTTGATATATCCTTCGGATTCATCAACTGTCATTCTGATTGTTGAGACAAAACCGTTTTCATATGGCCAAGGGCCGTGATCTGAAAAGCCGAGAGTTTCCAATCCTGATTTAATTGCCGCTTTAACGTATTGTTCGTCAGTTCCTTTGGCATGATGACATCGCTTTGTGTGAGTGTGATAATTTGCAATCATGGTGTTACCTCTTAATAAACGAGATTAATGGATCAAGCTCCTACTTGCAGCGTGGGTTTGGCACCCACTAGCTAAAGCTTCGTGGGTACGCAAACCCACGCTGTCCGCCCGCTTCGCGGGCGGGGGTACTTTCACATATATTCTATCACAAATTCAACGTCATGAAAATAAAAATTCGATATTATTGAAAAAAATATTCGCATAGGCTTTGATTTTTATAATAATTATGTTATACTGTCTAAGATTAGAAACCAAAACAAATTGAAAGGACGAATATAAATGGACAAGGGTAAATTTTATATTACAACCGCTATTGCATATACTTCCAGAAAACCTCATATCGGAAACAGCTATGAAATCGTTCTGACAGATGCTATCGCAAGATATAAGCGTTTGCAGGGCTATGATGTCTATTTCCTGACAGGTACAGATGAACACGGTCAAAAGATCGAGGAATATGCTAAAGCTGCCGATGTCACACCCAAGGAATATGTTGATAAGGTAGCGGGTGAAATCAGAGGCATATGTGACACTTTAAATACGACCTACGACAAGTTCATTAGAACCACAGACGAATATCATGAAAAAACAGTTCAAAAGATATTCAATAAGCTGTATGAACAGGGCGATATCTATAAGAGCGAATATGAGGGACTTTACTGTACTCCTTGTGAATCATTCTGGACAGAGTCACAGCTTGTTGACGGAAAATGTCCCGATTGCGGCGGAGAAGTAAAAAAAGCTAAGGAGGAGGCTTACTTCCTCAGACTTTCCAAATATCAGAAACAGCTTGAGGAGTACATTGAAAAGAACGATAACTTTATCTATCCTGAGAGCAGAAAGAAAGAGATGCTTAACAACTTCATTAAGCCGGGACTTCAGGATCTCTGCGTTTCTAGATCGTCATTCAAATGGGGAATTCCCGTTACATTTGACGATAAGCACGTTATCTACGTTTGGATTGATGCACTTTCAAATTATATTACCGCACTCGGTTACGATCCTGACGGTTCAAGTGAGCTTTATAAAAAGTATTGGCCGGCTGATGTTCACATTATCGGTAAAGATATAGTAAGATTTCACACGATCTATTGGCCGATCATGCTCATGGCACTCGGTGAAGAGCTTCCCAAGCAGGTCTACGGTCACCCATGGCTTCTTTTCGGTACTGATAAGATGAGCAAATCTAAGGGCAACGTTATCTATGCCGATGATCTTGTATCTCTCTTAGGCGTTGATGCAACAAGATATTATCTTTTGTCTGAGATGCCTCACGCAAATGACGGCTCTATTTCATATGAAACTATCATAGAGAGATATAACTCGGATCTCGCAAACACCCTCGGAAACCTCGTCAACAGAACGGTCGCAATGACGAATAAGTATTTTGGCGGTGAAATCAAAGCTCCGGTTGAAGAAACCGAGCTTGATAAAGAGCTTAAGCAGTTCGCTCTTGACACGGTGAAGAAGGTTGACGACAATATTGCCACGTACCACATGGCTGATGCTGTCGAGAGTGTAATGAACCTTGCTAAACGCTGTAACAAATATATTGACGAAACAACACCGTGGACACTTGCTAAGAACGAAGAATTTGACCGTCTTGGAACAGTTCTTTATAATCTCTTAGAGGCGATAAGATATATTGCGGTACTCATGACTGCGTTCTTGCCCGACACCGCTGAGGCTATTTTCTCTCAGCTCGGAACCGATGTTAAGTCATATGACAGCCTTGAAAACTTCGGCGGACTTGTCAGCGGCGGAAAAGTCGGTGAAGCCAAGCCACTGTTTAGCCGTATAGATGCGGAAAAAATGCTTGCCGAGATAAACGAAAGAGTCGAAAAAGAAATGGCTAAAGCAAAGATAACAAATGATCTTAAAAATGTTGCCCAGATTGGCATTGATGATTTCGCAAAATCAGAACTTCGAGTTGCCGAAGTTGTTGATTGCGTACCTGTTAAGAGAGCAAAGAAACTGTTGCAGTTGACACTTGATGACGGATCGGGGCAGCCGAGAACAGTCGCATCGGGCATCGCTCAGTGGTATAAGCCCGAAGATCTTATCGGTCACAAGGTCATAGTTGTTGCCAACCTTAAGCCCGCAACACTTTGCGGAGTTGAAAGTTGTGGAATGATACTTGCCGGTGATTGCGGTGAAAATGATGTCAAGGTTGTTTTCGTTGACGGTATGCCTAACGGTACAAAAATAAGATAATGGAAAATATCTTTGATACACACGCTCACTATGACGATGAAGCCTTTGATATTGACAGAGAAACACTCCTTTCCACATTTGAAAATAGAGGAGTAAGCTATGTTATTGATTGTGGCTGTGATGTTATGTCAAGCAAAAAGGCGATTGAGCTTAGCGAAAAATATGACTTTATCTATGCGGCAGTTGGTATTCACCCACATGAAGCTGATGACGCAGATGACAGTGATATTGATATCATCAAGCGCTTGACCGAACATGAAAAGGTCGTGGCGATAGGAGAGATAGGTCTTGATTATCACTATGATTTTTCACCGAGGGAACTTCAAAAGGAATATTTTGAAAAGCAGATAATTCTTGCGAATGAGCTTGATATTCCCATAATCGTTCATGACAGAGAAGCTCATGAGGATACGATGCAGTTGCTTAGAAAATACAAACCGAAAGGTGTTTTGCATTGCTTTTCCGGCAGTGTTGAAACAGCGAAAGAGATAATTTCTCTCGGAATGTATATCGGGCTTGGTGGAGCAGTGACATTCAAGAACGCAAAAAAGCCTGTTGAAGTTGCGGAGTATTTGCCGCTTGATAGATTTTTGCTTGAAACAGATGCACCTTATATGACACCCGTGCCGTTTCGAGGAAAGAGAAACGATTCAACACTGATACCATATGCGGCTCTGAAGATAGCCGAGATAAAGGGCATAGATGCACAAGTTGTAGTTGATGCGGCTTGTGAAAATGCTAAAAGGCTGTTTGGAATAAAGTGAAATAATTATATATAAAGAAAAACGGATATCCTTAACCGACTTGGTTTTGGATATCCGTTCTGTATTTAGATAAGTTAAAATGTGCAACCGACAATTTTGATTAAATAAAAAGACGAACGCAAACGCATCCGCCTCAGAAAATCTATGTAATTCCCGCCGAGCCGATAGCACAGCATTTATAATCTGCTGAAAAAGCAGGTGGGTGAATGCCTTCGGGTTCACGCTCCCTTCGTCCGCTTTATCGCATATAGCGATAAAGTCAGGAGGTCTGCAATCCGCCGACTGAGCTTATTCTCCCTTTAAAATGGTGTTAGGTTATAGTAACTGTGCCTGTCGCACACGGCAGGAATATAAAGCTGTTAATTATTCTTCCTCATCGCTTTCGTCATATTCAAAAAGCTCATCGAGTCTTTCTTGGAAAAAGTCTCTGATCTCGTTAAATTCGTTTTCATCTTCAATTTCAACAAGATAAGTTTCGCCTTTTTCTTCAAGAACTTTGAGAATGATCGCTTCACCGTCATCTTCCAAAAGCTCATCACTGTTTTCAAAGATCGAAAGCATAGCAACATATCTGTTTCCATCGTCTGTTTCGATTCTGTCGATCTCCTCAAACTGATGTTCAACTCCGTCATCATCGGTAACGGTTATAATGTCAAAATCGTAATTTTCTTCTTGCATTTTTACTTATCCTTTCTTTTTCTGTCTACATTTTAATATTTTTTCTTTCATAAGTCAATATCAAAACTGTTATTTCAATAAATATAAAAAATTATTTAAAAATCTATTCGCTTTTTAGGTGTAATATGATATACTATAAAATATATGCGTTGTGTTTTATGAAAATGATAGTGTTAAATTTATATAGAAGAAAACTGAAAGGAAGATGAAAATGCAGACTACAACTGTATTCGGAACGTGGCAAATATCTAAGCCGATCGGAACCGGAACTTATGGAAAAACTTATGAGATAACAAATTTTACCGGCGAAGAAGGAATATATAAACTTATTAAAATTCCCATAGAACTTGTCAAAGATCCTGATGAATTTCCAATTAAAACTCATAAGGATAAAACTAAGGAAATAAGAAATGATTTTCTGGGTTCGGTTGCTTATATAAACTTAAATGATGAATGGAAACACTTTGTCAAATATGAGGATTGCTCTTTTGTTCCGTCTGATGATTTCACCAGCCTTTCCGTGTCAATACGAATGGAAAAGCTTTTAAGTCTTTCAACAGTAATTGCAAGACAATCACTTTCACAAGATGAAGTTCTTCGTCTTGCCGTTAACGTTTGTCGCTGTCTTGAAAAATGTCGTGAAATGGACTATATTTATACGAATTTGAAGCCGAATAATATTTTCATAACAAATACCGGTTGCAAACTCGGAGATTTTGGTACGTTCGGGCTTTATGAGCCTAAAAAGATAAATGTCGCAATGAGAAAATCGCAGGATTATATGGCTCCCGAAATGATAAAATTCGGCGAGATAAATCCAACTTCAGATACCTATGCGTTGGGACTTATTATGTATTCTTTGCTTAATGGCAATAAATTGCCGTTTATTCCGAGATATGAAGATCAGGTCGGTATAAATGATGCAAATCTTGCGATAGAAAAGCGTTGTTCAAACTATGTTTTCACTGATCCGGATAACGCAACTCCTGATGTTAAGGCTATAATTTTTAAAGCGTGTGATCCTGCGGTTGTAAACAGATATGAAAGTCCGACACAGATGAAAAATGATTTGCTTGCTGCATTAGGCGAGCAATCAGAGGAAAATCCATTTGAAAAAGCTGTTGAGATTCCGCTTGACCATAATGTTGAAGAACCTGAAACCACTCAGCATAAAATGGAAAATATTACAACTTATGAATATGATAACGGAAATAAGAAAGATAAGAAACTTGATAGAAAAAAATTGATTCTGTTGATTGCTATTGCTGTTGCATTTTTGGTTCTAATAGCTGTGGTTGCTGCAATTATAATAAGAGATGTTTCTGAAAGTGCTTATATCCAGCCGTCTATCGAACATACTTCGGCGTACCTTTTAAGAATATATCATGGAGGACGATAAGCTTTTATTGGCACTGATTGACGATAAAATTCAACAGTGCAAAAATGATTGCATAATTACTTCGACAAAATTTCTGGATATCAGACAGCAAGCTATATTTTTATCACATCGAAGTGACAAAGACACTGTTTCTATACTTTTCGGCGGGTACGAGTCGGCGGAGCGAAAAATCGGAGTTTTTATTCCCAAGTTATATGGTGTTACCAATGAGGAAGAATTCTTTGAATATGATTCCGGCGATCCACTGAAAGCTGTCAGAATAGAGAAAGACAAGTTTTCGGTGCTGAGTCACAGAGATTATCTCGGAGCAATAATGAGTCTCGGAATAAAACGTGAAACGGTTGGAGATATTATAACAGATGAAACCGGTGCAAATGTTGTTTTAATGAAAGAAATTGTACCGCATATAGTGCAGAATCTTAATAGGATCGGTCGTGGATCTTGCAAATGCAGCGAGATTTCTCTTTCAAATTTGTGTGAAGCCGATGTTGAAACGCAAGAGATATTTGCAACGGTAGCCTCACTTAGATTAGATAATATAGTTTCAACTGCATTTTCAATTTCAAGAAAACTTGCCTGTCAGGGGATAGAGCAGAAAAAAGTATTTGTCGATGGAATACTTTGTGAAAAAGCCGACAAAAAGGTAAATATTGGATCAAAAATAGTGTTTCATGGCAAAGGAAAAGTTGTTTTGCAAGAACAGAACGGCTTTAGCAAAAAAGACCGACCGAAAATAATAATTAAAAAGTACATATAAGTCGGTTTTTGCGGCATCTTATCGGCATCTCCTCATATAGTGCCTTGCGGCACACATTCGGAGATACACGCTAAGCCGCCGTACGCCCGCTTCGCGGGCGGGTTACACGCTAACCATCTTTAATATTTTTAATCAAAACTCTGTCTTTTTAATTGACAAACTCCTTAAACGGTGATAGAATACAACTGTTGAATAACCTCGTTAGAGGGGAGTAGCTTTTTATTCGTGAATCAACAGCCGCCGATTATTTCGGCTGGTTCACGGTGCATATTATTTATGTGAGCGAGACCTTTAACATAGCATTGCTATGTTAGAGGTTTTTTAATAATTAATATAAAGCATTAAAGCTGAAAAGGACACGAAACAGCTTTGATGCGAATAGAAAGGAAAAGAACATGAAGCATTATCTTGAAGAAGCTCAGTCTGTTTTAAAGGAACTTAAAACAACAGAAAACGGACTTAGCTCAGATGAAGCGAAAAAAAGACTTGAGCAGAACGGCAAGAATAAGCTCAAGGAAGCTGAAAAGGAAAGCCTTTTCAAAAAGTTCATCGGTTCACTTGCAGATCCGATGATAATTATGCTCTTGGTTGCTGCGGTTATTCAGGCGGTCGTTACCGTTGTTGAGGCCGGTGGTAAACCCGGAGTAAAGGATTTCGCCGATGTTATCGTTATTTTGGTTGTTGTTATTATTAACACGATCATGAGCCTTGTTCAGGAAAGCAAGGCGGAGGCTGCTATGGAAGCCTTGATGCAGATGACGGCGGCTACAAGCAAGATACTTCGTGACGGCGAAATAGTTGTTATTAAGAGCGAAGATATCGTTGTCGGCGATGTTGTCGTTCTTGAAGCAGGTGATGCCGTTCCCGCTGACTGTCGAATCCTTGAGTCACACTCAATTAAGTGCGAGGAAGCTGCTCTTACCGGTGAATCTGTACCCGTCAGTAAGATAGTTGACGTTCTGATGTGCAAGGATTCAAATGGCGATGTCGCACTCGGTGACAGAAAGAATATGCTCTATAGCGGTTCAACGGTAGTTTACGGTAGAGGTAAGGCTGTGGTTACGGCAGTCGGTATGGATACCGAAATGGGTAAGATCGCAGGCGCACTTTCAGCCGCAGAAAAAGAGCAGACACCACTTCAAAAGAAGATGGCTGAGCTTTCAGCTTTCTTGACGAAGCTTGTTATCGGCATATGCGTTGTCGTTTTTGCAGTTGGCGTTATCGAGGGTATGGTTTTACATGGCGGTTTCGATTGGTCATTCTTCGGTCAGACCTCACTTGATACATTTATTGCGGCTATCGCTCTTGCGGTTGCAGCTATTCCTGAGGGCTTACCCGCTGTTGTCACGATCATTCTTTCAATTGGTGTCACTTCAATGAGCAAGCGTCAAGCTCTTATCAGAAAGCTTACAGCCGTTGAAACACTCGGTTGTACACAGATAATTTGTTCTGACAAGACAGGTACGCTTACACAGAATAAGATGACGGTTGTTGACGAATTCACAACCGATAAAGAGCTTTTGGCAAAAGCGATGGCTCTTTGCTCCGATGCCGAAATAAAGCCGGGCGAAGAAACCTCAACAGGTGAACCTACAGAATGTGCGCTTGTCAATTACGCAAATTCTCTTGGTATGCCAAAATATGAGCTTGAAAAAGTCTCACCTCGTGTTGGTGAAGCTCCTTTTGACTCAGGCAGAAAGATGATGTCAACCGTACACGAATTTGACGGAAAATATATGCAGTTCACAAAGGGAGCTTGTGACGTAATGCTTAAACGCTGCGTTGGCTATCATAAAGACGGTCAGGTAGTTCCCATGACCGATGAGCTTATTGGCGAGATAAACAAGATGAACAAAGCATTTGCCGATAAGGCATTGCGTGTTCTCTGTGCGGCATATAGAGTACATGATAGTATGCCTGCTTCCTGTGAACCCGATGAGCTTGAGCATGATCTTGTGTTTGTCGGCATAGTCGGCATGATAGATCCTTGCCGTCCTGAGGTTTATGATGCCATTAAGGAATGTCGTATGGCAGGTATCCGCCCGATAATGATAACGGGTGACCATAAGGACACTGCGGTTGCTATAGGTAAAGATCTTGGAATAATTACCGATGAGAACGAAGCTATAGTCGGCGCAGAGCTTGATAAATTCACCGATGAAGAACTTATTGAAGAAGTAGTAAAATACTCAGTTTACGCAAGAGTTCAGCCTGAACATAAGACAAGAATTGTCAAAGCATGGAAGGCGAGAGGCATGGTAACAGCCATGACCGGTGACGGTGTAAACGATGCTCCGTCAATCAAAGCGTCTGATATCGGCATAGGTATGGGTATCACAGGCACAGACGTCACAAAAGGCGTTGCCGACATGGTACTTGCAGATGATAATTTTGCAACAATAGTCAATGCTGTCGAAGAAGGCAGAAAGATTTATGACAATGTTTGCAAGGTTCTTCAATTCCAGCTTTCAACAAATATGTCTGAGGTTATTATAATGTTTATAGCCTCAATTCTGAACTTTACAATACTTTCACCTGTCCATCTTCTTTGGATAAATATGGTAACAGACTCACTTCCGGGCCTTGCACTCGGCATGGAAAAAGCTGAGGGCAACCTCATGAGAAGAAAACCGAGAGCAACAACTGACGGTATATTCTCAAACGGTGCCGGTTTCGATATGGTATGGCAGGGCATATATCTTGCAATTGTAGAGATAGCTGCTTATCTTATCGGTTACTACCTTGAGCCTGCCGGCGGTGGCAGAGGCTTCGCAGGCTTCTTCAGCGGTGAGCAGTGCGTAAACGCTATGGCTATGGCTTTCCTTGTTGTTAACTTCTCAGAGATGATGTGTGCTATCAATATGCGTTCAAGAACAGGCTCTATCTTCTCTAAGCATATGTTCAAGAACATGAACTGGTGGCTTGTCGGCTCATTCTTTGTTACAACAGCTCTTACTCTTGCTGCTGTTTACGTTCCGGGCCTTTGCACAGTATTTGGTATTGAACCGGGTACATTCCAGCTTGAAGAATTGCTTATTTCATTTGCACTTGCAGTATCAACACTTCCTGCTTTTGAAATAGGCAAGGCGATTCACAGAGCGATCGACAGAAGAAAGCAGAAAAAAGCATAATTTTATAAAAAACAATGCTGCGTTTATTTTATTCGCAGCATTGCTTTTCACCCGATATGTTTCTTTCGGTACGCTGAAGTCCACATCGTACCGAAAGATATTGGCCGAAAAAATAAGTTTTAAGCAATAAAACTTATTTTAAAAGTTAACAAATAGCGTGTTAATGCAAAAACAATCGGTCAAAAATAAATTTGTCAAAGTTTTTCAGAAATTTTGTCAAAAGGTATTGACATTTGCTTAAAATTTTAATATAATAACTAGCGTTGCTGATAGGTAATGCGGGTGTAGTTCAATGGTAGAATCCCAGCCTTCCAAGCTGGTCGTGTGGGT
>CAZTSC010000013.1:0-8887 GCA_964616655.1 uncultured Faecalibacterium sp.
AAACCGTTGATATCACTGCGTTTTTTTAAAAGTTCTGTATCGCCACTCGTACCATAATGTTTGACTCATAAGTCTACCAAGACTTGTGAGTCAATTTTCTTTTATAGCCCTGTTTGGGGGTCAAAATACGCATATAGCAGCAGAAAAACGGTTGATGACTGGCGGATCAGCTCCAGAAATCAACCGTTTTCTCTTTTATAGAAGCGGAAATCTCGTTCAATGTGTTAGCAATAAAAGGTGTGTGGGGGCAGGATTTGAAGCTGAATTTACTTGTGTGGTTAAAAGTGCTTCAGGAGAATATGCCAAACGAATTAAAACGTAAACAATTGTTAGTGTGGTACCTTCACGTGCGAAAAATCTATGCCTCCCAGATCTGGAAAAACACCATATCTGGGGGGCTCTTTCTGGATATATATTGAATTTTACATAATTATGTGCTATACTGTCGATGTCGGTACGAGCAGTCAGATCAGACTTCGTATGGTTCGCGGAAACGCGGGCGGCATCGTGCTCTCGGGCATGGATGCATTTGTTTGCGGCACATACTCCCCGATATACTCGTCATACACCTACACCATCACACCGTATTAGGTCGTGAATGAGCATGTAGATGTGTACCTGTATGAGATGTAATAGTGTCGAGACGTATAAGACAGAGCAGACTGGATTAACTGGTTTGGGAAGTCGGATTTGTGCTGGTGCGAAACGTGATACACGGCTGCATAGTTCCTTTGTTATTGGCGGGATGGGAAGTCCCCTCAGCTGCAGATGAGGGCCAATAATAACAAAGGAGGTGAGTTCGTGAAAAAGGCGGACAACCCTGTTGTCATTGTCAATGGCAACAACAACGACGTGGAAGTCAAGGTCATCGTTACCGAGACTTCATCAAAAACCCCTGCTGCTGTCGTGATCGCAATTGCTGCGATCGTGGTGGTAGCCGTATTGGCTGTATCACTTTGCTGTCCTGAATTGCTTGCTGATTTTGTCCGTTGGATTGTCAGCGTAGCAGTTGGTAGCTAACACCAGCACATTTTTTAAGAATTGAGGTGGAATGCCTTTGACATATATAGATTGCCCACTTTACGGGCTCAAATCTAAGAAAATGCTGAAGCGCTTACTGCGCATAGAGGACAGCAGATTTTTGAAGCAGGATTATGTTGCTTCAATGGTTTCTCCTTACATAGACAAAAAAGGGAAACCTCGTCTAATAGAACCGCCGCGCGAAGAATTGAAAATAATACAAAAACGGATTAAACAGATGCTCGGGCAGATTGTGGTGCCCGGCAATGTCTTTTCCGGAATAAAAGGCCGATCCTATGCAGACAACGCGGTGATGCATACCGGCAAAAACCGAAGAAATCTATTTAAAATTGATTTAACTGCATTCTTTCCGTCGATTAGCAGAGAGACGGTATATTGCTTTTTCTGCGAGGAACTTTGCTGTTCACCCGATATAGCAGAGATTCTTACAAATTTTACAACCATTGACCTTGATAAATCGCAGGCAAATTGTCTGGATGAGGTATACAGTTTCTTAGATTCAAAAGGCGTTTCCTGCAGGAATCATCTGATATCTGGAGCGCCTACCAGTCAGATCATGTCCTATCTTGTGAACCATCAGATGTTTGATGAGATGCAAAAGATTGCTGATGAGAATAATGCTGTGATGACGGTTTACGTAGACGATGTGACTTTTTCTACAGAAAATCGCATATCAAAGGATTTTAGAGACAGAATCATTGCCGTCGTCCGAAAATATGGTTATCAAATATCCAAATCCAAAGTCAAAAAATACACCAAATTGTACCCCAAACTGGTTACCGGAGTGGTTATCGATTCGGAAGGCAAGCCCGTCATAAAAAACAGCATGCGCGAAAAAATTATCAAGGAGCATGACTACTTGCGTGATCACCCCGATGACGCGGAGTCTCGCCAACGATTAAGAGGGTTATTAACAGCAGCACGACAGGTAAACAAACACGCATTTCCAACGATATATAAATTCGCATACGACAAAGAGAATACAACATGGAGGTAAATTATGATCTATACACTGAATGATTTTATCAGAGAATATCGTAAAATTTGTGAGATGGGATGGATTACTACGCATCGTGCAGGCCCCACGGGAATTGGCAAGACATTGGAAGACCTTTTGGGAATTCCGGAGAACAACATAGATGGCCCCGATTTTGGCGATTATGAGCTGAAGTCTTGCAGGATCGACTCTAACAGCATGCTCACCATGTTCACTCGCGCGCCTCAGCCGGCGAGAGCTAATACATATCTTCGCCTGAAATACGGATACTCCAGTGGAGCGTATGATAATGATGAGAAGGTGCTTCACTCTACTTTGTCTGCAGATAGATTCACTCCTATTGCTGACACAGGCCATAAGCTGAAAATATGGTGCGATATAGATGGAATCTACATCATGTCAGAGGACGGAGTAGAAAACGTATTTTGGTCACGCGATGCACTTAAAAGGTGCTTTGAGAGAAAGTATAAGAACAAGTTCGTATATGCCAAGGCACAGTCTCGTGGTGCTGGTGCAAGCGAACAGTTTAGATTCGTTGAAGCATATGAAGTTTCCGGATTCGACTATGAGGCTTTTATCGATTTGCTGGAAGAAGGAAAAATCTACGTTGATCTGAGAATTGGACAGTACCATAATGGTCCTAACAAAGGAAAAACTCACGATCATGGAACCGGATTTAGAATTAAGGAAATCGATCAGCCGAGGTTGTTTAAAATCAACAGAAGAATCGTGTAATGGGGTGATGATATGCCAGAAGCAGCACATATCAAAGCATGCAAAAAGGTAATAAGGGATATTAAGGGAAAAACATACTTTCCTGCCGCATTACCTGTTTACGAAGATGTTTTGGCAGAAATTATTGCAGAGCAAACTGCCGCTGGTCTCGATGAAGATGCTGCCAAAAAGGTAGCAACCAAAAAAGTATTATCTCGGCTTCACGATATAATGAGAACTGCACAACCGTTAGTAGAACAGGTTATTACCAATAGAGTGACCGCTGGAGAAATAGAAAGTGCAGATCAGGCCAGAAAAAGCGCTGCAGGCAATGTTTTTCAGCAGATGTTAGCTTACGCAATAGCTCAAAACATTATCATCGGCAATGTAACAAAACCCGTTGTCGTAACAATGTCAGTTAAAAATTTGATCGAGCAGTATGCATCTATTAAAGTTGATGAGGATACTTTGAAACCGGATTCTGATGTTATCGTATATTCTCTCGACGAGGGTGAAAAACCGATAATAAACTTTTCTTGCAAAACATCATGTAGAGAACGTGCCGGGCAGACCTACAAATGGAAACTGATGTGCGATTTGGCTACATGCAATTGTGATCATAAGGAAGGAAAACCCAATTGTCCGGTAACAAGATACAACTTAACATATACTCCCGGCCGTCAAATATTGACATGTTTTGCAACAACTGATTTTTATGATGAATTGAGCAATCCCCAAATAAGCGCGATGTTTAACTTTTTTGATTACTCATACATAGCAAAAACCACATCGCCATCAGACAGCGTGTCAATACTGGAAATGGTTGTGGACGATATCAATCAAGTGTTTTAAAAAAATGAAGCCTTGCCAAAACAGCAAGGCTTCATTTTTAATTTTTACGCAATATAACAATATGCTCCATTGTCATGGTCGTATTGGTATTACCCACAACATTGGATGGAGAGTTTCTTGCGGGCATCACCTTGTTGGGTATATTCCTATCCACGGTGTAAACCGTAGTCAGACCGTAACCGGCAGCAATCTCAGAGATGATTACATCAGTAAGTAGCAGCTCGTTTTTTACGGTACGGTTACCAACAACCCAGAATTGATATCCGCCTTGTTTGGTTTTTGCAGCGACACTCTTGATTACCGCGTCCAAATCTTCGTAGAAGCTATATACGTCTCCCGCGCGTTCCATGTCGACTGCCATGATTCTCTCTAAAGAAGATCGGAGCGTAGGACTGTTGATGGTGAATTCAAAACCGTTACGGTACTTCTTACCGCCCATCAACGACTTGTCGACACCCATGATTTCTTTTTCGGTGAGGTCAAACAGATCAATCCACTGCAGTGACAATCTGCTATATTCACCATATGCAACGGTGGTGCGGCTATCTCCATATGGCGGGGATGTAATTACGAGATCGAAGGTATCGTCTGGAACATCCTGTAAAGTGCAAGCATTGTTGTTATAAACATGGATATTCGAAGCTGTTTCATGACGATCAAGCGCAGCGACAAAATCATCCATTTTGTCAATGTTGCGATAAAGAACCTTTTTGAATTCATCGAATACAGCAGGACTAAATTTTGCCACTTTGTCGGGAGGCATTCTAAACATTTTAAACTCGCCGTTTCGTCTGTTGGAAACGATGCGAATAACCTCACTAAAAGCAATAAAGATATAATCCCTAATGGCCGGATCCTTAATTTTTTTGATCGCGGTTTTAATGATGGAAAGTTCAAGGATCACGCGCGGCTTAAACCAGTAGCCAATGTTTTTGAAATCGGGGATCTCAATAGCTGCCACATTTTCTTCACAGAACTGTTTGAGATATTTGGGCGCATCATCGCCCCAGCCTTTTTTCGAGGTAACGTCTAAACCAAGAACGTCAATGATATAACCATCAACACCCTCGATAATAAAATCAAAGCGGGTTCTGGTATTCTCGATTTCAGTGACCAAAGTCTCGACGGTAGCACGTAACAGAGCAGTGTCAAGACGTGTGGTCTTTGCCCGTGACAACATTAACGCCAAAGGATTGATATCGCTACCAGCGACTTTTTCAAGACCGGCTATCATTCCCTCGACTAATACCGTGCCCGAACCAGCAAAAGGATCAAGCAAAGCATTTACGGGGCGGATCTCATTCATAATTCTTATAATGTTTCTGCTTATTGGGCAGACCATCATGGCAGGATAATTATGGATTCCGTGTGTGTATTCTTTTGTGTCATCGTCCTTAAAATCCCAATAATCCAATGGCAGCTTTTTTAAGGCTTCGATCAGTTGCGTATCTTCAGAAGTCATCGGTACCTCCTTGGGAGCGGTTTTTGAAGCAGCAGGAGCTGCTGCATATTCTCCCTCGTGTGTTTTTATCTCAACAGTGCAGATAGTATCGTTATGCCAACCACCATGTGGAACTAACAAAATGCGTTGAATTTCAAAGCCGTACTTATATCCTATTCCGCCACTGTTCCAGCCGAAGGTGATCACCTTTCCGCCGAGCTTAACAATGCGAGAAATTTCGCGTTTATGGTTTCCCCAGAACGAGGCCTTGGTGGTATCCCATGTCACATTATAACCAACATCATTATAGCATTCGCTCACTTGGCGCGGAGAATACGGTGGATCATATAATACTCCATCAACAGAGCCATCCTCAAACATCTTTAAAAAATCAAGAGCATCGAGGTGATAATCAGTATCATATTCATGGCTCAAGTCATTAGTGACGGTAGCAATTTTATTCCTATTGGCAAACGGATCAATCCAAAAATTCGCCAAATCAACCTCTTCTCGAATCAACGCCTTAATCGGTGTGATTTCGAACGTGTTTTTATTCGGCATAGACCAGATTCGTTCGATTCGGATGTTCTTGGTGTCATTAATCTTTCTCGCCACGCTTAATCCTCCGAATCACTTTTCACTTTTAAAACGAGACTGTTTGAGTCTTTGTCAAAATAAATATCGAATTTACTTACACCTTTTTCAACGTGCATATTTGACAAAACGCTTTTCGGCAGGCGGATTCTCATATCCTGTTGCAAAACATATGTATCCAAATAAATAAGATCGCGTTCCATCGTGTGCCTCCCAGACTGAATTTAGACTAATTATAGCACAAAAATGCCCTGAAATCAAGATGTCATGAGCATTTGGCTGTTACTTAATTGCTAACGAACGTTTCTGGTTTAATTGTCCTGATAAAGCAGCAGGAGCTAATGCATATCACGCTGGTGCGGGCGCAGAACAACTTCGAAAAGTGATTGTGAAGAATGAGTTTATGATCGCAGATTCCAAACTCACCTAATAGCAAAGCACCATCGCAGCCGGAATGGTTGTGATGGTGCTTTTTGATCAGAGCGGCCGTTTCACTGAGGTTCTGAGGGTATCTGACCGTTTTTCGCGTAACTTTTTCTATATTCTTTTCATACGCGACTTTCTTAGAAAAAGAATCAGTAAGTGTCAGAACCTCAGTAAAATGTTTTTATAGGTCTTCCATTTATGGCTTTTTTACGAAGGGGGTTATCGGGGGAAACAGGACGCACTGGGGTACTGGTGCTAACTGCTGCGATTTTGCGTAACTTTTTCTTATATTTTCTCTTACGCGACTTTCCAAGAAAAAGAACCAGTAAAGAGCAGTAACCCAGTAGAAGGGTGCTTTAGCGCCCTTCAGGCGATGGCTTTTAATAACTGAACTTCTGAATTTCGTTGAACCTTTTTCGTGTAACTTTTTCTATATTCTTCTTATACGCAACTTTACCTAAAAAAGAATCAGTAATATTCAGAAGTTCAGTACTTGCTCGTTTCCTTTCCTTCGCTATGGTCTTTTATTGAGGGGGTGTATAGGGGGAACAACGCAGCGGCGATATCAAAGGCCGAAACACAACATATTGCCATTACAAAAGAAAATATTTGAAAATAAATACAATATTTTGTGTTTTCGCCATTGACACATATGTTTGATTATGGTATAATTAAGATGTTGAAAGACACGCACAATTGAATAAATAGTGCGAAAGCACGACACCGAGGACTTTACCAGGAAACAGAGATCCCTTCGTGGGCAACCAGGAGACCTGCAAACATGACATAGAAGGTGGATACAAGACCCCAGCGATAGCTGGGTGGACGAGTATCCACCTTCTTATTTTTTAGGTGGCGTGCGTGTACCTTGAAAATTGAATAGCCTCACGTGAGCGATACCCGATCAACCATGTGCCATGACGATCCAGCAAGGGCTGGTATAAGAGCGCGGATCGAGTAAAACAAGGAGACCTCGAGCAGGAGGCTGCCTTGGAACCGTAGCGAAGGAGGTGCAACAACGGAAACAACACATTGTAGCAGATGTAGCAGGTCTACAGTATTGTTTCCTAAAAGAACGAAAATTTAGAACCAGCTATAAACCCTGCTACATCTGCTACAGAAACGAACAGAAGGAGAAATGAGATGAGAATTTACAAGTGCTACGGCACAAAGAACGGCAGAATGCCGATGAAGATGCCGGACCCAGCAGACTTCGGTGACAGCCAGAAGGATGCGATCACCATGTTCCACACCACAGACGGCCAGCCGGTGATCCTCCGCAGGAGCATCGCACTGACACCCATGCCGTGGTGCATCCAGCGAGGTACCAGCACCGTGTTCTTTAACTGCTACAGAGATGCCATCGAACACTGCCGCAAACGTGGCTACAAGGTGACTGAGGAAGGAGGAAACACATGAGCTGGAAGGACAAGCTATTCAGCAGCAAAATCTTTGCCGTAGGTAAGCGTCGTTACAAGAAGGCCGACGGAACTACGATCATAGTCACCAAGGATATCCGCTACACCGTCAAAGATGGCAGCAGCACCATCCACATGTACAGTCTGGATGATGTAAAAAGCTACTGTAAGCACAGCGGCTGCAGCATCCCCTTCTAACAGGTATAGGGGGGTAATTATCTCCACGCCTAAACTTCCCGAGACGGGCGTGGGGTCACGCACGAAAAATCGGGAAATCAAGAAGGGGTATAGCCCCATAAATCAAGTTATCAAAATAAATCAAGCTATTAGGAGGAATTTATAATGGCAGTTTATCCAATTATGAGTGTCGGTAAGGGTGGAAATACAAAGCATCCTATGCATTCATGGAACACAGAGGAATGTGTTAGCAAAGATCGCGAATTTTATTTGACGGATGAGATCAGTGAATCCGGAAAGCGTTACCGTCTTCACGCAAGGGACGCGCATCGCACCGATGATTTTCTACCCTACGTGGTACTTTGCCCCGGATGCGGCAGAGAAATGAAATGTGTTGGCGGTCCCAAGACCTTAAATACACTCGGCTTGTACGAGTGCAAAAGATGTTTGAATTACTAAGGAGGAAACAGAAATGTATCATAGCACTGAATACCACAGAGAATTTTGGAATGCCGCCAGAGGCAGATCCGTAACCTACAGCCATATCGGTGATGGCAAAAACACAGCAAACGGCAGCTATCGCCTGCCTGCTGAGTCCGACAAAAAGTTTGTCGCAGCACGCAAGAATGACAATATCTTCCGCCAGATCGCCAAGGTGGTGGTAGCGAATAAGGGAGACAATGTTGTGTGGGCTTACGATAATGAGCCCTCCGCCACTTGGCTGAATCAGAACAACACCAACAGCTTTTTCGAAAACACCGAAGTGTTTGAGAAACACAGACTGGAGAGCCATGCCCTTGGCGCATCCATCCTGATGCCCGAAGATTTCTGCAACGACGCAACCTTCGATGTGGAGGCGCATATCCTCAAGGACTTCGGTCACAGTATTGGCCGAGCAGAGGAAGCTGCGTTCATTAACGGCGATGGCGTTGATGCGCCCCACGGTTTCTTGAAGGATGCCGTAACCGGCCACAGTACCCGCGACATTACCTACGACGATGTGATTCGTCTGTTCTTCTCGCTGGGCAAGGAATACCGCCGCAACGCGACGTGGATCATGAACGATGAGACTGCACTCAAGCTCCGTACCCTCAAAGATGCCAGCGGCAATTATTTGTGGAACCACACAGATGATACGATCATGGGCAAGCCGGTGCATATCTCCAACTACATGCCCAGCGAAGCGGCAGGGGCCAAGCCCATCGCCTTCGGTGATTTCAGCTACTA
>CAZTSC010000013.1:8987-56104 GCA_964616655.1 uncultured Faecalibacterium sp.
TGCCCAGCGAAGCGGCAGGGGCCAAGCCCATCGCCTTCGGTGATTTCAGCTACTATTGGATCCTTGACCGCATGCCCTTCACGATGCGCCGCCTGAATGAACTTTACATCACAAAGGGTCAGATTTGTTACCTCGGCTATGAATATCTCGATGCAAAGCTCATCCGTCCCGATGCAATTCACGTAATGCAGATCGGTGAGTAAAAGCGGGTACCAGCGCAATTGCTAATTCTTTGCTAACAATGGCGGTTGCGCTGGACTTTCCCCTTCCTTTCTGGCTTAATTGTCCTACCAAAAAGCAAGGAGGTCACAGACATGACCACAGAAAAAGCACAGAGAGACTTCATGGAGCTAATCACAAAGAACGGCTTCACCGAAGCAGCCAAGACCACCGACACTCAGAACACCGTGTATCACAGAGTGTGGATGCGCGAGGGTGATACACTCGAGATTCGCATGATACTCTGCGGGACAGCGGTGCTGGAAACGGTAAGGCGCAACGGCCGCGACGACCCGAAGTTCATCCGAGATTACAGCAGCCCCAAGAGAGCAATGAAAGCAATCCGCGAGATCGCCAGATTCGCAGGATTCGAATGGTAAACCAAATAACAACAATCTATACGGAAGGAGGTAGATCCATGGCAAGAAAACGCGTAGCCGCCTATGTGCGGGTATCGTCGTCCAGCAAGGCGCAGATACATAGCTATGAATTTCAGGAGCAATACTGGCGCGGGAAGTTCGACGGCGATCCCAACAACGAGCTGGTACACATATACGCAGATCGCGGCATTAGCGGTTGCAGCACATACAAGCGGCCGGAATTTATGAAAATGTTGCAGGATGCCCGCGCAGGACAGTTTGACACCATACACACCAAATCGGTCTCCCGCTTCGCCAGAAACACCGTGGAGCTGTTAGAAACCGTGCGAGAGCTGCGCGATATAGGTGTTGAGGTTATCTTCGAAAAAGAGCAGATCAGCACCATGCAGCCAACCAGCGAGCTGTTCTTAACGATCGCGGCCACCATTGCGGAAAACGATTTGGAAGTGGATTCCCAGCGGCAGAAATGGTCAATCCAGCACCGCTTTGAAAACGGCTGGTATTCCATCGGTAGCAGCATGTACGGCTTCCGTATGACAGCAAACAACACCGTGGTCATCGTGCCGGAGCAGGCAGAAGTGGTGCGCTGGATCTACGACATGTACATTTCCGGCAGCGGTTGTCCTGCCATCGCGAAGACTCTCAACGAAGCAGGGATTCCAAATGGCAAAGGAAACCCGTGGCGTCCCAACGGCATCCTCAAGCTGATCAGTAACGAGAAATACATGGGAGATGTTATGATGGGCAAAAGCATCCAGATTGATGGCGTTAAGCGTGATAACTTAGATGGACGTTACGGTGAGCGATATTACATCGAGAATGCCCATGAAGGTATCGTCAGCAAAGAGACCTTTTACTGCGCACAGGCAATACGACAGGCGCGGGCAAACCCCAAACTGGTAAAACAGGAGCATCCTAGCTACCCCTTCACAGGCATGATCGTATGTGGCTGCTGTGGCAGCACCTACCGCCACAAAGTCAATAACAGCGGCAAGAAATGGCGCAACGATATATGGGTATGTGCCAGACAGGAGCGCCAAGGCCGCGATCAGTGCAACAGCACCCGAATCAAGGATGTGATACTACGGGAAAAGTTCGTAGAAGTGTACAACGAATTCGTTACCCTGCGGCCGCAGGGAGATACCATAGACGCAATACAAGCGATTATACAGGAACTTCAGCAGGAGGAAGAAAAGCTGGCAGGGCTGCTGATGCGAAAGCTCATCTCGTTAAAGCGTTCCGCAATGAACAGCAGTCCATCAAAGCCAGAATCCGAGAGCAGCAGGAACATATCCGGCAGCTACAAAGAAACAATATACGAGAAAGCGACTATACAACGATTACAGACTTCGACGAAACAAAGCTCAAATTATTCGTGGAGCAAATCATAATGACGCCAAATCACGTGACCTTCCGCTTCTTCAATGGGGTGGAAATCACGAAGGAATATACAAACGGCCAGCCGGGCAATAAACCCGGCTGGAACAAAAAGGAGGTGTGATCATGGCACAAACATCAACGCGTATAGTACGACGGATCCCATCAGAAGCGCTGTTCACCACAGGGCAGTACCGCAACCCACAAATGGTGGTGGCAGCATATGCCCGTGTATCAACCGAGAAAGAAGAACAGGAAGATAGCTTTGAGCGGCAGGTACAGCACTACACCAACCTGATCACGTCAAAACCGGAATGGCAGTTTGGTGGCATCTATGCGGATCCGGGTATCACCGGTACCCGCGCAGAAAAGCGCCCCGACTTTATGCGTATGATACAGGCATGCCGCGATGGGAAGGTAAACAAGATACTGGTCAAATCCATCAGCCGCTTTGCCAGAAATACCGTGGACGCGCTGAATTACATCAGGGAACTCAAAGGACTCGGTATTAGTGTGTACTTTGAGAATGAAAACATCGACACCATGACACCTGGCGGTGAAGTGCTATTGACCATCCTTGCAGCCATGGCCGAGCAGGAATCTCGCACCATGTCCACAAACATCAAATGGAGCTACCAAAAGAAGTTCCAAAATGGTGAGGTTATCCTGAACACCGGCATGGTACTGGGCTACAAGAAAAGCAGCGCCGGTGAATATGTAATTGCAGAGAATGAAGCAGAAACAGTAAGACGCATCTATCGTGAATACATTGCCGGAATCCCAGTGCCGCAGATCTGCCGTGAATTAGAAAAAGACGGCATCACAACCAAGCGCGGCAGCACACAGTGGCGGCCAAATGCGGTGCTGGGTATCCTCAAAAACGAAAAATACACCGGTAATGCCATCCTCGGCAAGACCTTCAAGCCGGACGTGCTATCCAAGCGCAGGATGAAGAACACCGGCCAGTCGCCTATGTACTACGCAGAGAACACTCACCCGGCGATTATCACGCAGGAGATGTTTGATATGGCACAGTCGGAGATGCAGCACCGCAGGGACGAAAAGGACACAGCGGTCGGCAGCAGTCGATACACCAGCAAATATCCGCTCAGTGGGCTGCTGGGATGCGGCACCTGCGGGCATCGGCTCCGCAGGCATGTCCGCACCGTCGGCAGCGGCAAGCACATCGCAGCTTGGGGATGTGCCAACAGGATCAACAATGGACGCTCCGTGTGTGACAGCCACCACATCAATGAGGATGTGCTGGAGTGCACGATCCGTGCAGCATTCGACGGAATGGATGATGTGCTGGATGTAGTTGAAGATATCTACACAGAGGCTCTGGAGGTCGATAGCCACGCAGAACTGGAACAGGTGCAGCAGGACATCATAACCATACAGGAGGCCGTCCTCACTCTCCACAAAGCCCAGCAACAGGGCGCGGTTAGTGAGATGGAGTATGAGATCAAAATCGCCTCCTACAGCCAGCAGATGGACGAGCTGCAGGAGCGGCAGCGGAAACTCAAAGCAATGGCAGGACGACTCGCAGAAGTGAAATACTGGATGGATGCCCTCAAGAAGCATATACACAGTGGCGAGAAAATGGACACCGACGACGCAGTGATGCTTCGCCAGCTTACCGACAGAATTGTGGTGTACGATGACCGGCTGGAAATCCACCTGCGGATCGGCGGCACATTGGAGCAGGAATATCTGTAAGTGACAAATACCGGCAAAAATCTCGTACTGTCAATAGTATAATAAAGTGATTCGCAGATATCAGCAATAACGGTTATGCCCGCTTCATTGTACATATCATAGTGTATTATAAAGATAAACATACTGGTATGATATAGGAATTTTTGAAAAAACTATTTACAAGCCAGGAAAAGGATGCTATAATTTCATTACCAAAAAGGTAACGAAAAGAGGCGATCTGTTTTCTGAATGGAAATTTTGTATAAAAACAAAACTGAGGAGCAACAGTTTTCATCAAAGTATAAGCACAAATGGAGATATCCTGAGCAGGTGAAGACAAAACTGCAAGCTGCAGAAAATGCATTCAAAGCAGCAACATCGCTACAAGATATTGCGAGTTACCCGCCTTTTCATTTTCATCCCCTAAAAGGCGACCGCAAAAATGAGTGGAGCATATATTTAGGAAATACGGGATACCGAGTTGCATTGATTCCGTGTGACGACGACGGCAATACCATTACGAGCGGTGACATTATATCTCAGTGCAAGAAAATAAAAGTGGTGTTGGTTACGGAGGTATCAAACCATTATGAGTAGCATTATAAATTATAGTGATATTATGGCGTTCCATCCGGGATACTACGTTGCAGAAATCGTTGAGGATATGGGGATTACTCAAGATGAATTTGCAACACGGTTGGGAACAACAGGAAAAACGCTTAGTAAATTGATAAGTGGTCAAATTAATCTATCAAATGACCTTGCAAAAAAACTATCTGCAATGCTTGGAAGCAGTGTTGAGTTTTGGTTGAACTTGCAAACTGCATTTGAGGAAAAAATCATCGAAATTGAACGTCAAAAGGAGCTGGACGAGCAAACGGTAGTTGTTTCGATGATTGATTATGCTTTCTTCGAAAAAGTTGCAAAACTTCCTGCAACACGATCTGCGTCTGAAAAAATAACAAATCTTTGCCAGTACTTGGTTGTTTCAGATCTTAGAATTTTGGCGCAACCTGACTTTTTGGCAAATTTTAGAGCAGGAATTAGTAATATTGAAGAAAAGAATATCGTGAACGCGCAAGCATGGCTGCAAACAGCTATAAATTTCGCAAAACAAGTTAAGACTGAACCATTTAGCGCAGAGAAACTAAAATCCCATTTACCAGAGATAAGGAATATGACCGTGCAGGAGCCCGATGTGTTCCTCCCAAAACTACGCAGCATATTTGCAGAGTGTGGAGTAGCTTTCGTGCTACTCCCGCATCTTAAAAATTCTGGAATTAATGGAGCTGTAAAATGGATTGCACCGGATCGTGTTGTATTGGCTATGAATGATCGACGCGCCTATGCAGACACATTCTGGTTTTCACTATTTCATGAGATCAAGCATGTGCTGCAGCAGAAAACAAAGACTGTTTTTGTTAGTGCAAGTTCTCAAGAAATGCGTGTTATGGATGCCCGATTGGAGGCAGAAGCAGATGATTTTGCGCAAAACTATTTGATTCCAGTAAAAGATTACCGTAGATTTTCACCCAACAAATATACATCAGATGCTCAAATCGTTGCCTTTGCCAAAAGTATTGGCATTCACCCTGGCGTAGTAGCAGGACGTCTTCAGCACGACGGAATTATCGCATCCTATAGATGCACGAAACTGCGTGAAAAGTATAAGATTATTTTGCAGTAACTTTTGGTGTTAACACCCTACATTTACGCTCCGTTTGGTGCTAACATCGCATAATGATTGACTCATAAGTCTACCAAGACTTATGAGTCAATTCTCTTTTATAGCCCTGTTTTAGGGATAAACATAAAAAAAGAAGCATAAAACGGTTGATGACTAGAGGTATTATTCTTTGTCTATAGTTTTTGACTTGCTTTTAGCTCGTCTTTTTATTGTCGCTCCACTCTATTTGCTCCCCCCGGTATAACCGAGGGTTTATTTTCACGTCTAAAGACACTAACCGAAAGCAGCGTTCCGAATAAAGTTCGGAACGCTGCAAGCTGTATTTGATTCTGATTTGCTAATTTAAAATTACTCTCTCCTGAGTGCATCTATCGGGAGCATCTTTGCAGCTCTCCGTGCAGGATTTATTCCGAAGAAAATTCCTATTGCACTGGAGAATCCAACCGCTATCAAAATTGTGCTTGCATGAACAGCTATTTCTATCTTCATTATGTGAGCCACAAGCATTGCTGCCCCTACGCCCAACGCCATACCCACTAAGCCGCCAATCAAACATAGTATGACGGATTCGGTTAAGAATTGGAACATGATAGTACCCGTCTTTGCTCCGAGTGCTTTTCTGATACCGATTTCTCTTGTTCGCTCTGTAACGGAAACCAGCATAATATTCATAACTCCTATGCCACCGACAATAAGCGAAATTGCACTAACCGCTGCAATAAAAATCGTGAAAACATTTATGACTGTATTAAGAAGTTCAATATATGTTGCAAGATTGATATACTTATAAACCTCTCTGTCAGCGTTGTTATGTCTGACTTTCATGAGTTTAACTGTCGATTCACCGACACTGTCAAGCTCCTTTTCTTCGCTGGCACTTATATAAAGTGATTCATATCGACCTGCATTGCCATTCATATCAGCCACTATTGTGGCAGGAACAATTATCATGCCACCGGTTATTGTTGACATTTCACTAAACTGATTCATCATTTCCGTCATATCAGTTCCGCTGCTTTTCATAAGTACAGCCATATCAACAACACCAACGATCTTAAACGTAAGTGCTTGACCACCCATTACGGTGAAAGTTATGCTCTCACCGACAACATTTTCATATCCAAAAAATGTCAAAGCCGTCATCGGATCAATAACTGCAACTTGCTTTCCGTTTTCACACTCCTCCGCCGTAGGAATTCTGCCATAGCTCGGAGCCATTTTAAACATAGTAGCAAGCTCATTTGTACCACCGATTATTGCACCGACACCGGATTCATTTTTTGATTGAAGCGTTCCGACAGACAAATTGAACGGTGAAACATAGGCAACGGAATCAAGATCTTTTATTGCCTGAAGGTCTTTATCGGTGATGTATTCAGACTTGCTTGCAACACTGGTATCAACCGAGAACTGAACACAGCTGGCTCCCATGTCTTTAATCATTCCGACAATATAATCTCTGCCGCCCTGACCGACTGTTATAATCGCAATAACAGATGAAACACCTATAATTATTCCGAGCATCGTCAGGATAGAACGCATAAGATTGGTGCGAATACTGAAAATTGCAATTCTTATGTTTTCAAAAATATCCAATTTAATGCCCCTCCGTTACTTAGTGACTTTGACCTTGGAGCCATCAATGAGTGCATTTGTCGGGTTTTTGACAAGCTTATCGCCAACATTACAGCCCGACTTTATCTGATAGAGCGTATCAGAAGATATTCCGACTTCAAGCTCTTTCTTTTCGATTGTCTTTGTCTTTTGATCATAAATGTACGCATAGTATGATTTTCCGTCAATCTCGATGCCCTCAAGAGGAACAACCGTTGTGTTTTCGGCTCTGTTTGTTTCTATAACGATATCAACCGTTAAGCCGATAATAACAGATGCATTTGGATTTTTAACCTTAATTCTAGCCTTGAGTCCGGCTGAAGATGAACCGCCGGTCAGAGAACTTGCAAGTGATCCGAGATCAATAGAAGATGATGACGATTCGACTGTCGGGCTGATATATGAAACATAACCCTCAAAGTCCTCATTAAGTGCAGTAATTGTTGCTTTCTGATCAAGCTTAACTTTTGGGATATCATACTTACTGATTTCAAAATCAATATAGAAGTCGTCATAATTATCAACAACTGCAGCGGTTGTTATCGCTGACTGTGTGAATGTCGAAACAAGCTGATTAACGTCAACGCCACCGTTAAGAGCCGACATAACAGTTGAAAGATCTATTGATTGAGTTGATGTAGGAGCTGTCTGAGAGTCGAACTTCTGACCTTCTTCAATATTGAGAGTGGTTATGACACCGTCTTTTTCAACTGTCCATCCCTTTTCAAGCTTTGAATATACATTTTTATATTCTTCATAGGTTTTCTTTGAACTTTCAGCTAAAAGCTTATAAACTTCCTGTGTCGCCTCATTACTCTGAGCTTCGAGAGTAGCTTTTTGTGTCAAAAGCTCAATATACTGCATCTGTAACTGCATACTGCTTGAACTTGAGCCTAATATAGATGACATATCAAAGCTGCCGCCAAGATTTGAAAGGTTTTCAACAAGCTTTTCAATTCTTGTCAAAAGACTTGCATTCTCCTGAGATGATTGAGTTGTCTGATTTGAATTTTGCTTATTTGCCTCTTCTTCTTTTTGAACACGGTCGATTTCGGCCTTAAGAGTTTCAAGCTTTTTCTCAACTTCCGGCAGAGTAGTTTTAGCTGTTTTGGCAGCCTGCATTGTGTCGTCATAAGCTTTTTTTGCCTGTTCATAAGCGTCCTTTTTCTCATTGACAAGGCTCTTGGCTTTTGAACAATCGAAAGTGGCTATAACATCGCCTTTTTTTACTTGATCGCCAAGCTTGAAATTAACCTTTTTAACCGTTACACCGTCAAATATCTTGAAGTTATCTTTTGACGAAGAAACAACTGTTCCGGTTGACGAGATCGACTCGATAACATCGCCCGTAGAAACTTCGATAAGGCCAACTTCAGCTGAATAATTAGGCTTAACCGCCGCAACAATACCGACAATAAGTGCAACTAAAACACAAACTGCAACAACAATGACAGTGACCTGTTTTTTTCTTGAAAGCGACTTAAACTTATCAACAAAACCGTGCTTATCATAAATAGTTACAAGTTCGTTGATGTCATTTTTTGTCAGCTTCTTTTTTTCGCCTTTGCTTCTTTTTTTCATAGCATTATCCCTCTTTTTCTGTCCGCTATGCGGATAATATATGCCTTTTATCTATATCTGAGTAATTTTACAACAAAAATCACCGATAATCAAATATATTCAGAAAATTTAATATATCTCTAATATTTTGAATATAAATATATAAAATTTAATGTACGAGGTGGTAATTATTAAGAGGTTAGTTTTAATTTCGGCACTAGCTATCCTGCTGATATTATTCGGTGGTTGTGCAAGTCAAACCGTCACCGATATTGATTCATTTATTGCGGCATTTAATGAAATATCGCCTGTCAAAGTTGAAAAATCCGACATCTGCGGTTTTGCAGAAAACGGTGAGATCGACCACTGCTTTATGCTCGGTGAAACGCTTATTTCACTCAACACCGATGAAGAAACAATGAAAATTCTTTCAGCCGATGCAGTAACAGAAAACAAGCCTGATGAAAACTATAAAAACACCGTAAGACTCATGCTCATGAGCCTTACGGATATTTCTGATAATGATATTATAGATATAGTCACAAAACTGATCCCGACTAACGGTGGCTTTATCAGAACCTCAACCGAAACTCACGACTACACTTTAACATTTGTTTCTGTCGATGCAGGCAGCAAATTTACCGTTAGATTTAATGAGCTTGTACCGACACAAACGACCAATATTCCCGCCACTCGACATGAATATGAAAGCTATTCGACAATTCCCGAATTTACCGGATAATCAATAAATTCCAGCTATACGTTCGGCCTTGGACTTTATCTCATTTCTGAGAATTTCCGGACTTATAACCTCTATATTATCTTCAAACTGCATTATCCATGAAATCAAACCGGCACTTATGGCAGCTTTTGTTCTGACATAAAACATATTTTCATCTTCAAAATCTTCACGAAGTGGTACATCATCTCCGAAACGGTCAATAATTTGTTCAAGAATTTCCATTCGGCAATGAAGTTCTATATCTTCAGTTTCGCCGGAAAACATATTAAATATTCTTTTTGAATAATCGGCAACATCAAAATAATCGGTGTAATCACTGACCTGTGAAAACGGTCTGACAGATGAATTTTTAATTTCTTCGACATTTCTCATTCTATCTATTCTCAGATGCATGAGATTATCGTATTTTGGATTGTTTGCGACAAGATAGTAGTGATCTGCAGACCATATCATAGCATAGGGATTGAGTGTCAAATGTTTCTCCACACAAGCTGAATTTTTAAGCTTTGATACAGTTCTGCATTTAGCATAATCGCACTCGATCTGTTTTCCTGAATCAATAGCTCTGCCTATTTTGTCGATACTGTAATATATAGTCTCGTTGTCGCTTTTGACTCGGTTATCAATATAAACCCTGCTTGAGAGCTTTTTCATTTGGCTTTCACTGCAAAGAGTAGATATGTTTTTTATAAGTTTCTTGCTTTTCGCCGGTGTTATAAAGCTAGCCGACTGAACAGCATCTATCATGAGTCTTATCTCAACATCTTCAAACTGCCTTGATGCGACAAACCAGCCTCCCCTGCCCAGCTTTGTTTTAACGATATCCAATCCAAAATCGGAGAGTGTTTCTATATCTGTATAAACAGACTTTCTTTCACAGCTTATTCCGTTTTTTTCAAGCATATCAATTAATTCGGCTGTTGAAACCGGATTGTCTTCATCTGAGTATTTCATCAAATATTCTGCCGTAAGCAGTAGTTTTTTCTTTCCGCTTGACTGCCCTGCCATAATTCACCTCTCAGCTTAATTGACAACGTTTATCGGCTCTCCGTTAGTGAACGAAGTAAGATTTTCTTTGAAAATATTCATAAGTCTTGTTCTGGCCTCAATATTAGCCCATGCGATATGCGGAGTTATAAAGCTGTTCTTGGATTTCAAAAGCGGATTGTCGGCTTTTGGCGGTTCACATGAGAGAACATCAGCACCAAATCCGGCTATCTTTCCGTTGTCAAGAGCATCAGCCACCGCTTTTTCGTCAATCACTCCGCCTCTTGCGGTATTGATAATATATGCGGTGTTTTTGCACTTTGATAAAAACTCATTGTTTACAAGTTCTTGCGTTTCGACCGTCAACGGGCAGTGGAGAGATATAACATCGCTTTCACGGCAAAGTTCATCAAGAGAAACAAATTCGATCTTACCAAATCCGTCATATTCTTTTTTTCTCGGAGCGTAAACTATCACATTCATTTTAAATGCGTTAGCTATCTGAGCGACAGCTTGACCGATCTTTCCAAAGCCTATAATGCCCATGGTCTTTCCTGAAAGTTCTGTCAGATATGTTTTCTGATAACAAAAATGAGGACAAGCCGCCCATTCGCCATCTTTGACACTTTTATTATGTACACCGACCTGCTGTGTCATTTCAAGCAACAGCGAAAAAACAAGCTGTGCTACTCCATCTGTACTGTATGCGGGAATATTGCAGACGACAACATCGTTTTCACCGGCTGCCTTGCAGTCAATAACATTATATCCCGTGGCAATGACCTGAATATATTTAAGTTTTGGTAATGCTTTAATAATATCTGCTGTTATAACGCACTTATTTGTTACAAGTACATCTGCATCTTTTGCTCTTTCTATTATTTTATCGGGAGGAGTCAGCTCATAACAATCAAGAGAATACCCCATATCCTTTATCCAATCCCAGCTGAGATCGCCGGGGTTTGCACAATATCCGTCAAGTATAACAACCTTCATATAAAAACCTCCGAATGAAATTGTTTTTTGTACTGATTATACCACACAGTTTTTAAAAAGTACAGAGTGATAATTTTATTTCAGATAAAACGGCGGTGCAGATAAGACTCCGCACCGCCGAATAGCTTGATATATCAGCACTCATTCGAGCGTACCGATAAATAAACTTAATAAATTAATATTACTTTCCGAAGATCATCGAAATGAGTTCCTTAAAATAAAGCGGAAGATCGCTTAAGAAAGCTATAATTTTAAGCATTACTTTTTCTCCTTTCTTAATTATTTTTCATCCCATTCACAGCCTGTAACTGTGTCAAGGTCGATACCTTTAGTGTCATGTGTTTTCTTTATCATTGTTATAAGTGCCGCAGCGAAGCCGGGAACCAGCAAAGCAAATGAAACAATGCCGGTTACACCATTACCGAAAATAGTCATCAGCGGAAGTGCTATAACGTATGACAAAGCGAATCCAACGGCTGTAACTATAAACTGAGCCGACATAACAGATGAGCGTAAATTGGTCGGTGCCGACTCACCTATCATCATTATGAGAACATCGTTTGTTGAATAATAGCTGCCTATACAAGCTCCGCAGAAAAATCCGACAAGATACGGATTCCACGCCATTGATGAGCCGACAGAAAACAGAATAAACATAACCAGACAGTCAAACGCTGTTGTTATAGCCGCCGCTTTTCTGCCCTTTGAGTCGGATATAAAGCCCATGATTACCTGCGCTACGGCACAGCCTACCGGGAACATAAACAGTGCCATTGTTACATCGCCGACACTGACGGCATTGAGTGCTTCTTCAATTGTTGCAAACAATCCTTTATCAACATAATTCTGTGCATAGCCGTATGTCATGATAACCTGATAATTGATAGTTCCGATAAAGCCAAGGTTTGCCATAGACGAAGCAATATAGAGCCAACGAAGCTGTTTATGCTTCATGGCGAATTTCAAAGCCGCAAACAAACCACCCTGCGTATTCTGTTCATCTTTCTTTGCCTTTTCGGCGGCTATCTCCTCATCGCTCATTCTCAAATAAGCAAGTCTTGAATCTATAAACGCATCTGTTTCTCTTGCAAATAAGAGAGCTATGAGAGAGGTTGCGATACCGATAAGAGCAGGTATAAGATAGACGTTGCGCCACTGCGATGCATCTTGCATAAGCAGACGTCTTAAAAGAGGAACTATCATAACCGCTATGTTAGCAAAAAACTTTATTGATGAATATATCTTCGCCCTGTTCTTTGACGGTGATGATTCCATTATGTATACAACGTGCATATCATGCGGAATGAAGAACTGTACCATACAAGCACCAATGAAATAAAGGAACAGATTGTTTGAAAGGAAAATTATGAATAAGGCGAAGCTCATGCCGAATGTATTTATAACAAGGAAAAGCTTTCTGCCTAACCGGTCAGCCAGCGGTCTGTATAAAAGACCTATAGCCTGAAATGGTACTATGAGAATTGAAAGAATGTCAAGAATACCAACAGAACTTTGACCGAAACGTGAAAGCAAGTCGTTTGCTATTTCGGTTTTCATAAGTGTACCGATTTGAGATGCTATCTCATCTGTCGCATAAATGATACAAATTATAAGAACAAGATAAGCAAAGTAATAATTCTTTTTCGGTCTCGCCTTTTCTTTTTCCCATTTTGCGATTTCCTTTTCCTTCTTGGCCGCTATTTTCGCCAGCCTTTCCGGAGTCATTTCTTTTGTTTTCATAAAAACTTCTCCTAAATTAATTTTTATATATCACCGTTTTGAGCCTTGAGATTTTTAGCCATCTTCATCAGTTTCATGAGCTTGTTGTTGACCGCCGATCTTGTTATCGGAGGATCAAAACACTCACCCAATTCACGAAGGCTCATATCGGGATTTTCCTGTCTTAAATATGCTACCTGTCTTAAATCGGCAGTAAGCAAACTCATATCGCTGTTTTCTTCAAGGTACTTTATGGCATCAATTTGGTCTAAAGACGCTTCAACGGTTCTCGTTATGTTCGCTGTTTCAAAGTTTGTACGTCTGTTGACTCGGTTTCTCATATCTTTATAGACTTTGACACCCATAAGTTCAAGTGATGACATTGTTGCACCCATTAAGGTTAGAATATCCTCGATATTTGTGCTGTCTTTATAATAAACCACTCTTACGCCACGTCTTTGCGTAACTTTCGGCGGTATTCCCATCTCACCGAGCAAGGCCTTCATGTCCTCACTGAGCTTTAAATACTGCACAACAAATTCAAGTGCATACATTTTATTCGGATCACAAATCGTTCCGCATGATAGGAATGCACCTCTGATAAAAGCCGAAAAACAACAGTTATTCTCATCATCGGCTTCATTTGTCAGTATGGCACGGTTTATTCTCAATGCATATTCTTTGCCTGTCATACCGTAGCAATCGAATATTTTTTCTCTGTCGCTTTTCTCTTTTACGGATAAAACAAACTTCCCTGACGGAGTCACGTCACAATCGACTTTTATTCCCGTTGCCTTTTCGACTGCGTTCCGGTACGCCTGGGCAACATCTTTATTATCGGTCATCATAGAAATGGAATGTCTGTTAAATGATCTGCCAAACAAAAGCATACCGTAAGCAAGAGATTTTATACAGCAGGGACTTTCGGTTTCAATTTCCATCAATTCCTGCTTAACATTTGCCGAAAAAGACATTTTTCGTTCCTCCGTTATTTGAGCAGATCTCTGTGACTTATGCTCATTCTGTATCCTTTTTCTTTCAAATGCTCATACATAAGCCTCGCAAAAGTCACCGACCTATGATGACCTCCGGTACAACCAAAAGCAATTATGAGCTGACTTCTTCCTTCCTTGCGATAAAAAGGCAAAGTAAAATCTATAAGGTCAAACAACTTTTCCGCAAGCTGTTTTGACTCATCATATTGCATAACATAATCGAAAACAGGAGAATCCATTCCCGTCAGCCCCTTAAGTTCGGGTACATAAAATGGATTAGGCAAACATCTGACGTCAAAAACCAAGTCTGCATCGTTGGGGACTCCATGCTTATATCCGAATGAAACGCAATGTATACTCATTGTGTCACTGTCTGCAACCGAAAACATATCCGAAACACGGACTCGGCACTGAATAGCAGAAAGTCCGGTTGTGTCAAATATTATATCTGCTCTTTCTCTGGCTTTTGACATCATCAATCTTTCAAGCCCAACAGCATCCTCAACAGTGAAAACGCTTTCACTTAAAAGTGGATGTCTACGTCTTGTTTCCTTATAACGATTGACTAAAACATCGTCATCGGCATCAATGAACATAAGCTTATATGAAAAATCCATTTCTGATATTTCATCAAGAGCATCAAACAATCTTTCAAAGCTTTTTCCCGTTCTTGCATCAGTGACAAGGGCGGTCTTTTCATACTCGTTTTTAGAGAAAAGCTTAACAAATGTCGTGATAAGTTCGGGTGGCATATTGTCAACACAGAAATAGCCTATATCTTCAAGCGCATTAACAGCACTTGACTTTCCCGCACCCGACATTCCGGTTATGATTATAAGCTCCATTGCCATTCTCCTATCTTGCCGTGACTTTCATTTTCAGCTTAACACCTTGACCTCGGTTTCAAGCTTGACTCCCTTTTTGTCGAAAACAGTCTGTTGACAAAGTTTTATCAGATCGACAACGTCTTTGCAGGTCGCACCGCCTTTGTTGATGATGAACCCTGCGTGTTTCTCGCTGACTTGAGCGCCTCCGACTGACTTTCCTTTAAGCTCACATTCTTCTATCAAAGCTCCTGCAAAATAACCCTCCGGACGTTTAAAAACACTGCCTGCGCTCGGATATTCAAGAGGCTGTTTGTCTTTTCGTCTGCCCATGAAATCAGTCATTTTTGCTTTTATCTCGTCTCTGTCGCCCATTTTGAGCTTAATATATACCGCTGTTATCACACAGCCGTTTTCACTGAAAGCGCTGTGTCGGTATGAAAGCGACATATCTTCAATTCCACATTCACCGGCTATACCGTTCGGAGAAATATATTCAGCTTTGACAACATAATCTTTCATTTCCGTACCGTAAGCTCCTGCGTTCATGAAAAGTCCGCCGCCTACAGAACCGGGAATACCGTATGAAGCCTCCATGCCGGTCAGTGAGTTCTCAAGGGCAAATTTGCAGACTTTTGAAAGCAATGCTCCTGCTTGGCACTTGATAGTTGTTTCATCAACAAGCGTTATCTCACTCATTTTGTCACCGATATAGATAAACACCGCATCAATGTCCTTGTCCGTGACAAGCATGTTGCTGCCGTTCCCGATGACTATTACCCTCTTTTCCAATGTACGGGCGTACTTCAATATCAGGGCAATTTCCTGCTCGGATTTAGGGATAGCAAAATATCTCGCTTTTCCGCCGATTTTAAACGTTGTGTGCTTTTTAAGCGGCTCATTTTCAAGAATCTCGATACCGTTATTTATCATTTCATCATAAAATTCGCTCAAACTCATCTCTCCGTTTATTCACTTAAAAGAGCTGCTCCGATTATACCTGCATCGTTTCCGAGTATGGCTCTGCATATCTCTGTCTGAGTTTCGGCATAGCGGCTATAGCGTTCTTTCTTAACATATTCTCTTATCGGATCAAGCAAGGTGTCGCCTTCATTGCAGATACCACCGCCGAAGCAAAGCATATCCGGCTGCAATGCGTTGATAACATTGACAGTTCCGACCGCAACATATTTGATATATCTGTCAACGACCTCTTTGGCCGTCTTGTCTTTCATTCTCATTCCGTCAAAAGCTGTTCTTCCATTAACATTTTCGATGTTTCCGCCCGAAAGCTGCCACATAACACTGTCCTTATCCTTAAGCATAGCATCTTTAGTCTGTTTGATAAGAGCAGTTGCCGCTGCATATGCCTCCCAGCAGCCGTTTCTTCCGCAAGTACACGGTTCGCCATCAACCTGAATGACCATATGACCGTATTCTCCACCTGCATCGTTACAACCGGTAACAATCTTTCCGTTGACGATAATGCCACTTCCGACACCTGTTCCGAGAGTTATAGCGACAAAGTTTTTCTTGCCGTTACCTGCACCTGCAACAGCCTCACCGAGAGCCGCACAGTTAGCATCGTTATCAATAAACACGTCAACTTTGAAATATTTCTGCAAAAGCTGTCTTGCTTGGACATGGTGGAAATAAAGATTATTTGCGAAAACTATTTCGCCGCTTGCTTTATCCACAGAACCCGGAGCGCCTATACCGATGCTTGCAACTTCACCGATAGTTATATTGGCATCGCTCATCGCCATTTCTATTGCCTTAGCCATATCTTCAAATATTTCTTCGGCCGGTCTTTTGGCTTTAGTCTTAACTCTACCTCTTCCGACTATGATATTCTGTTCATCAACGACACCGACTGATATGTTTGTGCCGCCTAAATCTACACCTATTTTATACATTTTATTGTCCTCCTAGTTAAAATTATGCCAGACCTGAACTTCGCTCTTTTCTTCAGGAAAATCATCTACCATGCCTAGATTTTCAAGCAATTCTCTGGCTCCGTTATATCCCATTTTTTTCTGTCTGTTATTCATCGCTGCAACTTCGATTATAATAGCGATGTTTCTGCCGGGTTTAACCGGAACGGTTGATATCGGAATCTTTATTCCGAGTACCTCCGAGTATTCGCTTTCAAGGCCCATTCTGTCATAGTTCTTTTCGCTGTCCCAATTTTCAAGTTTAACGATCATGTCTATCTTTTCACTTATCTTGACAGCACCCATACCGAATATACGTCTTGCGTTTATAACACCGACACCTCTGACCTCGATAAAATGTCTTATATTGTCAGGAGCAGAGCCTATCAGCGTTTTAGCTGAAGTCTTTCTTATTTCAACTGCATCATCAGCAATAAGTCTGTGTCCTCTCTTTATAAGTTCGATAGCCGCCTCGCTTTTGCCGACACCACTGTCGCCTAAAATCAGAACACCTTCGCCATACACCTCGACCAAAACACCGTGTCTCGTTATTCTTTCGGCAAGTTCAATGTTAAGATAGGCTATTATCGAAGCCATACATCTCGAAGTTGTGTCCGTTGTTGATAAGACAGGCACTCCATATTTCGGAGCAAGGTCAATTATCTCTTTCGGACACTCAAGACCCCTCGTGACCACAATAGCGACCGGTTTTGTTTGCATATATCTGTCCATTCTGCAACGTCTGACCGGCTCAGATATCTGATTTAAAAATTCTATCTCACTTCGACCTAAAAACTGCATTCTTGTCGGATCAAAAAAGTCCTCATAGCCCGAAAAAATAAGTCCGGGTCTGTTGACATCGGGTGAGGTTATCATGATCTCATTTGCATCTTTAGGAAGATATAAAGGCTCAAAGCCGTGATCGTCAATTATTTTTTTCAGTGAAACCGAATATTTTGACATTTTCTACCTCCTAATTTGCGATTTTCCATTGAATATACACTTGGATATTATACTTCAAACTTAACGCTTTTACAACCGTTTTGAGGAAAATTATAGCTTTTTGTATATTAAAAAATCAAAGTGTATCTGCGTTTTCAAATACTGACATTCCGCTATACGGCGACTGCCGTCTATTCCGGTTTTCCAATAATACGGAGTCATGGAGAACAGATTTTGAATTTGTCTGTTATCGCAAAGCTCAATTTCTCCCTTCACCGGTACTCTTTTGACAAATTCAAAGCCATCATATTCCGTATGTTTCAACTCATTAACATAAGGTTCATCATAAACAAGCGTTTTCATTTCCCACAGATGATATTCACCCGGAACGGCAATAATAAGCACACCGCCGTTTTTCAAAATACGGCAAAACTCGTTTTCAACTATAGGTGCGAATATATTTGTAACAATATCCGCATGGCTGTTAGCTGTCGGAATATCAAAAATACTCGCAACGGCATATTCGATATTTTTATTTCTCTTTGAGGCAAGCCTGACAGCGAATTTCGATATATCGAATCCGGATATGTGAGCATCTATGTTTTGACTTTCAAGACAGTTAAAGATATTTTCCGTATAATATCCCTCTCCGCAACCGGCATCAACTATATGACAGCCGTTATATGAGTTTTCTAATACCAATTCGTTTAACTTATCGGAAAATATCTTATAGTACCCCGCACTGAGAAACTCACGGCGGGCATTAACCATCTCTTTTGTATCTCCCGGAATTCGAGAATGCATTTTATTTGACGGCAAAAGATGAACGTACCCTTCTTTAGCCTTGTCAAAGCAATGATTATTTTCACATAAAAGACTGTTATTTACAATTTTTAGTGATTTCTTACAAAACGGACAAATAAACTCTGACAAAAATCTCACCTGCTTATTATTGATTAAATCATCTTAAACTATTATAATACATTATGAATGTTTTTCCAAGAGGTGGATAAGATAAATGTTAAAATTAGTTGCACGATATCTTCGGCTTTATAAAAAAGAAGCCGTGATAGGCCCTATAGCGAAGCTCACAGAGGCGGTTTTTGAACTTATAGTGCCGATAGTCATGTCAAAAATAATTGATATCGGAATTGTGAACAAAGATATGAGCTACGTCTTAAAAATGGGAGGCATTTTGCTCCTTTTAGGCATACTCGGTCTTTGTTTTGCTCTCATTTGTCAGTATTTCGCATCAAAGGCATCTCAGGGTGTCGGAACAGCTCTGAGGAACGACCTTTTCAGACATATCAACACTCTGTCGGCGGCAGAAATCGACAAAATGGGAACTTCGACACTCATAACCAGAATAAATTCTGACGTAAACCAGATACAACTTTCTGTCGCCATGCTTATAAGGCTTGCGGTCAGAGCGCCGTTTTTGGTTATCGGCTCAACCATTGCGGCTATGCTTATAGATCTTAAGCTTTCGATCATATTTCTGATAGCCACTCCACTGCTTGCCGCCGTGCTGTTTCTTGTGATGAGATATTCCGTTCCGTTTTATAAGGTAATCCAGCAAAAACTTGATAAAGTAACTCTGATCACAAGGGAAAATCTTTCAGGTGCGAGAGTTATCAGAGCTTTCTCAAAACAAAAACACGAGGAAGAAAGATTTGAGAATGCGGCAGATGAACTTGCTGACATTTCTATGTCTGTCGGCAAAGTGTCGGCCTTATTAAGCCCACTCACCTATGTCATAATGAACACCGCCATTATCTTTATAATTTGGTTCGGTGGCAAAGGCGTCAATGTCGGAAATCTCACCCAAGGTGAAGTTACAGCCCTGGTGAATTATATAACTCAGATCATGCTCGCCATGGTCGTTTTGGCAAACATTATCGTAATTTTTACAAAAGGCTCGGCATCAGCAGCAAGAATTGAGGATATTTTTTCAACAAAACCAAGTGTCGTTGAGGGAACTGACGGCGATATCGAACTTGACCGTACAAAAGAAGCGGTGAAATTTGAAAATGTAACGTTTTCATATAATAAAAAGAGTGAAAAGACAGTTCTTGATTCTGTTAGTTTCACAGTTGAAAAAGGTCAACGAGTCGGAATCATCGGTGGCACTGGCAGCGGTAAAAGCACGGCGGTCAATCTGATCCCAAGATTCTATGACACCGACAGCGGAAACATAAGCGTTTTCGGAAAGAACGTCAGAGATTTTTCATTCAAACAGCTTCGCTCCATAATAGCGGTCGTTCCGCAAAGATCGGTTCTGTTTTCGGGAACTATCCGTGATAACATGAAATTAGGGAACAAAACCGCAAGTGACTCTGAAATAAGATATGCTCTTGATATAGCTCAGGCAGGAGAATTTGTCGATAAGCTCGCAGACGGACTTGACTATAAAATAGAACGTGGCGGAACAAACCTGTCGGGCGGCCAGAAACAGCGCCTCGCAATAGCAAGAGCCATCGCCGCAAAGCCTGAAATTCTCATTCTCGATGACAGCTCAAGCGCTCTCGACTTTGCAACCGAGGCAAGGCTCAGATATGGATTAAATCAGCTTAAGGATACAGCGGTTATAACAACCACTCAGAGAGTCAGTTGTGTTATGCACTGTGACAAGATAATTGTCATAGATGACGGCAAGGTTGTTGGAACAGGATCACACGATGAACTTATTAAAACCTGCGAGATATATAAAGAAATTTGCGTTTCTCAGCTTAAACAGACGGAGGCAGAAAGATGAAAACCTCTGAAATTTTAAAAAGAATACTTAAATACTCAAATCACAGCATTAAATACTTTGTTTTTGCTCTTATTTCTTCGTTTATCGGAGTTTCGCTTCAGCTTGTCACTCCCATAATCATTGGTAAAGCTATTGATAATATAGTTTCCGAAGGAAATGTGGATTTTCCGGCAATAGCAAAAATAATCGCCCTGCTTGCACTGACAATAGTTATATCCACAGTGTTCCAATGGCTGATGACAAACTTCACCAACGCTTTGACATATAAGACTGTCAAAGCTATGCGTGTTCACGCTTTCAATAAGCTCAACAGACTTGAACTTAAATATGCTGATTCACATTCTCACGGCGATATAATCACAAGAATAGCGACAGACATAGATATAATCTCAGATGGTCTTTTACAGGGTTTCACTCAGGCTTTCACGGGCATTATAACCATTCTCGGAACTCTCATTCTTATGTTTGCGATAAATCCGATAATCGCTCTTGTTGTGGTTCTTCTGACTCCCCTTTCTCTGTTCGTTTCGTCTTTTATTGCAAAACACACTCATGACAAATTCACCGAACAAAGTAAGATAAGAGGTGAACTCAGCGGATACGGCGAAGAAATGATAAGCAATCAAAAATTGATCAGAGCTTTTCACCACGAGGAATATTCTCAAGCCGAATTTGAGAAAACCGATGCCGAACTTTATAAAGTCGGTGTTGCGGCTCAGTTTTTCTCGGCTTTGACAAATCCAACAACAAGATTTATAAACGGACTTGTTTATACCGGCACAGGTGTATCGGGTGCTATAGCGGTCATTAAAACTGCCGGAAGTTTTACGGTTGGAAATCTTTCCTGCTTTTTGACGTACGCCAACCAATATACAAAGCCTTTTAACGAGATAAGCGGAGTTATAACTGAGCTGCAAAACGCATTCGCAAGTGCAAGGAGAGTTTTTGAACTCCTTGACAGTGAGGAGCAAAGTGATGATTCTTCCCTCAAAGAGTTGTCAAAATGCGATGGAAAAATCGAAATTGAGAATGTGTCTTTTTCGTACACACCGGAAAAACCTCTTATCGGAGATTTTTCGCTAAGTGTTAATCCCGGTCAAAAGATAGCGATTGTTGGGCCGACCGGCTGCGGAAAAACAACATTCATCAACCTTTTGATGCGTTTCTATGATGTCAACAGCGGTAGTATCAAGCTTGACGGAACAGATATAAGAGAGATCAAGCGTGATTCACTCAGAGATCAGTTCGGCATGGTTTTGCAAAACACATGGCTTTTGAACGGAACTGTCAGAGAAAATCTTGCATACGCTAAACAAGATGCGACAGACGAAGAAATAATCGCAGCCGCTAAAAAAGCTCATGCTCACAGCTTTATCATGCGTTTGCCCGATGGATACGATACGGTCATAAGTGAAAACGGCGGCAACATATCAGCAGGACAAAAACAGCTTTTATGTATAGCCCGTGTTATGCTCAAAAATCCACCGATGCTTATACTTGACGAGGCGACAAGCAATATCGACACCAGAACGGAAGTTCTTATTCAAGAAGCTTTCGACAAGATGATGAAGGGAAAGACAAGCTTTATTGTCGCTCACAGACTTTCAACAATAAGACAATCCGATGTGGTTCTGGTCATGAAAGACGGACATATAATCGAAAAAGGCACTCACGATGAGCTGATTGAGCAAAAAGGCTTTTATTTTGAGCTTTACAATTCACAGTTTAGTGCCGGTGCAGACAGCGAAAATAAATAAATTCAAAACAGAAAGAAGCCTAAAATCCCGATATAAGGATTTTAGGCTTCAAATTTTTGTTTAATAAGATTGTTTATTTTCATTGATAAAAGCGGTTGATGTTTTATCTCCGACAACACAGAATTTGCCGCCGCTTATATAGCTTTCCAAAAGTTTTATAAGCTTTCGCAGGTCTTCATTTGTTGTGTCAAGAATTTCTCTGCGTCTTTGCAAGATGCTTTCTTTTGTAACACCGCCCAAATATTCCGTACATTCCGTACTGCATATACCTGACGGATCAAGGAGAGGATCAACGGTATTGACTGTTCCGATAATAATATCATCAAGCGGCATTTCCTGACTCAAGAACTCATTGAGGAAGTCCACCATTCCACAGTAAGCCTCCATGCTGTTCTTCGGATCGGGATCACGGTAAGAATAGCAGAACATATCACCGTCAGAGCGAATGTTCATGCCTGTTCCGTAAGCTCCGCCTTGAACACGCACTTCACCCCACAAATAAGCAAAGCTCATTAAAGACGCAAGCACTGAACAAGCACCGCAAACTTCGCCTCCCAAAGCGTAGATATTATGACCTATAGCCGAAAAGCTGACACTTGCGGGAATTTCTACGGCATCGCTGCCACTGTCAAACTCCGGATACTCAGCTTGTACCCCAACATTGTTTTCCGGCAAAGCGTTGATCAAAGACTCTATAGCCTCTGCATCAAGATTTCCGCTGTATCCAACGAACAGACGGTTCTTTGAAAATGCTTTCGATGCAAGATTGCTTATTTCATCACCGATATTTTTTTCGCTGTTTTTAAAGCTTTTTGAAAATGACGAAAACCAATTGGTGAAGCTTTCGCCTTCAAGTGACTCACGCAATGCACCCTTGGCAGAAAAAGCAGAAAGCGATTTTATAATGGCTATCATATGTCCGTCACTTATGAGCGACTGCTTTAACATATAATCTCTTTGCAATACTGTTTCATATATTCTATCTGTTTCATCATACTTGCCGTTAAGCAACAATTCCTCAAGAAGTTCGATCGCTATTGATGCTTTTTCTTCAAGAACAGCGGCAGAAACAAGCAAATAGGGTTTGCAGTTTTTCAAATCGCCTGTTTTGGAAATCAGCTCAATTTTTGCGAAAAGATCACCGAAGTTGGCTTTTATCTTAGTCTGCATCTTAATTGCCGAATACTTTTCTGTTCTGAGTTCGCCAAAACAGCTTGTCAGTACACTTAACATTCTCAGGTCGTGGAGAGAAAAGTCTGAAATATCAAAATACATATTAAGATAAACTATACCGTTTGTATCAGTCGAAACTTTCAGCACTTGCGTGTCACAAATCGTTGTTTTTTCCGTTTTTGTCAGCTTTGTTTCTGTCGGAACATCTGACAGCTCCAAGTGCGGCAAAGTAGCGATATCTTCATCGCTGTCCATACTTTGCTGCCACTGCTGCATAGCGACAAAATCATCAAAAATCTGCTTTTTCTTGTCCTCGTTCCAACATGAGCTGATTCTTTCAAGCTTTTCTTCTTCTCTTTTAGCATCATCTTCATCTTTTGTCAGTGATGGCAAGACATAAAGATATGATTTATCATTCGGATCAGAAAGCATTTCTGAAAGAAGATTTGAGAAATAGTCTGTTTCCACTTTCTCTCGCAGTGATTTAAATATGCTGTCATTGTCAATATATGTCAGCGGATCGTCACCGTAAAGCCAACCGTCTAAAGCTCTGATACAAAGCTCGACACCGTACGGTTCTCTGATCTCTTTATTTGAGAAAGCAAACTTCTCGACCGATGCCATAAGGGCTTCTTTGTCTAAGCCGGCATTAAGTATCTCTCTCACCTTTTCGGGTAGAAAATCTTTGATCTCAGGCAGCGAATTTTTTCTTATATTATTGACAACAAGAGAGACACTCGGTTGATAAACTCCATCGTTTATGCTGAGATTCACGTCTTGAGCTAGGCCGCTTTCAAGAAAAGCTCGCTTTAAGGGCGCTTCATTTGAACCGGTAAGATACTCAGCTAATATAGAAGAAGCGTAAATCTTCTCAACATCTTTATGTGTGCAAAGTATCTTTGAAACCGACATATGAGCAAGTTCTTCTTCGCCCTCACGAGCTGTATAGTACACCGTGTTTTCAGCCGTCTTTGGTTCTTGCATAACGAAGTCAAAATCAGGCTCTCTATAGTCATATTTTGACAAATATTCTTCATCAATATAGCTTAAAACAGAGTCGATATCCATGTGACCGTCTAAAAATATTTTTGCATTTGACGGATGATAGAATCTTCTGTGAGTTTCGACAAATTTTTCGTACGTCAGATCGGTTATATAATTCGGGTGTCCTCCGCTTGAGTAACCGTAGCTGTTATCAGGAAAAAGTAAACGTTGGGTTTCATCTTCAATAACACTGTCAACATCCGAATAGACGCCTTTCATTTCGCTGAAAACAACACCGTTAAAGAACATCTCACCGTTTTCGTCAAACTCATAATGCCAGCCCTCTTGCATGAATATTTCCGGACGTTTATAAATCATCGGGCTAAATACCGCATCTAAATATACCGACATAAGGTTGAAAAAGTCCTTATCATTCCTGCTTGAAATGGGGAAAACTGTTTTATCGCTGTAAGTCATGGCATTGAGAAATGTCTGCATAGAACTTTGCAGCATTGAAACAAACGGTTCTTTAACCGGATATTTTTCAGAGCCGTTTAAAACACTATGCTCCAAGATGTGGAACACTCCCGTATTGTTCTCCGGCAATGTTTTAAAGGCTATAGAAAAAGTCTTGTTTTCGTCTTCTCTGTCAAAATAGAGAAGTTCCGCTTTTGTCTTTTCGTGACACAAAGTATAAAGCGTTCCGTTTTTTGATGAGACATATTCGCTTTTTACTAGTCTGAAACCGCAACAGATCTCATTTATCTGTGTTGATTTAAACTTTAACATTTTTTCTTGCATTATTCTTCCTCACTTTTAATGGGGCGGTATACGCCGCCCCTGTAATATTATATTTTGCTGAACATTTGATAGTAATTATTGGTTTCAAGCAACTCCTTGGGAGTGCCGGCAGCCTCTATCTTGCCGTTATTCATAACGATCACGTTATCGGCATTTTTCGTTGCAGCATAATTGTGGGCTATCATGACAGTGGTTCTGTTCTGCATAAGATTATCCATTGCCTCAGTCACCATAGCTTCGCTCATAACGTCAAGATTACTTGTCGCTTCATCTAAAAGAAGATAATCTGCGTTTCTCAGCATAGCTCTGGCTATAGATATACACTGGCCCTGACCGCCTGAGAAGTTAGAGCCATCTAAACCAACGTCCTCATCAAATCCGTTGGGCTTTTCCATGATAAAGTCATAGCAGTTGGCTTTTTTTGCCACTTCTATCAGTTCTTCTTCGCTGACTTCACGATCCAAACCGTAAGTCATGTTTTCTCTGACAGTACCGCCTATAAGAGGATCGGATTGAAAGACGTATGCAAATTTATTTCGCCACTCGTCAAGCTCATATGTTGAGGCATCTGTTTCACCGAAACAGACTTTGCCGGCACTTGGCTCATACAAGCGTGTTATGAGCTTAAAGAGTGTTGTTTTTCCTGCTCCGTTTCCGCCGATGATCGCCGTCACTTTTCCTGAGGGTATTTTCAAAGAAACATCAGAAAGGACTTTTCTTTCTTCGTTGTACGCAAAAGTTACTCCGTCAAACACTATATCAGCGCAAACAGGCGGATATTTCTCACCTTCGGTTTTCTCCGGCTCGGTGTCCGATATCTGAGCTATCTTTTTCATTGTACCGAATGTACCGAAAACCGATCCCACGTTCATGAAAAACTGCATAAGCTGAACTGAAACTATGCCTGTTATCATATAAAAACCGGTCAAATCGCCTATGGTTACTTCGCCCTTCGGAATCAGCTGGCCACCGATAACAAAGACGATAACTATAAACATAATTGAAAATATTCCTGATGAAAGCTGATATGCGGCAACGATCAACCAATTAAGAAAATCTGATATATACATTTTCTTAAAGGTCTTGTTACCGTTTTCAGACTCAAGTTTCTGTGCAACAGCACTTTTTATCAGTCGGAAATTTCGGACTCTCTCGGCAATATATCCAAGACTTCCCGCCAATGTCACAGTTCCGTAAACACCCAGCTTAAACTGAAGTATTCCGAAAATAGCACAAATAAGCATTGTCAGCGGAATTATCAAAAGTGAATATTTAGCTAAGAGCCTATTGTATTCAAAAAGTTGTGAGAAAGCCTGAATCGAAGTCACAATACAAGTCACGCAGGAAATTGCCAAAGTGAAAAGAGTTGACGGAGCTGAAGCGTCTGATGTTATACGGCTGACAAGCTCATTTCCGTTATCTTCGTCATAATATTTCATAGGTAATCGCATGATCTTATGCCAAAGCTTTGTTCTGACACGCAATGTGATCGTTTCTTCAAGTCTCCTTGTGAAATAGTTTTCTAAAATAGTTAAAATTGCTGAAAGAGCAGCCATGGAAATATAGTTTATAAGCTCTTTTGAATTAATAGCATATTGGCTTGTGTCGATAATGTTTGCTGTCATTGTCGCAACCTGAATTTCCGTATTCATCATTGCTATTGATGCAACTAATGTGAAAAACATCAATATCCACGGCAGTTTAACACCTTTGAGAACGCCAAAATACTTTTTTAAGAAATTCTTCGAGAAGGTCTTATTATTCATGCTGTTACCCCCTCTTTCTCATTGTCGTTCATCTGTCTGTATGTTTCACAATCCTTAAGCAAACTTTCATGTGTACCCTCGCCTATCATTTTGCCGTTTTCCATGACGATTATCTTATCATATTTCTTAGCAAAAGTCAGGTCATGAGTGACAAGAATTCTTGTTTTATTCGCAAAAAGCTTATCCGTTGTTTCCTGTATTTTTGCAGACACACGGACATCTAAAGCTGAAGTCGGCTCATCCATAAGGATAATATCTCCGCCTCTGAGAAATTCACGAGTTAAAACAAGTCTCTGACTCTGCCCTCCGGACATCGAAGATGCACCCGATGCAAGTTCTGTATCAAGACAGTTATCACAAAGCTTAAGATACTCATTAAAACCTGTTTTTTCAGCCGCCTCAAATATCTCATCATCTTTAATCTCACGATCAATGCCATAAGTCAAAGCATCTCTGAGCGTACCGCCGAAAATGTCCGATCCCTGCTGAACATATGATATATTGCGGCGATAATCCAAAAGTGACAAATCTCTTATATCCGTTCCACCTATGAGAATACGACCTTCATCGGGATCATATAGGCGTTCTAAAAGGCTGACAGAAGTTGTCTTTCCGCTTCCGCATAAACCGACAATCGCCAAAGATGAACCTCTGGGTACATTAAATGAGATATTTTCTAAAGCAGGCTTATCTGTTTCGGGATATGTGAATGTAACATTCTCAAACGTTATATCACCCTCTGTCGGGAATGACAACGTAGCATCTATTTCTTCGCTGTCGCCTTCCATTATCTCTATAACTCTTTCAAACGTACCCTGAATTGTCTTGATTCGTGTCCAGCTATCAAAAATAGCATCTATATATAAGAAAAGATTTTGTGAGAACAGGAAGAAAGCAACCCACATTGAAAGTTCAATTTTTCTTTGCTGCAAAAGGACTACCGCCACAACAACAACGATAAACTTCTGCAAAATATCAATAACCGATGCCGCACCTAAAGACAAGTTATCCAAACGAATAAGTCTCATATTGGCATCAAAGAGTTTCTTTGATGCATCTGCACCCGCTTTTCCTTCTTGTTCTTCATTTGTGTACATTTTAATAAGCGGAAGGTGCAAAATTCTGTCAGCAAGAAAGCCGGTGAGAATACCGATCTTTCCATAAAGCATTGACATACCGTTTCTGTATTTTCTGCCCATTATAAAAGCGTAAAGATATTTTATCGGAATCATCGCAAAGCATGAAAGCGCAAGTATCCAATGGTACTCACCGATTCGTTTAAGAGCCATAACGACATAGTAAATGCTTGGAATCAGATATATAATGACGTTTACCAGACTCTCGACAGCCGAACTTGCATCGTTTGTGATAGCACTCATAAGATCTGACGGATCATTTCTGTCAAAATAATCCATTCTCATTCCGAGCATCTTTTTCCAAATGGATTCTCTCGCTTTTCTTACACCGTATGATTGAGCTTGTGCCTGACCTGCAACAGCAAGCGTGTTCATTGCACCGATCATTATATAATAAAATACCGCTTTCGTTACGGCTGCTCCGGATAGCTGACCACCCAGAAGATCCGCTGTTGTGTCCGGAAGATCAAGCGCCAAGTCGTTGGCAACAAGATTGATCGCCAAGCCTATTATTATCCAAATCCAAGGAAGTCGCAGATTTTTAATTGTGTGAAACAGTGAATTCCAACTGCTTGCACCTTGTTTCTCTTTCAACTTTTTTTCCATAGTGTTTCTCCTGTTAAGAAAGATGAAAAAAGATGCCTAAACACCTAATTAAGGCGTTAGGCATCCATGATAAGTTTATTCGCAAACAACAGAGAAGAAAGATTCTTCGATCATTCTTGTGTAATCTTTAACTGAATCATCCACAAGAACATTGTAGCCGATATAAGAAGTTATAAGGCTATCTAACTCCTTGCCTGTCTTTGAATCTGAAATAACAGTGTCGGAAACACGCACAATATTACTCGTACCGGTCTCAAGCCAGCCCATAAGATGATCGGCACCTTCCTTTGATGTGCAAACATAATATGTGTAATGTCCGACCATCTTGCCGTCTTTTCCATAAAGAACATCGGTCATTGTCGAGAGATCTGCTACATATTCTTCAAGAACAGCATATTCACCTGCTCCGACAAGAACGACCTTTTCATCAAAATCGAGGTCTTCGGGATCTGTATATTCATCGTACGGCTTATAAGCGTTTTCGCCCTTATAGACAGTTACGCCATAGTCAGCCATGAGAAACTCTGAATATGTGCTTGCGTCTTTAGCCATGACTGTTGCACCCTGCTCGATAGCATCTTCAAAAGTTTTGTTTATGTAGTCTGAATCCTGAACAAATGACAGAGTTGTGTCGTTGTCCTCATTAAACTCAACACCGTAGTAGTTCTTCAAAAGTTCCTTAACTTGATCTCTTGCTTTTGTATCGGCAAAGTAGATATAAATATAAGCAGATATAGCTTTTTCCTCGTTGCCGTAAACAACACAGCCAACCGTGATGTCATCGGGGAGATCTAACATTTTTGAAAGATCCGGCTTTCCGAGATCTATCGGTTCATCAAGCTCGGTGTATTTTTCATCGCTGAGACTAGTCCAGCCTTTTGCAAGACCTGTTGACTCATCATAATCGTACATACCGATCATATTTCCGTCATCGTCATAAACCATTGTGTCGGGATATGCCTCTGAATTGACTATGCTTTCGAGATAATCGGAGAACTTGTTTCCCTTGAGGACTATTCTTTCATCATATGTAAGTCCATCGGGATCGTTGTGTGTGTGGGTGTCATCGAATTTAACAAGTGCCACATTGCTGAACAGACTACAGCCTGCGAACAGAGAGATGACAGTAGCTAAAACGACAAGAACTGAAACTAACTTTTTCATAATAATCTTTCCTTTCACTGAAAATTATTTTTCTTTATAATAAAGGCGACAATGACAGTAGCCTTCAAAATCCGGATCTTGAATTTGCGCTTTAAATTCTTCGCAGATGCACTTATATTCGGGTTTTATCTCAACACGGCAAGGACAATAGCCGCCCTTTCGTTTAAGACCTTCTTTAACGCTTTTGACCACTTCGGGATCATCATTAAGTCGAATCTTACTCATATAATATACCTCCTTAGCTATATAAAAGCTCAGATATAAGTCTTAAAAGTTCTTCACGGTCAACAGAGCCTATACTCTGATTGATTAATTCACCGTTTCTAAAATATAAGAGTGTCGGCATAGCTGTTATACCGTACTCCTCGGCAATTTCGGGATAATGTGAAATATTTATTCTTCCGAACGCTATTTCCGGCATTTCATCAGCGACAGCATCATATATGGGTTCCAAGATAACGCAAGCCGCACAATAGTCACCATAGCAATCTATAACGGCATATTCTGACTTTGAAAACGCTTTCCATTCGCTTTCTTTTAACTCAACAGTAGCCATATTAACCTCCCATTTTCTGCTTTGTGCTGTTTTCAATATATGTAAACAGTTCATTATAATACTGTCCCATCACAGATGACTCAATAAGTTCCTCACGGTCAGGGATTTTTTCTCCGGCAAGTTCCATCATTTCGATCATCTGATCCGCTTCTTCTTCAGCCTCTTGCGTATCAGCTTCAAAGCCTCTGCTTTCGCAAAAAGCCTTGGCTATCCAATCCTGTTTGGTATGCAAAACAGCCTCATTTTTAAGATCTTCAAACGGCATATCAATCTCGTCACCATATTCTTCAAGCATTTCACGGCTCATTTTCTCTGAATGTTCAGCCATCTCCGCTTCATCATATGTGAACTCGCAAAGACTTAGCATTTTATCTATAACGAAACGGTTGATATCTTTCACCTTTTCCGTTTTAAGATTTTCCAAAGCTTCATTAATAACATATTTTTTGTACGATTCAACAGTGTCAACGCCGTCAATTCCGATATCGGAAATTAACTTGTCATCGACAAATGCCGGTGTACGATGTAAAATCTTCTCAATTTTCAATTCAACTTTCTTTTCACAAATTGATGTCGAAACAACATCGCCGACAGACTTTCCGAGAACAGCCGTTGCTGCTTTTTCGGCACCGGGTACAGGTGTACCTGTAAAAATCAATATAGTTCTTCCATCGGGATAACTTTCTTTATCGGCATGGCAATAAACTAAATCGCCTTCGGAGACGGTTTCAACTTCGCTTTCGTCAGCGTAACGCAAAGATAGCCGCACTATCGCATCATCGCCATACTTTTCATCAACACAAACTTTCAGCATTTCTTCAGGAATTTCAATGCTGTCGATATCATAAAGCTTGCTTACAAATCCGTTCATGGGGGTTACTCCTTTCGCAAAACCTGCACTAAACAGTTTCCTGTGCAGGATATACAGCCTAAATGATAAGCTTTTTAAATTTTATCACACTAATTGCTAAAACACAATAGTTTTTTAGGCACACTGAATTATTTATAAAAAATGTATAATTGTCTTTAAAACTATCTGTCAATTTAACCGTCTTTAAAATCAAATTCCAAGGTCAAGAGCAGTCTGACCTCGGAATTCAGTTAGCTAAATATGCGTCAATTTAAGACAGTTTGAATTTATGATTTGATAATCAATTTTAAAAAAATGGAACAATTTCGCTTAAACCGTTTTGTTGATTTCAGCTTCTACTTAACCAGTTCACTATACTTCATAACAACGCCATACCTATTACTCATTACCAGATAGTTTGCCCTAACGGTTACTCTATCTCCAACAGAAACTTCATCATAAAAATCGTCTGTAGGGAATATACAAAGTATATAGCACTGACCGCCAACCACATCTGATATTTCAATAGCCGGCTTGTTATGGATATCAGGACCTATCTTGGAAGCAATTCCTGTAATCTCAAAACGTTTATCTTCATAAATCGCCAAAGCCCCATATAAATCTGCACAAAACTCGTTCCTGAGAGTTTTTGCATCAAACGGCTCCGCTTGCTCAAGCCTCTGCATTGGTTTTGTTTCTATTATATGAGTCTTAATACTCGATGGATGTTTCGGATAAAATATAAGTTCATCGTTATTCATATTTTACACCATCTTACCAACACCATTCTCAAAAATCCATTTGCGAATAGTGTGTCCTTTGATAGTTTTAGACGAAACAATACTTTCAATTTCATCAACTGTTGTTTCCTCTAATTTCACCTGCATTGCTTTTATTGAACTCAATAGATGATCAGGCTTGGTTGTTCCAATCAAAGATAAAATATTATCATACTTCGCTTGTGTCCAAGACAAAGAAAGCTCACTCATAGTAAGTTCCTGTTTTTGCGCAACTTCAGCGAACTCGTTTAAAACCTGCAAATTATGCTTTTTGTTAAAGGGTGACAATATTCCTCTTGCCATCATCGGATTTGAAAAACCGCCACTTATCACTTTCTCTGTTAAAACGCCGTGGCCCACTGCACCGTATACTACGACCTGAACTCCAAGCTCTTTCGCTGTCGGTATCAATTCTTTTTCAATTTCTCGGTTAAGCAAAGAATATTCAACTTCAACGCTATGAATAGGATGGATCTTATTAGCTCTTCTGAGCGTATCGGCATCTACTTCTGACAGTCCGATATTCTTTATCAAGCCCTCATCCTTAAGCTTTACCATTTCCGTCATAATATCTTCTACAGGAATGGCAATGTCCTGTCTTGCCGGCTGATAAAGATCCACATATTGAAGCCCCATCTTATCGAGTGCAGATAATAATTGCGATCTGATATTTTCAGGTCTTACATCAAGTTTTGCTCCGGCAAGCCCAAAAGTTACACCGAACTTTAAAGAAACAAAATAGTCGTCTCTCGGCAGTCCTTTCAGTGCCTCTCCCAACACTACTTGCGATTCACCTTGTTGGTAAAAATCGCCGGTGTTGAAGATTTTAATGCCATTGTCAATTGCTGTCTGAATTGTTTGGATAGAACTTTCTTTATTTTTAAAGTTCATTCCCATAGTTCCAAGTGCGAGTTTTCCTATACCGTTCATAATATCCCTCCTAACGGTTAATAATTGTTTCAATCGCAAACAGTATGAGTAAATGTGCAGGATAATAAATATAAAACAGTTTCTTAATTGCAAACCGTCCTTTTTGATAGTTATACATTGCTATCAGCGGAACTGACATTAGGCAAAACCACTGAATACCGCCATAAAAAACGGATAGAGCAACCAATCCAAAAGTGAATAGTAAGACTTTCTCTTTCTTGTTTCTTGAAAAATAGCACAACACCGGAATGCATACCCCAACAATATTATAGTCAATATCGTAATCTGTATTGTGAAGAATTTTCGGTAAGCATAAACATAAAAACAATACAGCTAAAGAAGACAAAAGAACATATAACCAATATATACTCTGTTTTTCATTCTTCGCCTTATCTATTGCATAAATGAGTATTATCGCCAAGGTAAAAGATATAAATACGGATTGATATAAAGAGCCTGTAGCGATAAACAACACTATCTGCATACCGATGCCCATAATTGCTATCTGTGACAAATATTTTGAACGGTTATGTGTGTGCTCGCAGCCCTCCGCTATCATAAACGCAAAAATCGGAAAAGCTATTCTTCCGACTATACGCATCCAGCTTTGATCCGGAAACAGCATAAGTCCCATATGATCAATTGTCATTGAAACAAGCGCTATTATTTTTAAGACATTCGCAGACATGTTGACCACCTGTTTTCTGTTTGAGTTTTGGGTATTGTTAATTAAAAGTGACATTTTCTATTAATTGCTATTATTTTGATTCTAATTAAATCAAATGCATCTCATAACAGCTTAAATTCTCATAATCTATCCCTAAAATGTGGCAGGGTTTTCATCACAAATCTGAATATTGCTGTAAATCGGCGGATACCAGTGCATTGTCTTATAGGAATAATCATCTAAATTGATAATCATTCCGTTTGCTGTGTCATCGAGGTTTCCGTATTCGATAAGCACTTCGTTGTACCCCGGATAGGCAAAAAAGTTGAGTATATCCGACGGCAATTTTAATGTTTTGCTTTCTTTTATTTTGCCGTTCGGCAGCGATATTTTTTCAATTTTACCGACTTTGAAAAATCTGTGACTTTTGATTGAGTACAAAGGTGCATTATTCGTAATTTCACGATAGAAAACAACTGTATCTTCGTCTGAAAATCCGCCGCATATTCCGTCTAACTCATACGATCTCTCTGTGTCGCCGAATTGAAAATTCCATGTACCCGTTCCGATTTTATAAAAAATCACATTTTGATATGTGAAAACGTTTGCCGAACCGTAAAGGTCGCTTATGACGCTGTCGGCGTTGGAATTGCAGTATACGCAATCCGATATTAGCTGCAATTCGCCGCTTTCAAAGTCAGCCTTATACAGTTCGCAAGTGCTGTCATCTTTCACAAAGAGTAACGCAACCGTATTGCCGAGGGGATATGATTTGTACGGGAGCGTTTCAAGCTTGATTTTTGAAATTATCTTGTCTCCATCGTACTTAAAACACTGATATGTGCCTTTGCTGTCAATACCTGTGAGTATTAACGTTTTTTCTACTACATTCGCAGTATGTAAATGTTCAAAGCCTTTAACACTTAAAGTTTCTGTTTCGTTTTTACTTTCTGAGAAATTCAGCGACCATACTTTCGGCTCAGCTCCGTATATTGTGACGTAGCTTTCATATTCGCAAGTACCATCAACATTAGTAAAGCATGGCGTAACTACGCAATAATAATCTTGCTTTTCACTAGACAACATTGTGGCTTTCAAGTTCAAGCTGTCGTCTATCAGCCACAGTATCACGAAAATGATACCCATACACATTAAGCAAATCAGAAGGTTTTTTTCTTCATAATACAGACATCCTTTCAGCTATTTGATAAGAAAAGTATGATGTCATAGACATCACTCTATATCTAGGGAAAAGTCTATTCAACTCCCCTTGAAAACAACCGTATATATTTTATTCTCTTGATCATATATGCAATAAAATATATCTTCATAATTTTCGGACGAACCATTCGCCTTATTAATATACGAACCATGTTCCAAAAAAACATCTCTAATATCATCATACTGTTCTTTTGTAGGTTTAAGCCAAATTTCGTTATCAATATTCGCTTCAACCATGGCAATTTCTTCCGAATTTAATTCATATTGGCAACCTCAACCAGTTGAAACGAAACACTTAAACTAGATTACTCGTCTTTAAAATCTTTATACTGTTTTCCGTTATAATATACAGATTCTTTTTCTCTCTTTTGTTTAAATTTTTTGAAATCATTTTCAGAATAGCCATGAATTAGAAAAAACTCATATAAGCTTTGGAAAGAATCACATTTGGTAGTCTTTAGTAAACTGTTATAACAAATTATTGTGTTGCTGAGAGTTACTGCGGAAAATACAGGATCTGTTTCCGAATCCTCTATAACTTCATCGACAAACTGAGTAATCGAATAATCCAAAAACTCAAGTATATAATTCAATTTTTCATCAATATTATAATCCATATATTACCTCTCCACAAACTGCATATGCCTTTTTCTTGAATTTTGGAATTGTAGCCAAAGCATCGTCTGCAACTCCGTCGCCTATAATATCATCTGCCAGTAATTCTATTTCAATCATCAAGAGTGATGCAATTCTATATTTTAAATCTAGCTTAGAATTCATTTTATTGTAGCATATTTCAGGAAAAAAATCATTAAATAACGATGAACGACAAAAGCACCCTACATTTCTGCAAGGTTTGTCTTTATGATAATACTTCCATTTTCATTCCTGATTTAAGGGTTTCTGCTATTATCTGTTGACAAAGAGCCTAAGTAAAAAATTCCGCCAACTTTGAGAACGGTTAAAAGCTTAAGAACGATATGCGAATAATCAGCTAAACTGCATAAAAATCAAGGCGAAGCCTTGTACTTCTTCACTATTCACTATTCGTTATTCGCTGAATTTCCGTTCACTTTTTTAGTGAAGAGTTAATAGTGGAAATGCGCCCCGGTATAACCGTGGGTCTATTTTCATGTATAAAGACATCAAACATATCAGACAGTTGATGCAATTATCAACTGTCTGATTTTTACGTTCTTATGTTCAATAATGCCGTGCGAATTCTCCGCACGGCATTATTGCTATTTATATGCATTTATTTTGCCTTAATATTCTTCACCTTAGACCAAGATGAATAAAGCTTCACGCTCTTTCCGTTGACTTTGATTGTCTTATATGTTCGTACACGAACGTAGTATTTTTTGCCGGATTTGAGCTTCTTTATTGTCGTTGATGTTGTGCCGGACTTTCCGATTTTGACCGTCTTTGCGTTCTTCATCTTAGATGAAGTCGAATATTGAATTTCATAACCCGAACCTTGTGAATCCTTGTTCCACTTAACAGTGAACTGTTTCTTTCCGGCGGTGAGCTTTGAGATTGATGTTCCCTTTGGAACGATTTTAAATGTCAAAGTCTTTGTTCCGCTATAGTTGCCTTTGAATGTTATAGTCACTGTATATTGTCCGACATTCTTGCAACCTTTAGAATACTTAACTGTATAATCAGTGCCGTTTTTGAGGGTTTTGCCCTTGCTGTCTTTGACAGTGACACTCGGCTTTTGAGTTTTGCCGTTATAGGTGAATGAAGTCTTAGAAAGCTTAACTGTCGAAACCTTAGCTATAGCAACATTTGACTTAACATTGCCGCAAACCGTGCATTTTTCGACAACAGAGCCGTTCTTTGATGTTGTGGCTTTTGTCGTTGTCTTTTTATAAGTGTGAGCTTTTTTAGCTATCGACTTTGTATAGCTCTCACCGCATGAGCAAGTGTAGGTCATAATGCCTGTTGCTGTGCAAGTGGCAGTTTTGGTTACTTTTGAGGTGTAGGAGTGGGTGTGAACAGTTCCTAATGAGATAAATGTATGCCTAAATTCTTCGGCATACACTTCAGCAGCAGAACCGGAATAGCCATATATAATAAAATCGGAAAGTGATTTAATGTCACCGTCTCTGAGTAAAATAAATCTGCGAAACGCACTTTCACCGATGCTCGTCACACTAGTTGGAATTGTTATTGAAGTTAAGCGATTACAGCAATAAAACGCTTCTTCTCCAATCTTTGATACGCTACTTGGAATTGTTATTGATGTTAAATTTCTACATTCGCTAAATGCTTTTTCGTCAATATGCGTTACGGTATCGGGTATAATATAAGATGATTCTGTTTTCATTACCGGATATCTTAGCAAAGTTGTTTTGTCTTTATTAAAAAGCACACCGTTATGTGATGAATATACAGCGTTGTCTTGCGAAACTTCTATATTTTCTAAGCTCCTAAGATTGATAAGCGATTCTCTGTCAATATTTGTTATGCCACTTCCGATTATCAAATCCGTTAAGTTTGAGCAACCACTAAATGCATAATTGCCAATGCTTGTTACACTGTCGGGAATATTAATGCTTGTTAGACTGCTGCAACCACGGAAAGCATCTTCACCGATGCTCGTCACACTGTCGGGAATTGTTATACTTGTTAAGTTACTACATCCGTAAAACGTTCCTGCGTTAATGCTTGTAATACCATCAGGGATTGTTATGCTTGTTAGGCTACTACAGTTATGAAACGCATAACGACCAATGCTTGTTACACTATCGGGAATGGTTATGTTTGTTAAACTAATGCATTCTTCAAATGTACCATTACCTATACTTGTTGCTCCGTCTTCGATTATAACGTTGCTAAGATAGTCCCGAAATTCAAACCAGAGCCAGCCGTTCCATACACTACTCATTTCTCCTGTACCGCTAATTGTAAGTGTTTGCTTATTGTTGTATGTCCATGTTAGATTGTTCCCACACTCTCCATCGTGTATAGTTTTTATTATCTGATCACTACAAATATCACAAATATTATCATCATTTTCATCTGTATGATAAGAGTAAATAATCTCATGTCCTTCTATCCAATTCTCACAATTGTTGCAATAAACACCGGCTGTGTATCCATAAGAACCGCAAGTTGTAGGAATTTCTGCACTACTCGAAACACATGAAGACTCATCATGAAAACAAACTTCAATAAAGTTAAGGCGGTTCTTATTTGCATAGTTTTCAGCTTCTGATCCTGCATAGCCATGGATAGTAAAGTTATAAAAAATCGTGCTTGCATCATGACAGCCAAACGCATCTTCACCGATGCTCGTCACACTGTTGGGAATTGTTACGCTTGTTAAGGAATCACAGTTATAAAATGCATTATGATCAATACTTGTAACACCGTCGGGAAAATTTACACTTGTTAACTTGACACAATCGTAGAACGCTTCGCAACCAATATTTGTGATGCTGTCGGAAATTTCCACACTTGTTAATTTCGTGTAACCGTCAAAAGCACGACGTCCGATACTTGTCACACCGTTTGCAATTACAACAGTTTTAATTAAACGTCTATAGTTGTACCATGGAGAATACTCGTTGTCTACTAATTCCCAATCCCTCATCTCCCCACTGCCACTAATAGTCAACAAACCGTCACTGTCAAGTGTCCAAGTGAGATTCTCACCGCACGATCCGCTATGGACAACATCTGCCGCCAAGCTGACAACCGGAAGTGTACCAAAAATCATTATCATTGCCAAGATGAGTGACAATGTTTTGTTGAGTTTTTGTTTCATATTTATCTACCTCCGAATTTAATTCACCTTATTATAGCATTGCTTTCTAAGTCCGTCTAGATAAATTTGAAAATTTTCGCAAAACACGCCAAATTATATCTATATCAACAAATCCGTGCGGTTCTTGTCCACACGGATTTGTTGATATTATTTGATTTTGATTTCCTCAATCGGGATTATATCTTTTTCGCTCTTTTCGTGGATTATCTCAACCTTATCCCCTATGTTGAGAATAACAACACTCTGCTCATCACTTGCTTTTATACTGTAGTAAATATCCTTGTTTTCAAGCTTGATGTAATAATAGCTCTCACCTGCGAGTACCGCTGTTCTGATATCCTCAACATTGCCTTTGACGGTCACGGTTTCAATCTGCGGTTTATTCTGTTCATCTGAATTTGAATCAGCAGTGTTATCCTTGATGTTGTCTATATCCACCGAAATATTGATGCCGTTTTCTTTGAGCTTGTTCATATAGTTTTCCGTACACTCGGATATCTTTGAACCGGTAACAACTACACGATATTGCTCAACGTTTACCATGGCATACATTTTGACTAGGTTAGAATCATCTTTCAATGACATGAAATAAGTCGGCTGGCCGCTTATATTGAGAAGTATCGGGAAAGTAGCTGTATATTTAAAGTTTTGAACCGCACCTTGAGCCGATTTAGCCGCCGAGTATTCTTTAGCACCGGATATCTTATAGAAGTTAGCCTCCTTTGTTCTCATATTAATAAGAACAAATCCGATGATGGCCTCATCATTTCCGACAGATGTTACTCCCGTGTACATATAAACGTCATCATTTAACGCAAGATAGTTTGAACCCTCTGTCGCTACTTTAACACCGGTCTGACCTATGACGGAATTCCAGAAACCGTCAGAATATGTGCCGTAATAATTATACTGTTCAACGAGAAGTGACGAGGAATAAATTCCGTCAATCCACTGCAGAGATGAATCGTTTTTGATTTGATCAACAGTGTATTCAAAAAACTCACCCGTGACGGCATCAACCAATATCGCCGCCTTAATGTCTGTTCCACCGAAAAGTCCGATAGTCTTGTCCTCAACAGGGCATATCCAATAGGGCTTTCCGCTTTCGTCTATCTCAAATGTCGGTGTACCAAACATATAGGTCGGATATTTAAATCTCAAGTGTCTCATGAGGTACTTGCCGAAATGTTCGTAAGGAGAGTAACGCATATAGTTTCCTTCTTCGAGCATAACGAACTCCGCCTTTTGAGTCACCATATCAACAACAATATATCCCGGAAAACCTGATGACGTGTTCTTGAACCACTTGAAAATATCTCCATAGGCAAGAGGTGTGACACGAACAGGACGATTTTTATAGTTTATCTGAGTGAAATCTCCGGCAATCTCAAATTGTGAGATCTTTCCGATTGAGGCGATGTCACCGAGAGTTCTTTTGGCAAGAGCCGCAGCTGAATCGTTATCGAGAACCGGAACAGCCGAGAAGTCAACTTCCTTAATGTCGGAGGCAAAAGTTTTGTTTTCATCGACTGAAATTATCTTGCTGTAAGAATCAGCTCTGAAAAAAACCGATGACACAAGATAGCCCACACCGATAATCAATATTCCGACAACGGCTATCACAACCGGAACTATCGCTCTTTTCTTGACATATGGAATATACTCCGGATTTTTTGATGCACCGCTTAAAATATAAAGCACAGCAAAATACGCAACTAAAATAAGCGCAAAAAACTCATACATTCCGATGTCCTTAAAATTAAATGCCGGAAGCCTAAAGTAATAAGCTATTGCTCCTGTAATAATTGCACAGGCTATTGCAATCAACTGTTTGACAACAGCATTCGGCGGAACTATAACCGCATTTTTGCCTGAACCTTTTGACGAACCTGAGCCGCCGGTAAAATCAACTTTAATGGGATCCATATAATATCTCCTTAAATTTTTATAGGCTGACCTTAGCCAGCCTATATATTTTATACTATATTATGGGGCGTTTTCAATAGTTAGCCACAAATTTCCCCATAAAAGTTTAAAAACGTTTGAGGAAACTCAAACGCTTTTAAAAGGAGAAAATATGAAGAAAACATTCAAAAAAAATGGAGAAATCTAATATATGTCAAGGAGGTTTCCCTCCGTTGACAATATGAAGTATATACTAGTTTAAAAGAAAAAGCAAGGCATTTTGATCATTTTTTTCACTTTTGGATACAAGCACAAGTTTTAGGCTGTTTTGCACAAATTTTTGTGCATTTTATTGTGTATATTGCCTACAAAATCATGCTATCATGGCTTTTTGTCCTTGTGTTTTCTCAATCAGATAGCCAAGACCGGCTTTATTATTTGCAAAATCATAAGCCGAAATATCCGTGTCAAGTATATTCACAAGCTTTTTATATATGCTATCAGCTCGGCTGAAATTGTCTTGTGTCATGAAAGCCGATAACATATCCGAAAGAAACTCGCTCATCTTTTCGGGTTTGTTTTTATTTTGCTGTGAAAGATAGTACATATATTTATAACTCATATCCGCTGTGAGCGTTTGAGTTCCGGCTTCTATAATATATCCCACTCCGTCTACTGAATATGTGATCTTTTCATCAACCGTGCATGGGACACCTCCAAACACTTTAACTAATCCCTTAAATGAGGTGTCGGTAGCTCTGATATATCTTGAAATTTTAATTTCTGTCAAGCTTTCTGCCGCCGCAACAGCCTGAGCCATTCCACCGCGTTCCAAATGTTCAGAGAGATTGCCTGAAAAACCGTTGACACTAACTTTCTTTTTTGCATTCACGGTTATAAGTTTCATTTGAGCCTCGCCCAGATCAACGGTCAAAATTGCCGCGTGGTGAACTTTCTTGCCGGAATCATTAGAACAAAGTAACAAAAAGCTTGCATTCCCTTCAAGCTTAACCGGCTCTTGGGTGGTTTCCTCGCTTGTTTCGGTTGTATCGGGTGCCCTGCCGATTATATTATCAATATCGAAGTCATATTCCTTCAGCAGCAACAAAAGACACACGCAGGCAAGCATAACAATACCTATTGAAAAAAACAACGCAAAGGTAAACTTTTTTCTTCCTGCCTGTTCTTTATCGGTTTTAAATTCCAGTGAGGTTTTTATTCTGAAGTTTGAGTTATTCTTTTTCACACATTTCACTCCGCTGTTCAAATTGAAGTCGGTCAAACGCTGTTGCTATTCTTAGGTACACATTAGGATTTGAGCTAATATAAAATCTATACAAGCGGTATATATTATTGACACAACAGCCGGATAAAGTCTTGATAATATAATTAAACAATAAAATTATAGCTATATTGTATATTAAATGTAAAAATTTGCCTATAAAAGTTTAAAAACGTTTGAGGAATAACTCAAACGCTTTTAAAAGGAGAAAATATGAAGAAAACATTCAAAAAAATGGAGAAATCTTTTTTATGTCTATGGGCTGTCTTTCCCTTTGACAATACGAAGTATATACCACATAAAAACAAAAATCAAGGGGTTTCGACAAAGTTTTTCACTTTTGGATACAAGCACAAGTTTTAGGCTGTTTTGCACAATTTTTTGTGCAAGTTTTTGTAGGTTATTACCAAAAAAGGGGCATTTTTTCTTTAATCAAAGGTTTTAATAAGCTTATTTACATCATATCGGTTCGCTATTTGTGTGAAAATGAATTTTTCTGTTTTTTATCGCTTGTCATTGTCCGAAATTTAATACAATTATAGCTGTGCCACCCTTGTATTTGCACAAAAAATACAATATAATGTAATAGTAATATTTTTATCAGAGGTGAGAAAATGAAAACGGCTGTAATAACCGGTGGCAGCAGCGGTATAGGACTTGCAACTTGTGAGGTTTTTCTTGAGAAAGGCTTTGAGGTTTATGAACTCAGCAGAAAAGGAAAGGATAATGGAAACATTAAACATATAACCTGCGACATAACTGACGAAACCAGTGTCATCTCAGCATTTAATAAAATCATTGAAAGCTCTGGAAAAATTGACGTTTTGGTCAATAACGCAGGGTTTGGCATATCGGGTGCAGCCGAATTTACTACACTTGAACAAGCTAAAAAGCAATTTGAAGTCAACTTCTTTGGAACAGTCGCTTGTACAAATGAGGCGGTTAAATATATGAGACAAAGCGGCGGAACAATAGTTAATGTCAGCTCACTTGCCGCACCGCTTTCAATTCCGTTCCAAGCTTTCTATTCAGCCTCAAAGTCAGCTGTAAACTCACTGACTCTTGCTATGGCGAATGAATTGCGTCCGTTCGGAATAAAAGTCTGCGCTGTTATGCCCGGAGATGTCAAGACAGGTTTCACTGCCGCAAGAGAGAAAAATACAAACGGTGACGAAGTATACCGTGGTGTACTTAAAAAAAGTGTATCCACAATGGAACATGACGAACAAAACGGTATGAGTCCCAAGGCTATAGCCGATAAAATTTATAAGCTGGCAACATCAAAAAATCCAAAACCGCTTTCAACTGTCGGTTTGCAGTATAAATTCTTAGTGTCCTTGGCGAAAATATTACCGACACGGATAGTCAACACTATTATCGGCATGATTTATGCAAAGTAGGTGATAAAAATGTATGACCAAGATTATAACGTTCTTGCAAAAGCCGAAGCCAACAAAGAAAAGTCAGAACTCAGAAGATACGGCATCTTAGGCGGTGTTTGTGTCATCGGTTTTCTCCTGATGCAGGAATTGTTAGCTCTGCCGCTTAGATTATTCGGACTTATCGAACTTTACAATAGTGATATGTTGTTTTATCAAGCGGTCGGAATGTTCATCACTGTTTTTGCCATTTGCACACCGTTTCTTTTATGCGGTCTTTACGAAAAGAAATACACAACATATGAAATTTTCCCAATGGATAAACCTAAAGACTCTGTTCTTTCGGTACTTGCAATTCCTGCGGGAGTCTCGTTATGTCTTATGTCAAGCACGGTAACGGGCTATTTGACAGCTTTTTTGGAACAGCTCGGTTTGAAGTTAACTTCTCCCGATATGTCACTCCCCGATTCGGGTTTTGAGCTTGTTCTATACTTCATGAGATTAACTATTGTTGCCGCTGTTATCGAAGAAATAAGCTTCAGAGGTGTTATCATGCAACCTCTCCGCAAATACGGTGACGGTTTCGCTATAGCTATGGCGGCAATAATATTCGGATTGGTTCACTGCAATCTTATACAAGCTCCGTTCGCTTTCCTTGCAGGTCTTGTGATAGGCTATTTCACGATAGTGACTGACTCACTTTGGACCGGAATTTTTATACACTTGCTTAATAACTCCGTTTCGGGTATACTGTCATATATCAGTACTAATTTCGGCGAGGAAGTTCTTCTCTCAGCCGGCAATGTGATATACACTGCGGTGATGATTATAGGTTTTGTCTGTCTTGCGTTATTCTTCCTGCGTAAAGGCGGCATATCCACACACGGCAGAAGAACCTTCATTTCAAAAGGTGAAAAGGTAAAAGCATATCTTCTCAATCTTCCGATGATACTTGCTTTTATTGCAATCTGCTGGTATACCCTGCCTTATATTGAAATATGAACGATCATGATTTTATGCGGTACGCACTGAGTCTTGCAAAACAAGCAAGCGATGAGGGCGAAGTTCCCGTTGGTGCGGTAATCGTCAGAAACGGAGAAATAGTCGGTCAAGGAAGAAACCGGCGTGAAATAGGAAAAAATGCACTGTATCACGCAGAGACAGAAGCGATAAACGATGCCTGCAAAAGGCTTGGCGGTTGGAGGCTTTGGGAATGTGAGATGTATGTCACACTTGAACCGTGTCCTATGTGTACGGGAGCAATAATAAATTCAAGAATTCGCAGAGTCGTATTCGGTGCTTACGATAAAAAATCGGGGTGCTGTGGCTCTGTGATAAATCTGTTTGATCTTCCCTTTAACCATAAACCTGAATTAATCGGTGGATTTATGGAGGAAGAATGTTCAAACGCTTTAACTGAGTTCTTTATTAATTTAAGAAATATAAAAAAATTACAAAGAGGTGCTGAAAATGAGTGAAAATTGCAGCGGCAATTGCTCCTCGTGTTCTTCAAGCTGTGAACATGAGGATATGAGACTCAAACAAAACGAATACAGCGATGTTAAAAAAGTTATAGCCGTTGTCAGCGGCAAAGGCGGTGTAGGAAAATCTTCCGTCACGGCTATGCTTGCGACAGCGATGCAAATGAGAGGAAAGCAAACAGCGGTTTTAGATGCTGACGTAACAGGGCCATCAATTCCCAAGATGTTCGGAATAAAGGGCAGAGCCGAAGCCGATGCTACGGGACTTCTTCCAAAAGTCACATCAACCGGTATAAAAACAATGTCGATAAATCTTCTGCTTGAAAAAGATGACTCTCCGGTTGTTTGGAGAGGCCCTGTTATAAGCGGTGTTATTCAACAATTTTGGACAGAAGTCGCATGGGGTGATGTTGACTATATGTTTGTTGATATGCCTCCGGGAACAGGCGATGTCGCCTTGACGGTATTCCAAAATCTTCCGGTTGACGGCATTGTTGTTGTCGCAACACCACAGGATCTTGTCTCAATGATCGTCAAAAAAGCTCTCAACATGGCTGAACTTATGAATATACCCATTCTCGGCATAGTCGAGAACATGAGCTATTTTGAATGTCCTGACTGCGGAAATAAACATTATATTTTCGGTGAAAGCAAGGTTGAAGAAACCGCAGAGCAGTTTGGACTTCCCGTTCTTGCAAAGCTCCCGATAGATCCGAAAACCGCAGCTCTTGCCGACAAGGGTGCTATTGAACTTGCGGACACGGACATCATAAATAGCGGCTTGGATAAAATGTTGAAAAGAATAATAGACTAATAGAATTAAATGTTGTGCGAAATTCAGGTTTCGCGGCACTTTATCGGCACCCCTTCGGGGCACACGCTAAAGCACCGTCCGCCCGCTTCGCGGGCGGGTTTCCCCCAACCGCTACATCAAGCCTTCGCACACACTCACTCGTACCCCATAGGAGGACAACATGGCAATCGAAAAAGTCAGAGAATATTTCAAACAGTTCGACATGGAAAACCGTGTTCTCGAATTTGACGTTTCAAGTGCAACAGTCGAATTGGCGGCTCAAGCTCTCGGAGTTGAGGGGGCAAGAATAGCCAAATCAATGTCGTTCAAAGTCGGAGATGCAGCGATCCTTATAATTGCGGCAGGCGATGTTAAAATCGACAACAGGAAATATAAGGATACATTCCATGTAAAAGCCAAGATGCTCGCTTTCGATGAAGTGGAAGAATACATAGGTCACGCTGTCGGCGGTGTTTGTCCGTTCGCAGTCAATGACGGAGTTACCGTATATCTTGACGAAAGTCTCAAGCGTTTTGAAACCGTGTTTCCGGCTTGCGGAAGCAGCAACAGTGCAATTGAGCTGACTATCCCCGAAATGGAGAAGTATTCAAACTATAAAGAATGGGTAGATGTTTGCAAAATACCCGAATAAAACAACAAAACCGTAGGTCAGCCCTGCGGTTTTGTTTTCAAAAGCATTTATAAACAAGCAAATATATGCAGCAAATCCGCAGATAAATCTGCGGATTTTTTTAATTGAAATTTATTTTGTTGCCGTTTCTTTTCCGGCCGCAGCCATTGCCTTTTTGGTCATTGCCTTTGTGTACATATTCAAAAGGAAAGTGCAACCAAGGTTGAGAATCAATGAGCCTAAGAGCAGTGAAATCAAATAACTCGGAAGCATAGCCACAACTTTATCAGCCTCAACGAAAGCAATGATAAGATAAATGAAGCCAACATTGTTAAAGATTGCAGGCAAGTAAGGATTGAGTAAAATAAGCATTGCGATTGAGATAATCAAGGGAATTGCCACCGATGTGAGATAGCTTATACCTCTTTGCATCATTGCCGTGCAAACAATGCCTATAGCCGCCGCAAACAGCAAACCTACAGCACCACCGATGAGCGTATGCCAGAAGCGCTGTTTATATGTAAGTTCTTCCTGCATAAAGAAAAGTGTTACTGTTGCGAAGAAAGCCCAGTTTACGATTTGGATTGAGCTTTCAGCCCAAAGTCCGTGAACCGCCTGGTAGATGAGGTTCCAAACAGCTATCCAAGCGAACGTCACTAAAAGTGCGCCCATTCTGCCCTTGGCAGGCTTGTGTAAGATCTTGATTTTTGATTTTTCTTGAGTTTTGCTATCCATCTGATATCCTCCATTTGATTAAGATATTCAGATATTAGCATAACAAGGCAATCAAGTCAATCTTAGTAAATGAAAGACAGATCATAGCAAATGAATAACCGATATAAGAGCGAATATCTTTTATATTTTTTAATATTTAGTACGCCTAGCGTATTAATTAAGGTGAATTTATACATCAAATTCTAGGCAATTCTGACTTAAGATTTTGTATATTATAAGATAAAGTGCAACAAAAAACACCACCGAAACTCGGTGGTGTATATAATTTGTACCCTAAAAACTAAACAAAGCGGAAACGTGAAGAAACATCCACAAAAAAG
>CAZTSC010000014.1:0-53724 GCA_964616655.1 uncultured Faecalibacterium sp.
TAAGATTAACGGAAAGAGTGTTAAGCTTTATTCAAGCTGGTCAAGTGTCAAGAACATTAAAGTAAAATAAGTGTGGGTTAATGATTCCACTTATAATATGATGCAAATTCATACAGAACTCCGTCTTTCTAGGCGGAGTTTTTTGATTGCTTTTTGTCCGATCAGCATATTGATAAGTGAAAACAAAGTTATTCGACTCGTTTTTATGTTTTTTTAAAAACTGTACTTTTGTATGGGGTGAGAAATCAAAAAAAGAGTTAAAATAAATATACAAAGTGCGGTAATTTATCGAAATTTTGTGCATTTTAATGAATTTCACTATTAAAATGACTAAAAAAGCGAAACGAGGGATATTTATGAAATCCAAAAGTATGATAATGGTATTGCTCTCGATTATTCTGTGTGTGTTTTTTGCCGGATGCATGACACAAGATGGTAACGACTCTGCTACCGATGGTGTTCCTGCCGGAGCAAGCTCACAATCCACTACGGATAGTACCGAAGCAAAAAAGGAAGAAACGACCGAACCGTCATCAACATCAAAATCCACGGAAACCGCAAAGACGACAAGTGCCGCCAATACAAATGAGGCAGCTGAACTGACATATTTAAGGGCGAAGATAAAGGAAAACAAGGCCACTGTCGGTGTCGCATATATTGAATACATACCTGACACCGGACGCATAGGCAAAAACACACTCGCAGGTGATTGTTCAGTGAGTACGATATTTAAAGAATATCCGTTTTTGTCAAAGTGTAATGTATCGTTAAACAGGGGCAATCTCATGTTTGCTATCGTTCCTGCAAGTCAGAACGCAGTTATAACCGTCTATAAATCGGGAATTGACGAAAACGGCAACACGAAGGACGACAAAGGAAAGGCGATCCTCAAGAAAACAGCAGGCGAGCCAATCGTAATTTTATGCAATGACCACGAGGCGTATTCAAATGTTTTGATTTGTGTCAAAGACGGTGATAAAACAATAGAGATCCGTCCGGTAATATCTCTCGAAAACGGCAGAGATATTGTTTTGTCGAAGGGCTGCTACGATTTTACAGTCAGAGATATCAAAGACTACAAAGATGAAGCATATGATTATCTTTGCAAAAATATCAGTGAAATAAAATCGGGTATCAAAAAGGGCAAGACACTCAGATATTCTCAAGAGGTCTATATGTACGACCATTACACTCTCAAGTTCGAGCTTGGCAAATACGATGAGGATGACAATTTTGTAGTCTCAAGAGAGTATTTGATAGACGATTACTATACTTTGGCTTTCTATGAACCGAAAGAAAAAGAAAAGACGATCGGTTGGCGTGTGGTCGGTCAGGGATTGTCCCTCGATTAAGTAAAGCAATATGCGGCAACAAAGAAATATAAATTAATGGTGACGTGTGATTTTTAAAGTTCATACAAAACTCCGTTGCCGATGATATTCACCTGTACGCCAAAATTTCATAGAAATTTGATGATTCACTCGAAGGCGAAATTGAAGAAGTAACTTGCCGATATTGTATCGGAAAAATAAATGAATTTTGAAAGGAGTCTTAAATATGGGATTGATTAAAGCCGGAATAGGCGCACTCGGTGGCACATTAGCAGATCAGTGGAAAGAATTTTTCTATTGCGATGCGTTGCCGAACGATGTTTTGATGCGTAAAGGTCAAAAGCAGACAAGCGGACGCTCATCAAACACGAAAGGAAACGACAACATAATTTCAAACGGTTCAGGTATTGCTGTTGCAGACGGACAGTGTATGATTATTGTCGAACAAGGAAAAGTTGTTGACATTTGCGCTGAACCGGGAGAATACACCTATGACACATCAACAGAACCAAGCATATTTTCCGGAAGCTTAGGTGACGGTATCAAACAGACTTTTAAGACTATCGGTAAGCGTTTTACTTATGGTGGAGATACCGCAAAGGATCAGCGTGTATACTATTTTAACACAAAAGAAATTATTGGAAACAAATTCGGTACTGCAAATCCGATTATGTTTGAAGTTGTTAATAAACGTATTGGCATCAGCAGAACGGTTCAAGTACGTTGCAACGGTGTTTATACATATATTATTTCTGATCCGTTGCTGTTTTACACAAGACTCTGTGGCAATGTTGAAAATGAATTTACACGAGATCAAATTGATGATCAGCTTAAAGTGGAATTTGTCGATGCGTTACAGCCGGCTCTCGGCGCTCTTGCCGAACAGGAGTTAAGACCGGCACAGATACCGGCCAAGGCTAACGAGCTTAAAACGGCAATGAATGAAGCACTCAAGCAGGAGTGGATCGAAAACAGAGGTATTTCAGTCGGTAAAATTGCACTTAACCCGATTACATTGACTGAAGATGATATGAAGAAGATAAACGAGATGGAAGATGCGGCAAGCATGGGATCCAATCCGTTTATGATGGCAGGAAGAATGACCAACGCAACTGCGAATGCAATGGAAACCGCTGCCGCAAATGAGGCCGGTGCAATGACCGGTTTCATGGGCATGGGCATGGTCGGCGGCATGGGCGGTGCAGGTCAAGGCGGTTTTGGTGCTGCTCAAGGCTTCTATAATATGGGTGTTCAGCAGCAACAGCAAATGCAACAACAAGCACAGCAACAATCAGCTCCCTCTGCGGATAGCTGGAAATGCTCATGTGGTGCGACAGCAAGCGGAAAATTCTGCCCAGAATGTGGTTCAAAGAAACCGGAGCCTGTTCAAGCTGATAGCTGGAAATGTTCCTGCGGTGCAACGGCAACCGGAAAATTCTGCCCCGAATGTGGTTCTCCAAAGCCGGCTGACACTGTCGGTTGGCAGTGTTCTTGCGGTACTGTAAATAAAGGCAAATTCTGTCAGAATTGCGGTGCAAAGAAGCCGGAAGAAGCACCTCTTTATAAGTGCGATAAATGCGGTTGGGAACCGGATGATCCAAAAAATCCTCCGAAATTCTGTCCGGAATGTGGAGATATATTTAACGACAGTGATATTAAATAAAAAAGGAGATAAATTACTATGGGACTTTTTGATAAAAAATACTGCGATATATGCGGTGAAAAAATCGGACTTTTAGGAAACCGTAAGCTTGAGGACGGAAATCTTTGCAAGGATTGTGCAAAGAAACTTTCACCATGGTTCAATGAACGCCGTCACTCAAGTCTCGAAGAAATCAAAGGCCAGCTCGCCTACCGTGAAGAAAACAAGCAGAAGGTAGCTCAATTCCAGACAAGCCGTACTATCGGTGAAGGCTGGAAGGTGCTTTTTGACGAAGCACACCGTTGGTTTACCGTTACAAATTCATCTATAACACTCAACAGCGGTGACAATCCGGATATTGTTGATATTTCATCTGTTGTAGGCTGCCGTCTTGACATTGATGAGGACAGAACAGAAATATACCGCAACAATGGTGACGGTGGCAGAGAAAGCTATAACCCCCCAAGATATCAATATTCATATGACTTATACATTATCATTTCAGTGAATACTCCGTATTTCGATGAAATGAAGTTCAAGCTCAATCCGTCATCTATCTATATTGAGCCGCAAGCAACAATGCAGGTCACATTTTTAGGTCACTCTCTTACAAGTGACAACCGTCCCAATCCGGAAGCCAGTCCCGACTATTGCAGATACCGTGATATCGGTCAGCAAATCTGCAATGAGTTTGACCGTCTTCGTGGAATAAACGGTGGATACGGACAGAATATGGCATATGGACAGCCACAATATGGCGCACCCCAGCAGCAATACGGCGCACCTCAGCAGCAGTACGGCGCACCCCAGCAGCAATACGGTGTACCTCAGCAGCAATATGGCACACCCCAGCAGCAGTATGGCGCACCCCAGCAGCAGTATGGTGTACCTCAGCAGCAGTATGGCGCACCCCAACAGCAATACGGTGCACCTCAGCAACAGTATGGAACACCTCAGCAGGCAGCTCCCGTTGAAAATGGTGCATGGGTATGTCCTTCATGCGGAGCAAGTAATAACGGTGGCAAATTCTGCCAGTGCTGCGGTTCAGCCAGATGATAAATGCGGCAGATAAAATCGTTTGTTATATTGCATTATAAATAAAAAACAATGAACTGTGCTCGACTTTTAAAATCGGGCACAGTCATATGTATCTTATTCGGAGGTAATTATGAGTGTTTTGCAGGAGTATAAATGTCCTTGCTGTGGCGGGGCAGTAGAATTTGACAGTACATCGCAAAAGATGAAATGTCCATATTGTGATTCTGAGTTTGAACCTGATGCATTGAAAAAATATGATGACGAACTTCAAAACGATAAGCAAACAAATATGGAATGGGAAACCTCAGCAGGTACCGAATGGAAAGACGGCGAAGCAGACGGACTTCGTACATATGTCTGCAAATCTTGTGGCGGTGAAATAGTTGGAGATGAAACCACGGGTGCTACTTCATGTCCGTTTTGCGGCAACCCTGTTGTTATGATGGGGCAGTTTTCCGGTGCTTTGAAGCCGGATATTATAATTCCGTTTAAGCTTGATAAAAAGCAAGCAAAAGAAAATCTTATGAAGCACATTTCAGGAAAGCGACTTTTGCCTAAGATTTTTAAGGATCAAAACCATATTGATGAAATCAAGGGAGTCTATGTTCCGTTTTGGCTGTTTGACACTGATGTGAATGCAAGCGTTCGTTACCGAGCGACAAGGGTACGCACATGGTCTGACAGCAATTACAACTATAATGAAACAAGCTATTTTGCGGTATACAGAGGTGGCAATATAAGCTTTGAGAATATTCCTGTAGACGGTTCTAAAAAAATGGCTGATGAATTGATGGAATCCATTGAACCGTTTAATATTTCACAGGCGGTAGATTTTCAAACGGCTTATCTTGCAGGATATTTGGCTGATAAATATGATGTTGGTGCTGAAGAAAGCGTTGAAAGAGCTAATGAGCGTGTGAGGAAGTCAACACAAGAGGCTTTTGCTAAAACAGTTCAGGGCTATTCATCAGTTACACCGGAAAACGCCGATATATTCCTTAATGGGGGAAAAGCTAAATATGCACTTTATCCTGTTTGGTTACTTAATACAACATGGAACGGAAATAAGTATACATTCGCTATGAACGGACAGACCGGAAAGTTTGTAGGTGATCTGCCTGTTGACAATTCAGCTGCTACAAAACTGATGATCGGTTTATCTGCGGTCTTTAGTGTTGCAACTTATGGTGTAGCGTTCCTGTTACATTTATTCGGAATTCTGTAAAGGAGGTCATAAGTATGAAAAAGAAGATAAGTATATTGATATTTGTTGTGGTACTATGCTTTGCGATGATGATTCCGACTTTTGCAGAAAACGGATTTGTACATGAAAGCGGTCGTGTAATTGACAATGCCGAGCTTCTGACCAACGATGAGTTTGGCACCTTATCAAAAAAGCTTGACGAAATCAGCATACGCCAAAATATGGATGTTGTCGTTTTTACTACTGATACGCTCAATGGCTATGCGGTCGGAGAATACGCAGATAATGTATATATTCAAAATTCGTTCGGCTACAGCGATACCAAAGACGGTGTTTTGCTTCTTATCTGCCCTCAAAGCGGTGATTGGTATATATCCACTTCCGGATATGGGATCACTGCATTTACAGATGCGGGTATTCAATACATAGGAAAACAGATAACTCCGTATTTATCAGACGGAAACTATTTGACCGCTTTTGAAACCTTTGCACAATACTGCGATGACTTCGTAACACAATCAAGAAGCGATAAGCCATATGACAACGGCAATTTGCCTAAAGAGCCGCTTTCTCTTATTTGGATACCTATTTCAATAGCTGTAGGAGTTCTTATAGCGTTCTTGATTGTTAGCAAGATGAAAAGTGAGCTGAAATCAGTGTCGAAAAAGAGAGAAGCCAATAACTATGTTAAGAACGGAAGTATGCATATAAGCGATAGCAGGGAGATTTTCCTTTATAATAAGGTTGATAAAACACCGAGACCAAAGGATAACAATTCCTCGTCATCGGGTAGCAGCACACACACTTCATCTTCCGGAACGACACATGGCGGCGGAGGCGGAAAGTTTTAATTGAAAGGAAGAATATCATGGGGATATTTGACAATTTAAAGAATAATCCTGTCAGTGCAGCTAACAATGAGACAAAAAGCGTGGGTGCAAAAAAAGAAACGTTTACTTTTTTGTCCCTGCCTGAAAGTCTTGACGAAATGCAAGCACTACCGGAGGCTGATCTTGATACTCCATTTAAGGCAGCAGCATTGACGGTACTCGCTCTTTGTGCTTATTCGGCAGACAAAGGAATCGGAACGGAAATGCTTAACTGGCTTAGAGGCCCTCGTCCTATGAACGGTCAAGATATTTCTTTCCTTAACGACCGCTTTCGTGGAGGGAAAACATATTTACCTTTTACCTATTTTTCCGGAGCGACTCCGGACAACGGTTATACTCCGGCTAAACCGTATACAATCGTTGTTGAGAGCAATCATGTCTCCGGTGCAGAAGAAGGTTACATGAAACTGTTTATTCCATGCGGAGGAGCCGATGATCCGAGACCGATTAAACTGCGTCAAAGAGGCAGTGATGGCAAGTGGTTTTTGTGGGAGCAATATTTGCTGACCGGTGTACGGATTCCAAAAGAACAGGATCCGTGGGCATAAATGAAAACAATATGTCGAGTGGTGACCATTGTGGGAATCATATCAATAATCATCGGCCTTTTCGGTTGCGAAAATGAACCTGAATACACAGTTGCGGATATTAAATCATTTTCTGTTTCATGTGGCAGCATGGATAATCGACAAAGTTATTCATTTAAGATCTTTCAGGAAAGCGACAGCTGGATTTTTTGTGGTGAATGTATAACTTCGGAAACAGAAAACGTGTCAAGCTTTGAAAAACAGATTAAGAATGATGAAGCTGAAAAGTTGCTTAATCTTGTTGAAAACAGCAACCTAATAAGTGTACTTTTTAATTACAGAAAACCTTTTAAAAAGATTTTTGTTTCAGATGAGACATCATATTTCTCAACGATAGTGTTTTCAGACGGATTTAGTGTATCTGCTCCGATTTTTGCAGGTCAGGATATTGAAAGAACTTTTCGCTCTTTTGCAGAAAATACGGTTAGTACGAGATAAACTGTTTCCAATTAAAATAATACGTTATAAAAAATTAAGCCGTTACATATTTGTAAGAATCATGAGGGATAATCTCTTTTTCGTGTTGCAAATGTAACGGCTTTAACTGTAAAAGTTAAGAAAAGAGGTTCTTTTGGACAACCCAACATTTAATTATAGAGCCTAAAGTTAAAACTTTAGTGAGCTTTCAAGGAAAAAATCTTGACAACTTGATTTTTAAAGTGTATAATACCAACGTTCCCTGCCGGTGTGGCGGAATAGGCAGACGCAAGGGACTTAAAATCCCTCGATAGCAATATCGTACCGGTTCAAGTCCGGTCACCGGCACCAAAGAATAACCGCAACTTTGATACAAGTTGCGGTTATTTTCTTTTCGTGGTATAATGCTGTTGAGGTGAGACATATGGAAACGATTCAAAAGGACAACTTTGTCTTTTGCGCAGATATTGAAAAAACAAGAGAATACTATTTATCCAATTCACTTTGTGTTTGTCCTGGATGTCGCAATCTATATGCTCAAATCAAAACACTTTCGGGCGAACTTACTAGTTTCCTTTCGGAGTTCGGTGTTGATATTTGCCGCCCGGATGAGTCAGCAGATGTTGAAATGAATAATAATATTGATTATTTGTTTGTTGGATATACGGTAACCGGCAGAATTGAAACTGACGGAGTATATGAAACAGATATTGCAGATTTCCACATAAAAATTTCTAAGGGTGACACACCATATGATTGGTTTCCGAACGAGCAAAAAGAACCCTGCTTCTTCATTTCTGTTACAGGAATTTCTTTACCGTGGGTTTTGGAAGAGCCATTTCCGCACTCAGAAAGATTCATAGATAAAGTAAGAGAATTTTTCAAAAAGAAAAAGATTTGATTTTTGCTCCCCTTGGTTCAAAAGGGTGGCTTTTGTATTAAAAATAGGTCATTTGCCTCTTTTTCAAAAGTTAGGATAAAAGTTAAAATGAAATCTTTAGGAGCAGTCGCTGTTAGGTGGCTGCTTGAATTTGTTAGACTTTTAATTATATATGACCGATAATCTGTCGTTAAATTCGACAAAGCACTCGCTTATTAGTACATAAAACAGCGACACCAAATCTGTTATAAGCGAATAAAATGTAGTATGAAATCCACGCTCCCCGTTATATTTCATGTTTATTAAGCGAATATCGTGGCTAAACTATTTATGCAGGAAATTTTGGAGAGTGATAACATATGTTGATCAAAAGGGGAGAAATTTATTATGCCGATCTCAGTCCTGTTGTCGGCTCAGAGCAGGGTGGAGTCAGACCGGTACTTATCGTTCAAAATGATGTGGGAAACAAATTCAGCCCGACTGTCATTGCCGCCGCTATAACAAGCCAGCGTTTTAAAACTAATCTTCCGACTCATATTCATGTCAATGCCGATGAATGTGGACTTGCCAAGGACTCAATTGTCCTCCTTGAACAGGTGCGAACTCTTGACAAAAAGCGGCTGCGTGAGAAAATGGGCAATCTCGATGAGCAGGATATGTCACGCATTGATAAAGCTCTTTCTGTTTCTTTCGGTTTGGGCGAATAAGAAAAGTCCGTTGCTACTTTTTTGGTATGCTGCGGACTTTTTGCTGAAAAATAGGTGTTGCAATATGCTCTATTTTGTTGACATTGCACATATATTGTGATAGAATGAAGAAAATCTAAGCCATCAGGAGGAAAAGACACATGAAACGAGTATGGCTCATTACGTTAGCAATAATTATGATGTTGACTTGCTTTGTCGGTTGCGGAAACAAGGACGAGGAAGAAACCACTGAGCCGACAGTGGAAACCACGACAGAAAGCACGACTGAAGCTCCGGAAAAAGGTAATATTAATCTTTTGACGGGACTCAGCGGACTTTCAGATGAAGCTGTCGATAAACGCCCAATGGCTATAATGGTCAACAATATAAAAACATCACTTCCCCAATACGGTATCGGTTCAGCCGATATCTTATATGAGATAGTCACCGAAGGCGGGATCACAAGAATGATGGCTATGTTCGGCGATTATACTAAAGTGCCGAATGTTTGCTCGGTTAGAAGTTGCCGTTATTATTTTCCGATTTTCGCTCAGGGGTACGATGCAGTTTATTTCTGTTTCGGAGCTAATGAAACGCTGGGCTACCCGACACTTAAGAGGATAAAGATCGACTATTTTGACGGAAAGACTTACGGTACACAGCTTTTCGATCGTGACAAGGAAAGACGTAAGCACTACGCAACGGAACACACAGCATATGTCAAAGGCCCGAATATTCCGGCGGTACTTAAAAAAGAAAAAGTCAGAACTGAACTTCTCGATGAAAAGAAAACAACGGCTTTCAACTTTAATTCAACTGTCACAGCGCCGTCATCAAAGGCTTGCACTAAGGTCAACATTGAATTTTCAAAGCAGTATTACAGCACATTTAAGTACAACGCTGAGAAAGATGTATATTACAAATGGCATTCAGGCAAAGCCCATAAGGACAGCTCAACGGATAAACAGTTGAAATTTACAAATTTGTTTATTCTTCAGACCGACATTCATAATTATAAAGGCAAAGCTATTATGGAAGTCGATTGGAAGGGCGGAGACGGCTACTATATTTCTCACGGTGCAGTGACCGAAATAACATGGGAGAAAAAGAGCGAAAAGTCAAGCATTGTTTATTATGACAAAGCAACAGGCGAAGAACTTAAGGTCAATCCCGGCAAGAGCTATATAGCTGTTGCGAAGAAAGGACAAACAACTTTGACAGCCGACACAGCGGCATGATAAGGAGAAATATGACAAAAAACGGACAGGCTTTTGGCTTGTTCGTTTTTTCTCTCTTATGCCATACATGAAATTAGCCAAATACAATTTTTGGCAATGACAAAATAAAAATAAATTTAATCTTGCTTATAAGAATTATAACCACTTTTTGTACTCGCAAAACGTGCTGTCGAGAGTTGTCGTAAAAAAGTTTTTAATAAAATCTAATCAAAATTTGGATAATCCCTTGACATAATTCGCACAAAACTTTATAATGCCTTTAGACATACGTCTGAATAATTCTAAATTTTTTCTGAAAAGGGGAAAAAGCATGAACACTAAAAGAATAGTAAGTATCGCACTTGCATTGGTGCTTGTTTTCAGCCTTGCTGCTTGCACAAGAACAATCAACATCAATGTTAAGTACGAAGGCACGGCACCCGTTGCAGGAACAGTATCATCACAGCCGACACAGGCTCCGTCAACATCTGCTCCTCAGCCAACTGAGTCAAAGCCCGCAGATGACGCTCAGAAACCTGCTGATGACGCTCAGAAACCCGCTGACGATGCTCAGAAGCCGGCAGACGATGGTGCAGCATCAGCTGAACTCAGCTCATCATCTTCTAAGGAAGATATCGTTGCTGAGTACATCAAGGTTTACAACACCACAAAGGCAACAGGCACATTCACAGGTCACGATGCAATGACTTGCGACAGCGTTCAGCTTGACGGCTCTGAAAACAGCGCAGTTAAGAAGATCGCAGACGGTATGATGAATTCTAACGGTACTGATATGCAGCTTCCGCCTTACAGCTCTGACAACCCGGCTATGGAATGTCTTATCACAGCCGATGATGTTGATTCAGCTACATACACAGACAATGGCGATGGCACAGCTACAATTAAGATCGTACCGAAGTCAGTCACAAACTCAAAGCACTTTGAAGATCCTCAGGGTAAGATGTTCAACGTTATGGAAGATGTTGCCTCAACAGTTGACAGCATTAGCGTTCTTTCATGGGCTGAGGGTGACACTGCTTCAAACGTTAACCTTATCACAGAGGGCGGATACGCAGAAGTTACTTATGACAAGGAAACAAAGATGATGACAAAGGCTGACTATGTACTTGTTACAATCGCAGACGTTCAGCACGCAAGCATCAAAATGCTCTTCCTCAACGATAAGAGTGCAAAGGCTACATTCACATACACAATGTCATTCCCTGGCTGATAAGCTAATATAATGGGATACCACTTTTTCTCGCTTTATTCGAGAATGAAATACATCAACCGCTGGGCGCTGATGAGAAACACGCAAAGCGAAAATCTTAGTCAGCACAGTTGTGATGTTAGTGCAATAGCGCATTGCCTTGCAACGATAAAAAATGTTCGTTTTGGCGGTGAGCTTAATGCAGAACGTGCGGCATTCTTGGGATTATATCACGATATGCCTGAAATAATCACCGGAGATATGCCAACACCGGTCAAATATCACAGTCGTGAACTTCGCAGAGAGTTTCAGCAGGTTGAAGATAACGCTTGCAGAACGCTTTTGAATATGCTTCCCGATGACTTAAAGCCTTATTATACCGATGCTTTCTTTAAAAAAGATGAGGACGAGTATTTATGGCGGATAGTCAAAGCCGCTGATAAGATTTCGGCTTTGATAAAGTGTATAGAAGAAGAAAAAGCGGGTAACAGCGAGTTCAGAGAGGCGAAAGTCTCGACTCTCGAATCAATCAAGGCAATGGATATGGAAGAAGTTAATTCTTTCCTTGACGATTTCATGGAAAGCTATTCTCTCAGCCTTGATGAGCAAAAATGATATAAACTCCACGGACTTCGGTTCGTGGAGTTTTTGCGTAATATGAGGGGAGTCAAAAGACTATAATATATAGTTTTAGTATAAAAGTATTATTTATGCTCATTTTATTCTGAACCTACTTCGGTTGATTAATGATTAACATGAAATCCGAAGTCAAATAAAATGAAACGCTGTCCATAGCTCGGACAGCGTTTTTGAGGTTATCCTATAGGTTCAAAGTCTGCCGCACCGTGCTTGCAAAGCGGACATATAAAGTCCTCCGGCAGTTCGTCACCTTCATAAATATAGCCGCAAACCTTGCATACAAAACCTTTTTTGCCCTGAGTTTCAGGCTGTGGTTTGACATTCTTCTGATAATATGTGTATGTCATTGTTTCTCTGTCGTTCATGACTCTTGCTTCGGTGACGGAGCAGATAAACATTCCGTGAGTTCCGAGATCAACATATTCTTCGACTTTTAGCGACATGAACGAGTTGATGTATCTCGGAAGGAAAGCAAGCCCATTGTCAGAACGGTGAGGTGTTATATCGGCGAACTTGTCTGTTGCTCGACCACTCTTGAATCCGAAATTCTCAAATACGGAGAATGGAGCGTCAACACTAAGACAGTTGACATTCATCTTTCCGGTCTGCTTTATGATATGGTGAGAATAGTTCTCTTTATTTATCGTGACAGCTATTCTGTTTGGTGAGCTTGTGACCTGCGAGACTGTGTTGACAATAAGGCCGTTGTCTTTTTTGCCGTCATTTGAGGTGACAACATAAAGACCGTATCCGATGTTGAAAAGAGCTGAGAGATCGTTTTTGTCGGCTGTGTCGTTCGATTGAGCTATATATTCGGTACAAAGTTCGTCTGCGAGAGATTCAAGTTGTTGTTCGCTTTCTGAGTTAAGAGCTGACTTGATTTTAACCGTTGTTTCAGTGAACGTGATATTCTTTGAATTTGCAAATTTGTCTCTCATGACTTTTGCTGCATGAGGCGCCCAAGTTCCGTTTTCGATAAGACCTATTGTACGGTTTTGATAATTTCTTTCAACCAAGTCTGCAATAAACTCCCTCATAAACGGGAATATGTCTGCGTTGTAGGTCGTTGTCGCCAGCACAAGTTTGCCGTACCTGAAAGCATCTTCGACAGCCTCCGCCATGTCACACCTTGCGAGATCGTTGACAACAACTTTCGGACAACCTTTCTTTTTAAGTTTTTCTGCGAGAAGTTCAACCGCCTTTTTTGTGTTGCCGTATACCGAGGTGTAGGCTATTACGATGCCCTCTGACTCGACTTCATAGCTTGACCATGTGTTATAAAGTCCGAGATAGTATCCGAGATTTTCGCTTAAAATCGGGCCGTGAAGCGGGCATATGTGTTCAATGTCAAGTTCAGCCGCTTTTTTCAAAACTTTTTGTACTTGCACACCGTATTTTCCGACAATGCCGAAATAATATCTCCTTGCCTCGCAAGCCCAATCTTCGTCAACATCAAGTGCGCCGAATTTTCCAAATCCATCAGCGGAAAACAAAACTTTGTCGGTCAAGTCATAAGTCATCATGACTTCGGGCCAGTGAACCATTGGTGCAAAGACAAATTTGAATGTGTGTTTGCCCGTGCAAAGTTCATCACCATCAGCCACGACAAGCTGATTATCTTCAAAACTTCTTGAAAAAAACTGTTCCATCATAGTGAAAGTTTTTTTGTTTCCGACAACTTTAACATCGGGATACACTTTCAGGAAGTTTGCAATGTTAGCTGAATGGTCGGGTTCCATATGCTGAACAACAAGATAGTCAGGCTTTTTGTCGCCGAGAATTGAGGATATATTGTCAAGCCATTCATGAGTGAAGTTGACATCAACCGTATCAAAAACGGTTACTTTTTCATCTTTTACTACATATGAGTTGTAAGCCATACCGTTTGGTACGTCATATTGACCTTCAAAAAGGTCAATTTTATGATCGTTTACACCTGCATAATAAATGTCGTTGGTTATTTTCATTTCAGTTCCTCCGTCTTAATAAGAATGATTATCATTACTGTTAAGGATTATAGCACATTTTTCCTTGATTTTCAAGTATTTTCATAAAAATACAGATATATTTTTGCCATGTTATTCATGAATTGTGCAAAAGCTATTGAAAAAAATTCCTTCGTTGTGTAAAATACTTATGTATAAAATATTCGAGAATGTGTGATATTTATACTTTAAATATATCCGGTTCGTATATTTTATACCTAAAACGGAGCTGATCCGTAAATATGAAAGGGGATACATATGAAAAAACTATTATCAATCCTAATGAGCATTGCGCTGCTTTTACCCACAGTTACAATGCTCGCCTCGGCACAAGTTTATACGACCTGCGGCGGAAATTGCGGAAAAAGTCCGTCAATCGTCATTCCGGGACTCTTTCAAAGCGAAGTTCTTTGTTATGATGATAACGGCGAATTGATGCTCGATTCTGATGGGAATGTCAGAACCGGCCCATTCTTTATGGACACGCAGGAAACGGTAATAAATGCCGTTAAGACAGCTTTACTTCCGCTTTGCAAAACGCTCATCACTCAAAAAGACGATCAGCATGAGTTTGCTGAGGCTCTTGGCGATGTTCTCGGCGAAGCACTTATGGAAAGAATAAAATCAGATGACAACGGAAACTTTGTTCATGATATTCGTGCCGTTCAATATACGACAAGCCTTGCGAGAATGAACGCTCACGATAAAGCTTGGGCTTTAGGTGCGATTCCGCTTAACAGCTATATAGATGTTGCCGGAGCTGATCACCTATATTTCTTCTCTTACTCATCGCTTGACAATATGGATAAGCTTGCAAAGCAGGTCAAGGAGCTTATTGAAACAGCTAAGAGAGAAACAGGTCACGATAAAGTTAACATTGTACCTATAAGTCAAGGCGGTTCTATTTTCAATGCCGTCATGGAATACTATCCCGAACTTAAAGACGATATTGATAGAGTTGTTTATGTCGTACCCGCAGTTGACGGCTCAGACCTCATAGGTGATATTTATGCATACGGCTTGATTGATGACGATGATGCTCTCTATGACTATATGTTCCCGATACTTATGGGAAGTGACAGCGAGTGGCTCGGCTATCTTATAGATCTCATTATCCGTGTACTTCCGAAAGATGTTCTTAATGACACACTCGATATAGCCGTTGATAAGCTGATAAGCGAATATCTTGTCAATTCGACTGCGATCTGGGGACTTATACCAACTGAATCGTACCCGATAGCAAGAGAGAAATATCTCATGTCCGACAGCAAATCAGTGATAAGAGAACAGACCGACAAATTCTATCAAGCACAGCTTAACGCTAAAGACAACATTCTTGAATTTAAAGAAAGCGGAGTTGAATTTTTTGATATTGTCGGCTACAATAAAAATCTCTATCCGATAGTTGACTCATGGAATAAGGTCAATGCTGACGGAATCATTCAGCTTTCATCAACTTCGCTTGGAGCGACAAGTGCTAAGGTGAACGGAACTCTCCCTTATAGCTACAAACAGCAGGGCAATAGCTATGGCACCTGTTCAGATCCGACACATAACCATATTGATCCTCAGAATATGGTTGATGCTTCAACCGGACTTCTTCCCGACCATACTTTCTATTTCTATAACCACGATCACGAAAAGACAGGTGGCTGTGATGTTATAATCAATCTTGCAGTCAGACTTCTTTGGGATAAGAGCTTTAAAAACGTATATTCATATCCAAATGAATATCCGCAATTTAACAATTCCAGATTCACAAAGAGCATAAGTTATAAGCTCGCTGCTGCAAAGAGGCTTGATCTTAGCAACGTTTCGCAGGAAGATGCCGCAGAGCTTAAGGCTGCTATAACGGAAGTTGAATCTCTGCTTTCTGAAACAGTTGTTGATGCCGAGGCATTCAAGTCGGCTGAGGCTAGATTTAATGCAATATATGAAAAGATAACTGTTCCTAAGACAGACGATGAAATTAAAGAAGAAAATAATAAATCACTCTTTATGCAGTTCTTGACTAAACTGTTGAACTTCTTCAATAAGATCGTCAATTACTTCTTGGGTAACAATGGATTTTCAGACTAAAATAAATTCAATGTGACATAAAAGACGCCGGCTTTGACCGGTGTCTTTCTTATCTAAGAGAAAACTTCGACAAGACAGCTTAATTTTCTTTTATTTGTATTGATTTTACCTTCGCTGTTAGTGTATAATGATATTCGTATATTTAGCTTTAATGTCAGCTTATATAGGAGGTAAACTTTATGCAAAGAGTAGAAATTTCAAAGCTCTGGCAAGATGCCGAGAAATACACAGACGGCGTTATCACGGTATGCGGTTGGGTTAGAACTAACCGTGATTCAAAAGCACTGGGCTTTATGGAAATAAACGATGGAAGCTGTTTCAAAGGCTTGCAGGTCGTATATGAGGACGGAAAGGTTGACGATTTCGCCGCAATTGCTAAACTCAATGTCGGAACAGCTGTTATAGTCGAGGGCAATCTTATACTTACTCCCGAAGCGAAACAGCCGTTTGAGATTAATGCGACTAAGGTTACGGTCGAGGGTGAATCCACTCCGGATTTTCCACTTCAGAAAAAGAGACATTCTCTTGAATATCTCAGAACGATCGCACATTTAAGACCGAGAACAAATATTTATTCAGCCGCATTCAGAGTACGCTCGGTTGCTGCATATGCAATACACTCATTCTTCCAGAGCGAAGGCTTTATTTATGCTCACACACCTATTATTTCTTGCAGTGATTGCGAGGGTGCAGGTGAGATGTTCCAGGTGACAACGCTTGATATGAATAATCCTCCCAGAACCGAGGACGGCAGTATCGACTATAGTCAGGACTTCTTCGGAAAGAAAGCATCACTTACAGTTTCCGGTCAGCTCCAAGGTGAGATCATGGCTCAGGCTTTCGGAAAGATATACACTTTCGGCCCGACATTCAGAGCTGAGAAGTCATATACACAAAGACACGCAGCCGAATTTTGGATGATAGAACCCGAAATCGCATTTGCCGATCTTAAGGACAATATGGATATTGCAGAGGCAATGATCAAATATGTTATTAAGTACGTTATGGCTCACTGCGAACAGGATATTGCGTTCCTCAATCAGTTTGTTGATAAGGGGCTCATAGAGAGGTTGACCGCTGTCGCTAATTCTGATTTTGGCAGAGTCACATACACTGATGCTATAAAGCTCCTGGAAGAACACAATGACAAGTTTGAATATAAGGTATTCTGGGGTTGTGATCTTCAGACGGAACATGAGAGATATCTCACGGAGCAGATCTTCAAAAAGCCCGTTTTCGTGACAGACTATCCCAAGGAAATCAAGGCTTTCTATATGCGTCTTAACGATGACGGAAAGACTGTTGCCGCTTGTGATTGCCTTGTTATGGGAATAGGTGAGATAATCGGTGGCTCACAGAGAGAAGAAAGACTTGACGTTCTCAAAGAGAGAATGGCTGAACTCGGACTTAAAGAAGAAGATTATTGGTGGTATCTTGAACTTCGCAAATACGGCGGAACTAAACACGCAGGATTTGGCCTCGGTTTCGAGCGACTTGTCATGTATCTGACAGGTATTTCAAATATAAGAGACGTACTTCCGTTCCCAAGAACGACAGGTTCGGCTGAATTTTAATAAAGAAAGGTATAGAAATGAAGAAAATAACTGAATTAACTAAGGAAGAATTGCTTTCGCTCAAATCTGAACTTGATAGCAAATATGCAGAGTTTAAATCAAGAGATCTTAAGCTTGATATGTCAAGAGGAAAGCCGTCAAAGGCACAGCTTGATCTTTCAAACGAGCTTCTCGACACACTTTCAAGCGAGGAATATAAAAAGCTTGATCTTTCATTTGACTACAGAAACTACGGAATTCTTTTGGGTATTCCCGAATGTAGAAAGCTTTTTGCAGATCTTCTCGGTGTTGAAGATAAAAATGTTATTATCGGCGGTACAGCAAGTCTTACGCTCATGTTTGATTTTATAACACAGTGTATGGTTAGTGGCATAGGTGGTTGTGAACCTTGGCTTAAGCAAGGAAATGTCAAGTTCCTTTGCCCTGTTCCGGGTTATGACAGACATTTTGGTATTTGTGAATACTATGGTATTGAAATGATAAATGTTCCTATGAGTGCTGACGGCCCCGACATGGATATGATTGAAGAACTTATTAAAGATGAGAAAGTCAAGGGAATGTTCTGTGTTCCGAAATATTCAAATCCCATGGGTACAACCTACTCTGATGAAACCGTAAGACGCATAGCAAAAATGAAGCCGGCAGCAAAAGACTTCCGTATCATATGGGACAATGCGTACTGTATTCATGAGTTGACGGACACACCCGATAAACTTCTGAATATCTTTGACGAGCTTAAAAAATGCGGAAATGAGGACATGGTCGTTGAGTTCTGCTCAACTTCAAAGATAACTTTCCCCGGTGCAGGCATTTCTGCTCTTGCGGCAAGTGATGCCAACATCGCAGAGATACAAAAGAGGATGAATATTCAGACAATAAGCCATGATAAACTCAATCAGCTTCGCCATGTCAAATATTTTGACGGCAAAGCAGAAAACGTTATTGAGTACATGAAAAAGCACAAGGAACTTTTAGCTCCGAAATTTGATGCTGTATGCGAGGCTTTTGAAAAAGAGCTTGCACCATTGGGTGTCGCATCATGGCATAAACCTAACGGCGGATATTTCATTTCTCTTGACGTTATGTCCGGCACTGCTCGCAGAGTCGGAGAACTTTGCAAGCAGGCGGGAGTTGTTCTGACAACTGTCGGTGCAACCTATCCTTATGGCAAAGATCCCGAAGACAAAAATATCAGAATTGCCCCGTCACTCCCACCCGTCAGCGAGCTTTTGACGGCGACTGAGCTTTTATGCATATGCGTTAAGCTTGCAGCGTGTGAGGCTCTTTTAAAATAATCAGAATAGGTGATGAAATTTGGCAGTACCAAAGGAAAATATAAGAAATTTCTCGATTATAGCTCATATTGATCATGGCAAAAGCACTGTTGCAGACAGACTTCTCGAACTGACCGGTTCTGTCGCAAAGCGTGACATGACGGCTCAGCTTTTAGACGATATGGATCTTGAAAGAGAAAGAGGCATCACGATCAAGGCTCACGCAGTTAAGCTTGACTATAAAGCGAAAGATGGCAAGGAATATGAGCTGAATCTTATTGATACTCCGGGCCATGTTGACTTTAACTATGAGGTTTCACGTTCACTTGCTGCCTGCGAAGGTGCGTTACTTGTTGTTGATGCATCTCAGGGTGTTGAGGCACAGACTCTTGCCAACACATATCTTGCCCTTGACCATGACCTTGAGCTTGTGCCGATAATCAATAAAATAGATCTTCCTGCCGCTGATCCGGACAGAGTTTGTGCTGAGGTTGAGAATGATATCGGACTTGATTGTTCGGAAGCTCCGAGAGTTTCAGCGAAAACAGGCGAGAATATGGAAGATGTGCTTGAAAAAATAGTTTCCGATATTCCCGCACCTATCGCAAATGATGATGCACCGCTGAGAGCGTTGATTTTTGACTCGGTTTATGATAGCTACAGGGGCGTTATAGTCTATGTCAGAGTTAAAGAAGGAACGCTCAAGGCAGGGGAAACAATGCGAATGATGGCTACAGGTGCAGAGTTCACGGTAGTAGAAGTTGGCTATATGAGAGCAACTTCACTTGAACCTTGCAAGGAACTTAGTGCAGGTGAAGTCGGATATATAACTGCCTCAATTAAGACGGTCAGAGATGCAAAAGTCGGTGACACCGTGACAAAGGTAGAAAGACCTGCTACAGAGGCATTGCCGGGTTACAGAAAAGTTAATCCAATGGTTTTCTGTGGCGTTTATCCGGCAGACGGAGCTGACTATGAAAACTTAAGAGATGCACTCGAAAAACTTCAGCTTAACGATGCCGCACTTTCATACGAACCCGAAACTTCGGGTGCATTGGGGTTTGGTTTTCGTTGCGGATTTTTGGGACTTCTTCATCTTGAGATAATTCAGGAGCGACTTGAAAGAGAATATAATCTCGATCTTGTCACAACTGTTCCGAGTGTTATATATAAAGTTCATATGGCTGATGGAACAGTTGCGGAAATAGATAACCCGACACATTATCCGGATCCTGCTAATATTGACTATTGTGAAGAACCAATGGCGAATGCTCATATTTATTCTCCGAGTGACTACGTTGGAGCAATAATGGATCTTTGCCAAGACAGACGAGGCATTTTTAAGGATATGCAATATTTATCAGCTGACAGAGTTGATATACATTATGAATTGCCTCTTAACGAAATAATTTATGATTTCTTCGATGTGCTTAAGTCAAGAACAAGAGGATATGCCTCATTTGACTATGAGATAAGCGAATATGTTCGTTCCGATCTGGTCAAGCTTGATGTTCTCCTCAACGGTGATATCATAGATGCTTTGAGCTTTATTATCCACCGTGAAAAAGCGATGGGCAGAGCCAGAAAAATAGCCGAAAAGCTTAAAGATAACATACCAAGACAGATGTTTGAAATACCGGTTCAGATAGCTATTGGCAGTAAAGTTATTGCAAGAGAAACGATAAAAGCTATGCGAAAGGACGTTCTTGCTAAGTGCTATGGTGGCGATATCACGAGAAAGAAAAAGCTGCTTGAAAAGCAGAAGGAAGGCAAGAAACGTATGCGTCAATTCGGTTCTGTTGAAGTTCCGCAAGAGGCATTTATGGCGGTTCTTAAGCTTGAGGATAACTAGAAAATATTGCGAGCCGAAGTTATTTTCGGCTCGTTTTGACTAAATCCATATTTGAAAACTTACTTGAAGTTTCTACATTTTAAATTTGCAGGCTAATTTTTACAGCCTCTCAATTTTGCTTTTTATTGGGTGACAGCAGTGGGCGACCTCCTCATGTCGGTCGCTCCCACCCGCCCACCCGGAAAGGACCTACCATGCAAGGCATATACATACACATACCGTTCTGCAAAAGCAAATGTCCTTATTGCGATTTCTATTCGATGCGTTCTGACGAAGAAACGATGGATAGATATACTAATGCATTGATAAGAGAAATATCGGAATTTCCCGAAAAAGAAAAAGTTGATTCAGTCTACTTCGGCGGAGGAACTCCATCGGTTATCGGCGGTGATAGAATATCAAAAATTCTTTCAGCCGTAAGAGAGAAGTTTGAACTTGTCGAACCGGAAATAACAGTGGAATGTAATCCATCATCGTCAAGTTCTGACTTATTTGAGACATTATATGCGGCAGGAGTTAACAGAGTTTCTTTTGGTATGCAGTCGGCTGTTGACAGAGAAAGAAGCATATTGGGAAGAATATCAGACAGAAACGATGTCAAGCGTTGTGTCGATGAGGCAAGAAACGCAGGAATAAAAAATATTTCAGTTGATTTGATGTTGGGCGTACCGTTTCAGGATAAGGAGTCGCTTTTAGCGAGCATAATGTTTATAATGCAGCTTGATGTTAAACACGTCAGCGCATATATGCTGAAAATTGAGAACGGAACTTTCTTTTCAAAGATGCAGAATAAGCTCCCGTTTCCTGATGAAGATTTAACTTGCGATATGTATTTGTTTTTATGCGAATACATGGAAAAGCTGGGTTTCAGACAGTATGAAATCTCGAACTTTGCAAAGCCCGGCTATCGGTCAAGACATAATTTGAAATATTGGCATGACGAAGAATATATTTCGTTCGGCCCTGCTGCTCATTCGTTTTATAAAGGTGAAAGATACTACTATGAGCGTGATTTGGAAAAATATATAGTGTCTCCCGAAAAAATCTCTGACGGAAAAGGTGGAGATAAAGAAGAATACGTCATGCTTGCTTTAAGACTTTGCGAAGGGCTGAAATTTGATGCGTACCGAGAAAAATATTTGTGTGATGTATCGACAGATTTCATCGAAAAGGCAAAGCAACTTGAAAAATACGGCTTGGTCAGAGTGAGTGAAAACGCTGCAAAGCTGACCAAAGAGGGATTCTTGATTTCCAATACGGTTATCGGCGAGCTTGTAGAAACTCTAGACTAAAACAAAATATTACCTCCAATAATAAGGCTAGCTTATTGTTGGAGGTCTTTTTATGCTTGTCGGTTTAATTCGAGGCTTTATTGCGTACGCATTGTTGGTAGTGGGAGTACGTCTTATGGGCAAAAGGCAGATAGGAGAATTGCAACCTGCCGATCTTGTTATAACAATACTTATTTCAGAGATAGCGGCTATACCTATAGAGGAAAGTGAAGCACCGCTTTTATCCTCTGTGACAAATGTTATCTTTCTTGTGTCGATAGAAATTCTGGTTTCATATGTCAGCATGAAATCGACACGTTTTCGCCGAGCTTTGCAAGGCAACAGCGTGATGATAATAGAGAACGGAAAAATAAATGAGCAGGCACTCAAACAGATAAGGCTGACGATAGACGACTTAACCGAGGCACTCAGACAAAAGGATATTTTTGATATCACTGAGGTTTCATATGCTTATGCCGAAACTAATGGAACTATCAGTGCGGAGCTTTTCCCTGAAAATAAGACCGTAACCGCCGAGCAAGCAGGTGTGAAAACCGAGAATGTCGGCGTACCGGTGGTTATAGTGAGTGATGGCAGAGTTATAAGTGAAAACTTTAGATATTGTTGTCTCAACCAAGACAAGTTGCAAGGAGTCCTTGACAGCAAAAGCATTAAAAAAGATGACATACTTTTAATGACTGCCGATAGAGAAAAAATCGGAACGATCGTTTTAAAGGAGGATAAAAAATGAAAAGACTGGCAGCGGCAATATGCCTGCTTTTGTTTGCGGTGGCTTTGAGCGTTTGGGGACATTTTGAACTGAACAAAACCTGTGATGACCTGATAGCGGAACTTGAAAACTGCATAGACACGGCACAAAGCGGAGACACAAAAAGATTAACAGAACAAAGCGAAAGACTCAATCTTTGGTGGGAGAAAAATCACACGATACTGTCTGTTCTTGTCAACCATTCGGCACTTGATACGATGCAAAGTTTTTTGCCGACACTCAAAGAATTAGCTGAAATGGGAGATACCGAGGAGCTGATAGAAAACTGTTATGAATGTATAAACATGACCGAGGACTTAAAAATGAACGAGGAAATAAGCATAGGAAATATTTTTTGAGGTTGTTTAAAGGTGAAAACACAAAGATTAAATAAATGCATTTTGCGGCACGGTCAAACGACCGTGCCGCTGTTTTCACAATTTTTGACAAATTTTTTAAATATCTTGCTTTTTATTTAAAGACAGTGTATAATAAGCTCAAAGGCAACTTTGTTAAATAATTAACAAGCTTTTTAAAGGGTGAGTGCTGCCTCACAGTCGGTCTAAATTCAAAAGCAAAAAGTCCGTTCCGGCAGTAGACTCCGGTGTACCTAAAGTGAAAAATTAGGATATTTCATTCGTCTGTTGATATAATTTGACGAATATGCTAATATCAATATGTAAGGTGTATACCTTGAAAAATAAAGGAGGTGGATTTCATGAGCAAGATGATGATAATTTGGATAGCACTTGCGACAGTTTTCGCAATCGTTGAAGCCTGCACTGTTCAGCTTGTGTCGATTTGGTTCACGATCGGAGCTTTAGCGGCTCTCATAGCGGAAACCCTCAACGCAAGCGAAATGATACAAATTATTATCTTTGTAGTTGCGTCTGTTGTGACACTGATTTTGACAAGACCTTTTGTTAAAAAGTTCTCTGCTTCCAAAATACAGCCGACAAATGTCGATATGAATATCGGTCAAGAGGCTGTTGTGACTCAAAACATCAATAACACAGAAGCAATGGGTACGGCAAAAATCAAAGGTGTAGAGTGGACAGCTCGAAGTGCAGACGGTAACGAAATCCCGAAAGGTGAAATAGTGAAAGTCAAAGCTATAGAGGGCGTTAAACTCATTGTCGAAAGAAAATCGGAATTAAATTAAATTCAATACAAAAACTATAACGGAGGTAAGAGTTATGAGTCCATTTTTGTGGGTAATTTTAGGCATTGTTCTTCTTATTGCGGCAATAGTTGCCGTCAACATCAAGATAGTTCCGCAATCAAGAGCGTATGTTATCGAAAGACTCGGTGCATACAGTGCAACATGGCAGACGGGACTTCATGTGAAAATTCCATTGTTTGAAAGAGTGGCAAAGATAGTTTCTTTGAAAGAGCAGGTTGTTGATTTTAAGCCGCAGCCGGTTATTACCAAAGATAACGTCACGATGCAGATAGACACGGTTGTGTTTTTTCAAATAACTGATCCAAAGCTTTACACATACGGTGTTGAGCATCCGCTTTCAGCTATTGAAAATCTGACAGCTACAACGCTTCGTAACATTATAGGTGAGCTTGAACTCGACCATACACTCACATCGAGAGACACTATCAACGCAAAGATAAGAGGTATTCTTGATGAGGCAACCGATCCTTGGGGCATCAAGGTCAACAGAGTCGAACTTAAGAATATCTTACCGCCCAGAGAAATTCAAGACGCAATGGAAAAGCAGATGAAAGCCGAACGTGAAAGACGAGAGGCAATTCTCAGAGCCGAGGGTGACAAGGAGAGCAAAATACTTGTCGCACAAGGTCAGAAAGAGGCACAAATACTTGCGGCTCAAGCAGAAAAAGAAGCAGCTATTCTCAGAGCTGATGCTGTCAGAGAAACAAAGATTCGTGAGGCTGACGGTGAAGCTCAGGCTATCATAGCTGTTCAAAAGGCTGAAGCTGAAGGTATCAAGGCAATCAACGAGGCAAATGCAGGAGAGGCGCTTATCAAGTTGAGAAGTTTAGAGGCTCTCGGAAAGGTTGCAGACGGACAATCAACGAAGATAATTATTCCGTCAGAGATCCAAGGCCTTGCAGGTCTTGCGGCAGGATTTAAAGAGATTGTTAAAGACTAAGTTCAGAGCAGGGGCGAAAGCTCCTGCTTTTGGTTTTCCTATAATTCAGCTTTTTGGTACACTTAAGCGGTGCTGACGGTAAAAGCCCTTGATTTTATTTGTAATTTGGTGTATTCTAAAGATATATTAAGTATAAAAGGGGATTAACCTTAAAAGGCACGGAGGAAGTTAAAATGGAGTTTATAAAAGTAAAAACATATGAAGAACTTAGTTGTAAAGCGGCAGAAATAATACTTGAACAGCTTGACAAAAAGCCGGACAGTGTTCTCGGACTTGCCACAGGTTCGACACCTGTCGGAACATATGACGAGCTTATAAAGGCATATAATGCCGGCAAGGCTGATTTTTCAAAAGTGAAGTCGGTTAATTTAGATGAATACTGCGGTTTACCCGAAACTAATGATCAAAGCTATCGTTACTTTATGAATGAGCATCTTTTTGATAAAGTCAATATCGACAAAGCTAACACCAATGTTCCGAACGGTGTCGCAGATGATGCCGAGGCGGAATGTAAGAGATATGATGAAACTGTTAAAGCTCTTGGTGGAATAGACCTTCAGATACTCGGAATAGGTGTCAATGGTCATATAGGCTTTAACGAGCCGTCAGATGAATTTTCCGATGGTACGCATATAGTTACACTTGATGAGAGAACACGCAACTCTAATTCCAGATTTTTCGAGAAGATGAGTGACGTTCCGACAAAAGCCATAACCATGGGTGTAGGAACGATAATGTCAGCTAAGAAGATTCTTCTTCTTGCCAACGGTGACGCTAAAAAGGAAATAATCGAAAAAGCCGTTTATGGAGAAATAACTCCAAACGTACCGGCATCAATACTTCAAAAGCATGACGATCTTATTGTTATATTTAGCGAGAATTAAGGAGAAAAAATTATGAATTTAGAGAAAACAATCGAAAATTTCAAGAACAACGGATATACTGTCAGCTATTTTGAAACAGCAGAAAAAGCTTCCGAGTACCTGAACGAAAAAATTGATGGTGTAACCGTTTCTTCCGGTGGCTCAATGACGGTCAATGAGATGGGACTCATTGATTCTCTTTCAAAACACAACACCTACATAAGCCATTGGAATCCACCCGAAGGAATGACCGCAGAGCAGGTTTTACAGCAGGCCATGCATACTGATGTTTATCTTCTCAGTGCAAACGGAGCGAGCGAAACAGGTGAGCTTATCAACATTGACGGAACGGGTAACAGAATTTCATCGTCACTCTATGGACATCAAAAGGTATATTTTATATTGGGTATAAACAAGTTTGAACCTGATTTGGAGAGTGCAATTAAGAGAGCAAGAAATATCGCTTCACCGCCAAACGCAAAACGTCTGGGCAAAAATACACCTTGCGCAGTGAAGGGCGACAAATGCTATAACTGCAATAGTCCCGATCGTATTTGTAAGGCGATGAGTATTCATTTCAAGAAAGTCAACAGTTGCGAGACAGAGATCGTTATAGTCGGAGAAAAACTCGGATTTTGATATCTCATAAGTTGGAGTTGAAACTATGAAAAAGCTTGTCACCGTGGTGTTATCAGTGATAGTATTTGCAGTTATCGGAATTGCTGTGTTTCTCTCATGTAAGGATAATGTCTACACGGATATATCCTCTCTGACGGAAAAGGCGAGAGAGGAACTTCCCATTGCTGATGCCGAAAGTATTGATATTTCTTATGCAGGACAGATTAAAAAAGACGACAAGGTGTTGTTATGGTTTATTTCCGGCAATGAGCATCAATCGCACTATTATTTGCCAATGGAATGTACTTTAGTCGGCGAGAACGAATACAAATTTGAACGAACATACAAGCCTATAACACGTTCAAGCGATATTGCGGTTCTCGAATGGAACAACGTCTATGCCTTCGTTGTAAATGATCCCGATTGCAAATCGGTGCATATCGAGGGTGAGGGCGGAGCTGTTGATGAAAGTCTTAAAGATAAAAGCTATCCTTATGTCTTTTACTATAACGGTCTGCCGACTGAATATGAATTTTTTGATGCAGACGGTCAAAAAATACAATAAAAAGAGCCTTTCGACACTTGATGTCGAAAGGCTTTAAAATTAATAATCAAAAAACTGTTTTCAAAAATCTAATAAATCTCAATAAAGCTCACTAATGAAAGTATTAAATGTAAGATTGTAATAAAAACAAATGTCTTTGTGCGTTCGGCTTTGTTTTTACGATGAATACGATATTATGTATGAACACAAAAATTGCAAACACGGCAAACAGATGCCATGAGCATAAGTCAACGGTCAGAACTGCATCCGAAAACGCCGAATATATATCTAAAGCGATGCCGCTGAATTTCGGTCCCCAGCCTAAAATCATAATTGTATTTCCAAGACAGCAAAGTGCGGAAACACATAAGCCGATTATTGATAACATTGTTACCACTATCCTCATTTTTTCTTTATTTTAGGCATTTGCTTACTGTTAGTATAGCATATACAGTGTTTTTTTGTCAATTTGTGCAGCCTTTTGGCTTTTATGTTATCCGACTCCAATCAGCGGGCGGCGGCTTTGGCACCCCACTCGCTTCGCTCGGGGGTACACAAAGCCGCCGCTTTACGCTCGCTTCGCTCGCTGCATCACCCGACAAAATGCAATATCACCGCACAAACCGCCGCACCGATCAGCGAAGAAACTCCGATTTTTATAATATCCATAACTTTTGCACGACCGCTTTTCTTTGTCGGAGGGGGAAGTGTGGTCGAATTTGCTATCCTGCCCGCACGTTCTCTGATTTTGCCCTCACTGACAAATGAGTATTCGGGCTTAACGAAGAAAATTATTCTTTCAAAATATTCACAAGCCGTGTCATTTACCTCAACGACTTGATGATTGACACCTTTTATCATATCTCAACTCTCCCAACTGAATTTGTCTTTAATATTTTAGCCACCGTGTACATTTTTATGCTGAAAATTATATCGACATAAAACACGTTTTGCTCACTTTTCGACAAAAAGGGGTATACAAAAAAACTCAATTATGATATAATCTAATATAATTGTAGATAAGTGTGGTGGCGTGATGAAATTAACCGAAAAAGACGGCAATGTGATATTGACACGGGTTGAATGTTTGGATATTCCGCTGTGTCTTGATTGCGGTCAGGCGTTCAGATTTTCCGAGAGAGCAGACGGCGGTTTTCACGGTGTTGTTCAAGGAGAAATTCTTGATGTCGAAAAGTTCGATGACGGTTACATTTTTGAGCATACCAATATAGATAAGTTTGAAAAAATCTGGAAACCTTATTTTGATCTTGATAGAGATTATGCAAAAATATGCGGTGCGTTCGATGATGAAAACTTGAAAAAAGCCACTAAAGAATTTTACGGTATCCGCATTTTGCGTCAAGAGCCGTGGGAAGCTCTTTGCTCTTTCATAATCTCCCAAAACAATAATATTCCGAGAATCAAGGGGATTGTTGAAAGGCTCTGTGAAAATTTCGGTGAAAAGATAAACGACAGCGACTTTACATTTCCATCATATGAGGTACTCGCAGGTATGAATGTTGAGGATCTGTCACCGCTGAGAGCAGGTTTTCGTGCGAAGTATATCTTAGATGCAGCACAAAAAGTCGCAAGCGGGGAAGTTAAGCTTTATGAGCTTTATGAAATGCCTATGGATAAAGCAAGAGAAGAATTGATGAAAATAAAAGGAGTCGGTGCAAAGGTCGCCGAATGTACTCTTTTGTATGGCTTGGGCAGGGTAGAGGCTTTTCCCATTGATGTGTGGGTAAAGAGAATAATGTCAGAAATGTATCCTAACGGACTGCCAGAATGTACAAAAGGTGTGGAGGGAATAGCACAGCAATATCTGTTCCATTGGAGACGGAAATCAAAGGAGTTTTTGAAAAATGACGAAAAAGCAGAGAGCGTTATCGGCAATCTCGGCGCTTAAAGAAAAATATCCCGAAGCTATATGTTCGCTTAATGCATCAAATCCCTTGGAGTTGTTGATCGCCACAAGGCTGTCAGCCCAGTGTACAGATGCAAGAGTGAATTTAGTCACACCGGCATTGTTCGACAAGTATAAAACGCTTGATGACTATTGCAATGCGAAAGTGGAAGATGTCGAAGATATCATACGTTCCTGCGGATTTTTTAAGACGAAAGCCAAGGATATTGTCGGCATGGCACAGATGATAAAGTCCGAATTTGACGGCAGAGTACCCGACAGCATAGAAAAATTGACGAGTCTGCCGGGTGTCGGAAGAAAAACCGCAAATCTGATCATGGGAGATGTTTATAAGCAACCGGCTGTTGTGGCTGATACGCACCTTATCAGAGTATCAAATCTGATTGGCCTTGTTGACACAAAAGATCCGAAAAAGGTTGAACTTGAATTGAAAAAACTTCTTCCGCCCGAAGAAAGCAATGATTTTTGCCATCGTTGTGTCTTGTTTGGCAGGGAAATATGCATAGCAAGACGACCAAAATGTGATATCTGCCCGATGAACGAATTTTGTAAATCGGCAAACAAGTAAACAATACCGCAAGGTGTTTAAATTTTTAGAAAATATGAAAAGGAATGATGCAAGTGGACAGTGAAAAGAAAAAGCAAATAGGTGAAAGAGTCAAAAAAGCGATAGGTGTCAAGGGCGATTTCAAAACGGCTATATTGCCAATGATGAATTACAGCTTTTCAAACATAGCGATGAGTGGTTCGGGATACATAGTCAGTATGTATTTCACAATATTCTTGACAGACGTTGTTAATTTTGACCTTAAAACAGCCGGTGTTATAGTTATGATAGCCACGCTTTGGGACGCAATAACAGATCCGGTTATGGGTGTTATAACCGACAGAACACGTTCAAAATACGGTAAACACAGACGTTACTTCCTTTGGGGACTTCCCGTTTTGTTCGTTTCGTATGCTTTGATGTGGAATACTTTCGGTGTATTTGACGGTCAGGCTGACAAAACCAAAGCTATGATATATTTCACGATTATGTTTATGCTGTACAAGACGGCATACACGATAATTGATGTTCCGCACACAGCTATGTTGCCTGAGCTTGCTCCGGAATATAACCTCAGAACACAGTACACTTCAATGGGTTATATGTTTAACTCTGCGGGAATGATACCGGCTTATGCGATAACACTTATTGTGCTTTCAATTTTCAAGTCGAACGACAATTTAACAAGAGAATCCCAGACACCGTTTGCGGTGATCGGATTGGTGCTTGCTATATTCTTCTCTATAGCAGTTTATTTCACGTTCAAACTGACAAAAGAGCCAAGTTCGGTCAATATGCAAGTTCCTAAACTTGACTTAAAGTTCATTATAAATGAATATGTTTATGTATTTAAAAACCGTTCTTTCAGACAGTATTTCTTTATGAGTCTGGCTTATCAGTTTGCAACAGGATTTTATTTGACTTCAAAAGTTTTCTATATCAAATACCTTGCTAACCAATATGCTATGTATCCGATATTTAACATTGTTGCAGGTGTTGCGGAGTCTGCGGCTTTCCCGCTTAACTATGCACTGACGATGAAGTACGGCAAAAAGAAATGCGGTGCTATTGTCACTCCGATAATGATTATCGGCCTTGGTATAGGTCTTTTCATGGGCAGAAGCAACGGCGGTGCAGGAGCAATCGTTTGGTCGGTGCTTATGATGCTCAGTATGATCCTTTATCCGTTCGGTATGAGTGGTCTCGGATTTGTTTGTAACAACATATTCCCGGATTTGACAGACGTTGATGAGGTTATCACAGGCAGAAGAAGAGAGGGTGTTATCTCAACTTTCAGTACCCTCATCAAAAAGAGCGCATCAGGTATAATGGCGGCTCTCGTTACATTCATTATGCAGACATTCGGACTTGTCACAGGCAATGCGGTTCAGGAGTATGAGGCTGTTAATAACACGTTGTATCCCCAGACAGACAGCGCTTTGTGGGGCGTTAGAATATGTGTTGCAGTCATTCCGATGGTGGCAACTCTGTTAGCACTTCTCCTTTTGAAAAACTTCAAGATGAGCAAAGCCGACCATGAAATGATAAGAGCTGCTATAGCGACAAAGCGTGAATACGGCTCAGTTGAGCTTACAGAAGAAGAAATCAAGTGTTGTGAAGAAATATCCGGTCAGAAGTTTGAAACGACATGGCTCGGCAAAGACAATCCTGTCGGAAACGGCAACAGACTTGAAAGAAACGAGGAAGGCGAATATACGATTCTTGCAATGATAGAAGCAAGAAATGCACTCGCTAATGAGAAATAATTATGATTGGAGATACATAAAATGAAAAAGTTTTTGTTTTATTTTTGGCAGTGGACATGGGGATTCACCGTCAATCTTGTCGGCGGCATTGCGTACCTTGTTTGTACGAAAATCTTGAAGTACGACCATGATAAAGTCGGATATTCTCATATTGTTCTTATGCCGTGGAATCAAGGTGGTCTCTCACTCGGAACGTTCATTTTTATGAGAAAAGATCATCCGAAAAAGGATTGGACTTATAACACCAGAATTCACGAATACGGTCACACATGGCAGTGCTTGTTGCTTGGCCCTCTTTATTGGATAGTTATTGCCCTGCCGTCAGCTATTTGGTGCAACTGTTTTGCAGGTTACCGTGAGAAGAACAATGTCTCATATTATAAACTCTATTGTGAGAGCTGGGCAAACAATTGGGGCCAGAAAGCGACCGGACTTAAAATGAAAATTGAAAAATAAATAAATTACGACAGGCGGAGTTTTCTCCGTCTGTCGATAAGAACGGTGAAAGAGAAATGAAAAAAAGTACGTTATCATTACTGCTGATAATAGTTTTAACACTCGGTATTCTGACTTCCTGCGGAAAAGAACCGCAAGAGGGCGGAAGTTTTACCATGCCTATTGACAATGATCCTGTTTATCTTGATCCGCAGATAGCAACAGATAAAGGAGCATTTTCCATAATAAACAACTGTTTTGAAGGCTTGGTCAGAGCGAATTCCGAAGGAGAGATAATATCGGGAGTTGCGACCGATTGGAGCATATCGAAAGACGGACTCGATTACACTTTCCATTTAAGAGAAGATGCAAAGTGGTTTGTGACAAAGAGTGCCGGAAAGACGATAGGAGAGGATTATGAAACGAGTTTCAACACGGCTTTAACGGCAGATGATTTTATTTTTGCGTTAAGACGTGCGGTTTCTAAGGAAACAAATTCAAAGAATGTTGATAAACTGCTTTGCATTAAGAATGCGGAGGCTATAAACAGCGGCAAAATGTCCGCTTCAAAACTCGGAGTAAAAAAAGATGGCGATTATACTTTGAAAATAAAGCTTGAACATCAGAGCGATGATTTTTTAGCTGTGCTGACAACAGCGATAGCCATGCCTTGCAATGAGGAATTTTTTGATTTGACCGCAGGAAGATATGGATTGTCAAGCTCTTATCTTATATATAACGGCCCATTTTATATAAGCAATTGGAATGAGAACACATCTGTGACGATAAAGAAGAATACCGAATATAGAGGTGAGAATGTTGCAAAACCGGCAAGCGTATTTTTCTCTGTTAACAATGAGGCTGAAACGAGAGCCAAAAAGCTCTCTCAGGATACATATGACATCGCAAGCTTGAGTTTTGAACAATACAACAGTATAAAAGACGATGATGAAGTGACTTTCTCAAGTTCTGTAGATACGCTTTGGGGACTTGTGTTTAACTGCAAAGACGAAGATGTTTCCTGCAAGGAGCTGAGACTTGCCATTTGCTATGGATTTGATAAGAGCCTTATGGAAAAGAGTGAATATATGAGTGAAACCGCAAGTGGAGTCTTGCCACCGTCAGTGATGCTGTCAGGTTTATCTTACCGTGAAAAAGCCGGCGATGTTGAAATGCCTTCATATAACACGAAACAAGCGGAAAAATATTGGAATAAAGCTCTTGATAAACTTGATAAAAGCGGACTTAGTTTGACTATAAAATGCACTCAAGAACATGAAAATCAGTTGCGTTCCGTACTTCAGAATATTCAGAAAACATTTGGAATAAGCTGTGATGCTCGTGTCAGTGTGGTTGAAAGTTCAGAGCTTATAAGTGATATAAATTCAGGAAATTTCCAAATTGCGTATGCCCCAATCACTGCCGAAAGCGGATTTGTGACGGACTTTTTGAAAAACAGCGTGACAAGTTTCACTCGGTATGAAAGCAGCAGATATTTTGACTTTATAAATCAAGCTCAAGATGCCGATAATCAAAAACGAATAAAGAGTTTGAAAAAAGCTGAAGAACATCTTATAAACAACGCTGTGATTCTTCCTGTTTTTTATGCCGACAGTTATTACGGTGTGAACACGAACACGCAAGGAGTATATGTGACAACGTTGAACTTGGCAGTTTGCTTTATAAACGCTGTTAAATCTTGATAATAACGGAACTTCAATATTTGAAGATATCCGTCTCATATGATACATTTTAGAAAAGGAGCGAGTTAAATGAACGACATTAATGCTTTGTATGCCCTTTGGTTAAATGAAGCTAAAGACGATGAGGATCTTATTTCAGAGCTTAAAGCCATAGAGGGCAAGGAAGACGAAATACTTGATAGATTTTATAAAAATCTTGAATTTGGAACTGCCGGATTGAGGGGTGTCATAGGTGCCGGCACAAACAGAATGAATATCTACACCGTCAATCAGGCAACGCAAGGTCTTGCTGATTATCTTAACAGTGAGTTCAGAGAGCCGTCTGTTGCAATAGCTTATGATTCAAGAATTAAATCGGATACGTTTGCAAAAAGTGCGGCGGGAGTGCTTGCCGCCAACGGAATTAAGGTTTGGTTTTATCCAAGACTTGTCCCGACACCGATGCTTTCTTTTGCTGTCAGACGTCTTAAATGTCAGTCGGGAATTATAATCACCGCAAGCCATAACCCGTCAAAATATAACGGTTACAAGTGCTATGATCCCAACGGCTACCAAATGACAGATGCAGCAGCGGCTAAAACGTACGACTTCATAGAAAAAGTTGATATGTTTGGCGGAGTCAAAAAGGTCAGCTTTGATGAGGCTCTTGCTGATGGAAAAATCGAATATATCAAAGATGAAATATTCGAGGAATTTTATGAGAAAGTTTTGTCGGCAAGCGTATACGATTGCAGTTCATCCGATCTGAAAGTTATCTATACACCTCTTAACGGTACAGGAAATTTACCGGTAAGGGAGATCTTGTCACGCAAGGGTATAAACAGCGTCAGAGTGGTTAAGGAGCAGGAAATGCCGGACGGTAACTTCCCAACCTGTCCTTTCCCAAATCCGGAAATCAAGCAGGCTTTTGAGCTGGCAATAGAAATGGGCGAAAAAGAACCTGCTGATCTTCTTTTGGCAACAGATCCCGATTGCGACAGAGTTGGAATTGCAGTTAATGTCGGCGGAGAATACAAGCTAATGACAGGCAACGAGGTTGGCGTACTTCTTTGTGAATATCTTCTCGCAAGAAGAAAAGAACTCGGAAATCTTCCCGAAAACCCGATCGTTGTCAAGTCTTTTGTCACAACTTCGCTTGTTGACGAAGTTGCCAAGAGCTACGGAGCTGAAACAAGAAGTTTGTTGACAGGATTTAAATATATTGGTGAACTTATAACACAGCTTGAAGAAAAGGGCGAAGAAAGCCGCTTTGTTGTCGGAATGGAAGAAAGCTATGGTTATCTTTCAGGCACTCACGCAAGAGATAAAGATGCGGTTGTCGCATCAATGCTTATTTGTGAAATGGCTGCTTATTACAAAGCACATGGAATAAGTCTCTATGACAAAATGCAGAGCCTTTACAAGCAATATGGAATGTATCTTAACACGCTTCTCAACTTTGGTTTTGAGGGTGCATCGGGAATGCAGAAAATGCATGACATGATGGAATCGCTTAGAGCAGATGCACCAAAGAAGATCGCAGGACTTCAAGTTGAAGAAATTTCAGATTACATGGCAAGCAAGACAATTTCTGTATTAAATGGTACAGAAAAGTCCATTGAACTTCCAAAGTCGAATGTTCTTGCTTATAAACTTCCGAACGGCAGCGGTGTTATTGTAAGACCGTCAGGAACAGAGCCTAAGATCAAAATATACATCACCGCTAATGCCGACACGAGAGAAAACGCACAAACTCTCAGCGACAAAATCGGTGCGGATATGAAAAAATACATGAATATTGATTGAGGTAAAAAATCATGATGAATAAAAAAATGATCAAGATAACCTGCATTGTCCTTGCCGTGCTCATGGCATTAAGCTGTTTGGCTGTTTTAACTCAGGTTTTTGCGGCTGAAGCGGTTACGCCGGCTGTGCCTTTGACAGGAGACAATGATGCCCGTTACATTGTTCCGATAGTTATTGTCGCCGTAGCGGTCGTGGCTGTGGTAGTGTGTCTTGTTTTGCCGAAACTTAAGAAAAAGGATAATGACGAATGATTAGAAAAATAGAGAAAAAAGACGAAAAAGACTATATTGCAATGGCGGAGGAGTTTTATTCCTCAAGTGCGGTTTTGCACCCTATCCCGACCGAATATTTTTCCCGTACATTCAGTGAACTTATGACGAGTGATCGTTACGCTGAGGGATATATTCTTGAAAAGGACGGTGAAACGGCGGGCTATGCACTTCTTGCAAAAACGTTTTCACAAGAGGCAGGAGGCTTAGTTATTTGGGCTGAGGAGCTTTATATCAAGCCCGAATACAGATCTCATGGTTTGGGAACGGAATTTTTCAAGTTTCTTGAAGAAAACCGAAGTGACGATGTTAAGCGTATCAGGCTTGAAGTCGAGCTGGAAAACGAAGGAGCTGTTAAGCTTTATAAAAGGCTTGGATATGATTTCCTTGAATATAACCAGATGATTAAAGAATTTTAAAAAGAGGCTGTCGCAAATCAGAAATGATTAGCGGCAGCTTTTTAGCGAGCGAAGCGAGCGTAAAGGAGGAAACGTGTGTATCAATGCCCGCCGCAGGCGGGCATTGGTGCCAAGCTTCCTCCCCACTGCTTTTACTGACTATGTGATCATTTTGACCGGTTGATAAGATATGACAGCTTTCCAATTCGTATAATATTTGTATTTTTACTTGCAAATCAATATATCTTAGTGTATAATCAGCTTACAAGTTTGAAAACAACTTATATGACATTTTTGTTATTATGTCGCAATGATTTTGTTAAAATCAAGTGATATAATACCTGAAATTGTTAAAACAAAAGAAGAGAGATTAATTCAAAATTGCACACAGATCGGTGCGCAGAAAAAGCAGAGAAAAAGAAAATCTATTTAAGGTAGGTGATGCGATGAAAAAGACAAAGATTACAAGAAAAGAAAAGCAAAATAATAACTCATAAAATTCTATTTATTTTGAATATATTGAACTGACATCTGTTGATGTGGGAGGAAAAAATGAATATTTTAATGACTATAGACAGAAACTATTTGCCACCGCTTTTAGTGGCTTTGGATTCGATGGGAAAGTCAAACAGAGACAGTCACATTGATGTCTATGTCGCTCATTCAAAGCTCATTGATGAGGATTTTGTAAAAATTAATGAAGTAATTGCAGATTATGATATAAATGTTATACCAATAAAGCTTGATGACGACTTGTTTGAAAATACGCCCGTTGATGATAGACTTTCAAAGGAAACTTTTTATCGACTTTTGGCTTTCAAGTTTTTACCTGAAAGTGTGGAAAAATGTCTTTATCTTGATCCGGATATTTATGTTCTTCGTTCGCTTGAACCACTTTATAATATTGAGATGGGTGACAACATAATAGCCGCTTCAAGCCATACTTACAGTTTTGTTGAGGGCATGAACCACGTCAGACTTAAAATGGGTAAGCACTCAAAATATATCAATGCCGGTATTATGCTTATGAACATTGCCGAGATGCGAAGATATACAACGGTTGAAAAGATAATGACTTATGTTAATGAGAATATACAAAAACTTTATCTTGCCGATCAAGACGTTATAAACGCCATGTTTTGGGAAAAATCCATGTATATTGATCCGAAAATTTATAACATGGATGAAAAAACTCTCAGTCTTTTCAGAAAGAATATTGATTTTGTTAAGGATAACACGGTCATAGTCCACTATAACGGAAAATATAAGCCGTGGCTTAACGGATATAAAGGCAAGCTTGATTACTTTTATCCACCGGTAGAAAATAAAGGCCCTGCACCGAAAAATAAGGCAAAAGCAAGAATCAAAACAACGCTTAACATGATAAAGCTGACAAAACAGCAGAAAATTGTCATCGGATTGGCAGCGGCATTTTGGTCACTTTGTATTATATTATATATTTTCTTCGGTAGGGGACTATTAGATATCGTTAAAGATCCCGTGGTTTTTAAAAGCTATCTTGACAGTTTTGGTGGATTTGACAGGGTGATTTTTGTTCTGATAAGAGCAGCTCAGACCGTTGTCAAATTTATACCTGCCGAACCGCTTGAAATCGGATCGGGTTATGCCTACGGAACGTGGGGCGGTTTGCTCTATTGTATGCTCGGATCGCTCTTGGGTTCATTTGCGATCCTGCTCTTAACCAAGCTTTTCGGAAAGAAAATTGTTGATATTTTTGTACCGACAAGTAAGCTTGAAAGTATGGCACTGTTTAAAGACGATCAGAAACTCTATTCGATGGTGTTTATACTTTATTTGATTCCCGGTACACCGAAAGACGTCTTTACCTACTTTGTCGGTTTGACACCGATTAAGACGGTTCCGTTTATGATAATTGCAAGCATAGCAAGAATTCCATCTATAATCACATCGACATGGTGTGGAGCAACTCTTTCGGATAAGAACTATTTATTTGCGGCGGCAATCTTTATAGCCACAGCCCTTTTGGGTGTACTCGGAGGTCTTATTTATAATAAGATTTCAAACAATAATAAAGAAAAACAGCAATTAAGCAGCAAAGCATAACTAAATATGAATTAAAATTTCAGAAAAACAGTTGACATCAGCCCCGATAATGTGATATCATTATCGGGCTGAAAAAATTATGCCGGTGTGTTGGAATTGGCAGACGAGACGGACTCAAAATCCGTTGGTGGCAACACCGTGTGGGTTCGACCCCCACCACCGGCACCAAAGCAATATAATCCGAACCGGATCTTCCCTGTGGGAGATGGGTTCGGATTTTTGTTTGTATATGATAAGCACAAAATTCATATTCACTTTTTTTAAATGACCTCTAATAAGATAGAATAAAGTTGTCAAATAGCAGGACATTTTATGTCAACCAAAATAAATATCACAAACTTGATAACTACAAAAATTCCGACATTATACTCACGCTGAATTATCAGACAATAGATGGTAGTATAAAGTTCTTGACATCTTATATCAAGGTTATATAATATACACAATATATAAATAAGGGACAATATATATCAAATCAAGATTTAAAACAGCCGGCAAGCGGCTAATATTCCGAACATTATTTATAGGTATAGGTGCTGTTGCCGCAAGGAAAATATAAGGATATATGAGTTGACTTAATTTTATATGGTTTAGCGATAATGAAAACGCATATTTTGCTTTTGCGTTTTTCATTGATATTTGCATCTTGCCATATATTGCTTAACTTCAAAAACCGTAAACTCGCAAAAGGAGATTTGAAATGAAAACCGAGAACAAAAGCATAGATCAAGCATACATCTTGCCCGTACCAAAAAGCGATATTGAGCTTTTTTATGAGGAAAAGGGAAGCGGAGATACGCTTATTCTTCTTCACGGAAACGGAGAAGATCACACATATTTTAAACATCAGATTGAGCATTTTTCCAAAAAACGCAAAGTTATTGCAATCGACACAAGAGGTCACGGAAAAACCTCAAGAGGTACTGCACCGTTCACAATAAGGCAGTTCGCTGATGATTTATACTTTTTTATGCAGTCGCACGATATAGAAAAGGCAGATATTTTAGGATTTTCTGACGGTGGAAATATAGCACTGTGCTTTGCTATGAAGTATCCGCAAAAGGTCAACAAGCTGATAGCTGACGGTGCAAATCTTGATCCTACAGGCGTTAAGGCAAGATTTCAGCTACCAATTGAAATCGGCTGCCGAATAGCCGGTATCTTTGCAGAGAAAAACGCAAAAGCTAAGAAGAATGTTGAAATGCTCGGATTGATGGTCAATGATCCTAACATTTTGCCCATAGATCTCGGAAAGATAGTCGCTCCGACACTTATAATCGCCGGCACAAATGACCTTATCAAAAGAAGCCACACCGAGCTTATAGCGGTGAGCATACCAAATGCGAAACTTGCTCTCATAAAGGGCGATCATTTTGTTGCGGACAAAAATCCCGAAGAATTTAATGCGGTGGTTGAAGATTTTCTGTCAAAATGATGAGTGCTTATTGAAAAAGCATAAATTGAAGTGCATTGACATTTGAGTTGATTCATAGCCTCTTGAAAATTCACATATAAAATGTTATATTATATATGGCTATATTTCGGTACGAGTAACCGATGTGAAAAAGGAGAAAATGAATTTCGGAGGTAAATATGAACTTTAAGGATATTATAGCAAAAAAGAGAGACGGCTTTGAATTGAGCCGTGAAGAAATAGAATTTTTTGCTCATTCGGCAGGCGAAGGCAGTGTACCCGATTATCAGATATCAGCACTTTTGATGGCAATATATATTAACGGCTTAAACGACCGTGAAACCTTGGATCTGACAAATGCAATGGCTCATTCGGGCGATGTTGCCGACCTTTCGGGCATTGACGGCGTAAAGGGAGATAAACATTCAACAGGAGGTGTCGGTGATAAAACGACACTTATTGTTGCTCCGATTGTTTCATGCTGTGGTGTTAAAATAGCTAAAATGAGTGGACGTGGCTTAGGCCATACGGGTGGAACGGTTGATAAACTCGAATCAATTCCCGGCTTTAATTCTTCGCTTTCATCAGATGATTTTATTAAAGCTGTCAACGAGTGCGGACTTTGCGTTACCGGACAATCGGGAAACCTTTGTCCGGCAGATAAAAAGCTTTATGCGTTAAGAGATGTCACGGCAACGGTAGGAAACATTTCACTTATAGCGTCAAGTATTATGAGCAAAAAGCTTGCCGGTGGAGCAGATTGCATAGTTTTAGATGTTAAATGTGGCAGCGGTGCGTTTATGCATGATGTTGAATCAGCTGAAAAGCTTGCTCGAAAAATGGTGAATATAGGCAACGGAGCAGGAAGAAAGACAGCGGCGCTTATAACCGATATGGACGTACCTTTGGGCAAAAATATCGGAAATTCTCTAGAAATAATAGAGGCGGTTGATGTACTCAAAGGAAATGGGCCTGAGGATTTAAAATATGTGGCTTTACAGCTTGCATCAAAACTCTTACAACTAGCAGGCAAAGGCAGTCACGATGAGTGTTTGACAATGGCACAATCAAAAATAGATGATGGTTCAGCACTTAAAAAGCTTGCTGAAATGGTTAAAATTCAAGGTGGCGATGAGCGTTACATTTATGATACGTCACTGTTTGAAAAGTCAAAATTCAGTTTGGAAGTCAAAGCACCCGAAAGTGGCTATATAAACGCAATGGAGACGGAAAAAGTCGGTTCGGTCTGTGTTATCCTCGGTGCCGGCAGACAAACAAAAGAAGATGAGATAGACCATTCGGCAGGAATTGTTCTTGAGAAAAAGACAGGTATGCCGGTTGAAAAAGGTGATGTAATAGCTGTTGTTTATGGTTCAAATGAGACAGTTTTGCAAGATGCGGCTGATAGTTTTCTTTCAGCTGTCACTATCAGCGAAGAAAAACCGAAAAGCAGACCGCTTTTGTTTGAAACAGTTGAATAGATTGTTGCTTTTGCCGTACGCAGAATTCTGTGCGTACGGCTTATTTTATTGAGGATTAATGAATAGACACGCTTTTTTATGTGTAATAAAAACTGTCATATTGACTTAAAAATAATGTATAAATTAAAATTTTTTGTTGAATTAAGTTCACATATGTGATATACTGATTTCAATAATAACTGTCATGTCAAAATATGACTAAGAATGGGTGATGATATTGAATTTAAAGGAAAAAGCTTCAACGTTTATTGGAAATCTGAAAATTTATTGGAAAACGCCGCCACTGGGAAATTATATGACATATAAAGAAATAGCGTCATATTCTCTTGGCGGTATTGGTTGGTATTTCATAGTTTACGTTGCTCAACAGGTAATGCTCTCAGTCGGAAACTTTATAACGGGTAACGTTATCGGAATCAAGCCGACACACATATACATACTTTATGTTATTGCGATGATATCGAGCTTCCCTGCGACCGCTTTGAGAGCGAACATAATCGACAACACACGAAACCGCAAGGGCAAATACAGACCTTATATCATTTCGATGGGTATACCGACCTGCCTTCTTGCCATAGGTTTTGTTTGGGCGCCGTACGAATACATGAGCTATACGCTGAAGTGTGCAACCGTGTTGCTGTTTAACATCGGTTTCCAGTTCATCTATATGTTCTTCTATGATGCATATGAAAACCTTATCTATGTTCTCTCTCCGAATACACAGGAGAGAACAAATGTTGCGGCAGTTAAGAGCGTTGTTTATTCTCTTTCACCGTCAATAATGGGCCTTATAGTTCCACTGGCGGCAAAATGGATAACCGATGGCAGACTTGATGACATAAAGCTTTATAGATATCTTTATCCGCCTGCGGTTATAATAGGTATGCTTATAGCTACGCTTGCTTATGCAAATACGCAGGAGAAGATAATTCAGGCGAAAACTCACCATGTCAAGATGAAGTTCACCGACACTATAAGAGCCGTTGTTAAGAATAAGTATTTCTGGATAATCTCGGCAGCGACATGGGTAGGTTTCCTTGAACAGCAGTTTGTTAATATCCTTTCATGGACATATAACTACCGCCATCCGTGTTCGGAGGCCACATATTCGCTGATATTTACTCTTTACGGCAACTCGGCTATGTGGGGCATGATTCTTGCACCGTTCTGTATCAAGAAGTGGGGCAAGAAAAAGGTTCTTGTTTTCACAAACTTGCTTAATATAGGATTTATCGCCGCTTTGTGGCCGATAATCCTCACAGAGCCGTCATATATGATCTGGCTTATACTTCTTGTATTCTATCTCAACGGTATTGTTACAAGCTTTGCAAAGGTTCTTGAACCGAGTACGCAGGGCGATATTCGTGACTATCAGCAGTATATCACCGGTGAGAGAATTGATGGTATGTTCTCGGCTGTCGGTCTTGTCGGAACGGTAATGACCACTCTTATTAGCCTTATTCCGTCAGTTCTCTATGAAAAAGCCGGTATAAACGAGGCTCACTTTGAAGCTCTCAAACCTCAGATAGAGGCTGCTGCGGCTCAGTTTGGAGCAACAATTTATGATGCTTCCGGCAATCCGAATTTGTACTCTGTATTATATGATAACAGCACATTTGAAAGAGTTATGACGGTTATGATAGGAATATCTGTTGTCAGTGCATTTTTCAATGTTGTTCCATATTTCTTCTATGATCTCACAGAGGTCAAACAGCAGGGTATTGTTAAGATACTTAAAATAAGAGCTATGTTCGAGGACTACGGTAACAATGCTCTTTCGGATAAAGAACTTGTCGAGGGTATCGACCTTATCAGACAGTGCGAAGAATATTCAAAGATGGAGCTTAAGCCTGTTTCCGGAAAAGGACTTAAGAAGAAAGAAATCAAGGCTAACGAAAAGCTCAATATAGAAATTGAAACGTCACGCATGGTTATGGACGAGCTTGCAAAGTTTGAGACTGAAGAGTTTATCGAAAAGGTTAGCATTGCTCAATCAATTTATGACGGTGGACTTAAGGGATTATATACTTGTGATCCGTCAATACTTGAAAAAGCTAAGAGCATGAGCAAAAACACCAAAGAAGAAAAGCAATACAGAAGTGAGTGTATTACTTCAGCTAAGGACAGACTCAGAAGTGTTAAGCTCCTTAAAAAGTATTATCCTGACTCAATAGAGGAATATGACTTCTCAATATTTGAGACACTTTATAACCGTGAAGATGAGCTTGATGCAATGATAACCGATGCGTACAAAGATCTTCACACCGCAAAGGACAACAAAGATTCAAAGGCGGCTTCAGAGGCAAAGGCAGAAATTGCCGACCTCAAGGCAAAGAAAAAAGCTGTTGAGGCAGAGATCAAGAAAGCCAGTGATGAAAGCTCGGTTTATGCACGTTGCGCTAAGCCTTATAATGACGCAAGAAAGCTTTTGGTACAGAAAGAGAACTACGGCCGCTATGAAGAAATCGTTGCTATGTATGATGATGCTAAAACAAGAGCAGCCGAAGCTGCAGCACAGGAAGAAGCTGAACGCATAAGAATCGAAGAAGAAGAAAAGGCATACGCTCTTAAGCTCGCAGCTGAGAGAGAAGCAAAGAAAAAGGAAAAGAAATCAAAATAAGGAGTAACGTTATGTTTTCACAGTTAGACAAGCCGCAGAAGGGCGAAACTGTCGCTCTTCTCAAAACAAACAGGGGAGATATCAAGATAAGACTTTTCTCTGACAAAGCACCGAAAGCGGTTGAAAATTTTGTTACACACGCAAAGAACGGCTATTATGACGGATTGATATTCCACAGAGTCATCAATAATTTCATGATTCAGGGTGGCGATCCGACAGGCACGGGCTGCGGCGGCGAAAGCATTTGGAACGCACCGTTTGAAGATGAATTTGATCTTGATCTTCATAATTTCAGAGGTGCGCTCTCAATGGCAAATTCGGGCAGAAACACAAACGGAAGTCAATTCTTTATCGTACAGGCGAATGCTGTGCCAAACGGAATGATATCTCAGATGGAAGAAATGAGCGATCAGGGTTTTCCATATGGCACGATAGAGAATTATAAGGCGGTCGGAGGAACACCGTGGCTTGATTTCAGACACACGGTTTTCGGACAGGTCTATGAAGGCATGGATGTTGTTGATGATATAGCATCGGTCAAGTGCGATCAAAGTGACAGACCGGCATTTGATGTCGTGATAGACGGAATAGAGATATCCACAGTTGAATAAAAAATGCCACCGACAGACAAATCTGTCGGTGGTTTGCATTTATCTATACATTTATTTTATCTTTGCGAATACACAAAAATACACCACGCATTTAAACGTGGTGTAAATTTTTACATATCTGATGGTCTGTTCTTATTTGTTGAAGAACAGAAGAAGCAATGACGAAACAAGTGTAAGCACTGAAAATACTGAACCGAAAATAACGGTGAGCTTACGCAACTTTGATTCTTTTGTACGGCCCTTGTTCTTGCCGAAGAATGAATCGGAAACTCCACCTGAGATTGCACCTGAAAGTTCTGCCTTGCTTTCCTGCATCATAACAAGAACAATGATAATTACCGAAACGATCATAAGAACAACGCCTAAAGCGATCTGTATGCCTAACATATCGTGACCTCCATAATTTTTACATAATACGGCTGATAATAGCCGAGTTCTTTAATACTGATGTATTCTATCACACTGAAAAGCAAAAATCAAGAGTTTTTTATAATATATTCGCATTGTGTTGCCGAAATTTAATAAATCGGGGATTGACTTTTACTTCAGTTGGTGTTATCATTCATGAAAAGGCTATGATAAAGAGGGCTGAATGACTAAGAGCGAAGAGAGCTGACGGATGGTGCGAGTCGGTGTCGAAGTTGTTCAATAGCCTATGGCTTTTGAGCCGAAAGTTTGAAATCACAGTAGGGCTTTCCGTGAATACACGTTACAGTATGTGGACTTGACAGAGTCCGTGAGGTGGCGACTAAAGTCGCAATTTGAGTGGTACCGCGGGTATTTCCCGTCTCAAAGCTAAGCTTTGAGACGTTTTTTTATTGCAAAATTCAAGAAAAGAGGTATGAACATGAACGAAAAGAGAATTGAAACCAAATGCGTGCAAGGCGGCTATACACCGAGCAATGGTGAGCCGAGACAGATCCCGATTATTCAAAGCACTACTTTTAAGTACGATACAAGTGAAGATATGGGCAAACTTTTTGATCTCGAAGCTGAGGGTTACTTCTATTCGAGACTCCAAAATCCGACTAATGACAGCGTAGCCAAGAAAATCTGTGAATTAGAGGGCGGCACTGCCGCTATGCTGACGTCTTCCGGTCAGGCGGCATCATTCTATTCGGTGTTCAATATAGCTACTTGCGGAGATCATGTGGTCGCAAGTGCAACGATTTATGGCGGAACATATAACCTCTTTGCCGTAACGATGAAGAAAATGGGCATTGATTTCACATTTGTTGATCCTGATTGTTCAGAAGAAGAACTTAATGCTGCTTTCAAGCCGAACACAAAAGCGGTTTTCGGTGAGACTGTTGCAAATCCGGCACTTATCGTGCTTGATATTGAAAAATTTGCCAAGGCAGCACATTCACACGGCGTACCCCTCATTATCGACAACACTTTCGCAACGCCTATAAATTGTCGCCCGTTCGAGTGGGGAGCTGATATTGTCACTCATTCAACGACAAAATATATGGACGGTCACGGTGCGGCTGTCGGCGGCTGCATAGTTGATTCGGGCAATTTTGATTGGTTAGCTCATGCCGACAAGTTCCCCGGACTTTGTACTCCCGATGAGAGCTATCATGGAATTACCTATGCTGAAAAGTTTGGCAATGCAGGAGCTTACATCACCAAAGCTACAGCTCAACTTATGCGTGACCTTGGTTCTATTCAGTCTCCACAGAATGCATATCTTCTCAATCTTGGACTCGAAAGCCTTCATGTCAGAGTTCAAAGACACTGTGAAAATGCACTTGCTGTGGCTAAATTCCTTGAATCAAACGATATGGTCACATGGGTTAATTATCCCGGTCTTGATGGCAATAAATATTATGATCTTGCAAAAAAATATCTTCCGAACGGTGTTTGCGGTGTTGTCAGCTTTGGCATTAAGGGTGGCAGACCTGCTGCTGAAAAGTTTATGAAGAATCTCAAACTTGCGGCTATAGAAACCCATGTTGCCGATGCGAGATCATGCTGTCTCCATCCGGCAAGCTCAACACACCGTCAGCTCAGTGACGAGGAACTTAAAAATTCAGGAGTACCTGCGGATCTTATTCGTTTTTCCTGCGGCATAGAAAATGCACAGGATCTTATTGACGATATTGAACAGGCACTTAAAAAGGCACAGTAAGGAGAAATCATGCCGATAAAAATACCGAACGAATTGCCGGCGGTTAAAACACTCGCCGATGAAAATATCTTTGTCATGACCGAGACGAGAGCCATAACGCAAGACATAAGACCGCTGAAAATTTTGCTCTTAAATCTCATGCCGAAAAAGATCGAAACCGAAACTCAGTTTGCGAGACTTTTGGGAAACTCGCCGTTGCAGGTGGAATTGGATCTTCTTCACACTCAATCTCATAAGTCCAAAAATACCGACAGCAGTCATATGCTTGCTTTCTATAAGACTTTTGATGAGGTGAAACACAAGAAGTATGACGGAATGATAATCACCGGTGCGCCTGTTGAGCTTATGGACTTTGAACAGGTTGAATATTGGCAGGAGCTTTGTGAGATAATGAAGTGGAGCGAAAAGCACGTCACAAGCACATTGCATATTTGTTGGGCGGCTCAGGCCGGACTTTATTATCGCTACGGAATAAAGAAACACAAGCTTTCAGATAAAATATTCGGAGTTTATCCGCATCAAGCAGATTATAAAAGAGCGATTCTTTTAAGAGGGTTTGACGATGTTTTCCCCGTACCCCAATCTCGCTACACAACGGTAAAAAGAGCTGATGTTGAGAATATAAGCGAACTTAAAATTCTTGCATCATCGGAAGAAACCGGAATTTATATTTGCACCACTCATAACGGCAAGCAAATATATATCACCGGTCATTCGGAATATGATACAGATACACTAAAAAATGAATATTTGCGTGACATGGAAAAAGGACTTGATACACCGATGCCAAAGAACTATTTTCCAAATGATGATCCGACAAAAGCACCGCAGTCAACGTGGCGTTCACACGCAAATCTTCTGTATTCAAACTGGCTCAATTATTTTGTGTATCAGACAACACCTTACGATATAGAAACAATAGAATAAAGCATCCGACCGCACTGAAATGTGCGGTCGAAAATTTTATAAGCAGATTTTCACCTTCTCAGTGACTATGATTACACTCAAATGCATAGAATTTTTAAGGGGAGGCGATACTGTGATAATTAAGCTCAGGAAATCCGTTATGCTGCTTGTAACAGCGGTTGTCTTTATTCTTGCTTTTTTCGGGATTACAGCTGAAAATACCGCAAGTGCATCAGCGGATATTGAGTCTGCCGCAAGACAGCAGAGCGTTCGTGTACCGATAATTATGTATCACCAAATAAGCACTCACAGCAATAATTTAGGCAGATATGTTCTTTCGTTGAGTCAGCTTGAGAACGATTTGAAATATATAAAAGAAAATGGATTCACCACCGTGAATGTCGGCGACCTTATAGACTATGTTTCGGGTGAAAGTAAACTTCCCGAAAAGTCGATAATGCTGACTTTTGATGACGGTTATGAAACCGGCTACACCATGCTTTATCCTCTGCTTAAAAAATATGAGATGTGTGCTGTGGTGTCGGTGATAGGCTCACTGACAGACCTTTACACTCAGATTGATGACCATAATGACAGATATTCTTATTTGACATGGGACGAAGTTAAGACTCTTGCCGGCACACCGGAAATAGAAATTCAAAATCATTCCTACGATATGCATTATACCGAAAGCGGCAAGCGAAAAGGAATATCTAAAATGAAAGGCGAGAGCAGCGAGGATTACTATAACGCTCTATACGCAGATGTTGGGAAAATGCAATTGCTTTTGATGAAAAAGGCAGGATGCACTGCAACTGCTATGGCTTATCCGTTCGGAAGTTACACAAAAGAAACAACTGAGGTTTGCAAAAGACTTGGGTTTAAATGCAGTTTTACCTGTGAAGAAAAAATCAATAAAATAGTCAGATTTAATGCTGATTCGCTTTTTGACCTCGGAAGATATAACAGACCAAGCGGAAAAACTTCAAGTGGCTTTTTTGACAAGATATTCAACGAGTTTTCATGAGACAGATTTTAACATAATAAAATTCAGGTGATGTACTTGCTTTGTGTACATCACCTTTGTTTTATTCAAAATATATAGTCTCAAGCCATGGAGTGAGAAGTTTTCGTTCTCGTTCGTTTGTATAAGAAAGTTTTGATGCCGATATAACCGGCAGCCACTTTCTGACAAGTTTGATGTCCGATTGAGTTTTTACACTGAATATTTTAAGATATTCGGTTGCCGCTTCATTTTCTTCTTCCAACATTAAAGTCAAATATGTCCCTGCGGCATCGGCATAGATACTACCTTGTGCGGCGTGTGTCCAGTCAATTATATAGTCCGTGCCATCATCACCGAGAATTATGTTATCCGGCGAAAAACAGCCGTGAAAAATGCCTTCACCGTCAGGAAGATTTCTAAGCATTTTTAAAAGCTCGTCTTTTAATTCTTGCCTCAGTTCGGCTTTTTCTATGTCTTTTTTCAGCTTGTCCTTAAGGTCGGGAAGGTCGGTCTTTTTCGGTTCATGCAGTTTGACTTGAAGTTCAACCAATTTTTCAAGGCATGGTTCGGTTTCTTCTTTGGCTAAATTCATTTTTTCAGCGAGGCTTTTTCCTTCGATGAAATCATAAATTATCGCCCATTTTCCGTCTACCTGTGCGATTTGCGTTATTGACGGAACGTTCACTCCGGCACACTGAGCCTGCGTCTGATTAAATGCCTCAGTGAAAACTTTAGCTTTTGAAATGTTTTTCTCAAAAACTTTGAGGCAATAACCGCCGTTTCTATATATAGTTCTGTCGTTTCTTAGTGCGATGATCTTATCCAAAAACATGGTTTTCGATCCTCCTGTCTTTATGTTGTACACCCGCATTAAGCGGACTTAAAGGCTTAAAAAATAAATTTGAAACAGATATAGTCAAAATATGCATAACCTATATATAAAAATTGATATATCTAATGTCGGCCGTGGCTGTTATTATGCATTGTCGGCAGCATAGCTATGCAATAAAAATAATTGATTTAAACTAATGTTTGTGTTATAATTCAAAGCGAACGGATATGTATGTGTTGTTAAAATTTTAGAATTATCCGTAAAATATTCAAAAAGGAGAATATCAAAATGGCAAGATTTACTTTACCCAGAGACCTTTACCACGGTGAAGGTGCATTAGAAGCTCTCAAAACCTTTGAGGGTAAGAAAGCAATGGTCTGCATTGGCGGCAGCAGCATGAAGAAGTTTGGCTTCCTCGATAAGGCTGTTTCCTATCTTAAAGAAGCAGGCATGGAAGTTGAAATTTTTGAGGGCATTGAACCCGATCCGTCAGTTGAAACTGTTATGAAGGGCGCAGATGCTATGCTCAAATTTGAACCCGACTGGATCGTAGCAATCGGCGGTGGTTCACCGATAGATGCTGCAAAGGCTATGTGGATCAAGTATGAATATCCGGAAGTAACATTTGAAGATATGTGCAAGGTATTCGGTATCCCGACTCTCCGCAGAAAGGCTCGTTTCTGTGCCATCTCATCAACATCGGGAACAGCTACCGAAGTAACAGCATTCTCTATTATAACAGATTATTCAAAAGGTATCAAGTATCCGATAGCTGATTTTGAGATCACACCCGATGTCGCTATCGTTGATCCCGCACTTGCTCAGACAATGCCCAAAAAGCTTGTTGCTCACACCGGTATGGATGCTATGACACACGCAGTTGAGGCTTATGTTTCAACAGCTAACTGTGACTACACAGATCCTCTTGCTCTCCATGCTATCAAGATGATCAAGAATGATCTTGTTGGTTCATATAACGGCGATGAAGCTAAGAGAACAAGTATGCATAACGCTCAGTGCCTTGCAGGTATGGCATTCTCAAATGCACTTCTCGGTATTGTTCACTCAATGGCTCACAAGACCGGTGCAGCTTTTGCTGATTACGGTTCACACATTATCCACGGTGCTGCAAACGCAATGTACCTTCCGAAGGTAATCGCTTTCAACGCTAAGGACGAGACAGCTAAGAAGCGTTACGGTGAGATCGCAGACTTCATGGGACTCGGCGGCAACAACGATGACGAGAAGGTAGCACTTCTTATCGAGTACCTCAGAAAGATGAACGATGACCTCAATATTCCGCACTGCATTAAGAACTATGGTGCAGACAGCTATCCGACAGAGAACGGTTTCGTTCCCGAAAATGTATTCCTTGAAAGACTTCCCGAAATAGCTAAGAACGCTATTGGCGATGCTTGCACAGGTTCTAACCCGAGACAGCCCAGCCAGGAAGAAATGGAAAAACTCCTCAAGTGCTGCTATTACGACACAGAGGTAGATTTCTAATTTAACCCTAAGCAAATAAGGAGACCTAAAATGTATAAGATCATCAAAAAGAAAATTCTCAATCCGAATGTTACCGAAATGGATGTATATGCACCTTTGGTAGCTAAAAAAGCCCAGCCCGGTCAGTTTATAATTTTGCGAGTGGCTGAGGACGGTGAAAGAATACCACTCACTATCGCAGGAAGTGATCCCGTTAATGGCACGGTGAAGATAATTTTCCAGATAGTCGGAGCGACAACACTTCGTTTAGGTGAACTTAGCGAGGGCGAATGTATCCATGATTTTGTAGGGCCTTTGGGTACCGCCACAGACATTGACGGTCTTAAAAAGACTTGTATCATCGGTGGGGGCGTTGGTTGTGCCATCGCCCTGCCGATTGCAAAAGCATTGCATGATAAAGGCTGCGAAGTGGTATCTGTTGTTGGATTCCGCAGCAAAGACTTGGTCATACTTGAAGATGAATTTAAATCGGCTTCGGACAAGCTTTATATCATGACAGATGATGGTTCATACGGTGAAAAGGGCAATGTGTCACAGAAATTGTCTCAGGTACTCGAAAATGAGTCATTCGATAAAGTTATAACTATAGGCCCGCTTGTTATGATGAAAAGTGTTGTTGAAACGGTCAGACCGACCGGAATACCATGCGTAGTTTCAATGAACCCAATTATGATTGACGGCACGGGAATGTGTGGTGGTTGCAGATTGACTTTGCACCGTAATGGTGAATCTGTCACAAAATTTGCCTGTGTTGACGGCCCTGATTTCAACGGCTATGAAGTTGATTTTGATGAGGCGATTTCAAGAAGTCGTCTTTACCGTAATTTTGAAAGACAGGCTTACGATGAAGCTTGCAATCTTTTCAAAAAAGAAGAGGAAGTTAAGAACGTATTAAACGCTTATCCTATGCCGGTTCAAGAGCCGGAGGAAAGAATACACAATTTTGACGAGGTTGCTCTCGGCTACAGTGAAGAAGATGCTGTCAACGAGGCAAACAGATGTCTTAATTGTAAGAATAAGCCTTGCATGAAAGGCTGTCCGGTAAAAATAGATATTCCGGCATTTATATCAAAAATTAAAGAAAGAGATTTTGAAGGCGCATATGCGGTCATAAGTGAAAGCTCATGTCTGCCGGCGGTTTGCGGCAGAGTCTGTCCGCAGGAAAATCAGTGTGAAAAAATGTGTGTCAGAGGCATTAAGGGTGACTCAGTTTGTATAGGCAGACTTGAACGTTTTGTGGCTGATAGACACAATGAGTTAAATAAAGATGTTTCTATTTCCGTTAATGAGAAAAATGGAAAAAAGGTAGCCGTAATCGGTTCCGGCCCGTCAGGACTTACCTGCGCAGGAGAGCTTATCAAAAACGGATATGATGTTACCGTGTTTGAAGCTCTGCATACCGAGGGTGGTGTTCTGACCTACGGAATACCTGAATTCAGACTTCCGAAGAAGATAGTCAAAGATGAAGTTGAACAGCTTGAAAGAGCCGGTGTCAAATTCATGACTAATACTGTTATTGGAAAGACTTTGACTATAGATGAGCTTTTTGATGACGGATACGATGCGGTATATATTGGTTCGGGTGCAGGACTTCCGAGATTTATGGGAATTGAGGGCGAAAATCTCAACGGAGTTTACTCCGCAAATGAGTTCCTGACAAGAATCAATCTCATGAAAGCATACGAAGAAAACGATGACACTCCGGTTGTCCGTGGCAAGAGAGTTGCAGTTGTTGGCGGCGGAAACGTTGCAATGGACGCTGCTCGCTGCGCAAGACGACTTGGCGGTGAAGTCACTGTTATATACAGAAGAAGTGCCGATGAGCTTCCTGCAAGAAAAGAGGAAGCTGAACACGCAAAAGAAGAAGGCATAGAGTTCAGATATCTGACATCACCAATTGAGATAAAGGGTGACGAAAACGGATTTGTTAGCGGCATAGTTTGTCAGAGAATGGAACTTGGTGAGCCTGACGAAAGCGGAAGAAGAAGTCCTGTCGCAATAGAAGGCAGTGAAGAAGAACTTTCTGTTGATTGCGTTATAATGGCTATTGGCACATCTCCCAATCCGCTTATAAGGTCAACAACCGAAGGACTTGACACCAATAGACGAGGCGGAATTATCACAGATGATGACGGAAAATCATCAAGAGATGCGGTTTATGCAGGAGGCGATGCTGTCACAGGTTCAGCAACGGTTATATCCGCAATGGGAGCCGGAAAAGCAGCAGCTAAAAGCATAGACGATATGCTCAGCAATAAATAAGCTTACTACTTTAATATCCCCGTAAAATAGACAACCATACAGTAAACAGCCGTGTGCAGATATTCTGTACACGGCTGTTTACTGTCATAATATTGTTTTGTTAATGTTTTACATAACTTTAGGTTTAATTTAAGTCAAAAGTTTTCTCTTTTTGACTTGCAAAGCTCCGTAATGAAAAGCGAATCAAGTTCTGTCAGCTTATAGCCTTTCTTTCGGATAAGAACGTCTTTATATATTTTTGTGTTTTCACTGCACTTTTTCTGAACAAGACCATATCTGTTTAAAAGTGTTTCGGGAATAGGCGAAACCCACATGAACGTATCGGGATTTTGTGTCAAAAGTTCAAATTGACTGGCTCTTTCAAAAACAAAGATGCGTTTTTTGATGTCATCTGGTAGTTCGTCTTTTTTGACTTTAGCCGCAGTAAGAGACGGCACAAACGGATCAGCATGAGCGATTTCAATATAATCATGGAGATCGCTAAAAGAAATATCTTGCTTTTTAGCAAGCTTAGAATTTTTACTCATAAGAAGAACATAGCTGAATGTTGTGATTACCTCGTATTCAAGGTCTTTATCGTCCATCACGCTCTTATAATGTGTGTCATAATCTTCAGCGTACCTTATAATTCCGAGCTTATAGTCTTCCTGTTGAACATTTTTAATCGTACGAGCTGAATTTGTTTCTTTGTAAAGGACTTCTATCTCACATTCACCGGTCAGCGATTTTGAAAATCTAGCAAGTGCATCAGCAACATAACTTGCTCTGGGTGCTGAAAGAGAGAAACGCTTTTTCTGAATACTCCCATTTTTGAACATTCCTTCGACTTCATCGACTTGTTTCAATATTGTTTTTGCATATTTTAAAAATGTTTCGCCCTCCGCTGTTGGTATCATGCCTTTAGGACAACGCTCAAAAACGGCAACACCGAGAGAAGACTCAAGCTCTTTTATAGCTCGGCTGAGATTTGGCTGACCAATATAGAGCTTTTCGGCTGCCTTGTTTATAGAGCCGGTTTCGGCTACTTCGACAGCATATTTCAAGTGCATTAAATTCACAATTACACCCCCCAAAAAAATAAACCATGATTATTTTATCACAGTTTTAATTGACAATCCATAGTCATAAAAGAGAAAATCATTCGGTATAATGAGGTGAACTTGTCAAAATTGACAAAAAATTGTCAATCATTGTGGAAAGTTGAAAAATCGGTCTATTTTAAATATGCGGACCTCCTCCGGCGGCCCGCCGGGAGCTGATAAACTGACACATTGCGTCAGTTTATCCTTACAGTGGGGAGTCTGTGCGTATGGGGGCGGGCGTTTATGCCGCCTGCGGCGGCAT